>JAADGV010000088.1 GCA_013152205.1 Planctomycetota bacterium
GAGTTGGTGTCAAACGATTAGAAAAACTTCTGGAAGCAACCATCCACACGGCGATTGCCATGAAGGCGCTCAAGCCGCAGGAACTTGAAAAGTGAACGTCGACAAGCCTTTGCGAGAACTCTTGGTATTAGCGCATCGACTGCTTGCTCAAACTCGTACCAGCAAGAAAAAACTCTACAGCGTTCACGCTCCCGAGGTGGAGTGCATCGCGAAGGGCAAAGCGCACAAGCGTTACGAATTCGGCTGCAAGTCAAGTATTGCGACTACGAGCAAAAGCAACTGGATCGTTGGTGCGCATGCTCTCGACAGTAACCCTTACGATGGGCACACACTCGAAGGCGCAATTCGGCAAACCGAGCCAACGATCGGTCACCTCAAGAGCGACAACCGGCTGAGTCGCAATCATCGGACGGGTAAAACGGGCAACCAAATCAATACCTTACTGGCCGCCGCCGGATACAATCTTCGGAAGCTGCTGCGCTGGATTTTTTTTCGCTCTTTTTGGGCGTGATCGGGCGGTTGAAGACGGTGCTGGCCATCCATATCGCCCCCCGAAACGCCTCGAACCGAACCACGCTAACCACGCTCGCCTAACTCGCATCCAGCAAACACAAATAAAAGCGAAAATCCACGCCGGCAGTACATTTACCAGGGACGACTAGCTACTTTCAGACCTTCAAAGACGAACCCGACTTGCAATCGCAATTCAAGCAATGGGGTTATATCGCCTAACATTCATGCCAACAGGCAACCACTTCACCCCAAGCGTTAAACCCAAAATAACCGCGTGTCTACGACTCGCCGGAGGCCAGCCCCCAACTAGCGTCGCTTCGATTTCTTGGTTTGCTTGGCGTTGCGTTGGGCTTTTCTCCGTGCCTCACGTTCCATGTTTCGCTTCACATTTGCTGCGACTCGACTTGGATTCACAAGATATAGCCGCGTGTCGTCGACTACGAAGGGCGTCGACCAAGTCTTGCCATCGTTCTTGTTGCAGGCGTCGAAAAAGAAGGTCCGGAATCGCTCGGCGCGGAAACTATAGGGGAACTGCGACGTAAGATGATCGTCGGCTGTCAAGTCGTCGACCCCAGGGCTAGCGAAGTAGTGAACCATCCCGTCGGGAGTGACCGTCATCCCCAAAGTCCACCAGCCGAATTCCTCGGCACTGATGTTCTTCATACGGACATCACGCCCTTGGCGGTTACCGCGAATGGTAAGGAACGCCGAGTCCTCTTCAACTCCTCGGCTCGTCTCGCTGCGGAAATTGATCCAGATCCCCGGCCAGTAAGGCTCGGAGGTAGTGCTAGATCGCGACCCAAAGAATCCGTTAGAAACTCGCTCAGTCGTAGTGGTCGAGGCGCTAATGCGAAAACCGAACTGCGGACCACTGCGATTTTCCCATTGATCCGCTGGCGGCAAATAAATGCGAGTAACCACGCTGGGAGTATCCGAAACCGGAATGCTCATGTTCAGTCGCGAAATGCAGTTGGCAATTAAATCGTCTTGCTGCACGTCGCGAGAGTTGTAGCCGGGAATGCCTGAATGCAGCGTTCGGATTAGCAGCGCATGTTGGCTACCCTCCAAACCACCCGCAGGTGTCGGCACAACTTTCATGTGGTCAGGTTGCCCCCGTTCCGGACCTTCAATCCAACGACCGTTTGTCGAACGGCCTGTCGGAGATCTCAACCGCGTATCTTGCTCGCGCGAACTCTTCGGGAAATTATTGATAAAGCCCCAAGACGTGTCCTCGAAATCGTCGCCTACATAATCGATCCTTGTTCCCGTGCCTGGGATGACGCCACGATAGGTTGCTGCCATCGTGTTTGAAGAAAAAATCTGGGTTGCAGCGACAGCCAGCAGACAACTGGCGACTCGGCCGAAAGTGTATTTCATAACCAAATCTCACGAGGAAGGGGGGATATACGGTAAGTACCGACCGTAGCGGAAGCGTGGGTGTACACGAAAAACATCGGTAGGCCGGGTATGCGCGTATTACCGTATATGCGAGGGCAGGCGCAGTTTACCCAGCCGGAGAAGACAACACTCAATAGCGGTGGTGCCTGCTGGTCAGTCAATCCTGAATTGCTGGGTGCCACTGTCTGGCTTGCCCAGCAGTGGAACCCTGGTACCCGCTTCGCACTGCTGGACAAGCCAGACAGTGGCACCCACCGATGCTAGCTTGACGGACCACTACGCCGCCCCGCGTCATTCAAATACCAAACTGCCGCAAAACAATGTCTGCCACGTCGGTATCTGCCATGGGGCGTTCGACAAAGACGCCTCGTTGAGAAGAAAACAATACGCCCCGTTGGCTCGGTTCGACTGTGGGGGCGCCGTGCGAGCCTTTCACCAGACTCGCATCCAGGGGTACCCCCCCGGCGCTCTGGTCCCAGAAGAGTTCAACCGGATCGTATCCAGGTTTACTGTGAATATCTACCGATCGCGCAAAGCTTGGCGCGCGGGCATCATCGAGCCACCAATAATACGCCTGCCAGCTATTTGGCTTCGAAATCACTACCAAATCGCCACAAAGTTCATGCTCCAAGTCATAACGGGCAGTTTCTTTTCTTGTCAGAACCTCAGCTACGCCAGCTTCGCTGGCAAGTAGTTTTTTGGCTTGTTCGATCGTCGCCGCGTCTGAGTCGCGTACGAAAACATGCGAGAACTGATGGTCTACCATGGCCCAAGCTCGGCTGGCCGAAAAATCGAGATGCTCGCCATCGCTTTCTTCTCGAACCGCTAGCAACCCCGCCTCGCGGAGTACCCGATTTGGATAGCTGACGTGGTCGACCGCAGTGATCACATACTCGCTCGCCACCAACCAGAGCGGTTGCGCATCTCCATAAGCGCTAGCGAAGCCATCAATCAGTTTTCCAAGCACGGCATCCAGATCGGCTAGCGCCAGAGTTGCCCCCTCGCTATCAGGCCCCAGTTTTTGTGCGGCATAATCGAGGTGGGGCAAATAAATGTAAAACAGGTTGGGACGATATTGCCTGGCGGCACGTATCGCGGAGTCAACGATCCACGCCGTCGATTTGATGTTCGCCATCGGCCCCCAAAAATGTTGCAGCGGAAATTGGCCCAACTCGTCAATCATCTCCTGATAAAATTCCTCAGGACGTGTGTAGCACCACATCGACTCGCTGCCATCGGCATGGTGAATCGGGGCCGGCGTGCAAACATAATCTGCGCCACACTCTTTGCTATGCAGCGGAAACCAAGCTGCCGTGGTCAGTGAGCTATTGTGCCGGTGCATAATATCCCACAACTGCGGACTCTGAACACAACCGTTCGTCGAAGTCCACATCTCCACTTCTTGTTGATCTCGCCAATAGAAGCCATTCGCGACGACCCCATGTTCGCTCGGCGGTGCCCCGGTCGTCATATTGGCTTGCACCGGGCAAGTCACCGCCGGAAAACTAGCCACCAGCTCGGCCCGGTCGCCTTCCGCCACCAATGATCGCAGGCGAGGCATCTTTTCTAAATCCTGGCGACGTAGACCAGGAACCGACAACAAAACAACGTATTCAGGCATAATGTGGCGAGGGCAAAGGAAAGATTGTAAGCGTAGCTCTATTGAACCACGAAAAGCGTAGAAGAATCCACCGTCCATACCCAGTTGGTGGGTTGGATTCTTCGGACCGAAAACAGGCGCCATCGACGTTACTTTATCTTAGGCTTTTTTGCTTTCTTGGGTTGTTTTACTTCCACAACCGGAGGGAAACCGTTCATTTGTCGCCAGATCTCAAACCATAACGGAACTCGTTCCAACATCACCAAGCCGTTGGTTCGAACCCCTTGTCGTAGGAAACGATCGGATGGCCAAGGATCGTCGGTAGGATCGGGTTGGATTAAAATTCGAAACTGGCCTTTGCCGTCGTCGGTCGAGTCTACCACGGCAACTCGTCCACCAAAGGTGTTTACGGCAATCGAGGGCCACCCGGCAAGCTGAATTCCTGGCCAGCCTTCGAATTGAAGCCGCACATGCCTTCCCGTCGAGACCCACGACGCGTCGTTGCCATCTAGCCAAATCTCGACGGCCCGATCGGTCGTCTCAGGAACCAGCGTAAACAGCGGATCTCCCTGTTTGACCATCGCCCCTTGTTGGAAGGTTTCGAACTTGAAGATAAATCCGTTCCAGGGAGCCGTGACCACTTGGCTTTGCTGTTGGGTCTGCTTTACGTTTAAGGCCACCAACTCTTTTTCGGTCTTGGCCACGTCGCCTTGGGCCTTGCGGAGTTGCGCAGTCGCCGAATTGATTTTGGCTTGTGCTTCGCGTTCTTTCGCGCCACGTTCATTGTTCTTTGCGTTGACGCCATTCTGCGCCGAAGCGATGTACGCTTTGGCCTGCTCCACCTTGGCTAGGGCTTCCTGCCTTTTCCGTTGGGCGACCTGTTGCTTGAAGGTCGATGCCAATCCTTCGTCGGCCAGTTGTTTTTGTCGTTCGTAGTCCGCCTCGACCTGTAGCAGAGCGGCCTCTACGGCTTCCAGGTTCTGATTTTCCGCCTTCAACTTTTGTTGAGCCATCATGATGTACTCCTCGGCGGCGGCGACCGTCTGCTCTCGTACGGCTTGAAAGGCTCCGATCTGCGCCTCATAGGCGTAAGACACTTGTTTCAGCGCTTCCAACTCATTTTTGGTTGCCACGACTTGTTCCTGCAAACGTAAAAGCAGGTTGGGATCCAGGTCTTGGATTTCAACGATCCTTTGCCCCTTCTCGACACGAGTTCCTTCACGGATACCATCAGCCCAACGTGCAACTCGACCGGAAATCGGCGCTTGTACCACTTGCCGGCGCTGTAACGGCGCGTAAGCTACAACCCGACCGCTGCCACGGACGAATTGCTGCCACGGTGCGAATGCCGTGAAGCAAATAATCGCGAAAAGCAATAATCCCAACCACTTGGCCATGTGGCGTATCCAACGCGACGACTTCGCCAGGCGCAGAGAAGGGAAGCGTTCCTCGAACTCGGCGATTTGGCCGATCGCCACGGAAGAGCCCTTGTTCCAAATCATGGTCACAACCCTTTCGTATCTAGGTCTTTAGGTTCCGACGTACTCTCAGCTAGGTTGAAAGTGTGATCGCATCGCTCCAAAATTTGGCGTCGACCGCTGAAAACGATCAGGGTCCAAGGTGCCTGTTCTCCGGTAAAGGCAGAGAGCAATTCGAAAGCCTGATCGTCAGGAAGCGAATCTAACAGAGAGTCGATAATAAGCAGGCGAGGACACCCAGCGATTACTCGTGCGAGTACTAACCGACGTAGCTGAGTTTCCGAGAGAGGGGATCCTGTGGCTGTTAGTTGAGTTTCCAAGCCATTGGGCAACAAAAATACATCGTCTAGTAAGCCGACTTGTCGTAGAGAATCATGGACTTTAGTAGAATCGACTTCGACTCGATCGAGATGGACGTTTTCGGCGATCGTACCATCAATCACCTCGACCGGTCCGACCAGTGATACATGCCTCCGGAAAATGTCAGGCCGGACATCGTCGCAATCGACTCCGTCCAGTTCGATACTTCCGGAAGTCGGTCGACGGAGGCCGAACAACAACTCGGCCAACGTGGTTTTTCCACAACTGGGAGGTCCCCCGATACCCACGCTTGATCCCGATTCGACAGTCAGGGTGACTTTCTCCAGGACACTTTGGCCTTCGTTGTATCCGTAGCAGACTTCGCGGAGTCGTAGCCCAGCACCGTTTTTTTGGGGAGGCGTCGGAAGAAGAGAGAGCAGGCCATCTCGGCGTTCCAGGGGCAAGTCAAACAGCACCCCCAATTTGTCGACCGATGCCATGAGGTCATAGAAACCCTCAAGGTGTTTTCCTACTTTCGTCACCGACCCCAAAATGAGCGAAATAATCAACTCGGCGGCTACCAATTGGCTCAACGACAACTGGCCTTGAATGACCAAAAACCCGCCGACGCCCAGCAAGATGGCACTGGCCACCGCGTACAAACCAAGACTAAATAGAATTTGACGGAAAAGGATCCGGAAATGGTTCTGCCGGAGCTTCAAGTAGGTTCCTGCGATGCGGTCAGCATGTTCGATGGCGAATTCGGAGCCCCCCCCATGCTTGAGAGCATTACTACAACGGGCCAAGCCTTCGAGCCAAGCTGCCATCGTGTATTTGGCTTTCGACTCTTTGATGCTGCTGGCAATGCCACCCCGCCCCAAGACGAATAGCGCAAACAGAATCAGCGTGACCATAATAAGATTGAGGCCCAGTAAGAGCGGATGGTACAGCGCCAGCACGATCATGCCGACCACCGTCACAATCACCAAGTCGAGGGTTTCCACCAGGAAGGTTGCTACCACTTTCTGGACGGTGACTACATCAAAGAATCGGTTGGCCAATTCAGGGGCAAATTGCCCGTCTATCGCATCACGGCGAATACGCGGTAGCCGATAGGCTAAATCTCCGGCGATTCGCACGAATAATCGTCGCTGAATGAGTTCGACGGCAAACTTTTCCACCGCCTGAACGATGGCGGAAAAAGCGAGGAACGCAAACAGAATCACCGCCAAAACAATAATCGGTTGCGCAGAGCGGCCAAAAGCAACTGTGGACACTAGCATCTCAACGGCTAGAGGCGTCGCCAAAGCCAACATGCCGATAATCAGCGCAAACACCAGCACGACCCAAATATCAGGGCGTTCCGGAGCGAGCATCGTCCAGAGGCGGTCCAATGGGGCTTGCTGCGGTCGATGCCCACCCTTGTGGCTTGCTTCGGATGGCTGGCAAGACGTCGCTGGTTCGACAACCACCCAAACCAACAGCTCCTCCTGGGATGGGTTTCCTAGCAAGGCGGCCAGTTCAGAACGTGAGACCCAGCGTCCGCTGCGCCCCGTCTCGGCGGTGATGACATGAAACTTGCGGCGGCGCTGCTTGTGGATCAAGAGCCAGGGTGTCGGAGAATCCGGCAAATGAACCGCTAAGGTTTTCTCCCGAACGACTTGCATCGCCTGCTTGGAAGTAAACTCTGCCACCTGCACTCGTAAGCCGACGCTGTCGCCGGCCTCAATGAGCCATTTCCACCAGCGGCGTTGCTCAGTTCCAGGCCATCCGTGCTGCGCTTCTTGGACGGCGCGTTTAGCGACCACGCGATCGAACGCGACATCGCACTCTGCGGCCAGCCATTCCAGCAATTCACCGAACTGCTGATTGGTAGTCGTCTGTTCATCCATAGCCTATGACGCAATCTCTGTGTTGAGCTCCGAAGCCATCGCAGCGCGATAGTCGGCCTGAGCTTGAAAGTAATCGAGCATCGCCTGTACGACATTTTTTGCCGCATCAGCGGTCGCCTGTTCCCGAAGGTTGACTAACAATAAATTACTATCACCTAGATCGAACTTGCGACGCTCAGCCTGCTCCATCGTGCTCGCCAATTCGAGGCTCTCGCGGGCCTTGGCGATACGTTCGTAGGCGGCCGAGCGTGCTGCGTAAACTTGTTGGATCTCGGTGGCAATTTTGTCTTGAGTGAACCCAATTTTTGCGGACAATTGTTGCAATTTACCTTCAATTGCTAGCCTCTTTCCCCTCGCCTTACGGCGTTGCAGGGGAACGCTTACCTGCAAAGAGGCTTCCAGTTCAAAGGGCGTTTTGTCTCGTTTGGGACTGGCGGCCTCTCCCATGTCTTTTGAAGCGAACAGCATAGCATCGACCGACGGCAAATACAAATTCCGTGCCTGGGCCAGATCGATATCGAGTTGCATCCGCAAAAGTCCCAGAAACACGAGTTCAGGGCGATTCGACATGGCGAGCTGGATATCGCCCACCATTTGTTCGAGGTCGACCGAAAGGGCTTCGGGAAACTCTGCCGGAAGCTGTGCCTCAACCGGAACGATCGGCTCGCCATTGGGAGTTCTCAGGAAAAGCGACAACTTGATCGCGGACTGTTGAAGTTTTCGCTGGGCATCAATGAGGATCGCCTGCCGAGAGACGATCAGTCGTTGGTTGTCTGTCATCTCAATACGCGGCAAGTCCCCCGCATCCACTCGCTTGTTGAGTCCATCGTTCCGCTGCTGAGCAATTTCTAGCAGCGATTGGGCGATTTGATAATTTTCTCCCGCAGCCACCCATTGCCAATATGCATAAGAGGCCTCCCAAACAAAGGCAAGAACCTGCGTTTGGATGTCTGGCTCCACCGCGTCACGGCCGTAAGTTGCTCGAAAAAGTGCCGCCCGGCGTTCATCGATTTGACGGTTTTGTCCAAGAGGAACGGCAAAGCCTGCGCTGAACTCGCCTCCATCATTCGTCTCTCGTTCGCCGAACCAGGGTTGAAAGTTTCCGCGGCCCACTTTATAGCCGCCGAAGATTTCGCCCCCTAGAAATAGCGGCTGACTTGCACCGGCGCCAAAGCGGTTGGTTCGATAAAAACCCAACGGTCCGCTCGTACCACCTCCCTTTAGCTTGAGATCAAATGCGCCTTGCGAGGAAAGCAATTCCCCATCGGCAATGTTTCGCGAGAGAATCGCGGCTTCTAGCAAAGGATAGGATGAGTACACCGAGTCGATCACGTCTTGCAACTGAAGCGGCGTTGCAGTCGACTCAGGTTTCGGAGTTGGAATTTGCTCAGTCGCTTCAGGAACTTTAACTTCTGCTCCCTCAGGCGGTAGCTCCTCGGTTGCTGGCTCTTCGCGGGGCAATACCTCGGGCAAACTCAAAAGAGGCGTTGATTGTCCATTTGCGGTTTGCCCTGAAGCCAACGCGACTTCATTAGCATCGTCCGCCACTAGTTCTCCCCCAGGATTGGGATCTTCCTGTGCCATTTCATGGCTGGCGTCCCTATCGACAACACGAGTGGTACATCGGAGTTCTGAACGAGAACGCACGCCATCGGTTTGGTCGGGCAAAAGTGAGCAGCCGCCTGCGATGACGAGAAAACCGATTACCGCGGTGCATGGGGTTCGGCGACCAGGTGCTCCTTTTGAGTTGGCCATCCATCGAATCTCTTAAAAGTGGAATACATTGTTCCAGTGACCAACAGGGGGATACCGTCTGCCGGGTAGGCCACGGCCCAGCCGATTCCCTACACGTTAATATCGGCATAATCCTCCCAATCTCTAATGAAAACTGACTATCAGCAAACGCTAGCACAACAGGGCCACCGTAAGGTGCAAAAAAACGCGTCACCCGAAAAGTGATGCAGTAAATGGAGTTACGCTGCTTTGTAGAAAACCATCGCTAGCATTGATCTGCTAGCGATGAGAGCATTGGTTTTCTGAAATTACCTAAGCTAACGATTTCTACCTCGCTATTTAGAAATACTATCGCCTTTGCGCAGACCGCACCCCTTATCAACGGACGCGGTTGTTCCACGGTACATCTCGATGGCTACTCGCTCGACTCGTAGGTTCTTTCCGATCCAGTATTGGCGACGATAGGTGCCTGGAGTGACGCCCATTGTTCGCTTGAAGAGTTGCAACATGTATTGCGACGTGTTGAATCCAGATCGATGGGCAATATGCTCTAAACTCAAGTCGGTCTCCCGCAGCAGATCACAGACATGATGGATCCGAACACGATTGATTTCTTCATTTGGTGAACGTCCAACGACAGTTCGGCAACCTCGCTCTAGTGAACTACGCGAGATAGGAACAACTTCGAGGATGTCGGAAACACGCAGGCCTTTGCAGGCACGATCTCGAATCAGTTGAATGGCTTGAGAAAGCAGTGGGTTTTCGATGGCGACCACATCGGACGACTGGCGAGTTTCGATACCGACTGGAGCTATCAGCGTGTGCTGAGGAACCTGCTCGCCACCGAACAGACGATCCAAAAGGCTTGCCGCTTCGTACCCGATTTGGTGTCCAGCTAGGCGAACGCTACTGAGAGGCGGAGTACTCATCGTCGTAAATGTTTCGTCATTCTCGACGCCAACCACCGCCAATTCTTCTGGAACCCGCACACCCTGTCGACTGCAAGCGTCGAGCAGCCAGCAGCCAAGTTGGTCGGTACACGCCATGATGCCGACTGGCTTGGGCAACTCTTCGATCCATTGCATGAGACGACTCTGCTGCCTTTCCCATTGGCTCGGCTTTTCGGTTGATCCCGCCTGCCTGAATTCGGTGCAACTCAACCCATGCTGGCGTAGCTGTTTGAGAAAACTATCGCGACGTTCGACGAAGAACGATTCCGTGTCTAATGCGTAGACGCCAAAGTGGCGAAAGCCCCGTTCAAGAAGATGGTCAGCCACCATTGCACCGACGGCCTTATTGTCGACACCGACAAAAGGGAACGATGCTCCTAGGCGTGTTGATCGCAATTCGACTGCGGGAACGCCCATCCGCTTCACCGCCGTTGCGATGGCTGCGCTTCCAGAGCGAGTCAGAATGCCATCTCCATCCCAGCTTTTCAGCCACGAGGGCGGTTTCGATTCGAGATCGCGCACCTCGACGAACAAAGACCACGGACCGCGTTCCACCGAATAACGCTTGATTCCGCGAAGGAGTTCGCGTCCGTAGGAACGCGATGTTTCAATCAGCAGTGCAACTCTACGCATGGTTAGTGCTTTGTCCGGATCAAAATGCTCAAAAAGCCCGCTGTTTTAGCCTGACAATATAGTGTAACAAAAATACTCTAATGCGGAATGACAAAAGCTGTGTACCAGCATAAACTCAGCATGGACTATCGAATATCTGAGGAGCTGATCCATATGAAGACGACAACGAAGATTACGCGCAGAGCAGCTTTGGCCTCCTCGGTTGTGGGGGGGCTTGCGGTCGGACTAGCTTCGCCTACGGATTCGTTAGCGAAAGACAAACAGCCGAAAAACGCGAACGAAAAGCTCGGCATTGGCTCCATCGGTCTGCGGTATCAAGGCAGCGTTATCGCCCACAAGTCGGCCATGTATGGAAAAATTGTAGCCGTCTGCGATGTCGACAAAAATATTCGAGATCAAGCCAAGGCCAGTTTTGGCAGCACACCACGCGCATTTGAAGATTACCGAGACTTGCTCGCACGCAAAGATGTCGATCTCGTCACCATCGGGGCACCCGACCACTGGCACACAAAGATGGTTATCGACGCTTGTCGGGCAGGCAAAGATGTTTACTGTGAAAAACCGCTGACATTGACGATCGACGAAGGCAAAACATTGCGACGCGTTGTTGAAGAAACAGGCCGGGTGGTCCAAGTTGGTTCTTGGCAACGCTCCGATCATCGTTTTCGCCAGGCGGTAGAAATGGTTCGGCAGGGTCGTATTGGTAAGTTGCAGAAGGTGGAGGTGGTACTGGGTAAGAACAAAGTAGGCGGACCGTTTGAGAAGCGAAAAGTTCCCGCCAATCTCAACTGGGATTTGTGGCAAGGCCAGACGCCCGACGTGCCTTACATTCAGGAACGCTCGCACTACACCTTCCGCTGGTGGTACGAATACTCGGGCGGTCAAATGACCGACTGGGGTGCCCATCACATGGACATCGCGCAATGGGCTATCAACAGCTTGCCTGTCGAAATCCACGGCAAGGCAAAATTCCCCGACGTGGCTGACGGCTACAACGTTGCGATCGATTTCAACGTGACTTACCAGTACGCCAACGGCGTCACCATGACGGTGAGCGACACCGGCCGCAACGGCATTATGTTTAGCGGCGACGAGGGGCGTATCTTTGTCAATCGTGGATCACTACAAGGCAAACCGGTGGAAGACCTGAAAAATCGGCCCTTAGAGCGGAAAAATTGGCAGGCGTATGATTTCGACAACCTCGAACGCCCCGAGCGTGCTGGCAAGCTGGACTCCATCGTCAATCACATGGGCAACTTTTTCGATTGCGTACAATCAAGACGCAAGCCAATCTCCGACATCGAAAGCCAGCACCGCAGCGTCAGCACGTGCCACCTGGGCAACATTTCGATGCACGCTGGAAGGCCACTAAAGTGGGATCCGATCAAGGAACAGTTTATCGGTGACAGCGAAGCTGATGGTTGGCTCAGTCGTCCGCAGCGGGCCGGATACGAGACAGTATAGCAGCAGTTTCAAAATCCTGTTCATTCGCTGAAAAGTCAGAACACCCAAACAGTACACACTGATTTCAACATTCGGTTTAGGATACATTTTCTCATGGCTACAACAAAGGCTGACCAGTCTCTGATCACTGAAACGCATCGGACACAGTATCTACGAGAAGGTTTTTTCATCGTCGAGGATGTCATCCCAGCAGACCATCTTCAAATCCTGCGTGATTCCTGCGATCACCTAATTGATTTGATGCACCAAGAAATGGATAGTCAGGGAACAGATCGTATTCATATCAGCCATCGAGGCAAGCGTTACCACATTGCAAAGCAGTTCGACAAGCCACCTCGTTTGCCTGAATATGTTTTCAGCCCGTTGATGGCTGAGGTCTGTGCGGCAACGATTGGCCCTAATGCGTTTCTCTTTTACGACCAGTATGTGGCTAAGGCCGCCGAAAAGGGAATCAAGTTTTCGTGGCACCAGGACAGTGGATACCTTGGTTTTCCACACACTCCCTACGTGACTGTCTGGGCTGCGGTCGACGACATGATGATCGAGAATGGGACTGCTTACGTTTTGCCCTATTCAACAATAGGAATCCGTTCTCTTGTCGAGCATCTTCCCGACCCAGAATTGGGCGACAAAGTTGGCTACTTTGGAAAAGAGCCTGGCATTCCGGCTATCGTGCCGGCGGGCAGCTTAGTAGTTTTTAGTTCGTTGACTTTTCATCGTAGTGGAGCTAACTCGACGGACCGGATGCGACGGGCTTACGTCACGCAATACTCTCCGGAACCGATCTATAAGCCAGGCACAAAAGAGCTAATGCATCTAGGCGTACCATTTCTCGAAGATGGAAAGAACGTGGTCGATGCACGTCATGCTGGGTAGTTTAATGTTTGCCGCTTGCTCGGTAAGGATAGGCCGCGTGCTTGTAGAGCAATCCGAAAGGAGCCATTTCTCTGATTGCTTGCGTCTCAGTTCACATTTTCAGAACTCTCTTTGCAGAACGATAAGAAGAAATCGCCTTTTCTAATGTCGTAGCGTCTTAATCAACCATCGATAGTATGCCCTCACAAAACTCCCAGCCTCAGCGAGAGCGGATTCTCAAGGCAAAGAAAGCCGGACCTGGCGCGACTTTGCGAGAGTACCTCAAACTCTCCGGTCCTGGATGGCTGCAGAGTGCGATTACACTGGGCGGCGGATCGCTCGCCGGGAGCCTCTATCTCGGCATCATTGGCGGCTACGAGATGATGTGGCTGCAACCACTGATGATGATCTTCGGTATCGTCATGCTCAGCGCCATCGCTCATGTAACGCTGGTCTCGGGCGAAAGACCTTTTCATGCGTTAAATTCCCATGTCAGCCCCGTGCTTGGTTGGGGATGGATCGTTGCGACTTTTTTAGCCAATCTCGTCTGGGCCATGCCTCAGTTTTCCCTAGGCACGGCAGCCCTACGCCAGAACCTTGGGATCCTCACGTTCGACGGCGGCGACTACGTGGCCACGTTGCTGCTGTTGGCCGTCTCCGCAGCAATCGTCATGCAATACGACAAAGGCGGGAAAGGCTACCGGGCGTTCGACATTCTCTTGAAACTGATGGTTGGACTAGTTGTGGCCAGTTTTTTCATGGTGGTCTTCATGATGTCGACAAGTGCTGAAGGGCTGCCTTGGAATCAAATTTTTATGGGATTCATCCCCAACCCTAGCCTCATCTTCGAGCCTGCCCAGTCGTTGAGCACGCTCGTAGACCAATCCTCAGCGCCGTCATATTGGCACGATACAATTGTCTCAGCGCAAAGAGATCGCATGGTCACTGCTGCGGCAACTGCCGTGGGTATCAACATGACCTTCCTACTGCCTTACTCTATGTTGAAGCGAGGCTGGGACAAAGAATTCTGCGGCCTGTTGAAATTCGACCTTTCCACCGGTCTGTTTATCCCCTTCCTACTCGCAACCAGTTGCGTGGTGATTGCAGCCGCCTCGCAGTTCCACGGCAGACCAGAACCCGGGCTAATCGAGTACCATCAGACGGCTTCCGATGCCAAAGTGGAGATACCCGCCAAGCTTGTCGAGGCCTACGAGAACAACCTCAACGACATGCTCAAAGCGAGTAACAGCAAGACCTCGTTCGCTAATGTGCCCGAGCCTGATCGTATTCTGGCAGCCACGCTAATCAAACGCGACGCCTTTGCGTTGGCCAATTCGCTCGAACAGTTCGCCGGCAAAGGGATGGCGCAAACGGTGTTCGGCATCGGTGTGGTCGGCATGGCAATTTCCAGCATTGTCATCTTAATGCTGATAAACGGTTTTGCCGTTTGCGAAATGGCAGGTCGACCTTCCACGGGTTGGCTCTACCGCTTCGGCTGCTTGCTCCCAGGTCTCTCGGGGGCTTTGGGCGCATTGTTGCTCTGGTCTGGAAAAGCAAATTTTTATCTTGCCGTGCCAACCAGCCGCTTTGGCATGGTGCTGTTGCCCATCGCTTACATCGCGTTTTTCTATCTCATGAACAGCCGCCGGCTCCTCGGCGAGGAAATGCCCACGGGCTTATCCCGCATCGTCTGGAACATCCTGATGGGCATCGCCATCACGCTTGCGGTGATCGGCGCCGCCGTATCCATCCTAAACGACATCACCCAAATTCCAGGCACAACGATATTTGTGCGACACCTGGCAATCGGCCTTGTTGCTGGATTTCTAGCCCTAGGCACGATCGTCCATTTCATACGAAACAACAAAGCATAATAGGAGAGGAACCAAATCATGAAACGAAGTACCGATCGCATTCTCACAACACATGTCGGCAGCCTTGCCCGTCCCGAAGGCCAGCTTAAACTTCTCTTCGCCAAAGAACGCGGCGAAAACTTCGACAAGGCCGAATTCGACTCCTCGACTCGGCAAGCTGTCGACGACATTGTTGCCGGACAGGTCGAAGCCGGCATCGACATCGTGTGCGATGGCGAGCAGGGGAAGTCCAGCTTCCTCACGTATATTGCAGAGCGTCTCACCGGTTTCACACCATGTGAAAACGCCGGCGAAGATCTCTGGGTCGATTCGCGCGAGACAATTGCGTTCCCCGAATTCTACGAGGCCCATCGCAAAGCACGCGAAGGATTAGTTGCTGAAGCAGTAAAACTATCCTGCACCGCACCGATTGAATACCGAGGCCACGAAATTCTGCAGCGAGAAATTACCAACGTCAAAGCAGCAGCCGAAAAACACGGCGTCGAAGAAGCTTTTATGACGGCTGTCTCGCCGTCCGACGTCGAGGGGCAACAAGCCAACGAGTATTACGATTCGGCAGAGGCGTATCTCTACGGCATCGCCGACGCGATGCACCACGAGTACAAAGCAATCGTCGATTCCGGGCTGATTCTGCAAATCGACGACCCGCGGCTGCTCACCTATTACATTTCTCGGCCCGACCTGTCGATCGAAGATTGCCGCAAGTGGGCCGAGCTGCGAGTTGAGGCGTTAAACCATGCACTCAAAGGTTTGCCAACCGATCGGGTGCGGTTCCACACCTGTTACGGAATCAATATCGGCCCGCGCGTCCACGAAATGAACCTAGCCGACATCGTCGACATCATGCTCAAGGTCGATGCAGGCGCCTATCTGTTTGAAGCCGGCAATCCACGACACGATCACGAATGGAAACTCTGGGAAGACGTCAAAGTTCCCGACGGAAAACTCATTATCCCCGGAGTCATTTCGCATTCGACCCCGTTGGTCGAACACCCCGAACTCGTCGCCCAGCGTCTCGTGCGTTTTGCAAATGCGGTTGGCCGAGAAAACGTAATAGGCGGCAGCGATTGCGGCTTCGCATCCTTCGCCGCCACCGAGCAGGAAATCCACCCCAGCATCGTCTGGGCCAAGTTCACAAACCTAGCAGAGGGAGCAAAGATCGCATCGAAAGAACTCTGGTAAATAACTTAAAGTGAAAAGTGTAGTGTGCGTGATCGCTAAAAACGGTGCGTTCGTTTCGCGGCATCAGGGTTGAACTGGCATTAACGCACTACCCCCTTGTAACGCACCAAATTTGGCGACGACCACGCACCTTGCTATGGATGGACTACACTCTCGTGCTTCAGCCAAAGTTTCAGTCGCAGGAAAGTCCACGTTTGCGCCGAACTGTTAAGGGCACAGCCAGGGCAACAAACATCAGGCAGAGGGTGGATGGTTCGGGGATTGCATCAATATGAATGTTGTCAATATTGGTGTTGTCGCTAGCCCCCGTAACCCATTCAGTGAGTATGTAGATACCACTAAGTGCTGAAAGTACCGATTGAAACTCGGCCTGCGTAGCCGCTGTATCTGTGACTCCTACTTTCCAACCTGCCTCGCTCAACGGAATCTGTACAGACTCCCAGACACCGACTGAAGGTGAAGCCAAATCATAATAAAGTGACATGGTACCGCCGTTCAAAGTTGCGGCAGGGTAGTCTACAAAGTCAGAAGCTCGCACGAAAATATCATAACTCAACTCTGTTCCATAGAGGTCCGAACGATCCCCAAGAGCAGAAGCTGGAGCCGCAATACTGGTAGCAAAGTAGACGTCGCCAACTTGTAAGCTACCCGATGGCAGTCCGATAGTCGCATCAAACGTGGCCGGTTGAGACGCAGGTGTGGCAACATGCCCTCGAAATGGATCAGCAACAACTGTCCATCCCTCGGTGCCGGAGTCAAAAGTCCAAGTTGTTGCAGATGCGATGGTGCCGTTGGAACCCAATAGCACCATGCAAATTCCGAAGAAGAACGAAAGCTGGTATCGCCTTCGTACGGAAGCCTTTGATGCCGCCGTCTTTGGTGTCATAGCCGAGGACAAGGGGTTTTTCATTTAGCACAAGCCTTTCATGAGGAGAATCGTGGAGCAACACTACAAGCAAGTTATTCTCAAAAAACGCCACAAAGCACAAGAGTAGAACGCCCACTAAAGATGGGCACCTGCGAATACAAAAGCCCTACTGCAAGAGGTGGGTGCTGGCTATGCAAGTAAATTGGAAATTTTCCTGACACTCCTCGCTCATCCCGGCAGAGCCTAATACGCATTCGCATTAATAACGGTGCAGCTAGCAAGTCTGGAACCTGCTGAAAATAAGCAGTAACTGCCTGCTAGCGACGAGCAGTTTTTAATTAGGAGGCGTATAAGTTGTTACAAACAAGGACTATACGCCAACTGAGGGCCGGTAAAGTTTTTTGTGTCACGCCATCTTTGCGACGCAGCTCCTGGTCGCAAAACCCGTAGTGTAGACAATCAAAGGGGTAAGGAATTTGCATCCCTATGTTTTCTGCGGAACAATCGGGCACTGCGCAACCCCCACATCTCGGGGCCTAGGAACTACAACCCATGCCTGATTTTTCGTTTTGGCGGCAATCGTTGCCATTGTGATGTTGATCTGGGACTGTATCGAAGTTGGGCGCAACGACGCGGCCAATTTGATCAATACTGTCTTTGGCGCTCGTGTATTGAGTCGAAGAAGGGTAGTATTGATCGCAGGGACGACCGAAGGAAAATCATGCTAGCCTTAGTTCGTGTTTCGCGGGCTTTCTCGCCCATCCGAAAGTGCGAAAGTTGAGCTTCAGTCCAAATTATTTATCGCTATGATTACAGAAGAGTAGAAAAATGAAATTCAACCTCCTCTTTGGTTTACTCCTTGCGTCGCTTCTTTTGATCCAATCTCCGACTATTTTCGGGCGAGAGGAAGCTAGCACAAAAGAGGTCGCGAACACGATCGAGGATGCCACACTCGGCTCCACGGTCAACGCCCACAAATTGGGCAACTTATTTTTTGGCGGGCAATTCTCGGCAGAAGACCTCCCTCAGATTAGCAAAGAGGGGATAACGCGGATTATTACTTTGCGTACTGAGGGAGAAGTTGACTGGGACGAAAAAAAAGAAGTCCAAGATGCAAACATTGAATTTCTTGAGGTGCCCTTTCGATCTCCTGAAGCACTTACGGACGAAGTCTTCACAAAAGTCCGAAATCTACTCAAGGACAAATCCCAAAAAACGCTACTGCACTGTGGCTCGGCAAATCGGGCCGGCGGGGTCTGGCTGCCTTTTCGCGTGCTGGACGAAGGCGCCGACCTGGAGACTGCGATACAAGAGGCCCAACAAATAGGCCTTCGGACGCCATTCATCAAAGAGAAAGCACTCGATTACATCCATCGCATGCAAAAGGAGATGCAGGCCGCCGGCGACAGAATGAGTGTCAAGCCGGGCATTAACAAAGCCTTTGTCTCCCCGGACCTCGATGTCGATAAATATATCAAGCTATTTGAAATCGAAAGCCGTGACGTCTTTGTTTCTCGTAACAATATCGTGGCAGCCTGCGGCATTCAAAAAGGAAATATCGTTGCTGACATTGGGGCGGGTACCGGGTTGTTTACCCGTATGTTCTCTGCTGAAGTTGGTATTGAAGGTTTGGTTTACGCGGTCGACATCTCACCACGATTCCTCGATCACATCCACAAGGAGTCACAAAAAAACAAGATATTGAATATTACCAACGTTTTATGTGCCGAAAACTCAGTTAATCTTCCACCGAACTCGATCGATGTTGCTTTCGTCTGCGATACCTATCATCATTTTGAATACCCGTTGCCGACAATGATGTCAGTCTATCGGGCACTGAAAAAAGATGGGCACCTCATCGTGATTGACTTTGAGCGTATCCCAGGCAAAACCCGTGATTGGCTGATGGGGCACGTTCGTGCAGGCAAAGACGTGTTTCGAGCTGAGATACAAGAGGCCGGATTTGTCTTGGACGAAGAGAAAAAGGTTGAGGGCCTCCAGGAAAACTACTTCTTGAAATTTCGCAAAAATTGAACGAATCAAATTCACCCCGCCGCCCCTTCGGCCTCTTTTCGGCCACTTGCCTTGTTGTTGCAAACATGATTGGCGCTGGAGTTTTTACGACCAGTGGTTTTTCGTTGGGTGACCTGGGAAGTCGGCAGTATGTATTGTTAGCTTGGGGTTTGGGTGGATTGGTGGCGATTTGTGGAGCCATTAGCTACGGTCAACTCGCTCAGAGGATCACGGAGTCAGGCGGTGAGTATCTTTTCTTGAGCCGCATGCTCCACCCCTCGGTTGGCTTCGTTGCTGGCTGGGTTTCTTTGCTGGCGGGTTTTACCGGAGCAATTGCGTTTGCGGCCACTGCGTTTGAGGCATATGCACTGCCCGAGTCGATTCGCCCCGATTGGTACGTGCAGGGTATCATAAGCATTCTGTCGATTGTTATTTTTGGACTGCTGCATTCCATCTATCTACGCTCCGGTCTTGTCGCTCAAAATCTTGTTGTCACGTTGAAACTAATCCTGCTTGTGGCATTTATCGTTTTCGCTTTCTCGGTGTTTCCTGATCGTTGGGAGGGTATGGAAATTGAGTCGAGCCAGGCTGACTTTTCGATCTACGCGATTGCTTCAACCCTGGTTTGGATTTCTCTTAGCTTCAGCGGCTTTAATGCAGCCATTTATGTGACGGGGGAAGTGGTCGAGGCAAAGAAGAATGTCCCTCGCGCATTGTTGTTAGGGACACTGCTGGTGACATTATTTTATCTCGCACTCAACTACATTTTTCTATTTGGTCCTGCCCCGGAACTCATTCAAGGCAAACTGGCTATTGCCGGTATTGCTTCTCAAGCGATCGGCGGGAATACGCTCGCCATGTTGGTCCGTGTCATCGTCAGTATCGCCCTGCTCAGTTCGGTTTCGTCGATGGTGATTGCTGGCCCACGCGTTTATGCAAAGATGGCAAACGACGGTGTGTTTCCAAAGTTCTTTAATACGACGATGCGGGGTCAGACAGAGATTCCAGTCAATGCAATTTGGTTCCAAGTCTTACTCGCTTCGATCGTCGTAGGCGCCACCACCCTGAGATCGCTGCTCGACTACCTGGGGTTCACTTTGTCCGTCAGTGCCGCCGTAACGGTTGCCTGCATTTTTTGGACACGAAAGAAAAGAGAATCCAGCCTGCGGCATTTGATGTTCTCCAGCATTGCATTGGTTTACGTCTCGACAACGATTGCACTGGCCGTGCTTTCGGCGATCAGTCGACCACAGCAGTTAATCGGTTTTGTAGCAACATTAACCACGGGGTTGTTACTATATTTCATTTTCCACCGATCCCGGAGGTCGGAGTGATTGGAGCTTTTGATAAGACAGCCCAAAGATATCCCCTGTGGCTACAACGGAATCTGTGACTTTGCAATTCTCCAGGGAGCAACCAAGAAATGCGAACTGCTAGCAAAACCTGCTACAATCGATAGCAGAGTGAATGAATCGCCACACGAGAAAATTCGACCACGATTTTATTGAACGTCGTATAACCATTGCCACGGCCAGGTGAAGCTCGCCATGCCCCCCTCCGTTTCTCCAAACCGCAAGCATTTTTTAAGTTTGGCGAAAGTCTTGCTCGCCTTGCTAACAGCGTCTAGCGCCGCTGCCAACGAAAAACTCGGACTGCAAGTTCCGCCGGGTTTCGAGGTCACTCTCTTCGCTGACGACGATCTCGCTAGCGACATCTATAGTATGACCTTCGATTCCTTTGGGCGTGTGGTCGTTTCTGGCCGTGGTTACGTTCGCATCTTAATCGACTCGGACAACGACGGTGTTGCCGATACGGCCAAGCAATTCGCCGATGGCCCCCAGTCGGGCGCTCAAGGCATGGCATTCGCCGGACGAGATCTTCTCTGCACTGGCGACCAAGGCCTGCTACTCTATGTCGACCACAACGGCGACGACCGGGCCGATGGCCCAGCCGAAGTGTTGCTCGAAGCCAAAGCGGGCGGCGAACATCACCTTCATGCCATTCGTCAGGGGCCGGACGGGTGGTGGTATCTCATGGCCGGCAACATGGCCGACATCACCAGTAAGTATGCCACCCTCATCAGCTCGCCTGTCAAAAAACCCTTAGCAGGAACCCTTCTGCGATTAGCTCCCAACTTTGCCAAGAGCGAAATCATCGCCCACGGCTTTCGCAACGCCTACGACTTCGACTTTCACTCGCTTGGCGACATTTTTACTTACGACAGCGATGGCGAACGCGACATCTCGCTCCCCTGGTATCGCCCCACCCGAGTGTTCCACGTGCTGCCCGGCTCGCACGCCGGTTGGTTCAGCCGCCACTGGAAACGCCCCGACTATTTCTTCGACATGCCGCCCGTGGTGGCCTCCTTCGGTCGCGGCTCGCCCACCGGCGTTGTCTGTTATCGTCACACGCAGTTCCCAGAAAAATATCGCAACGCCCTGTTTGTCCTCGATTGGACTTACGGACGAGTGATGACTCTACCGCTCAGCAGCAATGGCAGCATCTGGCAAAGCCAACCCGAAAAATTTGTCACCGCCGTCGGCCAACATGGATTCGCCCCCACCGATGCAGCAGTCGCCCCCGATGGATCGCTCTACATAAGCGTAGGGGGCCGCGGCACCCGGGGCGGAGTCTACCGCATCCGTTGGAAGTCCGCCGAAGTAAACACCGGCAGACCCGACGAACTGACAAGATGCCTGATTGCCCCCCAACCACTCAGCAGTTGGTCGCGGCACCAATGGGAGCCGATTGCCCATCGAGTTGGAGAAAAAGCACTTTTCAGTGCTGCGGTCGACCCCCGCCGTTCGATTCCCGAACGAATCCGCGCCGTCGAAATCCTTACCGAAAAGTTCACCGGTCTCGACACTAAAACGGCCCAGCAGCTTTCCACATCCAAATCCGCCGAATTGCGCGCCCGCGTCGCTTGGTCGCTCGGTCGATCACCAGTTAAGCCCCACACCCAACCGTTGCTCGACCACTTTCTTCGCGACAAAGAACCATTCACTGTACGTCAAGCATTAGAAACCCTCGTCGGCCAACCCTACCTCGTCATCGCCTTGCAAACCGAAGCACTTTCAAAGCTCCTTGAACATACCGACCCATTTATTCAGCAGACCTTAGCTCGGGTCATTGCTTCTTCAAGAAAGCCGATCCAAACTCCGGAGAATAGCACCGAGCGTACCCGCATCCTGAGAGTTTCGTTCCGAAGTAGAAATTTTTCATCAGGCGGATTATTCGAGGCCTTAAAGGTACTCGGAAGAGATCACCCTGCCCCGCTCAGACGCGACGGCGTTCGGGCAGCACAAATCGCCCTCGGCGACATTGGTCCCGGAATACGTGTTGTTGCTAATTCCCCCGTGTTTGAAGGCTACACCTGCCAAATAGCTCCAAGGGAAAACAACCGACTTATCGCCACATTAAGCGACGTACTTGCCGACATTTACCCCGCCGACGAGGAACCCCTAAACCACGAACTCAGCCGTCTCATTGCAATGCTCGCCCCAGACAACCCAAAGCTCTTTGCAAGCGTCCTCAGCCAAATCACCGATACTTCAGACCCCGTCGAAGACATTCACCATTTAATCATCGTCGCCCGCCTACCGGTCGAGCGCACAGCTGAGCAGCGTACGCACATCGCCAACGCCCTCGTCTCGCTCGAAACAAAAATCGAAGCCGCGGGGCTCCCTCGCGACACCAACTGGGACGACCGCATTTCTGAAATGGTCGCCGCCCAAGTCCGGCTTGACCCGCTGCTCCCGACCGCCATCTTGCAACAGCCGCAACTAGGCGAGCCAGGCCACACGCCACTAGTGCAATCGCTCGAAGGCGATCAACTAGAGCAAGCTGTCGGAAAATTCATCGACCATATTCGCGCCAACTCTGATTACCGTTGGGCTAGCGACGTCGTTCAGCTACTCGGCCGCTCGAAACGAAAAGAAGTAAAATCGCTGCTCCGCGCCCAAGTCGACGATTTTTCGGTACGCACTTCCATCCTCGCCATCCTTGCCGCCTCGCCCGAACCGCAAGATCGCCCGCTGTTTGTCGAAGGCCTAGAGAACAACGACGTTGGCATACTCAGCCAGATGGCCCGGGCACTCGAGTCGCTAACGCCAAGCAACAATCCGGCAGAACAAGTCACACTAATCCGCACTCTCCGACGTCTAAGCCTCACCCTCGAAGAGCGGACTATCCAAGACTCGGTCGTACGCTTGCTACGTGCAAACACAGAACAATCCTTCGGCTACAAGATGGGCCGGCCCCCAAGCGACCGCCAAACGCTGATGATCTCGGCATGGTCGACCTGGGCCGAACGCGAATACCCAACCGAATGGGCCCAACAAACGGGCAGCACCCAGCAGGATGCCGAGCAACTAGAAAAACTTCTCGCCACAGTCGACTGGGACAACGGCAACGCCGCCCGTGGCGAAATCTTATTTCACCGCCGCTCCTGTGCCCAATGCCACAGCAGCCGCAACTCACTCGGCCCCGACTTGGCCGGTGTTGCCGCCCGGTTCTCGCGGCGCGACCTTTTCACCGCCATCGCCAACCCCAACCGCGACGTCTCGCCCCGCTATCAAACCACGCTAATCGCCACCGACGATGGCCTCCTACACACGGGCCGAGTCATCTACAGCTCGGTCGACGGCCTCGTCTTCCGCACCAGCACCAACCAAACCCTCCGCATCAACGCCAACGAAATCACTACCCAACGCCACCTAAACACCTCGCTAATGCCTGCGGGTTTACTCAACGACCTAAAGTCCAACGACCTGTCCGACCTCAACGCCTACCTACGGACGCTCGTCGGAAAGTCACGATGACTAAATCGCAGGTGCCTATAGCCCGACCATCCTGGTCGGAAACGCCGGAACAGGTAGGGTGAAGTATGAACCACCCGAGGCGTGAATGGTGCGTTGCGCTTCGCTGCACAGCACGGCAAAGATCGACCGTTCTTCCTCTTCTTCGCGACGACGTCGCTGCATACCTCAATAGAGTTTGCTTTTGCATGAGGCAAGCTCAGCCCAATCGGCGCTGAAGCTGTGTTCGCATTTCGGACAGCGAACCTGTTGCCCCAGAAAGCGTTGTGGGGCATCTTTGCCATGCGTGCAACTCGGACAGCAGATACGAAACCGTAGTGTCTCGTTGCTTGCTAGGTTTGCAAAAACCTCCTCGGGCACATCCGTAAACTCGATATCCTCTGGGGTAAGCAAAACCAGTTGTTCGACCGAGAGATCGGCAATCTCGGCAATCCGGTTGGCCATACGGCGAATGGAGTGCTCAAAAAGATTGCGTATCGCGCGACCATTACCAAAGTAACGATCACGGTGTTGGTGTAAGTAGTTCAGTCCAACGATAATTTTTGCTCGCGTAGGTGGCCGAAGCTGGTAATGATTTTTTGTACACATCAGGCCAAATATCTGTGCCAGCTCCAGCGGCGTGTAGTCGTTGAACTGTAGATTGCGGCTGAATCGCGAAGTTAGCCCAGGGTTTGAACGCAAGAGCGTCTTCATTTCGTCCGGGTAGCCCGCCAAGACGACCACTAATCGTTGACGATCGTCTTCCATGCGTTTTAGCAGCGTTTGAACGGCCTCGTGTCCATAGGGGTCGTCCCCTTCCGCAGCAATAAGCGTGTAGGCTTCGTCGATGAAAAGCACGCCATCTAGGGCCTCGTCAATTTTTTGGTTCGTCTTGGGGCCCGTTTGTCCCGCGTATTCGGCGACAAGGCCCGATCGGTCGGTTTCAATAACGTGGCCAGACTTGAGAACGCCCATGGCGCTAAAAATCTTTGCCACGATCCGCGCAACGGTTGTCTTACCCGTCCCAGGGTTGCCGGCGAAAATCATGTGCAGACTGAGGTCGGTGGATGGCAGGCCTGCCTTGACACGCTCGCCCTGGATTTTCAAAAAATTTGCGAGTGTACGAACTTCCTGTTTGATATTGCTGAGGCCTGTCAGACCATTCAATTCGGCAAGGGCCTCGGCCAATCGATCTTGGGGTGAGACCGCAGGTTGATTCTCGGTATCCTCTTGCAAATCTTGCGACTGCTGGGCTTCGGTAGACGCTTGTTGGGTTTGAGTTGCGATCGATCCGGGATACGCATGAGGCAATTTGTCTGCGTCTTTGGCCAACGACTCGATCGTCTTGCGACACGTAATCTCGGCGGTGGCGTGCTCGTGCGGGTCGTCGATCGGGATCTTTCGCAAGTGTAGATACAACTCGCCTTGAATCATTTTCACGCGAGATTTTTCGCTAGCTCGGATTGGCCCATCGGCGCGAGCAATAATGTTTGCAAGTCGCATTACTAGAGTTTCAAGGTTGCCGACGAATTCTCGCAGCGGGCCAATTTGATCAAAAGGTCGCACCAGGGCATACCACTTCAACGACACCGCCTTCTTCGACATCTGCAGGAGAGTTGTTTTCAGAGCCTCGCCAGTTATCTTCTGATCCCACAGATGCAAGACGAGCGTTTGGGCTAAGAACTGTTCGTTGGTACTCCAACGCCGATCCGATTCGCAAATCGTAACGAAAACTTTTACCAGCAGAGCGCGGTGCAGGTCGTCCATCAGTTCGACAAAGTGTTTGCCTGTCTGAGGAAGTGAGCCTGGGTGCTCGTCAACAACGAGCTTGCCGCTACTGACGTATAGCTCTCTGCATTCAACCAGCAGTTGGCGAAAGTGTGCAGGCAGGTCGGGGATTTCGAAGTCGGTCATGCGGCCATTATCGTGGACGCTGCCCTCAGGGCAAGAGACAAGGCCGGCGAACGTCTCAGAACGTGTTTTGAAATTGAAAAAAGGGATTAGGGGCCAGGGGCTGGGGACTAGGGAAATGGGTCGTTTCACTCCCTAGTCCCCAGATCCTAGCTCCTCTCATGTTCAACCGATTTTCCAATTTACGAGGCAAGGGAATTCTAAAACACGTTCTTACACTAACCCTTTTCGGACAGCCCAGACCGCGGCTTGGGTACGATCAGAGACACCCACCTTGCGCAGGATGTGTTGAACGTGCTCTTTGACGGTCTCGTAGCTGATCGAGAGCGCTTGGGCGATCTCCTTGTTGCTAAGCCCCTGAGCAAGCTGCTTGAGAACCTCGCTTTCGCGCTTGGTTAGCGGAACCTCAAGGTCAACGGCAACCCGCGGTGTCGAAAGTGCACCGGTCACGCGGCGCAACTCTTCGCGTGTCCAGATCGACTCGCCTGCTGCCGAGCGGCGAATGGCTGCCAGTAGTTCGTCTCGCGAGGCGGTTTTCACCAAGTAACCGGCCGCTCCCAATGCCACGGCGCGGGCAATGTAGGTGGGATTGTCGTAGGCGCTAAACATCAGCACCGGCAGGCGAGGAAGCTCGGCACGAATACGAGCTAAGCAAGCGATGCCATCACTCCCAGGCATGCGAACGTCAAGCAGCACAAGGTCGAGGGGATGCTGGATGGCAAGCTGTAAAGCCTGAGTACCGTCAGCGGCTTCGGCTACGATCTCAATCTCGGTCGTATCAACCATGCTGCGCAGTCCTGCCCTCACGACAGCATGATCATCGGCAACTAGCAGTCGAATAGACATGGGTTCTTTCTCCCGTCCTTTCTCCTTCGGAAAGGTGCCCTTAGCAAGTGGGAACTACCGAAATCCCCCAGAGAAGACGGGAGCCGCTCCCCACCCCCTACCATAGACAGGGGAACCCTATTGGGCAATAGTTTTCGGCGTTAAGGCTATTTTGGGCTTTAGAACGTGTTTTGAAATAGCTAGCTGAGCCGTAGGCGCTAGCCTCGGGTGAGAAAAGTGGTCAGGGATCAGAGGTCGGAGGTCAGGAAAAATCTGGCTAACGCCAAAACGGCTAATTCGCTCAACCCCAATTCTTATCGCTGACAAAGCACTCGTAACGGCGGGTTGATAGCATCCTTTTCTAGTGGTGGTAGCATTTCGGGCACCGAAGACACTGAATAGGAATTCTCAAATGTCCAGCTTTACACTGCCATACGAATTTTCGATACTCAGCCGGCTGCCCTTATATAATGTTGAGGCAGCAAATGATGGTAAGGAAACCTGTCGAATTAAAAGGATGGCGAGCAATCTATGGCGATGCCAAAGCTATCGATGAGCGAAGTGACGACCTATCGCTGGTCGCTTGAAGAAGATGTGCGGCGATACGTCGCTGCTGGGTACGAAGCGATTGGGGTCTGGCGTCAGAAACTGGCCGACTTCGGCGAGGAGGAAGGCGTCGACCTGTTAGCTGAAAGTGGCTTGCAAGTAACCAACCTACTTTGGGCAGGCGGCTTCACAGGCAGCGACGGACGTAGTCAGCATGAGGCGATCGACGACGCAGCGCATGCGATTCGACTGGCTGGCGCAATGAATGCTGGTTGCCTGGTCGTTTACCCCGGGGGGCGAAATAACCATACCTTTCGTCATGCAGAACGGCTCCTCCGAACGGCCATCGACGTTCTCTTGGAATTGGCAGAAGATGCTGAAGTGACGTTGGCCATCGAGCCTATGCATCCTGCCTGCGCAACTGAGTGGACTTTTCTCACGGACCTGGAATCGACGATTACGCTGGTCGAAAGTTACTCAACCCCTCATTTGAAATTGGTTTTCGATGCTTACCATTTTGGACACGACCGCGCGGTTCTCGCCAATTTACGAGAGATTGTGCCTTACACGGCCCTTGTCCAGTTAGGAGACCGCCGGACGGCCCACGGCATCGATCAAGACCGTTGTGCGCTGGGCAAAGGCTTTGTGCCGTTGTCTGAAATGATGCAGTGCCTGCTGGAAGCTGGTTACCAAGGAGATTTCGACATCGAACTTGCCGGGCAAGAGATCGAACTGAGCGGCTACGAGCATTTGCTGACAACTTCCAAGCAAGCATTTGATCAGTTGTTATCGCCGGTCAGTCCGCAATAGGCCTGCCCAATGTCTCGTCCCTTGGTAATCAATTCTGAAATTACAATCCCTGCCGCAGAGATTGTTCTCACCCACGCCCGCAGCGCTGGCCCAGGCGGCCAAAATGTGAATAAGGTAAATAGCAAAGCCGTGCTGCGTTGGAATGTTACGCAAACAAAGTGTTTGCCCATGGGAGTGAAAAATCGATTTCTTGAACGGTTTCCTACTCGCATCAACCAAGCCGGAGAAATCGTACTAGCCTGCGACCAGCATCGAGAGCAACTTCGGAATGTGTCGGGTTGCTACGAAAAACTCCGCCATTTAATTCTCGCAGTTCTTGTCGCACCACGTAGAAGAGTAAAGACACGGCCTTCGCGCGGCTCAGTCGAACGACGATTGCAAGGAAAACATTTGAAATCGAAGCGGAAGCAAATGCGTCGTTTCCGGCCAGGAAGCGACGACTGAGGGGGATAGCCACTAAATAAACAATACCTGCATGAACTGCGCAAACTACCCGGTTTAACGCCAATTCCTGTTTTTTATTAAACGCAAAAAACTCATAAGCTGTTTGCCGTCAACGCCTTCTGCGTAAAACGTGTATCTCGGGTACCCTCCCCCCCGAGAAAATCCTGGGCAAACATCTAGTTTTTCGGTTAGAATGAGGAGCCTTGTCGACTAGTGCATTCTCGGGATAACTTTTCTTCCCGATGCATATGAGAGAATGTTGGGGTCAGGGCATCAGCGAAGCCCTGCTTAGGGACGCGAGAATTGGCGGCGTGTAGCCGAGGCAAATACTGGCTTCGGCACGGGTAGCATTGTGAGAGTGGGTCGTTGGTTCGACATGCGCGAGCTTTCTGACGATTTCGCGATATGAGCCATCGCACGGAAACGCGATACGATCCAACAACGGGACGTTTTGGCCCGTTGACATTTTTTGGAGGGCAGTGACATGCAAGGAATCGATACTCAATCGCAAGCCAATGTGGCTCGAATGGAACATCAAATCCTGGATCACGTGAAACAGGCGCTGCGAGTAACACTTGGCTGGAAGGTACCCTCGTCGGGGTTGTCTCGCAAAGTTTCCAGCGTACGTTTTACGTTTCAATCTTTTCAACGCCACCTAGAGCGTCTGATGGATCTTGAGGAGCAAGATGGCTACATGGTTCTGGTTGCTGAAATGAAACCCAATATTTTTTCACGAGTGGAGCGTCTTGAACAAGAGCATGTAGAGATTCGCAATGCGATGCACGTCTTACTCCCCGAGGTAGAAGCGATCAGCGAATATCAAAGCGAAGAGTTTGAAGAGGTCTGCGAAGAAATTTGCGTGCTTTTAGAGCAAATCGACCGTCACGACGAAGAAGAAATCCGACTTCTCCAGGAAACGATGCTGATGGACGAAGGTGGCGAGGGCTAACTAAAGTGTTGCCCGAATTCTGGTAATCGGGTGCTGCAATTTACTGGCAAGGGTTCAGTGGGGTATAATGGAGCAGAGCCAAGCTTTGCTCTCCAACTCCTCAGAATTTGCGCCGGAACGTCTATGTCTGATAGCCCGCAGCACTTTGATCACCTTCTTGTCAACTGGCCTTTTACTATGGGCCAAGTTCTTGTGCGTCAGGCTCAGGGGGCAGATGGGCGTGATGTTTTGCAAGTGAGAGTCGATCTGGGCATCTTGCAACTGGAGCGTACAGGTCGCCCCGATGGTGTTAAGCCGGAAGGATTCGACACCTACTACGACTATTTAACCTCGCTTGCATTCGATGAAGGCGACACATTTGAACTGGATGAGGAGCGTTGCAACGAAGTCGATCGCGAATTCTATCAATTTTACCATCGTCGTATCTGCTGGCTGACGCTCAAGATGTACCCCGAGGCGGTTAAAGATGCGCAGCATACGCTGAAACTGATGGACTTTAGTTCTGCTTATACGCCAGATCCCGAATGGGCACTTCTGCATGAACAATATCGGCCCTTCGTAATGTTCCATAAGATTCAAGCCGCAGCACTTACCGAGCTTGAGAAGACCGATCCCCAAGCAGCAGCCGGCGCCATCGATAAAGGCCTGCAAGAACTAGCCGAGGTATTCGAAAAACACAACGCCTCGGAGCATTATGACGACGACGTGTTTGTCGCAAAGCTACGCGAGATGCGTTCTTCGATTCTTGAGCATTACGAAGTCGAGCCTTCGCTTGCCGAGCAACTTGCCGAAGCAATCGCAGCCGAGCAATATGAATTGGCAGCGGAATTACGCGACCGCCTAGACCACCGCGGTGGCGAAAACTAGCCACCACCAGCAGGGTGACCAACGGAAAAGTTACAAATGTTTGGCAAATGTTCAGCGATTAGTGAACATGCTTGCACTGCTGCTATTTCTGTAACTCTATTCACAGTAAGCGTTTGATCAGTTCTTGCCTTTGCTTGCGCACCTTTGGCATAGCTTGTGCGTATGGTGGTTGTGTGTCAACGTCAGAGCCATCTGGCGGATAGCTTTTCTAAAATCCGAAGACTTTTCTTACCAACTAAGGGAGTGTGTCATGTTGGTTCTTACACGGAAGCAGAACGAGAAAATTCGAATTGGCGAGCAGATCACGATTACCGTGCTGCGTATGAAAGGAAAGGCGGTACGGCTTGGTATCGAGGCTCCATCAGACGTCAATGTACTGCGAGGCGAGTTAGTATTCGAGCTGGCAGACGAGATGCCGTCAGACCAGGAAGATATGGCCGTCGCCGCTAGCCACAGTTCGCAAAAATCGCGATCTCCGAGCGATCAAAAATCAAGACGACATGGTCTTGAGATCGGTCAAGTCGCAGCGCCGCGTTGGCCTATTGAGAAGCAGCCTGTAAAGAAAAATAACGAGCAGGCTAAATCGAATCCCCTGCGTGGACTAGCGTCGGGGCCACTGGCAGAAATGGTTAGCGCACGTAGCCAGTAGGGCACTTAACGTTTGCTCGTTCCGCCCCACCGAGACGTGGGACTATATAGTCCGGCCCTCTGGGTCGGGAATTGAGAGGGGTTCTGACGTCACCGAGTAAGTGTCGACGTCGGAACCTCTGCGGTACGTTGGGGCGCAGGTGGGATGGTGATTTCGCTGGTGATACTAGCAGGTGGCGTAGCTAGAGAGGACGCATGTTCGACACCACTTTCGTAGGGAAAGGTGCGTAGCTCTTCGAGGTGTTTCATGAGAATGCGGTGAACTTCGAGAATGGCTTTTGGATGTCGATGAACGCTAACGTGATCGGCGGGCACAATAATTTGCGACCGCACATTGTCGAGTTGAGCGCTTGCTAGCGAAACAACGCCATCGCCGGTACCTCCAACAAGCCAGCCCGCAATTCCTTTTTCTGGTATTTTTCCCACGATGTTGTGATACTTCACCCAGGGGCCACGTTGAGCTTCTAGCAGCACCGGCAGCAGCGGCGATTCGGGATCTAGTGAGTCGATGCTGGTGCTGATATCCAACGGCGCATCCTTGCGGAAGTAACCCGGGTTGCTGGCAACCAGCTCGTGTCGTCCCTTCAAAATCATCGACGGGATCTTAATCAATTTGCGTCCCAGCCAGCGTGTCGCATCGTTAGCAACTTTGCTACCACGGTGAGGCGTACCAATGGTCACCACGCGCCGGACGTCTGGGCTAGGGGCGAAGAAGAAAGTGCGTGCGAGTCCGACACGAACCTCTTTATCGCCCTTGAGTTCTGAGAATGGATGTTCGCTAAGTGTTTCCCAAAATTGGTTGCCGCTATCGATGGTTTGCAGTTTCGAAACAAGCCCACCCATGCTGTGGCCAACTAATACCATCTGATCGAGCGCGGGATGCTCGTCCTGTGGATCCAGCGATTTTTTCATGTGCGCCAGGTCTTCTCGCATCTGGGCGGCACTAAACCAGAATGGCTGTCCTGACGGATAGAGATAAAACCAAAACTGGTAGTTTTCGCGTATTAGGGGGTCGCTCCGCAGGTCGTTAAACATTTCCATCCATGTGACGGGGCTCGACCAGAGACCGTGAACCATCACGACAGGGATTTTGTCACTCTGAAACGGCTCGAACATATAGAGCCCTTGCTGCTTTTCCACTTTGTCTGGGTTGAGCAGGCCAAGTGTCGAAATTCTAGTATCGTCAAGCGCCGGCTGACTTAGGGTGTGAGCGAGCGGGGTACTCAGGTCGGTTTCTAACGGAACCTTTACTTGGGCAACCTGCACATTAGGCTGGTCGAGAGGATCGTAGAGCTCAAGAACGGCCTGTTTCGGAGTATTGCCATGGCTCCATTCGGTGGTTACTCGCAAGAACGCGGTGACCGGAAACGACAATTCGTCCGGGTAAAACTGTTCCGTAGGATCGGTGTTCTCATGCTTACGACGGACTGCGATCAGCGGGACACCTAACCCGTAGTTGTGGTAATGGTTTCGTAACCCATGGACTTCGAAATCCGAAACAAACTGAAAATGGTCGAAATCATCCTCGTGCCAATCGTTGCTCTTCAACTGAATTTCTAATTGGCAATCATGATTGGCCGTCTTAATCAGGTGTACCGTTCCAGGCCTAAGATTACCATTGGTCTGAACGATACGCAGCATACTTTCAAGAGCCGTGTTATAGAGATCGCAAGCACGCCGGAATTCAGGATCGTAAGGATTCGAGGCGACCGCATATTTTTCGTCGAATAAGTACCGGTAGGAGTGCAACACGGCTGAGCCATAGAGTTCAAGGGCCCGATCTGATTTGCCCCCTTGGGCAGCTCGCTTTGCTCCGACGTACGCCAATTCAGCTTGGGCGTAGACATGCTCACGGTCAGGCTTGCGATCGTCGATCTCGTCTAGCTGGGCTAAAAGTTTGTTGCGATCGCCCGCGAGTTGATCTTCTAAGTTATATCGCCGTAGCAGTTGAATGGTACGTTCAGTGGGCTTTGGCCCCTGTCGGGTAAGAAGCCCCAGTGTTTCAGTCAGCGGGTTTCGAGGAGTCGTACGCAGCTTTACCCACTTGTTTGACGAACTAGCACACCCGGCGGTAGCCAGAATTACCAGGAGAGTGAGAATCGCGAAGCGATGCCTAAACAAGGGGGATATCCCGCGCGCAAGAGGGCGTTGCTTGTTCGAAGCTAATCTGAGGGACTCGCCCATAAGGCTTACAAACGTCCGAGAGGCAAAAAGCAGAAAGATTCAGGGCGCGGAGAGTAGGCGAAGAGTCGGCCAGCCGTCTAGGGCAGGTTGATTGGCGGACCGATTCACTTTTTCAACATGAGTGGGTTTTAATGGGCTGTGAACAGGTTTCAATGGGCTGTGGGAGGCGTCTCTGACGCCGATAGTCACCATGCGATACGCACGATCGGCGTCGGAGACGCTTCCCACAGGAGTGTCTAGTGCTAGCGGTAGTCGCTACCCATGAGGGGTTTGATAGCGATGGACCGGCTCGGGGCGGCCCGGGCGAAAGTACTGCACCGAGGTAATGTCGCAATCAAGACCGCGAGTCGCTGCAACCGCCTTGATCGAATCTCGAACACGCTGTTCCAGCTTCTCCGGGGCCCCGTGGGCCCGTGCGTTCACCAGCATGTTGGCCGACTTTACCGTAAGCTTGCTTGCCACCGAGAGTTCAACCGGAGCATCGGATGAAACCCAGTTGGCAACAGCCGTTGAATCGTCTGCGGACGCTAGCACTTTGATATGCCCAGGTTCCATTTTCGCTTCGAGTAGCGCCTGACTGAACTGTACAACCAGCAGTTGAGTTACCTCATCCAACGACCAAGCGATCTCACCATGATGGAAGTACACTGCACAGTTCAGCCACCCCAAAGATGCTTCGCCTTCGGCATAGGTGTCGTAGTCAATTTCTAATGGAAGTTCGAGCGGCAGAGCGTCTGATTCTAAAGCGGCAACTAAATTTGAAAACCCATCCCCGGTTGTCCCACTGACGCCGATGATTTTTTTTCCGGGAAACCGTTCGTCAAGCAATTGCAACATTTCATGCTGCTCGGCGGCAGAGAGACGATCGATTTTATTGAGAACAATCACCTGAGCTTCTTCAAGTTGTTTAAGAAAGATGTAAGCAGCCTGCGGCGAGAAACCGCCCGTCCCGCCGCCTAATATCTTCCTCCCATGCTCCGGTTTACACAGTACCGCCAAGGGGCCTGGCCGGTATCGATCGCCAAACAGATGCTGCAAGGGCTGCATCACCGTAGCCAACAAGTCGGTGCAGCTACCAACCGGTTCGGCTAGAATAACATCCGGCTGCTGATCGGCACCAAGTTTGGCGGCCGTATCAACAAGCTCGTCGAACTTACAGCAAAAGCAAGCGCCAGGCACCTCGCCCACATTAAAACCCTGTGCCCGCAAGTTATGGGTATCGACCAAACCATAGGCTTGATCGTTGGTAACCAAGCCTACGCGCAGGCCCTGGTCGGTATAATAACGTGCCAGCCGAGCAATGGCGGTCGTTTTGCCTGCCCCAAGGAATCCTCCAATCATCAGAAATCGTATTTGCTTCATCGCTGCCACGGTTGGATTTCAGTAGGATTGATTGAAGCGACATTCAAGTAGAATGTAGCCGCAACGTCTGAACTGGAGACTGAGCCGGAGACTGGTTAAGTTATAGTCTGCTCGGCCCCTAGTATATCGTTTCGATCGACAATCCACGAGTCACCCATGGCAAGCAAGCCAACCGACGTTCGGCCCCTTAATACTCCCGGCCCCTTTGAATGGCCGGTAGCCGACGACGAGGTACGCGAGGCCCTTGATGCCGCATACCGCGATGGAAGCTGGGGCCAGTACCATGGCCCACACAGCGAAGGGTTGATCGGCGACCTTCAGCAGCATTTTTCTGTTGAGCATGTCTCGCTATGCTCCTCGGGGACGATTGGTATCGAGCTTGCACTCAGAGGTTGTGGGGTTGAGGCAAGCGACGAGGTGATTCTTGCCGGCTACGACTTCCCGGGTAATTTCCGAGCCATCGAAGCACTGGGAGCGCGGCCCGTGTTGGTAGATGTTCACCCAAGCACGTGGTGTTTGGATGCAGAGCAGCTGGCCAACCTCAGAGGCGAAAAGATCAAGGCGGTGATTGTCTCACATTTGCATGGCGGGCTGGCGGATATGCCAAAAATTGTTGCCATCGCGCGTGAACGAGGTTGGCAGGTAATCGAAGACGCCTGCCAGCAGCCCGGCGCTCAGCTAGCCGGTCGCCCCGTCGGTAGCTGGGGGGATGTTAGCGTACTGAGCTTCGGGGGTAGCAAGCTTCTGACTGCCGGTCGTGGCGGTGCCGTATTTACCGACCAAGCCCAGTGTCATCAGCGCATGAAAGTTTACGCGGATCGAGGTAACCAGGCATTCCCGCTTAGCGAATTACAAGCCACCGTCTTGCGCCCACAGCTTAAGAAACTAGCTCAACGCAACCAGTTGCGTAGCCAACGTGCAGGCGAGATCTGCCAAGCGGTGTCGCATCTATCGAAGTGGCTACGCCCGGTCTCTTGCCAAGCAGATGCCCAGCCGGTGTTTTACAAGTTCGCTTGGTCATTCACCCCCGCTGAAACCATGCCGGAACTGCGAGAGGAGCTACTAGCAAAACTCGCTGCTGCGAATATGCCGATCGGTGCTGGATTTCGAGGGTTTGTCAACCGTAGCGAACGGCGGTGTAAGAAAGTTGGATCCTTGAAGCACAGTTCCCAACTAAGCCAATCAACAATACTTCTGCACCATCCAGTGTTGTTAGCGCAAAAAAACGCCGCCCTGCAGGTGGCCCAATCGCTAGACTACTTGGTCCGGCAAATGGTAACCTGACGACTCCGTCGACATAGAACGGGGGGGAAGTGGGGGAACGGTTGATATGTCGACGTAGCTGGGCGGCGCAAGCCTCTTCTCTGTGGATGTGACTCTACTTCTACTTTGCATGGACTTGATTTTCAGACTCCGTCTGCGACAAGGTATGTGGCTTGGGTATCGAATGATCTGGCGCTGCTTGATCGTGCTTGATGATCACGGTGTCTTTAGCCGATTCGGGAACTTCGACTTCATCCAGCACGTCAAACGGTTCGATGGCTTCGAAAAGTTCGCCTCGTAAAATTCGGACATTTTTTGGCGCACTGACCGCCAATGCCACACGGTTTCCTGCTACGCGACGGACCTCTACGAATACATCCTCTCCGATATGTATTCGCTCTCCTGTCTTACGGCTTAAAACGAGCATCCCTACTACCTCCATCAAATATTTAAGTTGTTCGGCGTGACTCTCTTGCTGAGAGGTGCCATCGCGTGTTGCGACGTCAGTTAATAGAAGCAACCTGTGTGCCAAGTGATGAGCAAGGACGGGAAATGGCACTAATAAACGCCTTAAAGCATTGATATTAAATGGTTTGCGAAAGATCGCTTCGGTCAGGCTGATAGCACGATGGACCTGCTTTCCCTTTGATTTTCGTCTCGAATTGAGATGAAAGTCTGATAATGAGACCGACGCGATAACCCGATTATTAGTTTGACCCGCATAGCCAAGGGCCTTCGAGGCCGTACACCAAGCAAAATGCAATCCGCAGATGAGGTTGATTCATGTCAAGCGATCCCTATGAAGTTGATGTTGAGGCCTGCCGAGGACGACAGCAACGGTTGCTGAAAGAGATGGAAGCCGCAGGCATCGAACTCGTGGTGCTCACCCGCGGCGCGTCGGTCCAATGGCTGACGGGGGCCTATGTTAGCCCGTTATTTGCCCCCGTAGCGACGCTCGACGCATCGGGGCATGTCACGTTGGTTTTGCCCTCTCGCAATTTAGCTTCGACCGTCGCGGCTGACGAAGTGGTTGGGTACGAAGAGAAGTGGCATTCGACGATGCGAGACGAGCAACGCGCTGTTAGCAACGAACGATTGCTCGACACCTTGTCGGCCAGGCCCGAGCGCGTCGGCGGCGAGTGGTCCAACCTTGGGCCTAGGCTTTTGGCGGAGTTTGGTGGCGCTGTCACGAATATCGAGCCTACTATTTTCCGTCTCCGACGCCGTAAAGACCCCGACGAGCTACGCATGTTGCGGCGAGCCAACGATGCGAATCGAGCCATGTATGCCCGTGCGCGAGAGATCATTCAGCCGGGAATCAACGAGCTGGACCTCTACAGCCAGTTGCAAGCGGCTGCGGTGCAGGAGTTGGGAGAGACGCTGACCTACTTCGGCCAAGATTTCCGCTGCAACGCGCGGGGAGGTCCGCCTCGTGATCGCAAGGCAAAAGCTGGAGAGCTTTATATTCTCGACCTCGGAGTTGGTTTTCGCGGCTACTACTCGGATAATGCAAGAACGATCGCCGTGGATGGCAGCCCGACAGAGCAACAACAGCAAGCATGGGAACGCATTTGTGAAGCTTTGTTGCTGGTAGAAGCGACTGTCCGCCCTGGCGTTAGCTGTCGGCAAGCATTCGATGAAGCGCAAGCATTGCTAGATCGTTGTAAACCGTGGGAATTTAATCACCATTTGGGGCACGGGGTTGGACTTGCTCCGCACGAAGGCCCACACCTCAATCCGCACTGGGACGACCAGTTTGAGGAAGGCGATTTCTTTACCGCTGAACCGGGCTTGTACCACGACGATCTCAGGCAAGGCATCCGCTTGGAGGAAAATTATGTGGTCACGGCCAACGGGGTCGAACGGGTGACCGACTTCCCGCTAGAGCTGTAGCTAGCATTGGTGCAGGTGGCCTATTTTTGGTCTGAAGGCTGCGGGCATCTGTCTTGACGATCTGTCTGTGCCCGCTATACTCCCGCCGCATTTTCTACCAAAACACCTGCGTTTTTCGATAAATCGAGACGGGATTCGTACCATGCACGATGGCTTTGTAGACATTCATTGCCACTTATTGCCAGGGATCGATGATGGGGCTACCGACCTAGAAACGTCGCTGGGTATGGCTCGTATGGCCGTCGAAGATGGAACAAGCACCATCCTCGTTACCCCTCATCAGCTGGGAAACTTTGGGCACAATCGGGGGGATGATATTCGCCGGCGTACCGCTGACTTGCAGCAAGCGCTGAACGAACATCAAATCCCATTGCAAATACTCCCAGGCGGCGATGTTCGTATCGAAGACGGCATGATCGAGCAGTTGGTTAGTGGCGAGGTCTTGTCGCTTGGCGACCTGCGGAAGCATGTGCTGTTGGAGTTGCCGCACGAGTTGTACTTTCCGATGGAAGGTATTCTCTCTGCGCTGGAGCGACAGGGGATGACAGGAATTTTATCGCATCCCGAACGCAATCGGGGCATCCTCCGCGAGCCGGGGTTGGTGCCGAAGTTGGTCGGCGAAGGCTGTTTGATGCAGGTTACCGCTGGCAGCCTTATGGGGACTTTCGGTCCGAATTGCCAGCAGCTAGCCGAGTGGATGATTACCGAAGGTCTCGTGCATTTCGTCGCCACAGACGCTCATGGCACAAAGAAGCGGCGGCCCCTGATGCAGCGGGCTTTCGATCGAGTTCGCGAATTGGCAGGTAAATCGGCTGCCAAGAAGCTTTGCATTCGGAACCCTGGTTTGGTCGCCTGTGGACAGCGAGTGCCAGCAGGGCGACATGCACAGTCTCGGCGTGGTTGGCGGAGTCTACTTCCTGCAAGGCGGGTTGCCTAACTTCTCTCCTTTGGAGCTGCTCCATGAAGTTGGGGAGTATCAGCGATGCATAGCTTATCACGACGAGAATTTCTAGCGGCTGGAGGTGCTGCCATTGCATTGCAGTGGGCATCCGCTCCCCTGCCCTGCCAGGCTGCGGCCTGGGTTGATCACCGATCGTATGGGCCATTTCAGTGTCGAGCGACGTTCTCGCTTGCCAACTTTGCCCCGATGTTCCAAGAGCTTTCTGCCGTCGAGAAGGAACTGCAACGTACGCTGGCAGTACCGCCCGCTGGGCAATCGATCGATATCTACATCGTGGAAAACGAACAGGCACACCGACAACTGCTTAGCCAGCTCTACCCGCGGGTGGCTTACCGACGAGCGTTATATGTTCAGCGATCGGGCCATGGCAGTGTCTACACCTACCTACACCCTGAGCTAGACGTCGACCTGCGGCATGAATGCACACATGCGTTGTTGCATAGTACTCTGCCGATGGTGCCGCTGTGGCTCGATGAGGGCTTGGCGGAGTATTTTGAAATGCCAGCAGCCCAACGTGCATTCGAGCATCCTCACCTCTCGAAGCTTCGCTGGAGCATGCGATTTGGGATGGTACGTGAAATCGAGTCGTTAGAACAATGCGATGCCTTGGAGGACATGGGGCCTGTGGAATATCGTTTTTCTTGGGCTTGGGTGCATTTTATGCTGCATGGCCCACTGCCTGCTCATCGGGCTTTGGTGCATTTCCTCAGCGACATTCGCCGGGGTAATCCCCCGGGGCAACTTTCTGAGCGGTTGCACGCGGCCTTGCCTCGACCCGAGAAAGAGCTGATCAAGCATTTTAAGCGATGGCGGCGGTAAAGCGGGAAACAGTAGGTGTGAAGTCCTGACGGTTAGGCGGTGCTAGCGGATTGTGATAATACAAGCTGCAAAGTGGTTGTTTTAGTTTGAGGATTGTATGCCTGTCGGTAGTAGCAAGGGGAGCAGTGATCCGGTTTTTCTTTAATGTAATGCTCCAGATTTTTCGTGTGAGTAGCCGATACTCGAAAAGGCTACGGAAGGCGTTGGTTGCTTAGGCTCCGTGGCATCCCCTTTGGGTAATCAAAGTAAACCGGAACAGTTGTGGTACGGAATAGTTAATGGCTTTTCCGGGGCCCGACCTTTGTTAAGGATGACAGCACAATGAAATCGAAGAACTGGAACGCGGTACTTGCCGCCTTGTCTTGTGTCGGGATGCTAGTGCCGCAGGCAGCCTTTGCTGTGCCAGCAGGGGCTAAACTTAGCGACGTTGCATTGCATGAAAATGGTGTCGTATTTGGGCAGGTTGTCGATGCTCAGGGTGTTGCGGTTGCGATGACACCGGTAGCAATTGCTAGTGGTGGCAAAGAGATCGCAAGAACGCAAACTGATAGCACTGGCAAGTTTTCGGTTTCCGGGCTGAAAGGTGGCGTCTATCAAGTGGCTGCTGCTGGACACCAGGGCGTCTATCGCATGTGGGCCCCTCGTACGGCTCCCCCGGCTGCTCAACAAGGCTTGATGGTGGTCTCGCAGGGCGATCTTGTGCGTGGCCAAGGTGCCATTGAGGGGCATTTCCAGGGCGTCATGAGCTGGGTATCGCAACATCCGATAATGACTGCTGGCCTTATCGCTGGTGCGATAGCTATTCCGATTGCACTTACTGATGATGACTCTCCCGCAACTCCTTGAGTAGGCTGGGTGAATGAAATACGAGTTTATGAATCACGCGGCAGATTTGCCGCGTGATTCGTATGCGTAGTGCTGGCATACAACGCTCCGAAGCTTTTCCTATTTTTTGCCAGAAGAAGAATGATCTTTTCTCAGTTTCGCAAATACGCTAAGTACACCTCTCAATTTGCTATGTACCCTCCTCGCATTATGTGATTTGTGCTTGGGGCCTCTTCTCACCAAAGGAATGAAATCTCATGAAGACAAGGAAATTGCAGTTTCTAGCTACTGCGCTATCGTGTGTAGGAATGCTAACTTCTCCTCTCTCGCTGGCTGCTGCTCCGAATGTGGCGCCGCGTGACGTGGTATTGCATGAAGGCGGTGTATTGCTTGGTCAGGTTGTTGATGCACAAGGTAGTGCATTGATTAACGCACCGGTTGTTGTGACGAGCGGTACGATGGAAGTTGCGCGTGTGCAAACCGATCGTACCGGAAAGTTCTCGGTAAGTGGTTTGAAAGGTGGAGCCTACGGAGTAGCTTCAGCGGGTCAGCAAGGTGTTTATCGCCTTTGGGCTCCGCAAACTGCGCCGCCTGCCGCTCAGCAAGGCCTGATGCTGGTGTCGGACAATAATTTTGTGCTTGGCCAGGATTGTGGTGGAGGCGTTGATTGTGGTGGAGGTGTTTCTGCCCCACGAGGCCCCCTGCGGCGGGCTGCTTCTTGGATGGCTGCTCATCCGATCATCACTGCGGGTGCGATTGCAGCCGCAATCGCGATTCCTCTGGCTGTGGACGACGACGATCCGGCCACGCCTTAGATTCTTGCTTCAATCAGAATTTGTTGACTTAACGAACCTCGTTAGTCCGTGCCTATGGTGCCGGGTTAGCGAGGTTTTTTTGTCACTGGGAATTGGCCGACAAGGGACAAAATCGGTTGCCGTTTGGTGTTGTTTGTGCTTCATGGATGGAGTTTGGGCGATTGTTGCGGCTGTGTTTTGTCACGAAATTGCGTAAACGCATTGAACGGGACAAAAGTCTACTTTTCTAACTGCTTGGTGGAATGTTATGTCCTGTGTTTCAAGTGGTTTGATGTTGATTGGCCGGGGAAAACTCCGGGGAGTTTTGGCTCGTTTTGTCCAAAAGGTTGCCAGCGCGGCAAAGCCGCAATCAAGCAGGTAAAATTTGACAGGATGACAGGATAAACCAGATGAGAAAGAGCCCGGCTACCACAAAAAATGATTGAAAGAACGCTAATCTTCACTAATCACTCAAACAGAAAACAACCAACTACGAATCATACGAATAGCACGAATAATTAGGACCTAGTCAGGCCCTAAATCAACCCAATCCAGACGCATTTCAGGGAGGGGATTTTGAGCTAAATTCCGCCCCTATTCGTGTAAATTCGCGTTATTCGTGGTTCAACCCTTTTCACTTTGAGTTAGTAACACGGGCGTTTTATATTTTTTGGTACTACTGGCTTTCTCTAGTCACAGTGGCGTGGCTGCCACCGCTAACGCGGGGTTTCTTGCCAGTATTATTACGAATTTGTGTGGCGAGTTCTACAAGAAAAAATGGCCACCTTGAGAGGGGGCTACTTATTTGGTGGTTGCGGCCTCTGGTTCTTCGAGTCGTACCATAAGCCATTGTTGGGTGCTGCCGTCTTCGAAGTGAAGTAGGGCCGGGCATTCCTCTTCGGTGAGATTCTGGATTCCGGTTTCCATGATCGGCCAACTCTTGCCAACTGGTCCCCAGGCGGCCCGTTGACTCTCCTTGTCGATGGTTCCTTCCACCTCGAACGCGTTGTCGGTCGCCTTGTTCTGGAAGCTGCCGGCGATAATACCGTCTTTGCTGATCGCTAGCTGAAGAAACAACGTCGGCTCTTCGCCGCTGCCTTCGCCATCTTGCGTTAGCGCAAAAACACCTAGTGGCATCCACTCGACGTCCTCGGCGGCGACATCAGGAACATTGGCTGCGATCGCCTGGGCTTGAGCGGCATATTCGTCGGCAGTGGCGATCGGTTCGCCCTCGTAGTAGACCGTGTCGCCTTCGTAGTAACAGTTGTCGCCGTAGTTGTAAGACATCGGCTGGTTCCATTGGTAGGGAAGCCAGGTAGCAACGGCTCCCCAGGTTGCCCATCGCCACCAGTTGTGGTGCTGATTGTTCCAACCCCAACGCCAGCCTGTGTGCCCGCCCCAGAATCCACGTCCGTAAGCCGGCAAATGATTTGGGAAATTTCGGAAGTGGTTTTGGACTTGCCGCCCGTGAACGTTTCGATGGCTGCGGTAGGCCTGCTGGTTGGTTCTCTTGACGGGCCGCTGGCTGGGTCGAACAGCGGTGGCAGGCCGATTGCTGCCTGGACGACGGGCCGGAATCTGGCCGGTACTAGGGCGATTTGCGGGCCGCTGGCCCGTGCTAGGTCGATTCTGGAAAAAATCACCGGCTGCTCCGCCGGGGCGCGTGGCTGGTCGAGTCGAAGGTCGGGTTGAAGGCCCTTTGAGGTCGAGGAAACTGTTTAGCTGCCCTTGGCTGGGCCGCTGTCCGGCGGCCGGGCGCTGGCCTGTTGCTGGTCTACCTCCGGCGCCGGGTCGTTGGCCGGTTGCGGGCCTTTGTGCTGGGCGTCCCGTCGCCGGGCGTTGGCCAGCGGACGGTCGAGATGGCAACCGCTGCCCAGTGCTTGGTCGGGTCGTAGGTCGACTCGGAGCGGGTCTCGAAGGCTGGCGACTTGGCGAGGGGCGACTCATCGACGGCGAACGGCCCACAGAGCCTCGCGAAGGCGACACCCCTCGACTCATTCCGCCCCCTCCGCCGCCACGGCTCATCCCGCCGCCACCACGTCCTCCCCCTCCCCCTCCTCCACGGCCACCTCGGCCAAAGCTATCTTCACCTGCCACAAGAACAATCAAACTCAAGCAGAGTAGTCCGTAGCTGAGTGTTTTTAAGCGTTTCATTTTTTTGCCTCGGGAAGATGATTTTTCTGTGTCAAGAATCGGTAAGTCTCTGTGGGAGGCGTCTCCGACGCCGAACGAGTGTCGAAGCAAGGCACTATCGGCGTCGGAGACGCCTCCCACAATATTTACTTGCGTGTGATGATTACTTCGTCGAGATTGGGTAGGATTTGTCCGTCGACCACACGGTTGATTTTTTGCCAGCCGTAACTGGAATCGTCGATGGGTCGAAAGACGCTTGTTGCAGACCCCGTGGCGCCGTCGGCAAGCGTGGCGACCGATTGCACGATCCAGCGCTCTTTGCTGTGGGTCCATACGCCTTCGATGACGGTGCAGTTGGAATCGAATAGCCAAGAGCGAATATGGTTCTTTTTCGCATCCCAACCAATGATTTGCATCCCGGACGATTCAATTTGGTCGCCGTGGGAAATTTCGAAAGAACGAGAAATGAAATTCTTATTCTTCGTCCATTTGCACTCGATCGTTACCTTCGTGTCGTCGATCACGTCGACCCAATCGCCAATCATCCACTCGAGTGCTTGAAGTTCGGCGTGGTGTGAGTCGGGATGGTCAGCCGTCTCTTCGCTGATCCGATCGATGAGCCAACGGCCCTCGCGTTTCACATAGACAACGCTGTAGTTGCTTTTGGATGTGGTTTTGTCGGCGTGCGTGACCAGGGCGTTTCCGTGCTCGATGGCGACGTTAGGAGAGACGAAATCGATCGATTCGGTCGAGACTTCTAGGTGTGTTCCCTTGTCTTCTTCAAATAGGGCGAGAAACTCCTGCTCCAGGGCTTTGTGCCCGCTCACCTGTTCGCCCGTTAGTCGGCTGACATAAACGCCCTCGGGCAGCCAGTGCGAAACGATCGCCTTGGCGTCTTGAGCGTTGTAAGCCTTGACGTAGGAGACCACCGCCGATTCGATAGCCGCCCGCTCGCTGGCGTTTTGAGCTAGCGAATTGGTTGCTCCAACGATAGCAGTTAGAAAGAGCGAAACTTGCAAGATTTTCTTCATCGTAACGCACCTGTGTTTTGTAGATTTTGTTTGAGCGCTTTGCCTTTTTCTATGTCCGGGACCGTTAACAGTGGTGGCGAAGACGCAAGCGTGGGGGGGGCGTTGGGAGAACAGACCGGTTGCTGTGGGAGTGCCACGCGCAACCGGTCCGTAAAATGTTTTACTTCTTGTGGGCCTTGTGACATGCGCCGCAGGAGGCGGTCATGGCTCCGAAGGCTTTGCCGGCGGCTTCGACGTCTTTGTCAGCGACGGCGTCTAGCACAGCTTGGCTGCCCTGGCCGAGCGTTTTGCATGCACCAGCCCAAACGCCATCGGGGCAACGGCCATCGGCCATAAGGACATGGCTGCTCTCATTCATCATTGCTGCGTGCAGCGCGATTTCTGCCCAAGCGTCGTCGTCGGCAGGCCCGGCGTCGAGACCCTTTTTGATAGCGCCACAGTGAACCTTGTGGACTGCCTGCATCCATTGCTTGGTGGTTAGGGGGCGTTCTTTTCCTTTGGTAACCTGCGCAACCGAGTCGCTGTGAAGACCGAGCAACGCGACGAGTACGGCTGCTAAGGAAATTGCCGAGAGCATAGGCCATTTGGATCGAGAACTGCAATTGGTAGACATGCAAGAGACTCCTGGGAAAGTGTGAAAATAGATCCTGCCCCCGACAAGAGCGGGGCAACGCACCACTGGCGGTTATAGCAGGATAACGACTTAAAGCAAGAAAATGCCAAATGATTCCTGCAGGCAGCGTGTAAGCCCGCAGGCCGATCCCCCGGGCTTACACGGCTGTTACATAATTTCGAAAAGCTGCCTCTAGGCCTGATTAGTTCGACTTTTTGAAGGAGTGGCCTGTTTTGAGGCCCGCGACAAAGATAACAAAGGCCAAGGCTCCGAGGAAGAAAATCGTGTCTCCAGGAACTCGCATCCAGCGGAAAGTTTGCATTAACTCAGTTTGCATAAACTCGGCGCTCCGGGCATACCAGTAGCCATGTTCGACCGAGGCCTTGGTTTGCATCAGGCCAACTGGCAGCAGGCTCAGAAGGCACATTGCCATCAGGCCGACGTTGAGTGACCAGAAAGAGAACCGCAAGAGTCCGTCTTTCCACTCCTTGCCTGGGATTAGTACCCGTAGGCAGGTGAGCATCAAGCCGATGCCTAACATTCCGTAGACACCAAAGAGGGCTGCATGCCCGTGCAAGGGAGTGGTGTTAAGACCTTGCATATAGTAGAGGGCGATCGGGGGGTTGATCATAAAGCCAAAGAGGCCGGCGCCAATCATATTCCAGAAGGCGACCGAAAGGAAGAAGTAGATGGGCCATTTGTAGTGGCGCATCCAGGGGGAGGTTCTCGATCGACGGAGGTCGTCCATGGCGTCGAATCCGATGAGAACCAGCGGCACGACTTCGAGGGCACTAAAGACAGATCCCCAGGCGAGAACGAGCGTCGGTGTGCCAGAAAAATATAAATGGTGGCAAGTGCCGATAATGCCACCAGCTAAGAAGATGGTAGCCGCCAGAAGTGCCGACGCAGCCGCGATGCCGGGTCGAATGAGATTCAGCCGCATGAAGATAAAGGCGATGACAGTGGTCGCAAAGACTTCGAAGAATCCTTCGACCCAGAGATGCACAACCCACCATCGCCAATATTCGACCATGGAGAGGTGGGTGTGCTGTCCCCAGGTCAGTCCGGCCCCATAGAAAAGAGCGATTGCACCCGTCGACACAGCGAGCAGAGCGACTAGTTGTTTTTGTTCTCCTTGACGAGCTAAAGCAGGTCGCAGGGCACGCATCATTAGAAAGAACCAGAGTAGTAGGCCACCAAAGAGGGCAAGCTGCCAAACGCGTCCTAGGTCGACGTATTCGTACCCCTGATGTCCGAAGTAGAAGGCGGCGGTGTCTGACAATTTGTTTTGGACGCTAAGCCATTCGCCGGACAGTGAACCAACGACAACGAGTAAGAGTGCTAGAAAGAGGATGTTTACGCCAAGTCGCTGGCCTTTCGGTTCTGCTTCGCTCACCAACGGGGCGATAAACAGGCCGGCGCCCAACCAAGCGGTCGCGATCCAGAACAAACCAATTTGGATATGCCAAGTACGGGTTACGCTGTAGGGCAGCCATTTGGAGAGAGGGATGCCATAGAAGCCATCACCTTCGACACCGTAATGCGCGGTGATGATTCCTAGTATCATCTGCACGAGAAACAGCGCAGAGACGACCCAGAAATACTTTATGGTGGCCCGTTGCGAAGGAGTGGCTTCCCAACTGCCTAGCGGGTCGATTTCGGGAGCGACGGGTTCGGGTTCTGACTTGCGTTGCGAGGCGTACCAGCAAGCCATGGCCGAGATGCCAGCTAAGAGCATGATGATGCTTACGCCAGTCCAAACCACGGCGTCGCCGGTCGGTCGATTGCCGATTAGCGGTTCGTGAGGCCAGTTGTTTGTGTAGGTGGTAGTATCGTCGGGGCGATTGGTTGAAGCGGCCCAGGAAGTCCAAAAGAAATAGGACGCGAGTTGCTTGAGTCGATCGGGATCGGTAACAGCGTCTTTGGGGATGGCGTAGTCGCTGTTGCCGTTGTGGAAAACGTCGGAAAAGTGAGCTAAGTTTGCTTGGAAGGCTTCGTTTCGAATCGGATCGAGGGTGACGGTTCCCGTTTTGGGGTCGTAGGAATTTGCACGCATGAGTTCGGTGAGTCGGCCGCTAAGCTGAGCCTGTTGTTCGGCCGAGATCTCTTCGTAGGGAGAGGAGAACTCTTTGCTGCTCCAATGTTCGAGGATGAACGTGGCTTCTCGGTGCAACCAGTCGGCGGTCCAGTCGGGAGCGACATAACTACCGTGCCCCCAGATAGAGCCGACTTCCATGCCGCCCATGGTTTGCCAAACATTCTGGCCACGTTGAATATCTCCGTCGTCGATGATTATTTGGCCATCGGTAGTGACCACGCGATCGGGGATGGGAGGCATTTCTTGGTAAATGCGAGTGCCAACCCACCCAAGGATTGCGAATGAGACAACCATCATAAGGACAAATGCGATCCAAAGTTTCTTCATTGCCGAGCTCTTTCAATAAACAGGATTTAGTTAGTCAAGTTTAAGGCAGGTAGTTAGTATTGTCGATTTGCTTTGTCGGTCTTTCTTGGAGCTAGTCGGAGGGGCTGTTTGCCGTGGACAAGGAGTCGACTAGTTTTTTTGCAGCAGCTTCGCCCGAGCGGATGCATTGTGGAATGCCGACGCCGTTGAAAGCGTTGCCGGCTAGGGCTAGGTGCGGGAGTTGCTGGGCACGTTTTTCGATGCGTTCGACAAGCGCCGGGTGTCCGACGTGGTATTGGGGCATTGCTTGGATACGACGACGGATATGGCACAACTGGGGCTGGCCGTTAATTGCCAATAGCTCGGTTAATTCTTTTAGGACGAGTTTTTGTAGTTGGTCGTCGTCTAGGTCAACTAATTCGCGTTGGCAAGCTCCTCCAACGAATGCGCGTATCAACACATGGCCCTCGGGTGCGCGGTTTACGTATTTGATGCTGGAGAAGCTGGCCGAGAGAATCTGTCGGCCTTCGACGAGGGGCACAACGAAGCCAAAGCCGTCGAGTGGGTGGTTGATTTGGTCGCGGCGAAATCCGAGGGAGACGAGCGCGCAGCTTCCATATTCGATTTCGCTAAGGTCGGTAGCTAACGAGTCGTCGAGATGTCGTAATAGTCTGACACTATGCTTGGCTGGCGTGGCTAATAAGACGGCATCCACGTCGAGTTGCTGTGGGGAATCGCCTCCGATGGTGAGTCGCCAGCTCGAGCCTTCTGATGTCGACTCTGAAACTTTCGAGAGTTGTTCGACCGGGGCGTTGGTGGCGATCGTTGCGTTGGCAAGCCGTTTGGTGATGGCATTGACCAGCGAAGACATGCCCTCGCGCGGGGCGACAAATTGGCTGTATCGTACGCCGCTGCTGGCCTTGGAAATCTGGCGGCGGTCTTTGCTTTGCTTGAGCATGGCTCGGATTAAGCTGCCATGTTGTTGCTCCATCTGCATGAATTGAGGCATGGTGGCAGCGATGCTAAGCTGCTCGGGGTTTGCCGTGTAGATTCCGGCGACCAAAGGCTGCACCAGTTGCTGGTAAACTTCGCGACCGAATCGGCGACGAACGAACGAAGCCAAGGACTCGTCTTCGGTAGATTGCCGACGTCGAACTAGTGGTTCGCACGCCATGCGAAGTTTTCCCCAGATGCTGAGCGTGGGGGTGGTGATGATCGGCCAAATTCGACTGGGGGCCATCACGGCAAAGCCGGCGGGGATGGGATGTAACCGGCCTTTTCGCACTACGAAAGCTCGTCGGTGTTTCGCATTGGTTTCAATGAGTTCGTCGCTGAAGCCGATGCGTTTGCAGAAATCGATCGCCCAAGGCATGGTGGTGATGAAGTTGTCGGCGCCGTTTTCGATGAGAAAACCGTCTCGCCGTTCGGATTGGATCACGCCGCCTAATTGCGGGCTTGCTTCGAAAAGAAAAACCTTGGCCGTCGGATGGAGTTCGCCAATACGATGCGCAGCCGTCAGCCCGGTAATGCCGCCGCCAATGACAGCGATGCGGGGAGGTGTAGGGCTCATGGCAAATTCCTGAAAGGAGACGCTTGGGCGGGAATGTCAGCTAGGTTTGAGACGCTAATTGTAGTGGAAAGCCTAAATTGGACCTTGACGTCCTTAATGTAGCCGCGGATGATAGAGGTAGTCAAGCGAGTGGCAAAAATGGGAATTTTCTTTATCGTAAAAAGGTGGTGTAAGCAGGCACGAGCCGATGATTACATTATTGATGTGTGCATCAGGAACTTTACTTGGGCTCAGCATTTACTCGCTAAATCAGGCACTCCCGTTGGTCGGCCTGTCGCTTTCCTAGCGCATACCTCAATACTTTGACAGAGTGCAAGGAAAAATGGAACCGTGAATGTTATGAAAGAAAAGTTAGCGCGGCGACCGATGCGCAAGCAGTTCGATTTTAATCGCAGCCCGATGATTGTGTTTTATGAAGTGACACAAGCTTGCGGGCTTGTTTGTCAACATTGCCGCGCTTGTGCTCAAACAGAGCCTCACCCGGGGGAGTTGTCTACGGAGCAAGCCCGAGGGTTGCTTGAACAGCTTACGGAGTTCCCTCAGCCGCCGATGCTTGTGCTAACCGGCGGCGACCCGTTTTGTCGGTCGGATATTTTTGAGTTGGTCGATTACGCGACCGACCTGGGGCTTGATGTTTCGATCACCCCCTCGGCAACTCCGCTCGTAACGAAAGATGCCATCGAGCGGTTGCAGAAGGCGGGCATTCACCGTTTGGCAATCAGCATCGATGGGGCAGATGCCGAATCGCACGACCGGGTGCGGGGCGTCGCGGGTAGCTTTGCCAAGAGTTTGGAGATACTTCGTTACGCACGCGAGGTCGGACTTCCTACACAAGTGAATACGACGCTAACCCCTGATAACTTGTCGACCATTGACGAAATGGCCCAGATGCTAGCCGAGTTGGAGATCGTGCTTTGGTCGGTGTTTTTCTTGGTTCCAGTTGGGCGTGCCGCAGAGGCTGCGAGACTCTCGCCGGGCGGATACGAGCAGGCTTTCGAGCGGCTATGGGTTCAGTCGAGGCAGCAAAGCTACTTGATCAAAACGACCGAAGCGCCGCACTACCGCCGATTTTTGATGAAGCGCGATCGCGAATTGCCAAAAAGCGAGCGTCGGCTTTCGCCATTTCAGGCGACGGGCATCAATGATGGCAAAGGGGTGATGTTTGTAAGCCATACGGGGACGATTCACCCGAGCGGTTTCATGCCGATTTCTTGTGGCGTGTTTCCTTTGCAACATGCGGTTCAGGTTTATCAGGAGTCCCCAATTTTCCTGGGCTTGCGCGACCCAAATCGCTTGGAAGGGAAATGCGGCGAGTGTGAGTATCGAACGATTTGTGGTGGTAGTCGTGCGAGATCTTATGCGCTCACTGGCAATCCCTATGCCGAGGAGCCTGACTGCGAGTTTATTCCGTTGGCAACCGGCACGGCGGAGAGCGTTGAGCATCGGGGGAGTTGCAGTTAAGGCGTGCCGCGGTTGGGCGTACTGGTGCTGCCGGCCAGGATGACCGGGCTAGGGTTTCTTTTGCCCTAAAATGCAGGATGCGTCCGGCGTTTTGCTGGGGAAGTTGGGTTGGAGCAACTTTTTCTAAAGAGCATGCTCTTGATTTTCCGGGAAACTGTTGAGAATACGGCAAATCGTGACTGCACGGCTTCGCACGTTGCACTAGAATGGCGAGTTCGTTACTTCCCCAGTGGACCACGTGTACTCTCCGTTTCACCATTACGCTGCCTGATGCCATGCCACGTAGCTTGTGTGTACTGATTCTCGTGTTGATCGTTTTGCACCAGGACAATTGGTTTTGGACTGACGATCGCCTCGTGTTTGGCTTTATGCCGATTGGTCTTTTCTATCACGCCTGTATTTCGATAGCCGCTGCTGGGGTCTGGTGGTGGGCTACGATCAAATGCTGGCCCCGAGATTTAGAACGCAGTAGCTCGACCGAGGAGCAATCCTCATGATTCAGCTCTACATCATCAGTGGCTATCTCTCGCTGTTGCTATTGCTGGGGCTCTTTGCCAGCCGATTTTTTAGCGGCACGAGCAAAGACTACATGCTGGCAAGCCATTCGATTGGCCCTTTTCTGTTGTTGATGTCGTTGTTCGGCACGACGATGACCGCCTTTGCGCTCGTCGGGTCGACCGGCGAAGCGTTTAAGCAGGGAATTGGCGTCTATGGCATGTTGGCTTCTTCCAGCGGCATCATCCATTCACTCTGTTTCTTTGTCTTGGGCGTCAAACTGTGGAGCCTGGGCCATAAGTACGGATACCGTACGCAGATTCAATTCTTCCGCGATCGGCTCGAAAGCGACAAGATCGGGTTGTTGCTGTTCCCGGTCTTGGTCGGCTTAGTGATTCCCTACCTGCTGATTGGCGTCATGGCGTCGGGGGGCGTGATTAACGGAGTGACCCAAGGCAGCGTTGTCGAAGGCAAAGTGGTCAATGCGACGTTCGAAGAAGGAACGTTTCCCGACTTTTTAGAACAAGGAGAAAAAGGCTTTGCCGTCGATGGCTCGAAAGGTGGCGTCCCGCGGCCACTGGCATCGCTAGCGATTTGCGCAGTCGTGTTGATCTATGTCTTCTTTGGCGGGATGCGCGGCACAGCGTGGGCGAATGCTTTTCAGACGATTGTCTTTATGATTTTGGGGCTGGTCGCCTTTGTGGTGATTGCCAAACAGCTTGGGGGGCAAGATTCGTTGCTTGCCAATCTGCGCGAAGTGGCGACGCATGTGTCGTACGAAAAGGTTACGCGCGTAAATATCTCGAAACTACAGTTCTTTACCTACCTTCTGATTCCGTTCTCGGTCGGCATGTTTCCCCATTTGTTTCAGCATTGGCTCACCGCGAAGAGTGCCAGTAGCTTTAAGCTGCCGGTGGTTGCCCATCCGGTTTTTATCATGATCGTTTGGGTGCCCTGCGTGCTGATTGGCATTTGGGCAACGAGCGACCTCATTCAAATTCCGCCGCCGGTGAAGGCAAACCCGAACATCCTGTTGCCGTTTATGGTGAAGCGTCTCGCTGGCCCAGTGCTTGGCGGTTTTCTCACGGCTGGCATCTTGGCAGCCATTATGTCGTCGCTGGATAGCCAGTTTTTGTGCATCGGCACGATGTTTTCGACAGACATCGTTACCCACTATGCAGACAAAGACCGTTTTAGCGACCGACAACAAGTGCTGATGACTCGCTGTTTTATTGTGGCCATCGTCGCGCTGACGTATTGCTTTAGCCTGTTTGAACCGCGTGCCGTGTTTACGTTGGGCGTGTGGTGTTTCAGCGGATTTGCGAGTTTGTTCCCGCTAGTGTTTGCCTCGGTCTATTGGCGCCGACTGACCAAGGCGGGAGCCTATGCGTCTGTCTTGGCGGCGATTTGCACCTGGGCCTATTTGTTTTACGACTCGGGATTTGCGAGCAATCGAGAATATCGACTCGACATCACGCTGAGCGGAGAAACCTACCACATGATGCCGGTGGTCGGCATGTTTGCAAGTTCGCTGTTTGCGCTGGTGGTGGTTTCGCTTATCACAAAACCGCCAAGCAACGAGACGCTAGAAAAGTTTTTTCCAACCGCAAAATCGTGACCCAATCCCAGAACCGCGACCGTAAGGGAGCGGCCCCAACCGTAAATCAAAGTTGAATAGCACTTCGTGAAAATAGCCTACCTTGCTGCTGGTGCCGCGGGGATGTACTGCGGTAGTTGCTTACACGACAATACCTTGGCTGCTGCGCTGTTGGAGCAAGGCGAAGAGGTCGTGCTGGTGCCGATCTATACCCCGATTCGTACCGACGAACAGGACGTAAGCCTGCGAAGAGTGTTTTATGGCGGAATCAATGTGTACTTACAGCAGAAATGGTCGTGGTTTCGGCGGACGCCCCGTTGGCTAGACGCACTGCTAGACCACCCTGCCCTGCTCGGGCGATTGGGCGGGCGAGCGAGTAGCGTCGATCCGGCCCAGTTGGGCGACCTTACGGTTTCGATGTTGCAAGGCGAGTTGGGCAACCAACGCAAAGAACTTGAAAAACTCGTTGATTGGCTTATCGACGAAATTCAGCCCGATATCGTACACCTCTCCAATTCGATGATGCTGGGGTTGGCTCGCATGATCGCCGATCGTTGCGGACCGCCGGTAGTTTGCTCGCTATCGGGCGAGGATATCTTTACCGAAAAGCTGCTGCCACCGCACTACGAGCCGATGCGGAATTTACTCCGCCAGCGTGCCAACGACGTACAAGCCTTTGTGGCGTTGAATCACTACTACGCCGATTTCATGACGGAGTATCTGTCGGTTGATCGCTCGCGTGTGCATGTCATTCCCCATGGTTTGCAGCTAGAGGGCCATGGCAACCGACGAGAACCGCCGCAAGGCGAGCCGGTACGTATTGGTTACCTAGCCCGCGTCTGCGAAGAAAAAGGGCTGCATCTGCTGGTTGATGCTTGTGAGATTTTGGGGCAGCGCGGCGATCTCCCGGCGTTCGAGTTGCATGCGGCTGGTTATTTGGGCAGCGGAGATCGCGAATATCTCAAAAAGTGCCTTTCCACAGGCCGGCTTACGTATCATGGCGAACTCGACCGAGCGGAGAAGATTTGTTTCCTCCAATCGCTAACGATATTTAGTACCCCCACGATTTACCGTGAAAGCAAGGGGCTGCCATCATTAGAAGCAATGGCAAACGGGGTTCCCCTGGTAGTCCCCAACCACGGATCGTTTACGGAGTTGATCGGAGATACTGGCGGAGGCCTGCTGCACGTGCCCGACGACGCTGACGACTTAGCGCGACAAATTGCCAAGCTGCTCCAAAACCCTGAGCATGCCCAGCAGCTCGGGCTTGCAGGCCAACAAGCGGTTGAGGAGCGGTATCACGCGGCTGGGATGGCACGAAAGACGATTGAACTTTATCAGCAGCTTCTCACCACAAAGGGCACAGCGCTGCCTCAGGCCGCAACCAAACAGGTAGGAAGTTCTGGTAAAGGCGATAAGTCGCAAAGAAAACAATTATAAAGGAATGTCTCGCAGAGGCGCAGAGACAGCAGAGAAAACCGGAATGCTGGTCAATAAGATTACTCGCTTCAGTATTTCCTCTGAGACATTTCCTCTGAGACCTCGGTGTGCTCTGTGGCTACGCTTTTATAGAAAATGCTCTAGTTCTTGGTGGTAAAAATTCTGGTGAGAAAAGCAGGCTAGGAATTTGAGGGCGAGGCCATCTGTTGGTGGAGCGTTCGAATGGATTCGATGGCTGCGGGGATGTCGTTTGTCTGCTTTGCCTTTGCGAGTTGTTCTAATCGCGTGGCAGGTTGAGTGCAGTGGGCGAATCCGGCTGTGCCTCCCGATCCTTTGAGCCAGTGTGCTAGATTGGCTAGCTCTTCCAACTGCCCGTTGCTCCAAGCTGTATCAATTTCTTCGATCTTGGTGCCAAACCGTTCGATGAACTCTTCGATAATCTCTGCAAAATCTGGATCATCGGCGGGTAGCGATGAAACGATATGCTGAAGTGGTACTTCAGTTTTCTGGCTTGCAACGGGTTGGTTGCTCGGTAGCTGGGGCTGAAGCGGTGCTTTTTTCTGTTGGGTGTCATGGGCGTGAGAGGTCGTCAAGCCTTTCGACACCGCTATAAGCAACTTCTCTGCGTTGATAGGCTTGGTCAGGTAATCGGTGCAGCCTGCGGCCAGACATTTTTCTCGGTCGCCTTTCATTGCGTGTGCCGTCAGGGCGATGATTGGTAGAGCCACACCCGCGTCGCGCAGCTGGCTGGTAGCTGAATAGCCGTCGAGTACTGGCATCTGCATGTCCATGATGATCAGGTCGAATTCGCGACTCAGCGCAGTTTCAACTCCCTCTTTGCCGTTCTCGGCAGTTGCGACACTAGCGCCAGCTCGCTCGAGCAGCAGGCAGATCAACTTTCGGTTCGTTTCGCCATCCTCGACCAAAAGAATGTCGGCGGGTGGGATTTCGGTTGACTGCGACTGTAGTTGTGTCTCGTCGATTCGAGCTTCAAAAGCGTCCGCTCGCGAAACCAATGGGATGCCATCAATGTTGCCTGTGTCAAATCGAACCGTGAATTTGCTGCCGACGCCCGGTTCGCTATCGGCAGTCAGATCGCCACCGAGACCACGGGCAATTTGCCGACTAATGGCCAGGCCAAGCCCTGTGCCGCCAAACCGTCGTGTGACGGAGTTGTCAGCCTGAACAAACGGATAGAAGATTTTTTCGAGTTTCCCCGGTTCGATCCCGATTCCCGTATCAATCACTTCAAGTTGAATCTGCGGTCGGCCGTTCCATTCGATCAGTTTTCCAACGATCTGAACCGATCCGCTGGCGGTAAACTTGATTGCATTGCCAACCAAGTTGATAAGTAATTGCCTTAGACGAGATGGATCGGTTTGGATTGTGCTTGGGATATGGGTTTCCCATCGGGAGCTTAATACCAAGTTTTGCTCCGATGCTTTCAATTGCAGCACGCGGACGACCTCAGCCAGGATCAAATGGGGTTGGCAAGGCTCGTTTTCGAAATCGACTTGGCCCGATTCGATCTTCGATAGATCGAGGATGTCGTTAATCACGTTGAGCAGATGCATACCGCTCGCCTTGATGGTGGTCAAGTATTCTAAGCGATTTGCGACATCCCCTTCGTCGCCGCCAGCGAGCAGTAGGTCGGCGAAGCCAAGTATTCCGGTCAGCGGCGTTCTGATTTCGTGGCTCATGTTCGCGAGGAAGTCGCTTTTAGCACGATCGCTTTCTTCGGCGGCTTCCTTAGCAATTACCGATTCCTGCTGCGCGTGGATGCGGTCGGTGACCTCCCTGGCAAGCTGGTCGGCTTGGTCGGAAACTTGATCGTGCGACCGTTTCAGGGCGTCGAGCATTTTGTTGAAAGAATAATAGAGAGTTCCCAATTCATCTTTTGCGTCTCGCTTCACACGAATCGAGTAGTCTTCGGATCGCATGATATTCTGTGCAGCTTCTGCGAGACGAAGTATCGGTTTAGAAATTGCACCTTGCAGCAGTACCGTGACCGCAACCGACCCGAGCAACGAGAGCATCGCGACGAATCCGACAAACTTAACCTGAGTAGCTAAATGCGTCGACACATCGTCGGTATTAGCGCGAATGAACAAGGTGCCGACGATTTCCTCTTCGGAATTGTCTTCCTTCACTCGCATCACGATTTCAATGGTTTCGTCGGAAGTGAAGCGGGTTCCCTCGCTGAGGTCTGTCGGTAAATTTAATTTCCCGTCGCTTTGCTTTGTGTAGCTCGCAAAGACGTTGTTCTCTGTGTCGAGTAGACAAGCGACCTCCACCGAGGGTTGCAACGACATCGATTGCAGATAGTCTTTGGCAGCTTGATCGTCGAGAAACGCCAAGACGCCATCGCTATTGAACTCCATCATCCTCGCTTGCACTTCGAGCTGCGAAGTTGTCATCGATCGGATCATTTGAATGTCATTCAAGATGATTCCCGTCGACGAAAGGAGCAGCGCAAAACAAACGGCTGTCCCGGCTAGGTAGATCAGCTTTGTGCGAATCGAAAGGTTTCTGAGGAAGTTCATGGCGAGAGTAATCTCAAGTACTGATTTTTAGCAATTCGTGCGCTGTCTTCATTGTTCGAGGTCATTTTATCGACGACACGCGAGTCCCTAAGTTGTGCATTTTTGCATTCAAAACAAGTTGCGATTGCAACGCTTGGTCGGCATTCAATTCAAATCGAACATTGTTGCCATCGACGAAAAAGTTGATCGTGCCGCCCCGAGTTGCAAATCCGGACGATTCCCCGACGAACAGGATGGGGCGCCCTTCTAGGTTTTCCAGCAGTTGGGCCTCGTCGTTGGGGGGTGTCGATCGGGTCACGAACAGAATCTGGCACGGCTCGTAATCTTCCATCGTGGCAAACTGATGGACGACAATGGCTCGCCCGTGAATAGTTTTTTTCTTAGCGATGCGGTCAAGCGTATTTCCAAATGGGTTCAATCCAAATATCCCGATCACGAACGGGCTTTTCTCGTTTGGAAAGACGGATTCGGGCCAATTCACATAGCGGCCAATGGCATACAAGGTGACAGCTTTCACGTTGTATTCACGCCGTGGGTCGATGGTACTTTGCGCGTTCGCCGGCGATTGAGAAGCCAAGGCTGAAAAGCCAAACAGCGCAAAGATAAGATAGCGAGTACGCACAGCGACCGCGTGCAGGGAGCAAGACACGACTCCGCGATTCGGGATGTTGTACGATTGATCGTTCATTGAAAAATGGACTCGTGAACTCACTCAGTAAAATGCCGCCAACCCTCGGACCGCAAGGCGATTGCAATCCGAGGGTACGAGTGCTTTGTCGCCATCTTTGTTCCGTCTGTCAAAGCACGAATACCCTAATACCTAAGTGTGACAATCCCGTATACTTCGCTTTGTACCTGGGTTTCGTCTGAAAAGGTTCCGTCGCCAAATTCAGGACGGGGTGTATCGAACAGGTGCCGCCCGACGACTGCGAACTCCCACGGCCCTCCGGGTGTCCATGCCAAGCGAACGTCGGTGGCGTTGTAGCTCGCAATATCCTCCTCAGGAAGCCGATCGACGTATCTCCAAATAAGGTCCGCCTTCCAGTTGCGGCTAATGTCCCAGGATGACCAGATATTTAACTGGTTGCGCGGCGAAGTTGAACCCAGATTCTGTGGTCCTGTTCGCAGGAAGCTGTACATGCTTTGGAGCGACCAGTTCTCGGTCATATCGCAATTGGCAACCAATTCGAAACCGTATGCCTCGGAGTTGGTGGAATTGCTGAACAACACGGGAACGTACACCAGCGGCGGTGGGCCTGCGAACGGGGCGCCGGCTGCAAAGTCGATCAGGCCATCGTAGTCGTTATAGAAGACCGAAAAATCCCAGGAAAAGTAATCGACCGGCTGAGAGCGGACCCCGGCCTCGTAAGCAATTAACTGTTCGGCATTGAGATTGGGATTCCCCTGGAAGCGAGGAAACACGGGAACTCCAAAGCTTGGGACAAGAAGAAACTCGTAGTCTTCTTCGAGACGCGATGGTGTGCGGACGGCTCGAGAGACCGACAACCATGCCATACGCCGTGGTGACGGAGCCCAAAGTAAGCGCGCGGTTGGTTGATACTCGAAACCGGTGTAGTCGTTGTGCTGAAATTTACTGCCGATGGTCGCGTACAACTCGTCCTGCCGAAGTTCGATTTCGTCCTGGATAAAATAGCTAAACAGGTTGTCGCTTCGAGTTGGATTTGTGAGGGGAAATCGGAAGGGATCGTTTTCGTTATTGTCTTCAGTCAAACGGTATCCGAAACCGGCTATCAGTCGATGATTCTGGGCTCGCCACCGAACCTGATAATCCAGGTCGTAGGTGTCTCGGTCTTCGTTAAGATCTAGCCGTACAAAGCGTCGCTCGGTTCGGTCGTAGTAGAGTTGCAACGACCAGTCGGTATCGTCGTCGATTGTATGAGTCCAGCGGAGAATCGAGTTTCTACCGCGATAGACATCGTCGCCTACTCTCTCTTCAGTAAAAGGAAAGACGGGAATGGCGATGTTCGCTTGCCCCCCATTGGTTCCTTCATAAGTGTCGCCTTGGAATGTGACCAAATCGGAATCTGTGGGAGTCCAATCCATTCGGAAGCCGGCTTGCCCCATTTGCAAATTGTCGTCTTGATTCGTACCAGAAAAAGTCGCTGAGGTACGGTCAAACCATTTTCCATAAACTCGATAATCGGCATTCTCGCTGAGCTGACCGCCGTAGCGAGCCGACGCAAATCCGCGTTCGAAGGTGCCGCCTCCTGTTTCGGCGAATAGCCCCTGTGTTTCAGAGGCGGACTTTGTAAGGATGTTGATCACACCATTGACTGCGTTTGCTCCCCAAACCGTGGCACCGGGGCCTCGGATGACTTCGATTCGATCCACATCCTCTAGCAGCACATCCTGAGCATCCCAAAAAACGCCGGCAAACAACGGTGTGTAAACCGAGCGTCCGTCGATCTGAACTAGAAGTTTATTTGCGAAAACACCACTGAAACCTCGGATGCTGATGGCCCATCGCCCCGCAGAAACCCGAGCCACTTGCACACCTGGCGCTAGGCGAAGTGCTTCAGGAACGCTGCGAGCACCGCTGCGGCGGATCATCTCGTTGGTAATCACGAAGACGGCTGCAGGCGTTCGGCCGAGTGTGCTTTTTTGGCGGGAAACCGTAGTGACTTCTGTTGCTAGCATCGGTGCGGCTACGTTCACGCGGCTAAGAAGACTAAGGTCTTTGTCCGCCATATCGAGCAGACTGTCCAGGTCGTCCGCCTCATCTTCATTCGGGTCGACCGTGTCGGCATGATTCAAGTCACTCGGATTGTCTGGAGTCTCAGCCAAGACGCCCGATCCCACAAAAGTGGCCAGGGTGAACAGCGCTACAGAAGTGGCGCATGCACGCTTGAATTGCCCAAAAGAATATGTTGCCACAACTTCGCCCCTATAGAGGTTTGCTGTCTCGGGAAGCGAGTATTCCTACATTACGCACCTTCCCTTGTTCAACTCTTCGGCGCGGCCTTACAGGCAAGTACAGAAAAATACATACAATCTACACATGCCACCTATTCACTACAGATTACATATTCTCTTCATCTTTCGTGAAATGGGTTGAATCGAGGCAATTCTATGGTTTCCAGCATGAATTTACCCATTATCCGAAATGGCGACTTAGATTGTTAATAGACAGGTGGCTTTGCTCATAGCACTCCCTCAGCCGCCTGGGATTTTGCGTGGCAGGTTAAGCAGATCAGTAAGGCGAGAGGGAAAATGGCAACAACAACATTCGAGACATCGACGCTAGAGGGTATCTCCGAGGCCGCAGCGATAGCCGGTGGCGACCTTTTGACGCTTGACTCTGAAAAGATAGCAGACCGCTCGTCCGCATCGGTGGATGCGACGGCGCGGATCATGATCGTCGATGACGAGCCTATTAATATCAAGGTCGTTCGCAAGTACTTGCAACAACTGGGCTACGAAACGTTCATCACGACGACCGAATCTGATCGGGCGATCGCGATGATCCGCCGCGAAGCACCTGATGTACTCCTGCTGGATGTTATGATGCCCAAGAACGGGCTTGATATTCTGCATGAATTGCGTCAAGACGAGCAGACCGCTCATCTCCCGGTGATTATCTTGACGGCAGCCACCGACCGCGAAACAAAGTTGCGTGCCCTTGAGTTGGGCGCGACCGATTTTCTCGCTAAGCCGGTCGACTCTAGTGAACTGGCTCCGCGAGTTCGCAACGCACTGGTTGTTCGATCGTATCAGAACTATCTGGCCGGTTATGCCGAGCGACTGGAGCAAGCGGTCGAGAAACGGACTGCCGAGTTGGCTGCCTCTCGGCTGGATGTGATTCATTGTTTGGCGAGGGCGGCTGAATTCCGCGACGATGACACGGGCCAGCACGTTCTTCGTGTTGGACGCTACGCTGGTATTATTGCAGGCGAGCTTGGAATTAACGCCAAGAGGGTGGATTTAATCGAACATGCAGCACAACTGCACGATGTTGGTAAAATTGGTATTCCGGACGAGGTGCTTTTGAGTCCTAACCGACTGGAGCCGGAACAGTTTGAAGTCATGAAAAAACACTGTGGCTTTGGCAAGAAGATCATCCAACGCATGTCGGATGATGACCAAGCGAGAATCAGGCAGCATGTGGAACTGGGCGCCAAGTTGCTTGATGTTCCGTCGTCGCCAATTCTGGAGCTTGCCAGTAGCATCGCACTAACCCATCACGAATGGTTTGATGGCAATGGCTACCCGTTGGGTCTTGCAGGCGAAGATATTCCGCTCGAAGGGCGGATTACGGCAGTCGCCGATGTATTCGACGCGCTCAGTAGCAAACGGCCGTACAAACCTGCGTTTCCGTTGCAGAAATGTTTTGAGATCATGGAGAGCGAGCGGGGCACTCATTTCGACCCGATGGTGTTAGACGCCTTCTTACTACGGCGTAAGGAAATTGTCGAAATACAAATGCAGCATATCGACGTAGACTAGTGCTGCGACAAAGCACTACATGCTACGCTCTAAACAAAAAACGGCGGTATTTCTGCCACACGTTTTCCTTCGATCATTTCGGTCATGTAGTTTGCGACATTGCGGACGATCGCCTCGATGAGTGCCGCTCCTGCCTCTTCTGTCGCGTCCAGCGGTTCTTTGTCTTGCTGGTCAGCCATCGCGTCGTGTCGAACATTTTCGGGAAACGCAGCCAACGCAAATGCGGTTTCGAACTCTTGCGCGTGGCCGGGGTAGCGTTTGGTCTTGAGATGAGGCTCTGCCTGCTCCTTTGGCAACAGATCCCAGTAAGAGCAAAAATGTAGATTGCCTTGCAGTCGGAGCAAGAACTGCCCCCAAGCTCCTTCGCATGGGGCGACATTTCCACCGTGGCCGTTCAGAACCAAAATATTCTCAAAACCCGCTTCGCGCATGCAGCGGATGGCATCGTGTAGCACCGACAAAAACGTACCCGGAAACAGCGAGACTGTGCCCGGATGACGCATGTGATGCTCGCTAATCCCCATGCTCACCGTCGGCGCAACAACCACACGCGGTCGAAGCTGCTTGGCGACTTCTTCGGCCACATGGGTAACACTCCGTGCGTCGTGTTCCATGGCTAGATGTTCGAGATGCTGCTCAGTCGCTGCTACAGGGATAATACACCCCAGTAGATCACCAGATGCCATTCGTTCGCGAAATTCGCGTCGAGTATGTTTGCCAATAAATACGGGCTTATCCAACGGAGTGTCCTTTTTTTTTGGGGGCCTCAGGAATTATTGGCTATTACTGACCAAATCCCTGGCGCAGTTTCTAATCAACAAAGAAGAAGAAACCACTGATAGGTACGGAGCCGTACAGATAATAACTCAAACAGAGAAGAAAGGAGCCCGCGAATTACGCGAATTGATGCAAAAAGGCTTGTTTTTCAGTAAGGATCAGAGGACGGAAGTTGCTTGTTGGCAGATGGGTGGCGATTTTTAGTGTTGCGGATCCGATTTTTGGAGAGGAACAATAGGCCGCAAGCCTCCTTGTTACCCGGAACAGGTCCAGCGTCCACCGTTTTGCAAGACGACATAGGGTTGTTCGATCTTTTGGCAAGCCGTTTCAAACTCCTGTGGGCTTTCTGTGTTGAACTGGAACATGTTGTAATGGCATGGAATGACCATTTCGGCTCCAATTTGTTTAGCCAGGCCAGCCGCCTCACGGCCTCAGAGATTTCCTGCGACGCCCCGTTGACGCTCGGGTTGAATCATCATCCTAACCTATCGTGATGATAAATCACTAGAACGTCGCAACTGTCAGACCGAAAATTTTGGCGAGCAGCCGGATGTCGGTCAGGTGGTGGCCGGTTAAAAGCAGATAGTGATGTGAGGCGAGCGAGTCCATCATGGCGGGGCCACTACGAATTTTGACGACGCCTCCGTTGAGGCAATCGGAACCTGGGAATTGGGCGTAGCCTTTCAATTCGCCCTCGGCAACGGTCATCTTGTCCATTGAAGGATGAAGCTTGGCCAGCGTGATGGGGCCGGTTGGCAGACGAGCATCGATGGCAGTGGCGTTGTCGTCCACGATGGCCAGGACTTTTTTCTTGAGTGTCCACTCGGTGGAAAATGATTCAGGGATAACGCCCATGTATCCGCAATGGGCAACCAGAATATGGTTTTCAGGCTCGGCATCCACTTCAGGAAAGGCGTCGATCCGTTCATGCTTCAGAGCGGCGTCGCCCAGCAAAAACGGATAGAGGTTTGTCATCAAGATTGGCGCACCCAGGGATTTATGAAGGAGGTACTTCGAAATCATCGACATGGTGTCTGCTTCGCAACCCCAGATAAGCCCCCTTTCTTGGTAAAGCAAGTTCCAAGCCAGGCAGGGGGTCGTGTCGGAAAAGTGCGACTCGTTGAGGCAATTGATGCCAGCGGCGCCGATTGCCTGATCTTCGTCGAGATGGCGTTTGACTGCCAAGTAAATTTTTACCGCGCTGCGATAGGCTTGGTCGGAAATGCCGGTCGTCGGCACGCGGAATCGTTTGCCAACTTCGTCGGCTTGGCTGTCAGGAAACTCCTTGGCAGCAGCGCCCAACTCTCGAAAGCTCCGCTTAACGATTTGAATCCCGAACTTTTCGGACAATCGCTGCGTGCATTCGTCTTCCCACCAGTAAAATCGCTTGAAGATGCTGGCCTGATGCCCTTCTCCCGGGTCGTCTTGATAGACCAAAAACTTGGTCGTTTGCAGCTCACGTTTGACCCCCAACGCGGCGACAACCCGCTTCGTTTGCTCAAGGTTGTATGGGGCGATCGTCTCGATTCCGTGCGACTTGAGGTACTCGGCAATTTCCCAGTCCCACATGGCGAGCGTCCCGAACTCAGACGTGATGATGAGAATGGGGAGGTCAATTTTTTGAAAAGCCTCGACGCTTCGATACGCCTCTCCCAGAACCTGTGGAAAAACAACCGCCTCGGCTTCGGGCAAGGGCGAACCGAGCGGCTGGGGGTCGAGCAACTCCGCTTGCTCGCCAATCAACGTGTGCAGCGCCGCGAGTTGGGTATCGAATCCGTCATCTCTTCCTGGATCGAAGTAGAGCGGTACGAGTCGTGCTTTCATGGCTATCCTTGTTATTCGATGTGCATGGAGAGGCCTGCAGAGTCGTTCTACGACCGTTGTGACGCCCCGATGATTGCGGCTTGGCATCGCTTGCTTATTTCTTCCCACCGACCCTCGGCCAGATCTGATTTTGTTGCAATCCATGTGCCGCCAACCGCTAGGACCTCGTCGAGTGCCAGATAGTCGGTCATGTTGCGATCCGTGATTCCTCCCGTTGGGATGAACTTTGTGCCAAGGTGTGCATAAGGGCCGCTGATGCTCTTTAGCATTTTGGGTCCACCCGCTGCCCCGGCTGGAAAGAACTTCAGCACCTCAAGCCCGAGTTCCATTGCCGCCTCGATGTCAGAAGGGGTCATTACGCCAGGAACGAAGGGGAGGCCTGCTTTCTGCGCTGCTCGAACTACGTTGGGGTTCAGGCCAGGGGCCATTGCGAATCGGGCGCCGCACTCCTTGGCGACTGCAACTTGGTCGAGAGAGGTTACCGTGCCTGCACCGATTAGAAGTTGCGGTCGTTCTTCAGCGAGCCGCCGGATGACGTCGGGGGCAGCCTTCGTGCGAAATGTAACCTCGGCTACCGGCAAACCGCCGGCTATCAGGGCATCGGCTAGTGGCAATGCCTGATCGACCGACTCGATGGCGAGGACCGGAACGATTTGCAATTCGCTCAACTTACGATAAACATCGGATGCGTCGTTTGTGGTCATGTGTGGCTCCATTGTGACATGTGTTTTCGATTGGTTATGCTGGCTGCAAGTCGGCGAGTAAGTGGTCGATGGCGTGTTCGACTGCCCGACCGACGCTCTCGCGGGTGAATGCGCCGATGTGTGGCGTGGCGATGACCCGCTCGTGCAATACCGACTCCTCGGGTTGTTCGCCCGGGGTAGGCATCACTAGCTCAAAGCCAGCTTGTTCTAATCTCGCCAAGGCCGGATGCCCGTTTCAAGTCACCGATCGTGGGGTAATAAGGATTTTCTTTGTCATGGGTTCTCGACGATTATTTTTTTATAGGAAATGCTCTAAGGTTGAAAGCATTTGTGTTTGGGATCGCCACTTGCTTCGATGAATGCAAGGAGGTCGAGGATTTCGTCGCGGGTGAGGGTCATCAGCAGACCTTCGGGCATGGTGGATAGTTTGCTGGGAATGATTTCGTCGATTTCGTCCTTGGGAATGATAGTGATTTGTTCGGGGAGTAGTGGGTTGGGCAGAAGATGGTAGGCCTTGTCGTCTTCTTTTACGAGAAGGCCGACGAGGGATTTGCCGGCGTCGGTAATGATGACGTAGCTCTGGTATTCTTTATGGATTTCGCTGGAAGGTGTCAGGATTTGTTCGAGTAGCTTTACGCCTTGGAACCGTTTGTGGGTTTCGGTCAGGTCGGGGCCAATCGCTGAGCCGACGCAGTTTATTTTGTGGCATTTGATGCAGCCGGCGACATGAAACATTTCGGAGCCGCGGTTGAACGAACGATTAGCCAGTTGCCCGGCGTCGCTGGCGAGGTCCTCGATTTTCCATTCTTTAACAAACTCTCGCTCTGGGGTTTGCGGTTCCGATTCTTCAGGCAGCGTCTCCCCTTCGTCAACGACATAGAGAACGCCGCGCATAACTCGCCAGTGACCAGGAAAGGAGCAAGCGAACGGATAAACGCCTTTTTCTTTCGGGCTATCAAAATAGATGGTGTATTGTTCTTTGGGCCAGAGAATGGGCGAAAAGGCAATGACCCCGGGGTCGTCGGGGACGTAGTGCTTGGCAATGGCACGAGGATCGGAGGCAAGTAGCATTGCGCCTTCGCCGATGGGGTCGAGCCGGTCGGGGGTCACCAGCACGAGATTATGCGGCATGCTGATATCAGTGTTTTTTATGGTGAGCGAAACACGCTTGCCCGGTGGGACGCGTAGCCGGCGAGGCTGAAACCTGAGCCCTGGCACGGCGGCAATCTCCAGCGCGGTCACGCCTAGAGATTTGCCGAGAGTTTCTTGAGCAACGAGACGCGGATCGCGGGGGTATTCTTCGGCGATCGGGAAGTCGGGGTAGTGCTTTTTGCGCGCAATCGGCGAGTAGCCGGGGAAGTTGGTAAAGGGTTCGCGTAGGTGGAACAACGAGTAATAAACGTCTGGCGAAAATGACTTGCCTTCTGCGGTCTTCAACCGCATGTGCAAATGAAACTGCATGACCGGATGCAGGTGCGGGATTTCGACAAACACGGAGCGACCATCGTCGAGTCGATGGACAGAGCGGACTGGCACCGGGTCGTGGCCGCGCCGGCCTGGATTTCGGACGGAGTACTCGGCTGAGCCGTAGGCTTTGCTGTAGAGATAGTTCCACTGCTGGCAGAAGATATTTTTCATATCGACCGACTGCGGATCGAGGTCGCAATTGAACCGCACCAGCAGGCCATTTTCGTGGGACTCAACCGACGTTGGTAACGAAAGTTGGCCACCAACGTAACGGACCCGTTGGAGCGAACCGCCTTGCTGGGCATAGCTTTGCCAGCCTGCGGTACCCGCGACGTATAGCTGGCCATCGCGTGGGTTGAACGCCAAACGGTGGGCCCCCGAGAGGAATTCGCCCGGCAGCGGAACAATGCCCCCTTGGCTGTGGTTGTCGAAGTGTTCGCGCAATACCAGATAAGTCGTACAATTGCCGAACGAGGTGCCGAGGATTTTATTTGCCAACGGCCCAAAGCGGTCGTCAGCGGGCGTAAAGGTAAGTGCGCCGGCGGAGTTGTCGACGCCGCGTGGGGCGAAACAAAGTGGCAGGTGATAGCCGTACTTGCCCGCTTCTTTGCGAGGGCCGTGAAAGCCGTGGTAACTGCCCTCGTGGACCTCGAAAATACCGGTCACCGGCGTCCAAGTGCCTTCCTGCGACGTCGCCAATACGATTTTACCATCGGGGGAGACGCCCATGCCATTGGAATTGCGCAAGCCCGTGGCGAGCGTTTTTACTTTTCGGCTTCCGGCGGGTAGCTTTGCGGCGCCCGTACCTGGGGAGAAGAAGTAGAGCGAGTCTTGGTCGTCAGAGATAAGGTTGGTGAGGAAGTCGTGGCCGGTGCCGGTTTCAAATTGGTTGGAGACGCATTCGTAGAAGTCAGCTTCGTTGTCGTTGTTGAGATCGTGGAGTCGGGTGATTTGATCCCGGCCGGCAACGAGAATTTTTCCGTCTTGGACAACGAGGCCTAATGGTTGATTGAGCCCGGCGGCGAAGCGAGTCCAGCGGAGTTGGTCGAGATTGTCGTCGACGCCCTCGACGAGCCAGACATCGCCCATCAGCGTGCAGACCGCGGCTCGACCATCGGCAAGAAAACCAACGCCGCCGATTCGCATCGGGGTGTTGAAGGGGTTTTGTTTGCCATAGGGGATGGTGAGCGTATCGATTACGTAGGGACCATCGCCGTCGCCGAGAACGCCTCGGGTGGTGACTTGCCGGTCGGCCCAGCGAGCGGGGGCAGCGGTGGCGAGCGCTTTGGTTTCGCCGTTGTCGAAAGGAGACGCGAAGGGGCCTTCAAGGTGCGCCCCTGCGGGGAGTTTTCCTTTGATGCTGAGTGATCGCGTAAATTTTCCGTTCTTGAGCCAAGCGTGATCGTAGACCGTGGCGTCGCCGATCTTGTAAACGAAGACCGCCCGTTCGGCGTTACGGTAGAGGCCGAGGTAGACGGTTGGGGTGTCTGGCGGGACGACCCATTTCGATTTCGAGAGATCGACAAGCCGTTTGCCGGCGGGGCGGATACCAGAAAAAAGGCCGAAGCGGCTGTGGCCCCAGGTAACGCCGCCTTGCCAAGCGTCGACGAAAGTGAGCTGCGAGGGATCGAACAACGCGGTGTGCTGTTTGTCGTCGCCAATGATTACGGCAACGGCTTTGGGAGTGCTGGTGCCGAAGTGGTGGGCGATCTGAGCGACCACGCTGCCCACCTCGACTTCGTTCAGCGAATAGTCGAAGTTGACCGATTCGGGGTTCTGTCCCCAATGGCCGAAGGAGCCCCCATCGAGGCCCGGGAAATCGGGAAGGGATTTTTGCGCTGGTTGGCCCGAATCAAGCTGGCGTTGGGCTTGCTTGCGGTAGAAATTGCGGACGCGGTTTTCAGGGAAGGGACGCACCTGTTGCCGTTCAGGCCCTGCATTCAGTGAAGCGACGACTTTTTCTAAGCCAGCGAGGTTCTCGCGTAGGCTTTGCTCGGCGTCGATGGCCATGCGATGGTCGAGAATGCCGATAGGCCCGTTGTATCCGCTAGCCTCGACGATTCGTAGCATTTGTTTTTCGTGAATTCCGGAGCCGATGGGCAGGATTTTGTCTCTGCCAGCAGCGACCGTTGCCGGATCGGCCATCCCGTTCAAATTCAAACAGAATAGGTAGGGCAACATCTTTCCGAACAAATCAGCGAAGTCGTCGATGTGCCCGTGCCCATGATGGAAGTTGTAGACAATACCGACGTTCGGCAAGTTGAGCCGTTTGATGATGGCGATTTGATTTTCCGGCTCGCCGAACCATTTGCCGTGGTTGTAAAGAGCCACTTGGCAACCGATTTCTGCCGCGGCTTCGGCAATCGGGCGAAGGCGGTTTGCCTCGGCTTCGATTCGTTGTTGGCGTTGCTCTTCAGTGGCCGTGGGGCCGCCGCCTCCTGTGACCCAAAGCTGTGTTTTGATTTCGTGCTGCTTGAGTACATCAAGGATATGCCTTGCGTCGTCGTTGAGAGTCCCCGGAAACCACCAGGCGGTTAGGCGGATTCCATGACGCTTGAGGGCATCAATTTCTGCCTCGAAGGTGGGAACGTGCTCCGCTCGATAGTCATAAGCAAGCTGTTTTATGCCAAGCTGCTCAAGCATCGCTGCCCGTTCTTCGGGACCGCGTTTTTTGCTGTCGAACGGTACGATGCACCAAGCCACCAGATTCTCGCGATCGAAAATAGAGGGGGCAGCAGCCGATGCCGGTTCGTCCGCCGCAGCAACTACTGACGTAAACAGTAGAGTAGCCATCAGGCAGAAGGTACAAAGCCGATTGCAAAATCGCGATCGCATAGTTCTCTTTCTTAGTCGGTCCAAAACAAAAGCATCTCACACAAGCCCCTCGTTAGCGTCGGCGGCCACTCCGACCCACACCACTTCACGTCGCCTACTCCTCCGGCTCAACCGGCAATTGAAGATCGGCTTCGCCCAGCGAAACCGGAGCGCCCTCTTTGGGAACTTCCAAATGAGCGGACCACAGAATCGCATTGATCAAGGTCCGCCGAAATGCTTCGTTCTGGAAGTTGCGATAGTAGTGACCAAGCGTCGTGCCGTACGCTCGGCCTCCGTCGTCGCGCTCAAACGCCCAGCCCACCACGACATCCTGGTCCTTGGTATGGACTTGCAAGAGGGGCTTCGCGTCTTCGCCAATCACCGGGTTAAGGTAATACTCGTCATGCAACTCATAGCTCGACCATCCGCGACAAATCGGATGCGAGGGATCGAGCTGTTTGAGTGGGGACGTGCTGGTGCTTAGTCCCACGTTGCTGATCCACGTACCGCCCAAATAGCTCATCCAACGTGGCCCCAAGCGTTCGAAGTTTTCTTTTTGAACGGTCGAAGCCCAATGGATGGTCACGAGCCCTACGCCTTGTTTCATCAAACGATCGAATTCGTTGCGGTGAGGGCTATCAAGCAACATCTCTGCAGCAGGACTAGAATAGACGACCACGGTTTTCACGTTTTGCAAATCGTCTTCATCTTTTGGCCAACGATCGGCAAGGACGGTTTCCACCCCTTCGGTCAGGCGTAAACATTTCGCAAGCACCTCGCAGGTATGCAAATACATGTGCGAGCCCCAAGGGTGATCCGGCTGCTTTCCGATAAACAGAATTTCTGTTGCCTCTGGGGATGTCGCCACGGGCTCCTCTGCTTTGACAAATGCAGCACCGCCCAGCAGAGTCGTTAGTAGGATGAAAAGACAAAGCGTAGCCTGAAAGTACGTTCGCATGATTGTCCTTCGTTGGAGGGTTTTTCTGGCGGGAAATCGTATCAAGTAACCAATTCGTGGTTTCCGCTTTGGGCAGAACGCAAACCGGCTTCAAGCACTTTCATGCAGGCTAGGCCATCACTGAAATTCGGCTCGATCGGTTTTCCGTTTGCTACCGCTTCGACAAAATCGACTACCGCATGGGTGAATTCGTGCTCGTAACCAATCGTATGCCCGGGGGGCCACCAATTGGCGATGTAATCGTGCTTTGGCTCGGTCGCCAGAATTGTGCGGAAGCCCTGCTCGCACTCGGAATCGTCGTTACTGAAATACTCTAGCTCGTTCATGCGTTCGAGGTTAAAGCCGATCGCTCCCCGACTGCCGTAGATTTCAAACGTGTTATAGTTTTTCCGCCCCATGGCAAAACGCGATGACTCGAAGGAACCGAGTGCGCCGTTTTCGAATTGCACGACCATCGTAGCGGCGTCTTCGACCGTGACAGGGCCCTTGGCATTGCCTTCGGTGCTACCTTGAAACGCAGTCGCGGTATCTGACGGGAGAGGCCGTTCGGTGACAAACTTCGCCGTCATGGCGGTTACTTGAGCGATGTCGCCTACCAGGTATCGTGCCAAGTCGACACTGTGGGAATTGAGGTCGAACTGAGGGCCGGCGCCGGCCAACTCTTTCTGCAATTGCCAGACGAGCGGGAATTCTGGATCGACAATCCACGATTGTAAATACGCGCCACGCCAATGAAAAATGCGCCCGATTTTTCCTTCGTCGATCAGCGTTTTCGCCAGTCGTACTGCCGGGCAACGACGGTAGTTATGGTTCAGGTAGTGGGTGACGCCCGCGCTTTCGGCTGCGTTGAACATCGCTTCGGCTTCACGACTGTTGAGGGCAAACGGTTTTTCGCAGAAGATGTGCTTGCCCGCCTCGGCGGCCGCGACCACCAAGTCGTGGTGCAGCGCGGTCGGAGTTGCAACGTCGATGACGTCGACATCGTCGCGCTCGACCACGCGTCGCCAATCGGTTTCAATATCCTGCCAGCCCCACCGATTCGCAAATTTTTGAACCCGATCTTTCGATCGACCGCAAACCACTTGCAACACGGGCTTAGCAGGTAAATCGAAGTACAGCGGCGCATTCCGCCAAGCCTGCGAATGAGCCTTGCCCATAAAATTGTGACCGATCAGGCCTATTCTCAACTCTTGCTCTTCCACTGGGTACCTCTTCTTTTTTACTGATGCGCTATTTGCCAACCGACAGTTCCGTGGCGTCTTGTGTCTTCTCAACCTGATCGGAGATTTGCCTCAGCACCTCGACACTTCGTGCGACAGCAGCGTCTTCGTCGGCGTTGTATTCGGGATGGAGGAAATCGAATTCCATCGCAAGAAAACCTTGGTAATTGGCCTTCTTTAGCAACTGGGCCAATGCGAAATTGTCGATAAATCCATCGCCAACCGGGGTTGTCGAAAAGAAATACCAGTCGTCCACAGCCGCTTCTGGGTTGATTTTTAGGTCTTTGATATGAGTGGCCAGCGTGTACGGAGCCAACTTTTCCATGGCTTTTACCGGATCGTCCAGGAGGCGGGCGAAATTTCCGGTGTCGAAATTTAGCCCCAGATAAGGCGAATCAACTTCTTCAAGCAACTGAAGGATTTCATCCCCCGTAAAATCGATATGATTTTCGATGGCCAGCTTGATGTCGCAGTCAGCCGCTAACTTGACAGCCTCCTTAAACATCGTCACCAGTCGAGTAATCTGCGATTGATGGTCTTCAAATCGAAACGTAAAGCTCGACCCGACGACACGCATGACCCCCGCCCCGATTTGCTGGGCGTGCTTCAGCGAACGGATCATCTCGTCGTACTCCGCCTTATTGTTGCCTCCCTCCAAACCATCGGGATGGCCCCACGCATACACGCGATCGAAACCGTACTCGTCCAAACGATCTCGGACAGACTGCAAATAGCCGGGGTCGTCTTTCTTAGGAATGAAGCACGATTCCAGCGAGACGCCATCGACTTGCAATTCGTGAGCCCGATCTAAAAAATCCTCAAGCGTCATCGACTTCGACGGCGTCTGTTGCTGTGCGTAGACCTCGCCGAAAAATCGGTGGTAACAGTAACTATCAATCCCAACTTTCACAGGCAAAAACCTTTATGCAACGAATAGGCATCAAATCGTCCTGATGTGAGCTCCATTCTCGGCAAAGAGCGGGCAAGATGCTAGAACGGGTACGGCAGAATCTTGAACAAATGCGACAGCGGGTTGGTTCTCAACCGCCTCGGCTCTGGGGAAAAACACGACGTCGACAGCTTTCCAAAAAGGCTGGTACTAATCGCCAGCCGTATGGTGGTATCGTTTTCGGAAGGCGCCGGGCGTCTTGCCAACCGCGTCTACGAACGCTCTCGTGAGGTGGCTTTGGTCGGCAAACCCCGTGTCGGCAGCAATCGTGGAAATCGGCGTGCCCGTGGTGGCAAGCAGTCGAGAGGCTTCGCTGATGCGCACCCGGCGCAAGTACTGAAGCGGCGACATGCGAAACGCCACATGAAACTTACGCTGTAGCGAGCGAGGGCTGATCGCAGCGATTTTAGCCATCTCGACGACGGTAATTGCCTGACTATAGTTGGCTTCGATGTGTCGTGTCACAGACGCCAACTCTTGGTATGGCAAAACCATCGAACTCATCTTGCCGATTTCCCGAGAAATACCCGCTAATCCGATCACGTTTCCGTGACGAGAACGAATCGGTGTTTTTGTCGTGCTCGACCAGATCGCCGTTCCGTCATAGCGTCCCACCAATTCGATCCGATTACGAATCGTCACCCCCTGAAATACCTGCTGATCGTCTTGAACATAGTTGTCGGCCAAGTACTGAGGAAACAATTGATAGTCGGTCTTACTGATGATGTCTCGATCGTCGGCCATCATGTAGTTTTCTTTGAGTACGTGGTTCACCTGGACGTAGCGCCCTCGTGTATCCTTCATAAAGAACTGAACATCGGGCAACTCCTCGAAAAGCACATTGCTATACGAATGCATGATGCGAGCCATGAAACGATCGACGAACGAAGGATGAGGATCTGCCGGCATGTTTTTCTGCGAGGAAGATTAAGAGCCTAGTCCAGATTCATATGATGCGATGCCGACCCGTCGGTCACGGTCAATGTTAAACCCGACGTGGCAATGCTTGAATACCGCTTCGGTATCGTAACAGGGTCGACCATCGTAGGCAAATTTGCACCGAAGCTCGGTGCGGTAGGGTCGTTGGAGGTAGCTTGATAGGCAGGCGGCACGATGACGGCAATCTGTGTCTTTCCTGCGGAAATATCTTTGAGCAGGTAGGTGCCGTCAGGCTCGATGCGTGCCGAGCGAGTTGCCTCGCCTCGGTTGATCGTAAAGTAAACCCGACCCGAATTAAGTGGCGTGCCCTGATACGCGACCCTCCCGGAAATAGATCCGCCATTGTTACCAGAAGAACCGCACCCGACTAGCAAAAAATAGCAAGCAACGAGTCTGCATAGAAGTAGTTCCAAAAACGTAGTTTTTCCGAAAGCTTTGTCGTTTCCTTGATGGAACGTTAGCATTCAGCGGTCAGCTATCAGCAAGTCGGAGTTTCAAAGGCTGAAAGCTGATGGCTGACCGCTGAGAGCTACCGGCGCTGAGTCGCCAGCGGCGAAAAACTCCGAGTAAAACAATCGATTTGGAACTACTAAAATTGTAACACTTCAGCCGAATGCAGCAGAATAGAACACGGATGAACGCTGATTTAGCAGATTGTCGCAGATACAAGACGATTTTGGGCAACCGTCTGTTTCGATCTTTAGCCCCTAGGACTTCAATAATCTTCTTTTTGTATCCGTGAAAATCCGTCTGATCTGTGTTCCTCCGCGTTCGCGTTCTATTACTTCAGGTGGCTGAAGTGTTGTCTTTTTTGAACCGCCAAGACGCCAAGGCCGCCAAGGAAATCTTCTACAAAACAAGAAAATCAAGGGGACTTGATTTGCCATCTTGGCGTCTGGCGGTTGTTTTTTTGACTTTGCAATCGTCCTGGGCAGTTCTGGTGCATAGTTTGCGGCGAGGAGCGTTTTCGGTACGATGGCACTCATGTATGTCGTGCCGTTGGCAGCGTGGCCAAGTGTTTCTCCTCGATGCAGTTGAAAAATGACCGATTTGCCGCCCTCTGATGAGACTGAAGAGAAGCCTGAGGAACAGCGTCTGGCCGCTTCGGTGCTGTTTTATCATCATCACAAGCGTGTCTTTGCCACGCCGCTGGATACGCGGTTAGAAATTGGTCGTCAACGGGCCAATGAGCCTGAGCCGCGACGGCGGATCGATCTGAACGAGTCGGCACGGATCGTATTGACCCCGTTGGACGATGTCGACGTCTCGCGAACTCATCTCGCGCTGATTCCCCAGGCCAAGGAGGGGATGGTCGAGGTGGTCAACCTAAGCCGAACTCAGCCCGTTCATCTGGGGCCTAATGAAATACTCAATCCTGGCCAGAAAACGATTGCCGAAATCCCGTTGCTTGTTCAGTTCAGTGGCTACGCCGTCCGAGTCGAGCCGCCCGAAGACGAGGATCTTGATTTACGACCTTTGCCCGAGCGGACGATTGTACCGGGGCGGATGCCGAGCGAGTCGGGTTTGGGGCGTGTGAATTTAGACTCGTTAGACGAACAATTGTTGTTGCGTTGGCTGGAAACTATTTTGGGCGTGTTTCAGAGTGCGGCGAATTCGAGCGACTTTTCGGAGTTAGCGGCTAAGGCGATCGTAAACATTGTGGGTTTAGATTCCGCTGCGATGCTTGAGTGCGATGCCGAGGGGCGTTGGCGCACCGCAGCTTTGCATTCGGTGGTCGAAGGCCAGAACGAAGAAACTTGGGTGCCAAGCCGGACGTTGTTGGCACAAGTACGCAAAGAGCGGCGGACTTATCGTCATGTCCCAGCAAACGTGTCTGACACCGCCCACAGCTTGCAGGATGTGAGTGCCTTGGTCGCCGCACCCATTTTGGATGGCGAGAACAACGTGATTGGCGCACTGTACGGAGATCGTCGCAGTTCGCAGCAGACTCATGCGATTCCAGATATCAGCCCGTTCGAAGCCAAGTTGGTCGAGGTGCTTGCTAGCGGAATTGCTGCGGGGCTTGCACGGATGAAGGAAGAACAGGCGGCCATGGCTGCCCGAGTGCAATTCGAGCAGTTCTTTACCCCGCAACTGGCAAAACAACTCGAAGAAGATCCTCGGTTGCTTGAAGGACGCGACGCCCAAATTACGCTTTTGTTTGCCGACATTTGTGAATTTAGTCGCCTTAGCGAAAGGCTAGGGCCGGCTCGCACGATGGCCTGGATTCAGGATACGCTGGGGGCCTTGTCGGAATGTGTATTAGCACACGATGGCGTATTGGTCGACTACATGGGCGACGAATTGATGGCCATGTGGGGAGCCCCGATCGCACAGGCAGACCATGCCGAGTTGGCCTGTCGTGCCGCCCAACAAATGATTCGTGCGCTGCCAGCAATCAACGAACGCTGGGAGGCCGAGTTGGGGGCGCCCGTCCGGTTGGGCATTGGCATCAACTCGGGAGTCGCACGGGTCGGCAACACAGGCACGCGACAAAAGTTTAAGTATGGCCCGTTGGGCGACACGGTGAACATCGCTAGCCGTGTCCGTGGGGCATCGAAGTATTTGGGGGCCAACTGTCTGATGACCGGCTCGACACTGGCGGAGTTGAGTTCGCCCCCAGAGCTGCGCCGCCTTGCGCGAGTACGGGTAGTAAACATTGTTCGGCCCATCGATATTTATGAATTGCAATGTTCTAAATCCAGCGATTGGGCGAGCCGGAAGACTCGGTACGAAGAGGCACTGACAACACTTGAAAGCTGTGATTTGGGAGCGGCGGTCCGACTATCGCAGCAACTGGCCGCCGAATTTCCCGACGACATGGCTGCAATGGCATTGGCCGAGCGAGTCGATGCGGTGCAGCACTCAGAACAAACTTCCGATTGCGGAATTTGGCATTTGCCTGGGAAATGATGTCGTCAGCTTGCAAAAAATCTGCATGGCCAGGGCGTCATACGTCGACAAGTTAGGTAGGAGAAGGCAGATTTAGCACTCTAGCCCGCTTGTCGAAATTCGCAGGGGTTGCTAGATTCTTCTTTCCGCCAATGGCGCCGTAGCACAATTGGTTAGTGTACCGGACTGTCGATCCGGAGGTTGCGGGTTCGAGTCCCGTCGGCGTCGCTTAGGAAAAGCTCGTAAGACTCTTAGCTGCAAGGGTTTACGGGCTTTTTCTTTGCCTTGGTTGAGTCGGGTACAAGCCTTCCTAGAGCGCCCAGTGTCACTGTGTGCACCGGATTGCTGGTACTGTGCATGCGAGTTTACCATGAATCAAGCCAAGAATGACCCAACGACCGACGACGACGCGCTTCAACAGCAGCAAGATTTGCTCGAAAATAGCTTGGCAGCGGCATTCTCGGCCTTCGACGCGGCAACAGAGCAGGGAATGCCTGCTCCGGTCGTTTTTCTGTTGGATTGCGAAGATGAAATTGGCGGAGAGATTGCCCGAAGTTGGCTAGGCGACCAGGCCGTCAACGATGCGATTGAACAACAGCAACTGCAAGACGCTGACGAGGAGTTGGACGACGCAACCACCATTTTTGCGTACGCATTTCCGTTTGAGCAGTGTCGCGCTGAAGTCCCCAATATTTTCCCATATCTTGCACCCGTCTTCGCTAGTAAATTACCAACTGATGGCTTTCTCGCGATTGCCGTAACCGCGGGAGGAGCGTCGGTATTAACCGTTCCCCTGGGTGCCCGCGAATTGGGTAACTAGCGTTTACCTTATTTACTCTGAACAAAAAGATTGTGAGTAGGCAGTGAGCTATTCAATTACATTGATCCCAGGCGACGGGATTGGACCTGAAATTGTAGACGCAACACGACAGGTTCTCGAAGCCACTGGCATCGAAATCGAGTGGCTCGAAGCGTCGGCGGGTCTATCCGCCTTGGAGTCGCACGGAGATCCCCTGCCAGAATCGACACTCGAGGCCGTGAAGTCGACCGATGCCACACTCAAAGGCCCGACTGCTACGGCCAAAGGCACCGGTTTCCGCAGTGTGAATGTAGCGATGCGTCAGAAGCTTGAACTCTATGCAAACTACCGCCCTGCCCGCTCGTTGCCCGGTGTGAAAACTCGCTTTGAAGATGTCGATCTCGTCGTCATTCGAGAAAACACCGAAGGGCTTTACAGTGGGCTAGAGCATACCGTGGTTCCGGGAGTGGTTGAGAGTTTACGCGTCATTACCACCAAGGCATCACGGCGAATCGCAAAGTTCGCTTTTGAAACGGCTCGCCGCCAAGGTCGGTCTCGCGTTACGTGTGTTCACAAAGCCAATATCCTCAAACTTAGCGATGGGCTATTCCTCGATTGCTGCCACGACATCGCCAAGGATTTCACGGACATTGAATTCGACGATTGCATCGTAGATGCGGCGGCCATGAAACTTGTGAGCAATCCACATACGTTTGACGTCATGGTGATGGAAAACCTGTTCGGAGACATCCTTTCTGATCTCACCAGTGGTTTGGTGGGAGGATTGGGAGTAACGCCCAGCGCAAATGTGGGCGACGGAATGGCCATTTTCGAGGCAGTCCATGGAACTGCCCCAGACATTGCTGGCCAGGGGCTAGCCAACCCGACGGCTCTTATTCTCAGCGGCATTCTCATGTTGAGGTTTTTGGGCGAAAAAGAGGCGGCTGACCGTATCGAGCAAGCGGTACACACCGTCCTCGAAGCGGGGCAAATTCGAACCGGCGATCTAGGCGGCACCTCATCAACCGTGCAATATACCGAGGCCGTAATTGCCGCCCTCGGGCCTGCCAATTAGCCAAAATACGGCTGTAGTTGGCTATGCGGACACAGTTTTCGACCGCAGATGCCGTCCTAGCCGCAAGCGGAAGCTGCGGTCGAGCCTGAAAAAACCGCGGCTTCCGCCTGCGGCTACTACAGAATCAGCGACTTTGCAATTCTCTGCTGTTTTCGAGTGGTTGTTGGTATCTTTTCGCGTATATGCCTATAATACCTTTTATAGCTATCTCTCCAAAGACGTCCCGCCCCAACTGCCCTCCTAAGTAGCTTGGCCATGTGGTTTCACCGTGTGGTCTTACTCCTATTTGCTTACCACAAAGGCAACGTGCCATGATTTTCTATAAGCGACATCCCTTGCTCGCCATCAATGTTCGCTCGCGACTGCGACGAATTGCAGCAGTATCGCTTTGCACCCTACTGCTGGGTTTCCTTGCCGTTCGACCAACGCAACTACTTGCCGACGAAGCGCAGCCCGCAAGCGAGTCAGCCGAGACCGAAACTGAAGCAGAAACCGAAGCCAAGAGCGAAACAGAAAATCAGGAGCCCGCCGAGACAACCGACGAATCGACAGAAACGGCAGAGGAGCAACCCGAGCAGGAGTCGGAAGAGAGCACGACCGACACCGAACCGCCTGCCGAGGAAACCGAGAAAAAAACGGAAACTGAGCAAGAAGAAAAACCCGCTGAGACCGAAGAGCCAGCGTCCGAAGCGATGCCTGCTGAATCACCAGCGACCGAGGCCCCGGCTGAAGCTCCCGTCAATGAGGAAACTGGCCGTACCGTGCTGAAACCCGACGATGGCGGGCGCATTCAGTTCAGCTACATCGGTCAGCCGTGGGACGAGGTTTTGCAAGATTTCGCCGACGCCTCGGGCAACAGCCTCGATTGGCAAGAGCTACCCGAAGATACTCTCAATCTGACGACTCAGCATCTGTACACAATTCAAGAAGCACGCGACCTGCTGAATCGGCATCTTCTCGCGCGTGGCTTCACGATGCTTAGCGAAGGCGAAGTTCTCACTGTCGTTAAGGTCGACAAGCTCGACCCAAGTTTGATTCCGCGCGCAACTCCCGACGAATTGGAGAACTTTCCGCCGCACGACTTCATGCGAATCACGTTCAAAGTTCCCCTGTCTATGGAAACAGCCAAGGCGGCTGAAGATGCCAAAGTATTGCTCAGTCCAAACGCAAAAATCACGCCTCTGTTGGCTAGCAAACGCTTGTTGGTCATTGATGCTGTAACCAACTTGCGCGATGTTCGCAATCTGCTTTACTCCGAACGCTCGGCTGAAGAAACATCGATCAAGCCACGCGAATTCATGCTGAAGCACCGTCGTGCGGAATGGGTTGCCGATCAGGTGATGATCGTCTTGGGGCTCGATCCCAAGTCGCGGAAAACTCCTGCGGAGTTGGCCCTTGAAACCAAGCGACTTGATATGCAGATGAAGATGTTGGAAAAGGATAAGGACATCGGCAAACTGCTAAAAAAAGATGGGCCCGAGGTCTTTATTGCGGTCAATGTCCGTCAAAACAGCATTCTGGTGAATGCCGCCCCAGAATTGATGATGACCATCGAACAGACGGTCAAGCAGCTAGACGTACCCGACGACGCCCCCGAAGGCAACATGGCTCTGACCTTGCATCAATATGAGTTGGTTTCTGCCAGCCCCAAAGAAGTCATCTCGGCTCTGGAAAACAATGTGAATTTGGATCCGCGCAGCCGTTTGCAAGGGGATGCGAAAAACCGAACACTCTTGGCCACCGCCACTGCGGTCGACCACGCCAAGATTCGCGAAATCATCGGCAAGCTCGATGCCACCGTACTGCCGATCGTCGAAGCAGCGAACCTGCAAGACAGCGAGCCAAACAGTTTTGTTCGGGTGCGATTCCAGTTGCCGTTCTCGATGAATCCGACCACCATTGCCGCGAAGGTTCAGCCACTACTGAGTTCCAAAGGCACCGTAACCCCGCTGCAGGCCAGCCGTCGGCTGCTGGTCGTCGGGTCGGTCGAAAACTTGCTCGAAGTTCGCGAGTTGTTGCAAGCCGAGGAACTGGCGCTCAAGTCTCAGGAAGACATCCGTGAATTTCCGATCAAGCACCGTCTCGCCGCCGAAATGGCACAGCAGATACTATCCATGCTCGAGGGAGTAAGCCCTGCGGCGTTGAGCAACCCTCAAGGGATGCGATTCGACGTACAAGGCATGACAATGTTCATGGCTCTCAACGAGAACCGCAACAGTCTGCGAATCGGTGCGCATCCGGAGCTAATCAAGATGATCGAACAGATCATCAAGCAGTTCGATATCGACGAGTCGGCGGTAGCTGCGGATGGCAAGATAGTTCCGCAGACGATGGTTCTTTACAAAATCGTCGGCCAGGATATTAGCGGCATGATCATAATGTTGCGAGATCTTGGTGGCGTAGAACCGCTGACACGACTTCAACCAGGCCCAGCCAGCGAAACGCTTTATGCGATTGCTACCAAGGAACAACACGGAAAAATTCGCCAGTTTCTCGACAAGATGGCCCCGAACAAGTTGCCCCGTGTCGAACTCGACCAGCTAGAGCAGTATCAGAGCAGCGAGATCGTTCGGGTACGTTTCCAACTCCCGTTGTCATTCAACATCGCCCAAGCGACCGTCCAGATTCAGCCCTTTTTAAGCCCACGAGGAGTCGTCAAGTCTCTGACCTCCAGCAATCAACTCATCATTGATGATGCGGTCGAAAATTTGATTGAAATTCGCGAGATCTTACGTGCCGAGCAAGCGGCCATCGAGTCGCAAGAAGATATCCGAGAATTCGTCGTTAAGCACCTCCGCGCAGACGAGATGGCCCAGCAGGTACTCACCATGCTCGAGCTAAACCCGGCTTCGATAACCAACCCACGCGGCGTGCGATTGAGTTACCAGGGAATGAAGCTATTCATCGCCATCAACGAGCCGCGAAACAGCCTACGAATCGGTGCGCATCCCGAGCTGGTCAAGATGATCGAACAGATCATCAAGCAATTCGATATCGAAGAGTCGGTGGTAGCCGCCGAGGGCGAAAATCCTCAGACGATGGTTCTTTACCGAGTGCCCGGCCAGAATATCGTAGCTGTGATCGCCATGCTTCGCGATCTGGGCGAGATCAACCCAGTGACACGACTCCAAGCAGGCCCAGCGACCGAAACGCTGTACGCCATCGCCACCAAAGATGAACACGAGAAGATCCGGAAATTTCTAGACAAGACCGCTCCGAACCAGTTGCCACGCGTCGAGCCCGACCAGCTAGAGAAACACCAAGGTAGCGAGATTGTCCGCGTGCGGTTCCAACTTCCGTTGTCGTACAGCATTGTCGAGGCATCTGCTCAAGTTCGCGTCTTCTTGAGCCCACGAGGTGTGGTCAAGCTGTTGCCGGCAAGCAATCAAATCATTGTCGACGACGCGGTTGAAAGCTTGATCGAAATTCGAGACATCTTGCGAACAGAGCAGGCAGCGATCGAGTCGCAAGAAGATATTCGAGAATTCGTCATTAAGCACCTCCAGGCAGACGAGATGGCTCAGCAGGTGCTCACCATGCTCGAGCTAAACCCTGCTTCGATAACCAATCCGCTCGGCGTACGGCTGAGTTACCGGGGGATGAAGTTCTTTATCGCCGTAAATCAACAGCGCAACAGCATCCAACTCGGTGCGAATCCCGAGCTGGTCAAGATGGTCGAGATGATCATCAAGCAGTTTGATGTGGCCGACTCGCCCGAGGACGGCGCCGTGCCGCAGACAATGGTGCTTTACAAAGTCCCCGGGCAGAATGTCGTAGCCGTGATCGCCATGCTTAGCGACCTAGGCGATCTTGGCCCCGTGACGCGACTCCAAGCAGGCCCAGCCGCAGAAACGCTGTACGCCATCGCAACGCCGGAAGAACACGGAAAGATCCGCCAGTTCTTAGAAAAAATTGCCCCGAACCAAATCCCTCGCGTCGAGGCAGACAAGCTCGACGACCACCCGGCAACCGACGTCGTACGGGTTCGCTTCCAGTTGCCTCTGGAAACGGACATCAATCAGGCCGCGGTACAGATTCGTGGCATCTTAGGCCCCCAAGGATTGGTTCAGCCTTTAGCAAGTAGCAAACAACTAATCATCGTCGACACGGTAGCCAACCTGCGCGAAATCCGCGATGTCTTGCAAGCCGAAGCGGTTGCCCTCAAGGCCCAAGAAAACATCCGCGAGTTTCCCTTGCAGCACCGTCGCGCTGAGGAAATGGTTGGGGAAGTGTTGACCATGCTCGGTCTTGATCCGAAAACGATCACCTACCCTCAAGAGCTGCGCATAGAGCTACGGCTGATGAAGCTTTTCATCACAGCGAACCAGCAGCGCAACAGCATCCTGGTCAACGCCTCGAAAGACAAACTGAAAAAGGTCGAGGAGATCATCAAGCAACTCGACGTGCCACAAGCGAAAACGGCCGCCGGCGATCCCTCGCATCAGACTATGGTGCCCTACAAGGTCGCTGGTCGAGATGTGAATGCGTTGGTCACGACAATTATGGACATCGAAGATCTCGACCCTCGAACAAAAATCACCGGCGATCCCTACAGTCAAACACTCTATGCCTATGCGATTAAAGCAGACCACGAAAAGATTCGAAAATTCGTCGAAAAGATCGATCCCAACTCGATCCAGCGCGTAGATGCCGATAAGCTCGGCGAGCATCAACCGCATGAATTGGCTCGTGTTCGCTTCCAGCTTCCGCTCTCAGCCGACGTCCTTCAAGCGGCGACTCAAATTCGCGGACTCTTGAGCACCACTGGCAAGGTTCAATCACTCGTTTCCAGTCGCCAACTCATCGTCGACGACACGATCGCCAATTTGATCGATGTCCGAGACGTATTGCTAGCTGAGAAACAAGCCATGGCGGCTCAAGAGCAGATTCACGAGTTCGTCCTTCAGCACGTTCGTGCCGAGCAAATGGCCAAGCAGGTTTTAACCATGTTGGGTCTCTCGCCAAGTACGCTAACCACCCCAGAAGGGATGCGATACGACCTGCGAGGCATGAAACTATTTCTGTCGATCAAAGCGAAGCGTAACGCATTGTTGATAAGCACTCATCCCGAACTGTTAGAAGTAATCAAGCCGATCATCAAGCAGTTTGATGTGGCCGACGCACCAGTCGAAGGTGCCGTGCCACAAGCGATGGTGCTTTACAAAGTCCCTGGCCAGAATGTCCTCAGCGTAATTGAAATGCTCAACGAGCTAGGCGAATTGAGTCCCCAGGTGCGACTCCAAGCAGGCCCAGCCACCGAAACGCTATACGCCATCGCGACCCAGGAAGAACACGGGAAGATACGCCAATTTCTTGATAAGATTGCCCCGCCACAGATTCCCAACTTAGAAGCCGACAAGCTCGAAGAGCATCCGTTGTACGAAACGGCGCGAGTGCGTTTTCAGCTACCAATTACGGTCGACATCACACAGTTGGCAGCCCAGATTACTAGCATCGTTGCGCCAAGCGGAAAGGTGCAATCGCTCGAACTTAGCAAACAGTTGATTGTGGTCGATACCGTTGCCAACTTGATCGAGGTACGCGAAATTCTGCGTGCCGAACTGGCAGCCCATGAATCGCAAGAGAACATCCGCGAATTCGCCCTCAAGTACCGCCGTGCTGACGAAATGGTCGAGCAAGTACTGACCATGCTTGGCCTCGACCCGGCCTCCATGAGAAATCCGCAAGAGCTACGCTTAGAGCTGCAACGCCTGAAGCTCTTCATCACTGCCAACGAATCAAGAAACAGCTTGATAATCAACGCTCCCGCAGAACGGATGGGTATTGTAGAAGAAATTATCAAACAACTCGACGTACCGCAGGAGGCAGGCGCAGAAGGTGCCAAAGCACTCACCATGTTGCCCTACAAAGTCGAAGACCAAGATTTAGATTCGGTAATAAAAACCTTGCAGGAAATTGGAGACTTGGGGCCATATACACGTTTGCAATCCGACCCCGTAAGTCGAACGATCTACGCTTTCGCCAGCAAAGAAGATCACGAAAAAATCAGTGATTTCCTCGACAAAACGGCCCCCGAGAGCCTTTTGCGTGTTTTACCAGAGGCACTTGAAGAGCACCCATTACGCGAGTTAGCAAGAGTCCGTTTCGAGTTACCCCTGATGATGGATGTTGGACAGGCGGCAACCCAAATTCGTGGCATCTTAGGCCCGAAGGGAAAGGTACAACTTCTGGCGTCGAGTCGGCAGTTGATCGTGGACGACACCGTGGCCAACTTGATCGACATACGCAATATACTGCGTGCCGAAACGGCTTCCCTCGAAAATACCGAGGATATACGCGAGTTTGCAATCGTTCATCGCCGAGCCGAAGAAATGTTCGAGCAGGTGCTAACCATGCTTGGCCTCGACCCAGCCACGATGCGCAATCCGCAAGAGCTTCGACAAGAGCTACAAGCACTACAACTTTTCATCACAACCAACGTCCAGCGAAACAGCTTGGTTGTCAGCGCACCCGCAGACAAAATGGCGAAGGTCGAGAAGATTATCAAGCAACTCGATGTTCCCGAAGCAGGCCCTAACGGCACCCCAACTGCTGGTGAACTAACGATGGTGCCCTACAAGGTCGCCACCCAAAACGTCGAGTCGGTCGTGAAAGCCCTGATGGACATCGGCAACCTCGACCCACGGACCCGACTGCAAGGCGACCCGCTGTCGAAGACCCTCTATGCCTATGCCAGCAAAACGGATCACGAGAAAATCGTCAAGTTTATCGAAAAGACCGATCCGAACTTGGTCCGTCGCGTCGAGGCTGACAAGCTCGAAGAGTATCCGGCCACCGAAGTTTTGCGAGTTCGTTTTCAGTTGCCCAAAGTGGCGGACATGACACTAGCAACCAATCAAGTAAAAGGCCTTCTGGGGCTGGGTGGCAAGGTTCAGTCTCTCGAAGCTAGCCGGCAGCTCATCGTTGTCGACACGGCTTCGAATCTGATCGAGGTGCGCGAAATTCTGCTAGCCGAATCTAGTGCCCTCGAAAACATGGAAGACATACGCGAATTCGCCATCGTTCATCGCCGGGCGGAGGAAATGTTCGAGCAAGTGCTAACCATGCTCGGCCTCGACCCGGCCGCAATGCGCAACCCGCAAGAGCTACGGCAAGAACTACAAGCATTAAAACTCTTCATCACAACCAACGTCCAGCGAAATAGCTTGGTCGTCAACGCGTCAGCCGACAAGATGGCGAAGGTCGAGAAGATTATCAAGCAACTCGATGTCCCCGAAGCAGGCCCCAACGGCACCCCGGCAGCGGGCGAGTTAACGATGGTTCCCTACAAGGTCGCCACGCAAAACGTTGATTCGGTCGTAAAAGCCCTGATGGACATCGGCAATCTCGACCCTCGCACACGCTTACAAGGCGACCCGCTGTCGAAAACCCTCTATGCCTACGCCAGCAAATCGGATCACGAGAAGATCGTGAAGTTTATTGAAAAAACCGATCCGAACTTAGTCCGTCGCGTCGAGGCCGACAAGCTCGAAGAGTATCCGGCCACCGAAGTGTTGCGAGTTCGCTTTCAGTTGCCCAAGGCGGCTAACGTGGGACAAGCAACCAACCAAGTAAAAGGCCTCCTGGGGCTAGGTGGCAAGGTCCAGGCTCTTGAAGCCAGCCGACAGATTATCGTCGTCGACACGGCGACAAATTTGATCGAGGTGCGCGAAGTCCTGCTAGCCGAGAAGGCGGCGATCGAATCGCAAAACAACATACGCGAGTTCCGCTTGCAACATCGACGATCGGACGAGATGCTCGAACAGGTCTTGACGATGCTTGGCCTCGACCCAGAGGCCATGCGCAATCCCCAAGAGCTACGGCGGGAGCTTCAAGCATTGAAGCTCTTTATCACGGCGAATGCCCAACGCAATAGCTTGGTGGTTAATGCGCCTGCCGACAAAATGCATACGGTTGAACAGCTTATCAAGCAGTTGGATGTTCTCGACGGAGAACCGGTCGCCGTTGATACTAGTCGCCAAACCATGGTTACCTATAAACTGAAAACCCAAGATGTTGCTTCGGTCATTAAAACACTGAAGGAAATAGGCAACCTCGAACCTCGCACACGATTGCAAGGCGATTTGCTCGGCAAAACTTTGCATGTCTTTGCCGGCAAGCGAGACCACGAGAAGATTCGACGGTTTATCGACGAAACCGACCCCAGCTTGGTGCGACGTGTTGCCCCAGACGATTTAGAGGATTCTCCCTCTCACGATGTCGTTCGCGTTCTCTTTCAACTGCCCCTTTCGTCGGATATGCTCTCTGCGTCAGAACAAATCAAAGGGATTCTAGGCGAGCAAGCACGAGTGCAATCGCTCGAGTCCAGTAAACAACTGGTTGTGGTGGATACCGTTTCCAATCTAATTGACGTGCGAGATGTTCTATACGCCGAGCAAATGGCAGCCGAGGCCCACAAGATGCCGCGCGTCTTCCCGTTGCAATACCGTCGTGCCACCTACGTGGTCGAACAAGTGATGATCTTGCTTGGTCTCGACCCTAGCGCGCGTAAGACGACTAGCGAGATGCAATTCGAAGTCCAACGCATGCAGATGATGATGCAGGAAGCCGGTATGAGAGGCGGCACTGTCTCGAAGCTAGATACAAATGTCTACATAGCCGTCAATCGACGCCAGAACAGCCTCCTCGTGAACGGCCCACCAGAGAAGATGCCTTTAATCGAACGTGCTATCGAACAAATCGACGTGCCAACAGGCGGGGACCGGCCCGTCGACCCTGGCCCGTTGACGATGGAGAAGTATCAAACCGTCACGGCTAGCGCCGAGGGTATTATCCGTGCCCTGGAAGAGATCGGCAACCTCGACCCCAAAACGCAATTGCAGAGCGACTCCACGGGCAAAACGATCTACGCTTCGGCAACGCCCTCCGATCACGTCACGATCAAGAAGATGATCGACAAACTCGATGGCAGCGGACGTAGCTCGAAGGTGCGTTGGCTGCCCCGTCGCTTGCCTGCCGACCAAGTTGCCGGATCGATCATGGCGCTAATCGTAGGCCCAGAAAAGAAGAAAGAGAAACGTCGTCGCCCATGGTATTACTACGGTTACGGAGATGAAGAAGAGGAAGATAAGCTCAACGAAGGATTCCGAGTTCTTCCGGACATCGACAACAATCGACTACTACTCTGGGCCAACGATGTCGAAATGGTCGAGGTTGATAACCTGATTGACAAGCTCAGCGATAATTCGAACAACGCCTATGCCGACTATCGAAAAGTGCGACGGCTTGAAGTACGTGACCCCGAGGCAACTCGAAAATTGCTCGAACAGCTCCAGAAGACTTGGTCGGGCAACAATAAACTGGAGATCGAAGCGTCGCCACCCAAAGCAGAACCAAAAAACGAACCAAAAGCTGAGAGCGAGAAACCTGACGAGGAGAAGAAGCCCAACGACGACAAGCAAACGAGTACGGATTTCGGGTATCCACTCCGCTACCGCTGGCTAGCCCAGGTTGCAGCCGATCCTGTTGAAGAAGAATCTCAAGCCAAAACCGCAGCAGCGCAGCCAACCGTCGAAAGCAACGAAACCAAGGCCGCCCCGCCGATTAAAATCACGATAAATGCCAAAGGCGAAATCGTCCTCTCGTCGGAGGACACCACAGCACTCGACGAGCTAGAGGGGCTGATCGAACACCTGTCCCCGCTTCAGACCGAGTTCCATTCTTTTCAGCTAAACTACATTCACGTCCTAGACATTGTTTATAACCTGGAAATTTACTTCAAAGACGAGTTGGCTGAGGAAGCCGGGGAGAGTTTTCGCGACTGGTTCGGTCAAGTGCGAGACACCAGACCCGATCCGGCGCCGATCACACTAGGAAAGCGGCCCCCGTTACGCTTCATTGACGATATTCGTAGCAACACGCTAATCGTTGCAAATGCCAATGCGAATCAGTTGACGGTGATCAAAGAGATCATCGACCTCTACGATCGTCCGCCAAATCCCGATCTTTACCTGCACCGAAAAACAGAAGCGATCAAGATCAAATACTCGCAAGCCTCGAACATCGCCAACTCGCTCAAAGATGTCTACCGCGACCTCTTGAGCACCAAGGATAAAGAATTCCAAGACAAAGAAGGCAAACAATCGCTTAGCTCGCTCGGGACCGACAAGCCTTATGTCTTTGGCGACGCTCGCCGTTCGGTTAAAGGGAGCGAAGGGCCGGTGCTGGTACGATTCAGCGGGGCGTTGTCGATTGGTATCGACGAACTTTCCAACTCGTTGATCGTATCTGCTCGCAAGGAAGTTTTAGAAGAAGTGAAAAAGACCATCCTTGAACTTGATGAAGCAGCCAAGCCAGAGACGGTCGTGCGTGTTCATCTCGCTGATGGCATCCTGAACGCAGATGACCTGCAAGGAATCATCGCCAATGCCTTGGCTGAACCTTGGATCGGCGGCAAACCTGGAAAAAAGTCGTCTAGCAGCCGAAGCCGGTCAAGCCGATCACGCAAAAACCGACGCTCAGCAACCCCGGCTCCGTAGCCCTCGCTTTGCAAGCTCCTAATACGAAGCGCTAAGTTTGACCACAACGGCACAACGGACACGACGAAAAGAGCCTTGCAAACAAAGTGTTTACCAGATCCGGCCACGGACCTTATCCGACGGCCTTGTTGATGACATCCAGTCACACGCTGGTTTTCTTTCAGAATCTCATTTCAACCTTGCTGGCTAATGCGTCGTCGTGCTCGTCGTGTCGTCGTGGTTCAATGGCTGTCGTACCAAGGCCCGGTCAATGCGTGCTAGGCAGCGCTCTCGACCCAGGATGGCCATGGTCTCGAACAGCCCAAAGCCAACCGGCTTTCCCGTGACCGCGACACGTACCGCATGTACGATTTGGCCAATTTTTATTTCTTTTTCTTCCACAAACGTTTTGAGTGCCGTTTCCAGCGCGTCGGCCTCGAACGAATCAACATCAACGAGCCGCTGCCGAAACTCGGCTAACAGCTCCGCTGCCCCGTCGGCTTTGCGAATACGTTTGTTCAGCGCCTTCTCGTCGTACTCAAGCTGTTCGTCAGCAGTATAAAAATCGAGGTAGTCGAGAATGTCGCCTGCTACTTTGATACGATCGCCAGCCGCTTCGACGATTTTCGTTAAAATCGGGGCCGTCTCACACGCAGGCGGGTCGGCAACCGCGCCTGCCTGCTGTAAAAACGGCAGCACCCGGGCAACCTTCTGCTTGATCGGCAATTCTTGCATCGCGCGATCTTGAAACGCAAAAAGCTTCTGAGGATCAAAGCTTGCCGGCGCCTTGTTAACACGGTCCAGCGAAAATTGGGCCAACATCTCTTCCCTCGAAAATTCCTCGGTCTTATCGTCGAGCGCCCAACCGAGCAACAGAAGGTAGTTCAACAACGCATCGGGCAAGAAGCCAATTTGTTCGTAAAAATCGACAATGACCGGATTGAACACGTCGGCGTCGATTTCCAGATTCAACCGTTCGGCAATCGACTCACCCCGCAACTTGAGCTGCGCAAAGTCGCGGTTCTTGAGATACTTTTCCAGCTTGCGTTTGCTCAGCTTGTTCTTGCTGCCCGGCTCTGCAACGTAGGGAAGGTGGGCAAACTCAGGCAACGCGTAACCGAGAGATTGGGCGATAAACACCTGCCTGGGGGTATTCGATAAATGTTCTTCCGCACGGATGACGTGCGAAATCTGCATCTCGTAGTCATCAACCACTGTGGCCAGATGATATAAGCACGAACCATCGGCCCGTTGAACCACATGATCTTGCTCTCTGGCCCATTGGAACCGAACCTCGCCGCGAATAAGATCGTTAAGAACCAATTCGCCTTCGCGTGGCATTTTCAGACGAACAACACCTTGCCGGCTCTCGGCCTCAAATTTTGCAATGTCGGCTTCGCTCTCAGCCATCCAGCGACGGCTGTAGGTATATTGTTCTCCGGCCTGCTGTGCTTGCTCGCGTTCGGCTTGAATCTCGTCCGTAGAAGCAAAATCACGATAAGCAGCACCGGAAGCGAGCAGCGCATCAACCGCTGCCTGATACTTGTCGGCCCGCTGCGACTGGTAGTAAGGGCCGTGCGGCCCGCCGACTTCTGGCCCCTCGTCCCAATCCAATCCCAACCAACGAAACCCGTGAAGGATCGGGGCAAGCGCCTCCTCGACATTCCGTTGCTGGTCGGTATCGTCCACCCTCAGGATGAATTGCCCGCCCTGCCCTTTCGCAAACAGCCAATTAAACAACGCGGTGCGAACGCCGCCAATGTGGAGATAGCCCGTGGGACTAGGAGCGAAACGAGTACGAATTGTCATAGGGAGCAGACGGGTAAGCGAATGAGAGGCGGGCCGTGGGATGCCATCCAATATATGGAGCTTGAGTATCTGGCACCAGCGGTAGTAGGATTGCAAAGTCTTGCTAGCCGCGGGTGGAAGCCGCGGTCGAGCCTGAAAATCGGCGGCTTCCGCATGCGGCTACAAAGCGGCCTGTTTTAATGACCGATGTCCAACCCTACGCGGCTCGTTTGCGGTTTTTTTGCTTCCGCAAACGCTTTCGCTCGGCTTTGCTCAGGTTCCCCATTTCAGCCTCAGGCTCCGAACCGTCGATCCAAGCATTTTCGCTCGCAGCCGAAATCGTTTCGACTGGCATTTCTGCCTTTGGCTGATATTCCACCGTCGTCGACTCAGCAACACGAGGCAACTCGTTGGCCTCCGAATGCTCTATCAGCCCCTGAACGTCGAGAGCCACATATCGGGCAAACAGCAAAGAACCGGCAAACAACAGAGTGTTGCCGTAGAGAGGGAGCAGCCGACCGGGCGTATCAGGCCAAGCAGCAAGCCATTCAGGCGCGAAACCTGCCGAACTGGCCGCAGCCAACGTAAAGCACCCGATTGCCAACACATAGGCCGTCAGCGCGGCACGACATTCCGAAACGTCGAACGCCAATTTCACCAGCAACCAGCCGCCCAGCAACATGGCAGGCACGAGCCACCAGCCAGGGCTATTTGGCAAGAGACTCAAGCCAGTAATTTGGCCAAGTACACGTCCGGCAATCGTGTGGACACCCGTTATGGTCACAAAGCCCAGGCCCACCGCAGCCCAACCGGCAGTTCGCCAGACTCGGTAACGTCCTCGGTAGTCGTCTACCCGATGTCGGCGTAGCGAAAAAATCAGCCGAGTATAACCGGCGGTAAGCAGCAGCATGGCCGCCGAAGCCCAGGCAACCGTACGATTGGCCAGGGCGTCAGTGATCTCAGCGGCAGAGACGACCGAGGCAAGTTCGCTCCACTGCTGCGCATTTTGTGCTGCCACTTCAGCCAAGACGCCGAGGCCGATTGCCAGCATGGTGACCAACGCGATCGTACGATATCGCCTTGGCACAAGGTCGGTTACCTGAGGGTGATTTTCGATATTCGCGCCAGCACCGTAGCGAGGGGTGTCGCCTGGAATCGGCGCAGCGCCATCCTCGTTCAGATTTCCTGCTGCAAGAGCTTCTTCATTGAAAACGCGACGTCGTCGTCCGATCCGAGCCATGTATCCGTGCCTGGGGTCCATCGTATGTTTGAATTGGCGATCGACGTACGCTCTGTTAGCAGCCGCCTCGGCCAGAAATCGAGTCCTTCTCAACCGCGCTAACTGGTGTGCTATCACACATGTGTAGCGCATATATTCCGCATAACCGGAATCGGCATTTTTATCGTGCTCGTCCTTGCCAACCTGTTCGGGCTACGGTTGTTCGACCTGGGCAAACTTTGTCGATTGCGTGCTATTTGTAGCGGTCTTGCCTAATGTGAACAGCACAATACCTCGGGTTTGGCGGGAATATGCCGTAGAAAGACCCGCTTTGCAATCAGTGACCTACGGTTCAAGAGGGGAGAAAACAAGCACGCATACAGCATCAAAGCCCCCATGGCCCGGCCATCTGTGGCCGGAAACACCAAAACACACAGAAGTAATACGCACCAACCCGCCAACCCCGACTGCGGCCGTTGTTCGATGACCAACCCAAAGCCAAATACTGACACCGTCCAGCCCACCTCAGCTGACGAGCAGTTTACCAAGACCGCTCCCGCCAAGTCGGCACGTCCTGCGGAAACCGAGCATCAAGTCGCTGAGATCAGCTCGCTACTCAGCTCGCTCGAAGAGGCTGCTGTCGAAAGCGGACTGGCTGCCCATCCTCATTCAGAATCTCGCCCAGCAGACGCCTCGCATGAAAATCAATTGGTTCAGGTGCGCCTTGGTCTCGCCAGTAGCCTATTTACGGCATTAAGGCATAAACACTCACAGACGGCTGCTCATAGCCTACGGGTCGCTCTAGGCTGTAGCTCATGGGCGTTGTTTGCAGATCTGGACGAAGAAACACGCGACGCAGTTGAGCTAGCAGCGTTGATGCACGACCTTGGCAAAATCGGCGTCCCAGACCGAATCCTACTCAAACCCAATCGATTGACGTCCGAAGAATCGTCGCTGGTCAATCGACATCGCGAGATCGGTTTACAGATTCTAGCCAACTGTTGCAACTCCGAACGTGTGCTCTCGGCAGTTCGATACACGGGGGCTCGCTACGATGGCTTGAACACCGACCTGCCGGCTAAGTGCGAAGAGATTCCTCTTGAAGCACGCATGATCACAATTGTCGATGCTTTCGATTCGATGACAACCGACCACGTCTATCGACCGGCTTGTTCTCGCGAACGAGCGCTGAGCGAACTCTTCGTTTGTTCAGGAACGCAATTCGACCGAGAGCTAGTGAAGCAATTCGTCGAGATGCTCACCCAGCAACACGATGCGCTTTCAACTCGTGTGGCCAACCGATGGCTAGGCGAGCTTACCAACCAAAAGTCGGCACTGCCGTGGGAAGCACCAGCAAAGAACTCAACTTCAGAACTAAGCCAGGCCGGTCTGTCTGCTGGGCCACGGCCTCTTTTTGAACAAAAGCTAATCGATGCGATGCACGATGGTGTTGTGTTTGTCGATTCCCAAGGCATTATCACACTGTGGAGCAAGGGTACCGAACGCATCACGGGGGTCAGTCGTAGTGCTGCTACCGGACGCGTTTTTGTGCCGAGCCTGCTCGACATGTGTAATCATGCGGGCAAACTAACGCCAGAAGATGCCTGCCCCGTGGCCAAGGCACTTACCACCAATACACAGCTGCGCAAGCGTTTGCTGGTGATCGGACGCCAAGGCAAACACGTAGCGATCGATTTACATGCTATTCCGGTACATGCTGAAGATGGATCGGTCCAGGGGGCCACAGTTTTGCTTCACGACGCCGAGCCGGAGGCCACGCTCGAAGAAAAGTGCGAAGCGCTGCACGCCGAAGCGACCAAAGACCCCATGACCAAGGTCGCAAATCGCGCAGAATTCGACCGTATGCAAGCCTTATTTATCGAGGCTCACCAGCAAGCAGGCTTGCCGTGCAGCCTCATCATGGTCGACATCGATCATTTCAAGAGTATTAACGACACCTTCGGCCATCAGGCAGGTGACGAAGCTATTATCACCGTCGTGAATTTGCTCTCGTCCATGTGTCGCTCAGGCGACTTGGTTGCCCGGTATGGCGGCGAAGAATTTGCCGTCCTGTGTGCCGATTGCAGCAACGCCGACGCGGCCCGACGTGCGGATCAAATTCGTAAGCAACTCGCCGAGGTACAACATGTTTGCCTAGGAAACAAGAGCATCACCGCAAGCTTCGGTGTCACCGAGTTGCAATCCGGCGATACTTCTGAATCAATGCTTCGCCGCTCAGATCGAGCGCTACTGACGGCGAAAGAACAAGGGCGTAACCAAGTCGTTCAATTGGGTAATGGTATGGAAAAATTACAACGAAAAAAGCGGTGGTGGAACTTTGGCGGACGTCGGTCTGGGCCAGTTGTCGAAAGCACACTGACGACGGCAGTGCCGATCGATATTGCCGTCGAAAAACTACGTGGCTTTGTCTCCGATCACAAAGCGAAGATCGTCTCGACAAAAGAAAATTTGGTCGAGCTAGAAATGTCCAGCGAGTCGGTCTCTTACGATCGCCGTCGAGGAGATCGCCATACCGCCTTCCGAATCGAACTACAATTTCACGAGGACAAAATCGAACGGTCGAACAACCTCGGCTACGCGGCCGGAATCTATACGCAAACTCGTATCGAACTGAAAATTCGCCCCAAACGGGCACGGGGTGGTCGCAAAGCCGATCGGGCCGAGCGTGCGCGATTGATTAAACAGAGCATCCAAGCCTATTTAATGGCTAGTGAAGGTAATGAGGTAGAAGAAGAATTTGTTCCAGCGGTTGCCAGGTAGGTAATATCGTCAGACGTCGAGAAACTTTCCTCCCGTCCATGGGCCATGCAGGAAGTCGATCAAAAGAGGTAAAAAACGATGAGACGCGAAATCAACGAACCAAAACATTGGCGATCCCAAGCCGCTGGCAGTGCTACCCAAGGCTCCTGCTGGGCCGGACGTCGTCACTCGCATTCAGCGACGGCATTGCCTGCGGAGGCAGTCGACGCCGCATTTGCCTCAGAATCGGTAACGGTCGAGGCTGTACGTGGCTCGCGACGCGACATGCAAGCAGCCGAAACGACCAGCGAGAAGAGTTCGCCCGGGCGCCCCGACCTAATCAGCAGCCTATCGACACAGTTGACAATGCTCGAAGCCCAGCACGAGCAATTAAGCCGACTGCTGGCTCAAGCGCAAAACCGGTAGGTAACCGTTCCTAGCCTAATAGCAAACAATCACGATATTGGACTTAGCCATCTCCTTTCAGGACGATTGCAAAGTCGCTGTGTGAGGCGTCTCCGACGCCGAACGAGAGTCGAAACAAAACACTATCGGCATCAGAGACGCCTCCCACAACGGCAAATTGCCGATTTTGCAATCGTCCTGCATCTCCTTTTGCTGCCAATTGCCACGCCTCTGTGGATTCGATATGCTGCTAGTGATCTGGCAATCCTGAATTGACGGGTGCCACTGTCTGGCTTGCCCAGCAGTGCGAAGCGGGTACCAGGGTTCCACTGCTGGGCAAGCCAGACAGTGGCACCCAATCGAACCCCTCATTGCAGGCCCGCCGTTTGAGCTTTCCGCGTTATAAACTTCCAGGCAATGCGTCCTGGCATCAGCAACCATAGAAGGAGACGAATCTCATGGCTTACACACTCCCCGAACTGCCCTACGCCGCAGACGCCTTAGAGCCGCATATCGACGCCAAGACCATGGAAATTCATCATGGCAAACACCACAACGCTTACGTAACCAAGGTCAACGCCGCGCTCGAGGGGGCGGGGGTCGCTGAACAATCGATCGAAGACCTGTGCCGAAATATCGAGTCGGTGCCTGAAAACATTCGTGGTGCTGTTCGTAACAACGGCGGAGGCCACGCCAACCACTCGTTGTTTTGGAGTGTGATGGGGCCTAACGGCGGCGGCGAGCCAACCGGAGCGTTGGCCGAGGCAATCAACAGCGAATTGGGCGGCTTCGCCAGTTTCAAAGAAGCATTTTCGAATGCCGCCGCCACACGCTTTGGCAGCGGTTGGGCTTGGCTAACCGTCGACTCGGCTGGCAAGCTCGTCGTCGAAAGCAGTCCCAATCAAGACAACCCCTACATGGCCGGCAACACCCCGATTTTGGGCTTGGATGTTTGGGAACATGCTTACTACCTAAACTACCAAAACCGTCGCCCCGACTATATCGCCGCATTCTACAACGTGATCGACTGGAACGCCGTAGCCCAACGCTACGATCAAGCCAAAAGCTAAGGCAATGACAAACCCGAGCTGAGACTCCTCGGATCGGTGCTTCGACACCATCCCTTCCGTAAAGTGATCTCAATGGTTGTAGCTTGAGAGCCGTTCGGGTTCCGCGAGCGTAAGTTGCTTGCTGGACGGCGTCGGCCAGCGAGATTCGACCCTAGACGCCCCGTTTATTCTCAATGAAAGGGCAATACGCCTCCGGTTGAATCGCTTGCCCTCCTTGCCAACAAACAACTTTTGGACTCTCGCGACAAAACTGGTGAGAAACCCGGGCTAACAGTTATCACTGGAAAATGTCTTCCAAGTATCCTCAGGCGGCAGCCTCCTCAAGGTCCATGCTTAGGTTTTTTTGCTGCGAGGGGATCGGTAATCCGGGAACCGATGTCTTTTGGATCTGCTGAAGGACTTGGGTTGCAGTCTCCCGTTCGCTTTGAGTCAGTGGGACATTGCGTCGCTTGATTAGTGTGTGACGCATTCCCAATCCATGGGCCAGTTTGTGTACTGCTGATTTCATATAGGACTTTCCGATCAGCCAACGGGTTTCCATGTCCCCCACAAAAGAGCGGCCATATTTTCGAAACAAGGCACGGTCCGATTGGCAGCCATGGAGATAATTGCCGAGCATTTGCCCCCCGGCCGTTTCACGAACATACATCAAAGGATGGGGGCTTACGGAAAACGTTGAATCGAAGCAAGATCGGCACCAGAGATCTCGATCCTGCGAGCGTCGCAACGACTCGTCGTAAGGATGCTGGGCAAACCACTGACGACGCGCAACGGCGGTGACATGCACCATAACCCCATGCGCCAACGTGGAACGGGGAGTGGTTCGGGCAGGACAATTTCCTCGGACGCCTTGCACAGCGTAACTCTCGTCAATGGAATACATGGCGGACCCAACAACGTCGACTTCCGGACACCGGTCGAATATTGCCAATTGCTTTTCGAGACGTTTCGGATGCATTATGTCATCCGCATCCATTCTTACAAGGTAATCCCCTTGCGCTAGAGCGGTAATTTGATTGAGTCGAGCTGCAAGCCCTCGGTTCGTTGCCTCACTGACAACACGAACTCGTGGATCCGAGACGGACATCGCAATTTCTAACGAGCGGTCCTGTGATCCATCGTCGATAAGGATCAATTCCCAGTCTTGAAACGACTGAGCGAACACAGAGCGAATCGCGTCAGCAAGCGTTTCTTCATTGTTGTAAAACGGTAGTCCAATGGTTGCTTTCATCCAACAAACCTTGGTAGCGTCGGCTCTCGCCGTCTAGGTCGGGAAATCGGTTTAACGAGTACTCGGGAGTTCTTGGCCGAGGGCCGAAAGGCCGTTAGGTGCCCGGGATTGTCAATGCAGACATAGGCCGCCGCGGCAAAAAAAAGCCAGACATGGGCAGTCTGGCCAATGGAAATGACGCAGCCATGGAGCAGAATCAATAGCAGCCAGCTCAATGCCAAAGGAGTGAACGAAATCCCTTGGATACGTCTTGATTGGGGAAATAACGCTGAGAAGCCAAGTCGAAATAACACAAGCAGCGGTAGAGCCAAGAAACCTATCAATCCGACGAGTCCTGAAGTGGACAGAAATTTCAGATACATGTTGTGGCTGCTAATTTCAAGCTCACCTTTCCGCGTGGAAACGGTGAACTTCGCTGCTTCTGCGCCTGCGCCGAATATGGGATGTTCAAGGAAGATGTCGTACGCAATTTCAAAAAGATCACGTCTTGAGTCATCTTCCATTTTAGCCAGTGCGTCATCAGGAGATTCGATCAAGGTGACGAGCCGTTCGGGTAAACTTTCTTTGTTGAAAGTAAATAGCGCAAAGCCAACCATCAGAGCCATCGCACTGAGTGCTATGATGCGGGGCGAAAAAAACAGCCGTCCCTGAACTCGACCAGCAAACCATAGAAGAAGCACAGTAGAAACGCACGCCGTGAGAGCGGCTCCTCGTGAACCGCTCATCGCAAGGCCAAGCAAAGCGCTTGCGGTTACCAAGGTGAGCACCAGTCGAAAAGCCGGACGGTCCTTGATTGTGAGTAAGCCAACACCTGTGACAAATGCGATGGCACACAAATTGGCAAAGCGATTTGCACCAGGCATCAGTCCTTGCCATCGGCCATTGCCCATACGAACTGAGGAGGTGACCATATGAGGCAAATCGATATTAGCGAATGCAAGCATGACCGAAAAGAGTGTGCCCAGCAGAATTCCAGCTAGCAACCAGCGAACTCGACCGGTTCGTAACAGAAGTTTTAGCGCAGCGAAATATGCAGTCACATTCACAAGCGTTCGAACGCAAATTAGTTGTCCGTCGTTGTCGAACGCGGCATGCCGAATAAGCATGTAGCCTGCCCAGAGACAGGGAAGGATAAAATAAATTCTAGGCACATCTTTTCGGATCGAAGGCAAAAACAGAATTGCAATTAGCGTGACAAGAATCGGCCCCAACTGTACTGGCCGGACATCAAAGCCGGCAACCGCAATAAGGTTGAAGTACAAAGTTACTGAGACGCCAAGAAGCAATAGCGCATATTTGGGCCAAGATTCTTCGTGTTTTTTCCGTATTCGGCGGGAGGCTACTAGCGTCGGGTTCATGGAATAAGATGGTTGCTGAGGTATTCGTAGAGAATCCATTGCAAGTTGGTGGTTAACGCTGAAGGATCGCTACGTTTCTTGACCCACAATCGCCATCGCTGATCCTGCCTCGCCAAACAATCTGGCAATTCCACGCATTCTGAATTTTGCGAAGATTTTCGTCTGCTTCTTCGTTTGTTATTCCTTCGTGGTCTTCAAAAAAAACAGTTTTCCATGGGATATTTGCCAGATCGCGGATAATGCCCACATGCTGAATTGCTGCGAGATAAAACAATACCGACCCTTCCAACTTTGCTTTCAACCACTCGGGAACCGACGCTGAAATTTCATACTCGGGAGAGAGTTGGGTTGGAATGAGAGTCGAGCACGCGGCTCCAAGAACCTGCATGACCTTGCGAGAGTGAGGAACCACGTTTGGTAAGTCCCATCCGATACCCCAGGCAGCACCGTCACCGATTGCATGTGCCAACATCACTCCGGTGTTGCAGCAAACGTCAAGAACCACCTTGCCTGACACTTGCACACCATGTTTTTCAAGCATCGAGCGGTAGATTTTCCATCGATACTCTGTATCGCGTTTTGCCGTTGAGGAAAGGCCAGGAATGCTCTGATAGAGATATTTTTTGCCATCTCGAAATAAACTAGAGGAACCGCCAAAATGCACATCTTCGGACGAATTCTCGGTGATCTTCTTCAGCAGTGGTTGTTGATTTGCCAGCAACTGCTGGAAATCGATGTACATCAATTCTCCGGTCGACCGCTCGCGAAGAAGGTTGAAATTGCAGTGTGGGGGTAGGAAGTCGGGGTCTTTTAGCCCTCGGACGGGAACCAACTCAAGGAGTCCCTGCGAAACCAAGGGACGCAGCTTATTGACAAATTCTTCGCAATCTTCTGGCGAAGCAAGGTCTCCCTCGACATGGCGGACAGCAAACGCGGTCATCTCTTCAGAACCCGATTGCAAATGAGCGATCCCGTAGCATGGTGGCCCAAGATCCAAGGCCGCTAGCGCATTGGCAGCCAATGCCTGGTTGGTCACCGGGCCCATCATGCTTTTCGTAAGACGGCGCTGATCGCCATTGGCGATGTACGAAGCTTTGGCTGGCGATTGAAAGTTCCTTAAGATTTTGAAGCCGGCATCCGTCGGGTAGTCACGAACGATCTCCCCGAGAAATTCTCCTAGTGCTTTTTGGGGTGGCAAATAGATCGAATGTCGACCGGTCGAGTACCGAATCTCGTGTTCCTTGCATCGATCAAGCAATTGTTCTGGAGATGAAACCGCAAGAGGTAGGTTATACTTTGAAATATTACTCAGGTAAGTGCGGTGGCGTTTCAAGCCAAGGTTTCCCGAGCCGAGTGTCCGGATTCGGTTTTGTGTTATGTGCAAAGCGGTCCTTGATTCGCGATATATTCGACGAAGCCACTCATATTGACGCAGATAGTTATAGAGTTGTGTAGTCGTTGAAGGGTGGTTCATGAATCTGTTTCTCTAATTCGAGGGGAGAGGTGTTGTGTGTCGTCGTACGACGGAACCGATAAGCAGGACGTAAAAAATGATCCTAAGAACTGCTGCGGCGCCGAGCGCAATGACGGCACCCCAAAGGGCGTAGCGTGGCACCAAGAACCAACAGGCCCCGAGGGTAAAGATGGTGTTTAGTCCGTATACCACAACTTGCTGCCGGAAAAGATGGGCAGCGGTTGTTGCTAGTGAGAGCGTTGTCGCGATCGCAGAGATGGTACCGACGAGCATTAATGCAATGAAAAGGTCGGAGTACGCTGCATAGTCGGCCTGGTAGACAATTGCCAGAAGTGGTTTCCCCCACAAGGATGCGACGCACACCGCCACCGCACCGACCAAAAAAGCAACGAACGTAGCTCGGACGACATAACGTAAAAATTTGTTTGTATCCCCTGAATCTAGGGCTTTTGCCAGTGATGGCATCGTCGAGGTTCCTAAAGCGCGTACGAACAGGTTGATAGCAATCGTCGATGAGGCGAGTGCAGCAAAATATCCCAGTTCTCGCTCCCCGATATACATCACAATCAGATAACGGGGAATATTGATATTCAACGCGCATAGGAAGGTACCGATGCCCAGTGGAAGAGCAACTAGCGCCAGCCGAAAGGTCGCAGCCGAACCAATCCTCGCACGAACCGAGCGAATAAAGCTGGCAGCGACATCGCGTAGTCGGGTTTCGCCTTCCGCCTCAGAGGCAAGGATTGATAAGCCACAAGGAAGGTCAAAGAGGACCAGCAACAACAACCAAGCACCGGCCAGGACTGCCATGGCAGCAAGCAAGCTGTGAGTGAAGTAGAGAGCCAGCGAGACGGAAAGGACCGAGAGGATACCATTGAGAGCCAGCGATTTTGCGCTGTAGTCCATGCGCTCAACACGCTGAAAAAGTCCATGAAACACGTCGCTTAGCGATTCTAACGATTTAGCGACGCCGACAAGGAGGATGAGCATGACCATGTTCTTGTCATACCCAGAGAACAGGGTAAAGCTAGCAACGATAGCAGCTGCTAGTAGCACCGTCATTGACCGCAGAGAAAAATAGCTACTAAAGTCAAATTCACTGCGGGTATCGACGGTCTGAACACTACGAAGGTTAATGTTGCATAGCGTAAAAATCGGCGTGCAGATTCCCATCGCCAGGGCATAGCTCCCTACCATTTCGGGTGAGCCGAGCTTCGTTAAAGCGACAAGAATTCCCCAACGGCATCCTGTGGAGACGAGATTACCGGCAAACATCCAAGAAAAATTTCGTCGCAACGTCAGCGGCAAGAAGGATTGGCTGCCACGAATGTTCTCACCGGGAAAACCCGTTGCAGCGTCTCTTAGGGTAGTAGTATGCGATCGAAACAAGGTATTCACGCTCTCGCTATGCCGAACTTCTGATATGTCTAGCTTTATTTTTTCGGGTACCTACAACTCTAGCCAGCTAACCGTCCTCACGAGAATTCTTTGCTAGCACTTTACGTGCGCCCAAAGCTGCTTGCTGTTCGATGTGGATGCCCCGGCCGCCGGATTCCCCCAGGGAGGTTCTGGGGTAGGCACGAACAGTAGCAACGCCAGAAAAACGAATCAAGACAAAACGAAAATTTTGACCGAGCAAAGGCGTGCCTTCCTAGAGGAGGGAGCATTGGATATTGACCCATTCCTTCTCTAGAAGTACATTTTTTGTTCATCGAGTGGGATGCGTGGATGGATCCATGCTCGGACTTGTCCGTATTTCCTTTCCCAAGGGGTGCATGGAAGCCATGCTTTTTAACTCAATTGAGTTCTTCCTATTTCTGCCGCTGGTCACTTTGATTTATTTCTCGTTGCCTCTTCAGGGCCGACGAGTCTTCTTGTTGTTTGCCAGCTTTGTTTTCTATGGCTTCTTCTCTGTTCCCTTGAGTCTGCTGTTAGTATTTTCGACGGTTCTCGACTATTCGATTTCTCGCTATATCCAGAATAGCTCGCATGCAAAAAAACGGAAAGCTGCACTTCTTGCGAGTCTCATCGGTAACCTGGGAGTCTTGGCCGCTTTTAAGTATCTCGATTTTTTCAGTTACTCCTTGGCCGCATTGCTAGGCTATCATCCCTGGCCGGTATTGAACCTTGTTTTGCCCATGGGGATTTCCTTCTACACGTTTCAGACGATGAGTTACACGATCGACGTTTACCGCGGCGATTGTAAGGCCCGCGAGTCGATCCTGGACGTGGCATTGTATGTCTCGTTCTTTCCGCAGTTGGTAGCGGGCCCCATCATGCGAGGAACGTCACTGATTTCTCAATTTAATGAATACCACAAACCTAATCTTGAACGTATGCTCAGCGGTGCCTTGCTGTGTTGTTGGGGCTTGCTGAAAAAGGTTTACATAGCCGATCCGGTTGGCGATTTGGTGAATAGTGCTTATGGTACGGCAAGTTCGCCCATCGATCCTGGGATGTTCAGCGGTTGGGCATTACTGCTGGCGACTTATGGTTTTGCGGTCCAGATTTACTGTGATTTCTCTGCCTATTCAGACATCGCGATCGGCTCTTCGCGGATTTTAGGAATTCGCCTGATGAAAAATTTCGATGCGCCATATCTTTCTTGCTCCATTCGCGATTTCTGGAGACGGTGGCATATTTCGCTCTCGACTTGGCTGAGAGATTATCTTTATATCCCGCTGGGGGGCAGCCGTATTTCCAAAATACGCATGTATGTCAATCTTACGATTACCATGTTGCTGGGAGGGCTCTGGCATGGGGCAAATTGGACTTTCGTCATCTGGGGAGCTTTGCATGGGCTGTACTTAGCTTTTGAAAGGCATTTTCAACTTGAAGATGCCCGCAAGTCGCGGTGGGGCTTTCCTGGGCAATTTATTCGAGGGGTAATTACCTTTCATCTGGTTTGTCTAGCTTGGATTTTCTTCCGTGCAAATTCCGTCGGACAAGCATTCGAAATTGTGTCACGCATTGCCACTTGGGAACCTGGTCGAGGCTTGAGCATTTTCCCCGTCCTCTGCCTTGCTTTGCTCTTAGCTACTCAATTAGCAAAGCAGCACATACACTTTGGAGAACGATTGCTCCACTATCCCACGGCATCCCGTTGGGCAGTTTATGCCACATTGGCGCTCGTGGGGGTCGTGTTGTTAGGGTCACCTTCGCCTGAATTTATTTACTTTCAGTTTTAAGTCGCTTTGAGAAAGGGCATCGCCGAACATGGATGCTGAACGGTTTCAAAAGGTAGAATGGCACGAGCCAACAGCCGACCTCTGGCTGCGAATCCGAAAAATTGTGGTCAAAGATTTTTTGATTCTATTGGCTTTACTGATTACCGGTGAATTGGCCGTTCGATTCGCTATTCCCGGAACCGAAAAATATGTATATTCGCAAACCGTCACCGCAGGAAACCCTATTGTTCTTAATTCAGCAGGGCTGAGAGAACGACCTTTTCCCGCTCAACGCCCGGCAAACGAAAATCGCATTCTCTGCCTTGGGAATTCTACGACCTTTGGAACCGGCATCGCCGTTGAAGATACCTACTGCAAGCAACTTGAAAACTTGCTGGAGCGAAATGCCAAGGATGACAACTTCTTCGTGATCAATGGAGGTGGAGAAGCCGGCTCATTAGGAAAGGCGATCCAGTTCTTAAACGAAACTGGTTTGGCATATGAACCTGCTGCGGTTGTTTTGGGTTTTTCGCCCTCAATGATAGCAAAAAGCTTGATCGAAGAAGAGCAAAAACAATTACAGCCGGAGACAAAACGTTCCTCCCGAAGCCATGGTTCGGAGACCGTAACCTCGCTCAAGACAAAAGTGAAACTCTTTGTATTGAAGCTGCACGCGGCAGCTTATTCGTCGCGTTTGTATGTGTTTTTAGATGCCAATTTCAGAAAGCAATTGTATCGGCTCGGTGTGCTCAAAGGTCGAGTGACAAGTCCCAAAGGAGCCGTATTCGCCTATGCATTTGAGGATCCGAACGTCGATCTGAAAAAGGTGGAATCCGGGTACCAAGCATTTGAGGGTCGGCTGATCGAACTGAAAGCCTTGCTAGACGAAAAAGGAATTCCTCTCTTGGTGATGGGGATTCCTTCTCGTTTTGATCTCAGTGAGCAGAGCCTTGATAATGTTCGCCGTTTCGATAGAGGCAAAATACGTATCCAACCTGTCGAACGCTTGGCAAAATTTTGTGAGAATGAGCAAATACCGTTTTTGAATTTAACCTCGGAACTGAAGGCCGTTCGCCGTCAGATGATTTCTAAAGAGCAAGCCTGGAACGATCTCTACGTCGATTCGGATTTCACTCACCTGAATACAGCAGGGTCTGCCATTGCAGCGGAAGAATTGTATGTGGCATTCCAGAAGGATTCTCGTCTGAATATTCCAGCAAAAGCTTACACCACCACGGGAAAGAGGTTTGGCTTGAATCGATGAGGATTCCCCAGCAGCATGCCGAACTTCTGATATGTCTAGCTTTATTTTTTTCGGATACCTACAACTCTAGCCAGCTAACCGTCCTCACGAGAATTCTTTGCTAGCACTTTACGTGCGCCCAAAGCTGCTTGCTGTTCGATGTGGATCCCTGGCCGCCGGATTCCCCCAAGGAGGTTCTGGGCAGGCACGAGCAGTAGCAACGTCAGGAAAACGAATCAAGTCAAAACGAAATTTTTGACCGAGCTAAGGACCCTCTTCTAGATTGCAAAGGAATGTCCAAATTCCTATTGCAGCCCTTCCGTTCGATTGATAGTTTTTCTAGGCGTCGTCGAAGGATTTTCGTAAGACTTCGTCTGTCTGAAATCGACATGAAAATCGGCACCAATAATTATTTATTGCGTAGCCACTTTGTGCTGTGGTTACTGCTTGGAGAGAGGATCAAGAGGGTATGCAATTGCAAACCGAGGGGGTTCCATGCAATTTGTGTGGAGCGAGCAGCTATCAGAAGGTCTCATCAGAAACCTACGAACTTAATGGCTCTCGGGTGTCGCTTGGCGTTGTGCGATGCAATCACTGTAAGCTCGTTTACACGAATCCCAGGCTGACTCAAGACAGTACTTTTCTTGTTTACGAGCATGATACTGCCCATACGATTAGCAGTAATTATTGTTGGGCTGGAGATCACTCACAAGCTCGTTTTGTGCCGCTGATCCGTCGACTTCATAAACTATCTCCCACAGGAAAATTACTTGACGTAGGATGCGGTAGCGGCGATTTCCTTCGGGCCGCCAGCCAAAGTGGCAATTGGGATTCCGTAGGAGTAGAACCTATTGAAAACGCTGCCGAAAGTGCCCGGAGTGTTTCAGACGCAGAGGTTCACACTAGCGTATTAGAGAAGGCTCCGATTTCACCCAATTCGATGGACATTGTGACCATGCTAGGAGTCCTTGAGCACTTGCACGATCCGGCGGACACGCTCTCGACCGTTCGTCAGCTATTGAAACCATCGGGGCTCTTGGCAATCTATGTCCCGAATTTCAACTACTTACGCGTCAAAGATACCGGGCCTCTCTGTTTCCTGCGTCGTCGTCGGTGGAGTGACTTGCACCCGCAAGAACATCAATTTCATTTTACAGTAAACACGCTGCATGCCCTCCTTCAAAAAGGTGGATTTGAAGTTCTTCGTACCGACGTGGGGCAACCTTTTGCCGTTGGCAATGCAGTAGTGCGTAACCTGAAACGAGGATTTCATGTCGGGGTTCAGGCACTGTGGCGTCAGACCGGTGTACATCTCGGGGGTCTCGAAGTCATAGCGAGAGTGTCTGATTGCGTTGCCAGCCCTTCGTACCGTACCCCAGCCGCATAATTTCCACTCAACGAGAGTAAAGAATCGCATGAACGTATTGGTATCAAGCGCCGGGCGCCGAGGAGCATTGATAAAAATTGTGCGAAAGGCGGTCTCCAGGCGAGCGGGACGTGTGCTTGCCATTGATGCTGCGCCCTGGTCTGCGGCATGCCGACTCGCAGATGATTGGCAAATCGTACCGCGCTGCGACGCCCCCAATTTTGTGGATGCCGTTCTGAAGTATTGTCGCCAGCAGGATATTCAACTGATCATTCCCACCTTAGACACCGAACTGGCCGTCTATTCTGAGAACAGAGACCGATTTCAAGAAAGTGGCATTACGGTCGCGGTTTCGGATCCAGCAACGATCGCTATCACCAACGACAAGTTGAAAACGGACCAGTTCCTTCAATCCAAAAGTTTGCCGGGTGTCGAATGCGTGGATCCATTTCAAAACCCTCAGTTTCCTTTGATAATCAAACCGCGATTTGGCAGCGCTTCGAACGGAGTTCAAGTCGTCCACGATTCGGAAGAATTGGAATTCTATTTTAAAAGAACTGCCAAGCCCCTTGTTCAACAGCTTGCATCGGGTCAAGAATATACGGTCAACTTCTATGTTGACCTTCACCAACAGTGCCGAGTCGCTGTACCCCATAAACGGATAGAAACCCGTGGGGGTGAAGTCTCGAAATGCGTTACCGAAAAAATCCCAGAACTTGTGGGATTAGCTCAGCAGCTTGCCCAATCGCTTCCATGTCCCTGGGGAGCAATGTGTTTCCAAGTGTTTTTTGACAGTCAGCGTAACGCACGCATCATTGAAATCAATCCTCGGTTTGGTGGAGGCTACCCCATCGCTCATCAGGCCGGCGTAGATTTCGTAGAGCTACTTATCCGAGAGGTCTTGTCAGAGCCTCTGCCAACAAGCATGCCTTGGCGAGCGGGAATTGCGATGACCCGTTGGGATGATGCCGTGTTTCTCGATCAAAGCGAATTGCAAGACGTGGCATGAGAGACCAACGCCGAGTTTTTGTACTGGATATCGACGATACCCTGTATCTCGAACGCGATTACGTACGGAGCGGGTTTGCCGCTGTTGGGCGCATGGTGAAAGACCGATTTGGCTTCCCCTCTTTTGAAGAACATTGCCATATGCTTTTGGAGCAAGGGGTGCAGGGAGCTATTTTTGATCAAGCTCTGGCCCTTGCCAGCCTGTCATGCAACGAGAAAATCGTCAAGTCTTTAGTCGATCTCTACAGATCACACAAACCGTCAATCGCTATTTTGCAAGATGCACAAGCGTTTCTGGAAAAACCAGGGCCGATTGCTTTCATTAGCGATGGCCCGTTGATCTCTCAACAACGTAAAGCAGAATCGCTCGGCTTGCAGAAATTCTCAAATGTTCTCCTGTTGACGGATCAATGGGGTAGAGAGTTTTGGAAACCTCATCCTCGCGCCTTTGAAACCGTCGAGCAGCATTTTTCTTCTTACTCGGCGTTTACCTACATCGGAGATAATCCGGCAAAAGATTTTATCGCCCCCAAAAACCTTGGTTGGGAAACTATTCGGATTCGTCGGCCGGGAGGATTGCACCGAGATGTTCCCAATCTTGATGCGTGTTGCCCAGATCGCGAGATTGATTCATTCGAGAAGATCTCGGCCTGTGACTGCTAGCGGAAGTGCTCTTCCATTCAAAGTGTGTTGTTTCTACGATGCGTCGAACTTTCATAGAGAGCCCTGGCCGAAGTCGACATTTCATTGGAGAGTGGCGATGTTACCTAACCCAATTTATAAACTCTACAAGTCGCCACTGCTCCGTCGCATATTTCTGCCACTCCTATCTCGGCTGAACCTCGGAGACATTCATATTCGGCACCACTACACCGGATGCCGTTTTCTCATACACTCCTTTCAACATAAGGGGTACTGGTTTCACGGCAGACGTCGCGAAGAAGAAACCATGGCATTTTTCCAACAGGCGATAAAGGAAGGCGACACCGTGCTAGAGGTTGGTGGACACGTCGGATACTTGTCCGTTTTCTTTGACAATCTCGTTGGTGAGTCAGGCAAGGTTGTCGTTTTCGAGCCTGGAGAGAATAATCTCAAATATATTCAAGCCAATACCTTGGGATTGCCTTCCATCGAAATAGTAAAGAGTGCGGTGTCCAACACAGATGGAACCGCAACTTTTTTTGAGGAATCTTTAACGGGGCAAAATAACTCGCTTGTCGTTGACTACAAGGTTTTTTACAAGAATCGTGCCAATGCTTATTCGTCAGCAAAATACTCCCGTCGCGAGGTAGCGACGGTTCGATTGGATACGTTTTGCAACGAACGCGAACTGAGTCCAAATGTCATCAAAATTGATATTGAGGGTGCCGAGTTGATGGCACTCGAAAGCGGCTCTCAAATGTTCACCAAAAGCAAGCCTTTGTTAATGGTGGAAGTAACGAGGCAGGAAAAGCAAGTCTTCGATTTTTTAACCGGGCTTGGCTACCAGCTTTTCTCGCCTGAAGGCCAGCAGGTACTCAACGCAGGAGACATTGACGGTAACCTCTGTGCAATCCACCCCGATAAGCACCACGAACGGTTGAATGGCAGCAAATGGGAAAGTAAATGCAACTTGGCTGAATCCTTGGGTGTCTAAATAGAAGTCAACATTCAAGAATGTATTTATTAGTACTCTTTTTTGGGAATGATAAAAGACAGGCAGAGACAGCAAGACATGGCTTTTCATCCGACGTTCTATTCTCGTTTTGGTAAACGATGGCTTGACGTAGTGGTCGCTACGTCCTTGTTGGTGTGCTTGTCGCCTTTGCTTTGCCTCCTTCATCTATTCGTAAAGATCAAAATGAGGTCTCCAGCGATTTTTGTGCAAGAGCGACTTGGGAAAGATGGAATTCCGTTCAAGCTATTCAAGTTTTGCTCGATGACCAACGAACGAGATGAAGCAGGGGAATTGTTGCCTGATTCGCGGAGGTTGACTTCGTTTGGAAGGCTTTTGCGAAGCACAAGCCTTGATGAGCTTCCCGGGTTCTGGAATGTGTTGCTTGGTGACATGAGTCTTGTAGGGCCTCGGCCTTTGTTGGTGCAGTACCGCAGGCTGTACACCCCAGAGCAAGCAAAGCGTCACGATGTCAAACCGGGCATCACTGGGTGGTCGCAAGTCAACGGACGAAACGCACTTGCGTGGGAAGACCGATTTCGACAGGACCAATGGTATGTTCAAAATCTATCCTTGTGGCTAGATATCAAAATTTTATTCTTCACACTAAAAGTCATTGTTTCACGGCAAGGGATTAACGCGGAGTCGCACGAAACAATGCCCAAGTTTACCGGTTCACCAGAAAATGAGAGTCAGGACCATTTCGACAATCAACAGAGAAAAGCGGCATGACAACCAACCTCACACAGCGAATTTTTTTATCTCCACCCCACATGTCGCCGGTTGATCGAACCTTGTTGATTGAGGCGTTTGATTCGAACTGGATTGCCCCTTGTGGTCCCCAGGTTGACGCATTCGAACGCGAGTTTGCGGAAGCGTTGGACATTCCCTATGCCGTAGCACTTTCAAGTGGCACGGCTGCGTTGCATTTAGCCTTGCTTGCTGCAGGAGTTGATTCGGGAGATACCGTCCTCACCTCAACATTGACGTTTGTTGCTACCGCGAATGCGATTCGATACGTAGGAGCAAATCCCGTTTTCATAGATAGCGACCGCAGCAGCTGGAACATGGACCCAGGACTGTTGGAAACTGAGTTGAAACGCCTCGCAACCCTTGGCCAATGCCCGGCTGCGGTAGTCACGGTTGATATCCTCGGACAGTGCGCGGACTACGAGAGGATTGCCGAAATCTGTCGTCGCTACGGTGTTCCGCTCATTGAGGATGCCGCCGAGTCGCTTGGTGCAACCTATGGAGATCAAGCAGCCGGAACGCTTGGGGATATCGGGTGTTTTTCATTCAATGGCAACAAAATTATCACAACCAGCGGCGGAGGCATGTTGGTCACACGTGAGAAGAAGATTGCCGATTATGTTCGGCATTTGGCCTCTCAGGCACGGCGGCCCGTCTCTCATTATGAACATGAAGAAATAGGGTTCAACTATCGACTGAGTGGCCTGCTTTCCGCAGTCGGAAGAGGGCAGCTTTCCGTCCTGACCGAACGGGTAAAACAGCGCCGAGCCAATTTTCAGTTTTACCATGACGCGTTAAAAGAACTTCCTGGAATTGAATTTATGCCAGAAGCTAGCTTCGGATACAGCACACGCTGGCTGACAGCAATGCTCGTCAACCCCGATCAACTTGGGGTAACTGCAGACGACCTCCGTCTTGCACTTGAGACTGAAAATATAGAGGCACGTCGGATTTGGAAGCCGATGCACCTGCAGCCGGTCTACGCAGATTGTCGCGTTTGCGGCGGGAATGTGTCGGATGAGTTTTTTGAGTATGGACTTTGTCTTCCTAGTGGCTCGTCGTTGACGGAAGAAGATCGTGAGCGGGTTGTAAAGGTCATTTTGGCGACCGTGGAGCAAGGATTATCCAAAGCTGCTTAATACACCTGCGCAAGAAGTTTAACCACGACGACACGACGCACCTTACAAAAAGAAAGAAGAGTAGGTTGGCAACAGCGCAGGAAAAGCCGCTAATCGTCTATGTGACAACCCATGCTAAGAGCGCTAGGCTGATGCTCGTTGGGCAACTGGCTTTTTTGCGCCGTCAGGGATTTGAGGTAGTGATCATTTGTTCGCCAGATGGAGCGCTCGACGAATTTACTCAACGCGAAGGAGTCGTAGTTTATCCCGTCAAAATGAATCGGGAGTTGAGTCCGTTACAAGATTTAGTTGCCCTTTTTCATCTCTATCGTCTCTTCGCTCGCCTAAAACCTCAGATCGTCAACGCGGGAACTCCCAAGGCTGGGCTTTTAGGGATGATTGCCGCGTTGCTGGCGTTTGTCCCTATACGTATCTATACGTTGCGAGGCCTACGGCTCGAAACAACCCGTGGCTGGAAACGAAGACTCCTTCAAACGACCGAAAAAATTGCCTCAGCATGTTCGCATCAGGTTCTCTGTAACAGCGAAAGCTTACGACAACTTTATGTGCAGTTGGGACTTGCCAAGCACGCCAAGACCACTGTCTTGGCAGCAGGCTCGGGAAACGGAGTCGACGGCGCTCGATTTCAATTTACCAAAGACCAGCTCAAGCAAGCTCAGATTAACCGAGCAAAAATGGGAATCGCTCGTGACTGTCGGGTCATCGGTTTCGTAGGCCGCTTGACCAAAGACAAAGGCATCATCGAGCTTGTGGAAGCGTTTGAGCAAATCGCCGCGAAGAACTCGTCGGTTCACCTGCTTCTTATTGGAGGATTTGAGCCGGGAGATGCGATCCCTGAAAGCACGGTTAACGCGATTGCGAAGAACTCTCGTATTTCCGTAACAGGACTTGTCTTGGATACGACACTCTATTATTCCCAATTTGATTTGGTCGTGCTTCCATCCTACCGCGAGGGTTTCCCCAATGTTGCGTTAGAGGCTGCCGCAGCGGCGTTGCCCGTGGTTGGCTACCGAGCAACGGGCACCGTCGACGCGGTGCAAGATGGCATAACAGGTCGGCTTGTTCCGATCGGGTGCGTTGAGTCATTAGCAGACGCAATCCAGGAATTTATTGACGATCCCGAGTTGTCACGCCGCTACGGTAAAGCAGGAAGGCGACGAGTAGACAAAAGCTTTCTCCGGGAAAAAGTCTGGCAAGCTTGGGCCGACTGCTATCGACAGCATCTCAAAAAGCAAGGCTGCGAACCGAGCATTGGTACTGTTGAACGACATTGCGATGCCGCATAATCTCTCACGAAGCACCAAATTCTTCGTAGAGGTAGTCAATGACCAGGGGATCTACGTCGACAAACGCTCCCCCTTCAACGGTAGCGACGAGCTTGTCGAAGCTGTAGGCATTCTGAGTCGAGGTCTGGCGGGTGACCTGTACTAAATTGTTTTGGCCAAAAAGCGATTCGTCTTGATACACTCGGTCGATCAATACTTGATCATATCCACTTGAAGCAAAGGCATTGGTCTGTTCGAAGCCCTTGGCAAAGTTGTAGTATCCATTACCCTCGAGCGTTTGGCTATCGGTGCCAACTCGAAGAATGTCGTTTCCAAGTGAATCGTACAAAAATGCCTGATCCGTTCCCCCTGCGGTAGCATAGGCGTTGACTTGTCCAAAACCGCGAACATAGTTGTAGAATTCGCTGTTCGCGCCTAACATCACTGCGTAGTCAGGGAGGCCATAGAACAGGTCGTTGCCGGCCGAGTCGTACAGGTAAGCGCGGTCATTTCCGCCAGCAGTAGCACGAGCGTCAACTCGGTCGAAGCCGCGAACATAGTTATAGAATTCGCTGTTCTCGTCGAGCATCACGGCGTAGTCAGGGAGGCCATAGAACAGGTCGTTGCCGGCCGAATCGTACAGGGTGGCTCGGTCGTTACCACCGGCGGTTGCACGAGCGTCGACTCGGTCGAATCCTCGTGCATAGTTGATAAACTCGCTGTTCTCACCAACCATCACCGCGTATTCAGGCAAACCATAGAACCGGTCGTCGCCAGATGAGTCGTAAAGGGTGGCACGGTCGTTGCCTCCAGCGGTAGCATAGGCATCGACTCGTCCGAAGCCTCGTGCATAGTTGATAAACTCGCTGTTCTCACCAACCATCACCGCGTATTCAGGCAAACCATAGAACCGGTCGTTGCCAGAGGAGTCGTATAGGTAAGCACGGTCGTTGCCCCCAGCAGTAGCATAGGCATCGACTCGATCGAATCCTCGTGCATAGTTGGCAAACTCACTGTTCTCACCAAGTATCACCGCGTACTCAGGCAGAGCATAGAACCGGTCGTTGCCAGACGAATCGTACAGGTAAGCACGGTCATTTCCCCCGGCGGTGGCATACGCGTCGACTCGGTCAAAGCCTTGCGCGTAATTGTAGTAACCGTTGCCAGCAAATCGAGCCCATGTTGAATATGCTTTGAACGAGTCATCCCCTGCTGAATCGTATAGCGTGGCGCTATCGTCTCCTCCGGCCGTTGCGTAAGCGTAGACTCTGCTAAAACCGGTCACGCGATTGTCGTATCCTGAGCCAACGAGGGATGCCGAGTCGGGGGTAGCTGTGAACAGGTCGTCACCGACAGAATCGTAGAGATTCGCCCGGTCGTTGCCTCCCCCGCCATATACGTCAACATCCTCGACATTCAACGCGTTGACCGTAAACCCTGCGCCAACCAACGTCGCATCGCCCACCCGGAGCGTTGCCATCTCGTCGCCTGCGGTGCCGGTCATCGTGATCGAATCAACACCGGCGCCACCATCAAAATTAACCTCCGTAATCGCGATTGAAGCAAAACCGTAGGTGACGCCGTTGACGCTCACTTGATGCGTGTTGCCTGCGGCGAATGAAAAGGTGTCGGCTGCGGAGGTGCCCGCTACGTTCACCGTTGTGCCGCTGAGCGTAACTAAATTTGTCAGTCGGAAATCAACATCCGCATTCGAACCTAAGACGCGAACGAAGAACTCTTCGCCAGCGGTTGCATAGGTGTCGACTCGCGATTGGCCATTCACCGCATTGCCAGTGTCGACTTGTGTGAGATTCGTATCGTAAAGCTCTAGGCTAATCTGGCCACCGGCGACGTCGAAGAGGCCCTCTGCGGTGAGGTAGCCGTTGCTGGTGGCTTCGATGCGATACCAGGTATCGTTGGTTGCCGAGACTCCCTGCAATTGCGAGAACGAAACGGCTCCCCAATCAGTAAACGTGAACGAAGACGCTGACGTGACATTGAAATCGTAGTAGCCTAGCCCATCGCTTGAAGAAAAACCAACCGTATACTCCTGCCCTGCTACAACATTGACCGTCAAGCTACTCCCGTCGACCGCAAGAACACTCAGGCTTTGCGTACCATTCACCAACCACGAAGCGGCAAGATTATTCGTCGTGTTAGTTGTCTCGAATGTTACCGTCCCGGTGCTACCCGCGGTGAAGGAAAAGTAGTCGACGTCGCCAAGCGTCGCGATCGCGCCGCTCATCGCCATTGGGCCGTTAACTGCTCCAAGATTGTAGGCCGAGGCCACCGTCGAACCGTAATCGTCCGTCGGCATCAAATCGTCGATAGCCGCTTCAAGATTCAGTCGACTGTACGATTGATTGGTCACCGAGTCGAAAACCGAGTCAGCCGTGGCCATCATCTGGTTGTAAATCATGTCCTGCGTGATGTTCGTATAGCCGACGAATTCCATCGCTTCGCGAACAAGCATACTTGCACCAGCAACATAGGGTGCGGCCATACTTGTACCAGACATCGTGGCATAGTCGTCATTGATGCCGTCGTTGTTGCCCGAATAGTCGGGCACGGTGCTGGTGATCCATCGGCCCGGAGCAGCGATCGCCCGCGTGCTGCGTTGGCTAAAATAGCTGAGTTGACCATTGTCGTCGGTCGACATGACCGGGATGACGTAGGAACTCGCTGCCGGATAGCTCAACCCCGCGGCGTTGTAGCTCGTAAAACTATTGCCCGCTGAAACAGCGATGAAAATACCGTCCGCTTCAAGGTGGGCAAACTCATCTTCCAAATTCGCCCAACTAGGGATCGTTTCTGCGTTCCAGCCAGAGACACCCAACGATAGGTTGACGGTTGTGATCGGGTTTTCAAAACTGTTTTTATTGTCATGAACCCAGTTGAGGGCATTTTCGACCCAAGAAAAATACCCGGCCCCGGCATCGTCGAAGACTCTCAGCGCAACGAGATCGACACCCGGCGCAACCCCCGTGCCGCTGCCGCCAACAATCCCAGCGACATGCGTACCGTGCCCGCCAGAAGGTCCGTCGTCGTAGGGATTCGCATCGTTCTCGCCAGTAAAATCCCAGCCGCCAACGACCCGATAGCCCGCCCCAAAACCTCCGCCCAAAGCAACCTGATCGTAAGCGATGCCACTGTCGATCACTGCGACGGTTTGCCCGATGCCGGTAAAGCCATAGTTGGCTCGCACATTGTCGAGACCCGTTTGTGCATTGGCTTCGAGTAATGCGTTTTCGATTTGGCGAGATTGATCGTCGAGCGAGTCCTGGTCTCCCGCCTCGATCCAAAAGTCTGGAGTGGATTCGACATGCTGGGTGAGGGCTGGCGGTTCGTCGATGCCCACATGCGGCTCGATCGCACCGCCAAGGAACCCACCCAACGGATTGGCAGACATCAAATGCCGATCCTCGAGCTGTTCCATCCGGCCAGTCCATTCGAACTGTTTTTTGGTGTCCGTTCGCATTGCCTTCCCTCGCAGGCAACCAACATTCTCGGTTCAGAAAACCAGCGTGCTACGCGGTGCCCCTGAGACGAACTTGGTTGATGTAGGTGTGAGATTAGATGGGTGACGAAGCCGCAGGGAGAGACGAAAGCTAGGTCGAGATAAGCCTGTTTCCAGGGTGCAAACAGCCGAGACCTTCCTTCAGCGGAAGAAACTCGATTGGTTTCACACCAAAAGCCTAGTACAATTTTGCTAGGCAGGAGGGGGGCTTTCAAAGACTTCGCGGGATATTTTCCCTATTACTCGCGGCTTGAGGCCCTTTCCTTAGAGCGTGTTGCCGGCAATCCACATTTGCCAGTCGTCGCGCTGTTTTTGGACAGCATGCTGTTGTCCTGTTACCACACCTACACATAGGTACGCCTATCGATAACAATAGTTCGATAGACCCCTTCATCTGGCCCGTCTGCACATCGCTGAATCGAAGTCTTTTCTATCCAGCATGTTCGAGGCCTGTTACGATGAAGCAATATCGCCTGCCAGCGTGGCTATGTCTAGCATCCAAATTTGGCCAGGTACCTCGGGAGAACATCAATGGCCAAGAGCGAATGGAAACCGGGCCTCGAAGAGACGATTGAATCGCCACCCCTACGCGCTTCGTTCAACTCGCCACCGACGCCCGACCCCGCCTCGCCGCAACGTCACATGGCCTTGGTCGAAGGCAGCGGCCCCGAGCTAAGCCAAGAGATGCGCAGCCTGTTGCGCGATCGGTTGCGTACCGTTGCGATACTGCTTTTCCTGCTTTTTGCCGTCTTTTTAGTTCGCTCGTTCTGGCAATTAGCCACAGGTGCTAGCAGCCAATTCGGCCCGGTTTTCTATGCCCACATCACCGTGACCGCCGTGCTAGCACTAATGGCACAACGGCTCTGCACCGGCTGCGACCTCGTGGTCAATCGGCTGCGACTTTCAGAACTCACCATCATCGGTAGCCCGGCCGCTTTTTTTCTGCTTCTTACGTATCACAACCTGCTAGCATGTGCCGCGATGCCCGATGGCCATTCCCATGTCCCGAGAGTTATCGGGGGCTGGATACTGCTGATCTTCTGCTACGCGCTGTTTGTGCCGAACACGTGGCAACGGGCCGCCGTAGTGCTAAGCCTGATCGGCATCGCTCCAACCTTCGTCTGGGGCTTGGCGTACCTTCGCTCCGAGCAGTTTGCAAATCTCACCGCGGTGCCAGGATTTCGTGGAGAGTTTTTCGAGCAATTTTTAATCATCATACTAAGCGTTTTCACCGCCACAGTGGGGGTGCATACGATCGGCTCGCTGCGCAAGGAGGCCTTTGTTGCTCGTCAGTTAGGGCAGTATCGTCTACGCGAAATGCTTGGCAGCGGAGGCATGGGCGAAGTCTATTTGGCTGAGCATCAGATGATGAAACGCCCCTGTGCCATCAAGGTGATCCGACCCGAAAAAGCAGGCAACCCCCAGGTGCTAGCTCGCTTCGAACGAGAAGTTCGCGCGACCGCAAAACTCTCGCATTGGAACTCCATCGAGATCTACGACTACGGACGGACCGACGATGGGACGTTTTACTACGTCATGGAATTTTTGCCCGGGCACAACATCGGCGAGTTGGTCGACGATTACGGCCCGATGCCCTCCGAGCGTATCGTCCACTTGATGGGCCAAGTTTGCGACGCACTGGCCGAAGCCCATAGCCAGGGCTTGGTACACCGAGATATCAAGCCGGCCAATATCTTTTGCGCCTATCGAGGCGGCCACTTCGATGTTGCCAAATTGCTAGATTTCGGCTTGGCCAAACCGATTGCTGAGACTCAGGATGTCGAACTTACGCAGGAAGGCGCCATCACCGGCTCGCCCCTATTCATGTCGCCCGAGCAGGCAACCGGCAGCGGCGAGGTCGATGCGCGAAGCGATATCTATTCGCTCGGCGCCCTCATGTTTTACATGGCCACCGGTCAGCCACCGTTTAACTACAACAAACCGATCCAGGTGATGGTGGCACACGCCTCGGAGCCGCCCCAATCGCCGCGAAAAATCACCCCAGATATTCCGCTGGAACTCGAAGAGATCATTCTTCGCTGCCTGGAAAAGAAACCGGAGAATCGAATCCAAGAGGCTACCACTCTGCGAGATCTTTTGGCCCAGGTGCCAAGCAAGCATACGTGGTCGCACATCCAGGCAGCCGAGTGGTGGCAAAGTCACGGCTGCCCGAAGCGAAAAGCCCTGGCAGCCGCTGCCATCGAAATGGCAGCCGTATAACGAGTGTTCCGACCATGGACCATATTGCCCGGCCATCCTGGCCGAAACATACGACAGTGCCACGCCCCAAAGCCTCGAACATCCGCTGCACTTCCGGTGTCTTTCGCAAGAGAGCAAACCCGAATACAATGAGACGCTCGTTGCCTAGAGCAACTTTCCAAGCCCAAAGCAACAGGTGTTAGCGGTGGCGGCCACGCCACACAGAACAGTGAAAACAGTCCATCACAAAAAATCCAAAACGCCCTACTCCCACCATTTCCGCAACCGATTTGCCAATTAGCCAACCTGCCATGAAACCACGCACTCTGTTTCAAAAAATTTGGGACAACCACATCGTTCACTCCGAAGAGGGTCGCCAAACCATCCTCTACGTCGACCTGCAACTCGTCCACGAGGTGACCAGCGCTCAAGCGTTTGAAGGGTTACGCCTGGAAGGCCGAACCGTCCGCCGCCCCAATCGGACCATCGCCACAGCTGACCACAACATCCCGACCACAGACCGCAGTCTGCCAATAGCCGACGAAGTTTCGAAGAAGCAAATCGACACTTTGCGCGACAACTGCAAAGAGTTTGGCATCCGACACTACGACCTGGACGACCCGAACCAGGGGATTGTCCATGTGATTGGGCCAGAACTCGGTTATACCCAACCGGGGATGACGATTGTTTGCGGCGATAGCCATACCTCGACGCACGGTGCTTTTGGGGCACTCGCGTTTGGCATCGGCACCAGTGAAGTCGAACATGTTCTGGCAACGCAAACCTTGCTCCAGTCGCTCCCTAAAACACTTGAGCTACGAGTCGACGGCCAATTGTCGCCGGGCGTCACGGCCAAAGATTTGATACTCTACTTGATCGGCCAGATCACCACCGATGGCGGAACCGGTTATTGCATCGAGTACACAGGCGAAGCGATTCGCGCACTCAGCATGGAAAACCGCATGACGGTCTGCAACATGTCGATCGAAGCCGGCGCTCGTTCAGGCATGATCGCGCCGGACGAAACCACTTTCGAATACCTTCGCGGCCGGCAGTATGTCCCCGAAGATTTTGAGGCAGCCGTCGAGCGGTGGAAAAAATTGCCCACCGACGAAGGGGCTGAGTACGATAAGTCGCTAAAATTCGCAGCCGCCGAGATCGCCCCACAGGTCTCATGGGGAACCAACCCAGGACTTGTTGCTTCGGTCGATGGCAAGGTGCCCACGCCAAGCGACTACTCCGACCCGACCGATCAAAAAACCGTGGCCAATGCGCTCGCCTACATGGGCCTAAAAGGGGGCGAGCCGATCACCGACCTCAAAATCGATCGCGTATTCATCGGCTCCTGCACCAATGGCCGAATCGAAGACCTGCGTGCCGCTGCGACGGTCGCCAAAGGCCATAAAGTTTCAGACCACGTCGACGCGATGGTTGTTCCCGGCAGCGGGCAGGTAAAACGGCAGGCCGAAGCTGAGGGACTCGACCTCATCTTCAAGGAAGCCGGGTTCGAATGGCGCGAGGCGGGTTGCAGCATGTGTTTGGCAATGAATCCCGACAAGCTTTCTCCTGGCGAGCGATGTGCTTCAACCTCGAACCGCAATTTTGAAGGCCGCCAAGGCAAAGGCGGACGGACCCACCTAGTTTCTCCCGCCATGGCCGCCGCCGCCGCGGTCGCCGGCCATTTCGTTGATATCCGCGATTTTGTATGATTGAACCCGCATATTTAGACTTTCGCAAAGGCGCTAAGTCGCAAAGAACAGGAAAATCAATCCTTAGAAGCCATCACACGCGGCTCCGTAAGGTAATTAGATCTCGCAGAGACGCTGAGACGGCAGAGCTATGGCGTTCCAGTTTTCTCCGCTGTCTCTGCGACTCTGCGAGACAATCCCTTTCCTTGTTTCCTTTGCGACTTAGCGCCTTTGCGAGAAATCCCTACCTATTTGGTTGCGAACAGAGGTAGCGCTGAGTTTATCAGTGGTTTTGTTTTTATAGAAAAATTTCGGCGACTGGAAATAATACAAGATGAAATCATTCACTACCCACACCGGCTTAGTGGCCATCATGGACCGCGCCAACGTCGATACCGACCAAATCATTCCCAAGCAGTTCCTCAAACGCATCGAGCGAACCGGTTTTGGCGAGTTTCTATTTTGGGATTGGGCCAAACTCGACGACGGGTCGCCCAACCCTGCGTTCGAACTCAACCGACCCGAGGCGCAGGGGGCCAGCGTTCTTGTAGCTCGGCGAAATTTCGGCTGCGGATCTAGCCGAGAGCATGCTCCCTGGGCGCTAGAAGACTACGGTTTTCGAGTAATCATCGCCCCGAGCTTTGCCGACATCTTCTACAACAACTGCTTCAAAAACAGCATGCTCCCGATCCGACTTTCGGAAGAGTTGGTCGACAAGATTTTCTCCCAAGCTGCCAAGCGTGTCGATTATCGACTGACCGCCGATCTGGAAAATTGTACCTTGAGCGACGAACATGGATTCTCCACGTCGTTCGAGGTCGATTCCTTCCGCCAACATTGTCTGCTAAATGGCTTGGACGATATCGGGCTGACGCTCGAACACGAAGACAAAATTACGGCTTACGAACAGGCCCAAGGCATTGGCGTTTCTTGATGCGTAGCGATAGGCCATTATTGATGTCGGTGGTAACGCTCGTGATTACGCTTGCGACGACCGCTTTCGCCTTCGCTCAGGACGAAGCCCTCATTTATGCGCCCCCGGGCGACGAGTCGGCAAATTACCAAAGCGAAATCGTTCTTGAAAAACTTGATGGCCCTGCCAGCTTGGCCGTGCGCGAAGGCCCCGTCGGCGTCGGCCCCCACGAGCTGTTCATCTCTGAAAGTGGAGCGGGGCGAGTATTTCGAGTCTCTACGGCACAACCAAAAAAAGCGAGCGACACGATCACCGGATTGCCTGTTGGCCCGCTCGGCTTAACACTGCTTACACGCACCAAGCTTGCGGTTTGTCGTGGCGAAAATGTGGTGGGCGTCTATGCGTTGCCGATTGGCGGTTCAGCGATCACCGCCGATAAAACCGACCACACGGTTGGTCCCCTTGCGGCGAAAACACTAGCCAAGATCGGGAAAAATCGCTTCCTAGGTCTAGCAAAAACAGACGACTCGCTTTTTATCGTTGCTAGCGGCGGCGAGCAGACGGGTTGGATTCTAAAAACTCGTATCGAGGCGAACCGCTTGGCCTTTCTCCAGCCATTTATCCAAACTCACAAAACCACACAGGCAGGTGCCCCAACGTGCATCACGACAACACCCAAAGATCGCCCTTCCTTCTTAGTGGTTGGTCAAATGGGCAGCAAAAAAATTATCAACGATAGCTCGATCACTTTTTTCGTACCTTCCACCGGAACCTTGGCCCTTAGCCTTGGCACCGGCTTGCACGATATTTCGGGATTGGCCTACAGCCCAGCAGGCAATCTATACGCCCTTGATATTTCCTTGCAAGACGAGCAGGCGGGCGGCGTCTATCGACTCGACGACGCTCGTATCGAGGGCAAGCAAGCATGTCGAGCCGTGAAAATCGCCTCGGTCGTCAGGCCCACTGCCCTAGCGTTTACTCCCGATGGCATACTGTATGTGACAGCGCAAGGCCCGGCCGAAAACGCCAAACAGGGCGTCTTGGTTAAAATTACCGGAAAATTCTGAAAGAAACACGATGGCTACTCGACGCGAAAAAATCGAAGCAATGTTGGTCGACGATCCCAACGATACTTTTTTGCGCTATAGCTTGGCGATGGAACTCGACAAGGCCGAAGAGCACGACGCCAGTCTCGAAAAGCTTCGGCAACTAACGACGGACAAACCGCCCTACCTCCCCGCTTTTTTTATGGCCGGCCAGCAATTGGCTCGACTTCAGCGCAACGAAGAAGCCCGTTCCATCCTACGCGATGGCATCGAACAAGCCCGCACCCAAGGCAACGCCCACACCGCCGGCGAAATGAGCGAATTCCTAGCATCGCTAGGCAGCGAGTAATAGAACACAAAGCCAAGGGGACGCAACTCCTTGGTTTTCGGTCACTCTTTCTTAACCGTACTACAGGCCGATGCCACAGCACACGTCGTGCAACTCTCGCAGCCCCCCTGCCCCATCGCCTCTTCGGTACCACAACCAGGCCCACAGCCCTCGCTCAGCGTTTCGGCAAACTTGCGAAACTCAACCGTTGCCTCATACGTGTCGGCCAACTGTCGAGTAATTTCCTCGGCTTCCGCCGGAACCTCTCCCAGGAAATAAAAAAACAACCCTTCGCCATCAAACAGATGTTCGACATCCACCAAGGCAGCCGAAATTCGATGCTCCGCGAGCAGTTCGCAACATGCTTGAAATGCTTTGTGTCGATGTTTTTCCAAACGAGCTTCAAGCAGTTGATCTTCGACGGTCATTTTTCGCAAAATTTGGCCAGCTGGACTACTGGTGTCGTCCGCAGACTCCGGCTCAGCAAGCACTTCGCCAATCTCCAGCCCACGAGCGCTACGAACAATCACACGCGATCGCCGCGGATAGAGCGTGGCATCAGCAGAGACAAACCGCCCCACCTGCCCCAGCAAACTATATCGAACCAGATGATATCCCATTCCGACGTACCAATCCTTGGGCGTTAGTAAGTTCCCGAAACTACTATGACGCTCTCTATTCTGACGTTTCGCGACCGTCATGCCAAGCAGCGTGTACAACCAATCCAGGACAACTACAAAGTCGCTGATTCTGTAGTAGCCGCGGGCGGAAGCCGTGGTTTTTTCAGGCTCAACCGCGGCTTCCGCCTGCTGGATTCCTCAGGACGGTCGCAAAGTCACAATTGCACGAAATCTATCGCAAAAAAATTGAACCACGGAGGATGCGGAGGGACACAGAGAAAAGCTATTTCCTGCCTCCCCTCTGCATACAAACCCGTAAAAAGCTTGTTTTCTTGACACAATTTTTTGAAAAAACAAACCGCTAATCAACGCTGACAATCGCTAATCTCACGTCTGTTTTTCGCATTTCTTTCACCTATTAGCGTGTATTAGCGCTGATTAGCGGTTCCCTTTTTTTGTTTGCGGCCAAAGGCCGCGCTAAGATACTCCGCGTCCTCCGTGGTGATTCTTTTTCCTAAATTTCGGTCAAACACAGCGACTTTGCAATCGTCCAGTACAGCCAATCCGTCAAAGCCGCCTTGCGTTTGCGATCTGAGCATCGATAATCGTACGAAAGCCCACCCAGCCATGGGCCAACCAGTTACAACTCTCCACTGAAAAACACACCATGACAAGCCCCACTGCAACAGAAACCAACTCCACCACCCGCTGGCAGGCCTTTGCGACTCGTGTACTCGCCGGCGAAGAACTCTCAGCCGACGAAGCTATCGAAGTGCTGGCAGCACCCGATGTCGAAGTCCTCGACCTGTTGCACGCCGCTTATCGGGTTCGCCATCACTATTTTGGCCAGCGCGTGCAGCTCTATTTTTTGATGAATGCCAAGAGCGGCTTGTGCCCCGAGGATTGCAGCTACTGCTCGCAATCGAAAGACTCGACCGCCGAAATTCCACGATACAACCTACTCAATCGCACCGACCTACTAGCCGGAGCCAAGGCCGCTGCCGAGCGCAAAGCCAAAACCTACTGCATGGTAATTTCGGCCCGCGGACCAAGCGAGCGAGAAATAGCAGCCGTCGAACAAATCGTTCCCGAAATCAAAGAGCAATACAATCTCGACATCTGTGCGTGCCTAGGCCTCCTTACCCCCGAGCAAGCCGCTCGGCTAAGGGCGTGTGGTGTCGATCGAGTAAATCACAACCTAAACACGGGCGGCGATTTTTACGACGAAATTTGCACCACGCATACGTACCAGGATCGATTGGATACGCTGCACGCAGTCCGCGATGCTGGCATGGAACTTTGTTCCGGCGGAATCATCGGCATGGGCGAAAGCCCCAGCGACATTGTCGACATGGCGCTCGACCTACGCGAGCTGAAAGTCGAATCGATCCCCGTGAATTTCTTAAACGCAATTGAAGGGACCGCCTTAGTCGGGCGCAACGAGCTCACCCCCAACGACTGCCTAAAAACGCTAGCCATGTTTCGTCTAGTGAACCCCGATCGAGAAATTCGCATCGCAGGCGGCCGCGAACTCCACCTCCGCAGCTTACAGCCGTTGGGATTATACGCCGCCAATTCAATCTTCGTCGGCGACTACCTAACCACCAAGGGCCAACTACCCGAAGCCGACTACGCCATGATCCGCGACCTAGGCTTCGAGGTAGTCGAGTCAACCGAAGCAGCAGCAACATCCCCCAGCCAGCCCGCCACGCGGTCCAAGGCCCCCCCCGCCAAGTAGCCAACGGGAAAATGACCAATGCCGCTCGCGGCTTAGTTCGTAGGGTGCGTGATCGCAGAAAAAACGGTGCGTTCGGCCTCGTCTTCAAAGTTGGTCTAGTGTGGACGCATTACTCCCTTGTAACGCACCAGATTTGGCAGCGCCCCGCACCCTACATAAAATAAACATGTCAAGGGTCCTTTGTTGGCCGGCAACCGTCGGCCTTTCCTTTTTGCTCTCTGTGGTCACCCTTCTTCCTGTTCTTTTTCTTTGGTCGATCGCACCGACGCCACAGTTTATAGGGCGAATGCAGCAAAGCGAAATCCACTATGACGCAAACGTGCTCTTGCCGCCACGCAACCCATCAATTCAGGTTTTTTCGCACCAATAGCCCGTCACCCCAACATACCCGCCAAACCAAAAACCAATCCCGTAAATCCTGTCAAAAAAACCTCTGCTGTCTCTGCGTCTCCGCGAGAAACTCCACCCCGGCCAAATTTAACAGTTGAAATTGAGCCACCACATCTGAGACAATAGCGGTTAGCTTTTAGCCGTTAGCGATCAGCTTTTTCGTCATTCGTCATTCAAATTTCGTCATTTACCGTGCCCAAATGGACAATATTATCCCCTTCCGCACTCCGAATTCAGCATTCCGAACTCCCTTTTGTCCACCTCAATGCGTTTCCCCAGCGATTCGTGCCAAAACTAACCCACCAAACACTGTCATAGAAGCATCAACCAGCACCGTTTTGTCCCCTGCCGCCCCTTTTCGCCGGATACCATGCCCACGTCTGTCGTGGCCATGTTGGCAATCTCATCGTATAAGAACGCCGAGACGGCGAGCTATGACATTTTGGTTTTCAGTTTGAGTTGTTGAATGCAGCGGGGTGGTCGCTGTAGAAGAAGGCGTTGGGGTCGATTCCCTTGCGCTCGAGGTGTTGGATTTTTTGTTGCATTGTTGGTAGGTCGGCGATGCGTGGCAGTACCACGCCCCACATGCCGGCGATTATTAGCGTTGCGGCAAGCAGAGTCAGAGCGGGACGCCAGCCTTGGGCGTCGGTTTTTGGGAAATCGGTTTGCATCTATTTTGCCATGAGGACGTCGGCTGCGGAGGGGAAAACTTTTTCGAACATCAGCCAAGCCATGAATAGGGTTAAGCACAGATTGAGAGTTTGACCGACCGCGTAGAGTACCAAAGGTTTGCCACCACGAAATTGTCGGCTAAGTTCTTTGAAATTGGTGTCTAAGCCGATGCTGACAAATGCTAAGCAGAAGAACCAGCCACGTAGTGTTTTTGTGCTGCCTGAGATCATCGCGCCGATGAGTTGCTCGCCTGCGGGGTGGAACGAGTAGACGGCAGAAAATGCTAGTGATGCGGCTAGGAAGCCGAGGACGAATTTTGGAAAGCGATTCCAGATTTCGCTTAGGCTAGGTTGAACGCCGTCGGTGGCTGGGGTTTGGTAGCGGACCCAGTAGACGGCTACGGCGAAAGCGACGACGCCGATCAACACGTTTTGAATCATTTTTACGGTGGTGGCGACCGTAAGTGCTTCGTCGCCCAGGATTGCGCCGGCTGCTCCGACGGCGCCGGTCGAGTCGATCGTGCCTCCCATCCAGGCTCCGCCAAGGACGGGGCCCATCCCCGTGGCTTTGATCACGGCAGGCATCACGACCATCATCACCACGGTGAAGATGAGCGATAGTCCAATGGCTGCGGTGAGTTCTTCTTTTTTGGCTTTGCAGGCGGCGGCAGTGGCGATTGCCGCGGAGACACCGCAGACGGACATGTCGGCTGAGATGACCATGTTGAGCGAGGGCGAGCTGATTTTTAGAATTTTTTGCCCAAACCAAAACGTGCTGATTAAGACCGTTGGGGTAACAACCCAAGCGACGAAGATGCCTGGCACGCCCAAGGCGAGCAGTTTGCTAAATAGTACCTCGGCTCCGAGTACGACCAGGCCGGTTTTGATGTAGAGTTCGGTGCGTACGGCCGGTTTTAAGAATGCTGGCGTGCCGATGGTGTTGGAGATTAACAACCCGGCAACCAATGCCCAAAGCGCATAGCTGAGGCTGTAGTATTTTACGACTTCTTGGGCGGCCAGAATAAAAGCGAGCAGGGCTAATAGGAAGATAATGGGAAAGGCGAGGAGGAATTTGCCGCCCTGCCCTTGCCCTTCAATTGCTTTTGCGACGTGGCCGAAGCAAGCGGCTGCGACGAGAAACACGCCAAGGATGCCAAGCAAACGGCTCGGTTTTCCCTCGGGAAACAACGATTCGACGGGGCTGGTTTTCCAACTACCCGGCTTGCTGAGCCATGACTTGAGAGGGGATGTCAGCGTGGCTGCTTCGCTCTCGCCCGGGGTGGGCAATTGGGAATAGACGGCCATCAAGCAGAGGGCCAGCAGCGCTCCGCCAATCATGACCGCCCACCAGTCTTCGTTTTTGAAGAAGGAGTTGGCTGGCGGCGAAGGAGAGTTGTTTGAAGCTACACCGTTGTCGGGCACGTTGATGCTCTAATCGTCTAGTAATTTTCGTAACACGGTTTGTAGGATTCCGCCGTTGCGGTAGTAGTCGAGTTCTACGGGGGTGTCGATGCGTACGTTTGTGGTGAACTCTTTGATGCTGCCATCGGCTGCGGTTGCTTTGACGGTGATCGATTGCCTTGGTTGGAGGTTGTCGTCGAGGTCGACGATGTCGAACAGTTCTTCGCCGGTGAGGCCGAGCGATTGCCAGGTGGTGCCGGCTTCGAACTCCAAGGGGAGTACGCCCATCATGACCAAGTTGCTGCGATGGATTCGTTCGTAGCTGGCGGCGATCACGGCTCGGACGCCGAGTAGGAAGGTTCCTTTGGCAGCCCAGTCGCGGCTGCTGCCGGTGCCATATTCGGCTCCGGCGATGACGACGAGCGGAATGCCCTCTTCTTTGTACTTCATCGCCGCATCGTAGATGGGCATCGTTTCGCCATCGGGCAGATGGCGAGTGACGCCCCCTTCGGTGCCGGGGGCCAGTTGGTTGCGTATGCGAATGTTGGCAAAGGTGCCTCGGGTCATCACTCGATCGTTGCCGCGGCGGCTGCCGTAGCTATTGAAGTCGCGAGGCTGGACGTCGTTGGCTTGCAGGAACTTTCCGGCGGGGCTGTCGGAAGCGATGGCTCCGGCGGGCGAGATATGGTCGGTTGTCGTTGAATCGCCGAGCAGTGCCATGCAACGTGCTCCGGTGATGGGGGTGATTGGGTCGATCTCTCGTTTCAGGCCGACCAAGAACGGCGGTTCCTGGATGTAGGTGCTGGTGTCGTTCCAAGCGTAAAGTTCGCCGCCGGTTATGCTGATGTCGTTCCACTTGGGGTTCTTTTGCCAGACGTTGTCGTATTGGTTTCGGAACATCTCGGGAAGTACGCAAGCGTCGACTGTGCTTTTCACTTCCTCGTGTGTTGGCCAAATGTCGGCGAGCATCACAGGCTGGCCATCGCTGCTGGTGCCAAGGGGTTCGGTCGTGAGGTCGATGTCTGTCGTGCCGGCCAGGGCATAGGCAACCACTAATGGTGGGCTGGCTAGGTAATTGGCTTTTACGTGCGGGCTGATACGGCCTTCGAAGTTGCGATTGCCAGACAACACGCCGGAGACGATCAACTCGCCTTCTTGAATGGCTTTTGTGACGGGTTCGAGTAGCGGGCCGCTGTTGCCGATGCAGGTGGTGCATCCATAGCCGACGGTTTGGAAGCCGATGGCGTCTAGGTCTTTGTTGAGCCCCGATTTTTCGAGGTAGTCGGTCACCACGCGCGAGCCAGGTGCAAGGCTTGTCTTCACATAGGGCTGGACGGTAAGCCCCTTTTCGACGGCCTTTTGGGCGACCAAGCCAGCGGCCACCATTACTGCCGGGTTGCTGGTGTTGGTGCAACTGGTGATTGCGGCGATCGCGACGGCTCCGTGGGTGATCGTGCTGGGGCCATCTTGGTCGTCGAATTTTAGTTCGGCGGTTTTTGCAATTGCGGCTTCGTCGAGCGCGAAGCCTTGCGGGCCAACCGGTGCGCGGAGCGATGCGTTGAACGATTCTTTCATCTGCGACAGTGGCACCCGATCTTGGGGCCGTTTGGGGCCGGCGAGGCTAGGTTCGACGGTGGAGATATCTAGCTCCACCACTTTGGTGAACAACGGGGCGGGCGTCGCATCGGTTCGGAATAGGCCTTGCTCTTTTGTGTAGCGTTCGACCAGTTGGACTTCGTCTTCGGTGCGGCCTGTGCGGCGGAGGAAGCTGAGCGTCTCGACATCGATTGGGAAGAATCCCATCGTTGCGCCGTATTCTGGCGACATGTTGGCGATCGTGGCACGATCGGCCAGCGACATGTTCGAGACCCCTTCGCCGAAGAATTCGACAAACTTGCCAACCACTTTTTCTTTGCGCAGGATTTCGGTGACGGTAAGCACTAGGTCGGTTGCGGTAGCTCCGGCGGGGAGCTTGCCGGTTAGCTTCATGCCGACGACTTCGGGCATCAGCATGTAGATAGGCTGGCCGAGCATGACGCCTTCGGCTTCGATGCCTCCGACGCCCCAGCCGACGACGCCTAGGCCATCGATCATGGTTGTATGGCTATCGGTGCCAACTAGTGAATCGGGCACGGCGACCGGGCCGGCAAAATCTTCGCGTAGAAAGACGCACTTGGCCAAGTATTCTAGGTTTACCTGATGGACGATGCCGGTGCCGGGCGGCACGACGCGGAAATTGTCGAAGGCGTCTTGGCCCCAGCGGAGGAATTCGTAGCGTTCGCGGTTGCGGCTGAATTCTAACTCGATGTTTAGGTCGAGCGCGTTGGCCGAGGCGAAATGGTCGACTTGAACTGAGTGGTCGACCACCAAGTCGGCGGGGACCAAGGGGTTGATTTTGTTCGGATCGCCGCCGAGCCGTTGCATGGCGCTTCGCATGGCCGCGAGGTCGACGACTGCCGGTACACCGGTGAAATCTTGGAGAACGACGCGGGCGGGTTTGAAGGGGACTTCGATGGCGTCTCCGCCGGGGGCGAGAACGCCTCGGCTGTCAGCCCAAGCGGCTAGATTTTTTACGTCGTCTTCGCCCACGACGTAGCCATCGCAATTGCGGAGGCAGGACTCAAGCAGTACCCGAATCGAAAAAGGTAGGTTGGCGATGTTGGTGAGCCCCGCCTCTTCCAATTTGCTGAGGCGGTAGATGCCGGCCGAGCTGCTTCCCGTATCAAATGTATCGCGGGCAGAGAAAGGGTCGGTTTTTAGTTTGTCGGCGGGCATGTCTGGTACTTCCTGAAAAACTGCGAATAAACGGTCTGCTACGTAGGTAAACCCCGTCCGTTGGTGGGTACGAGAGGAGTATTTTAGCCCGTCGTTGTTGGTTTGTCTAAGGTACGAAATACCCAGGGCCATTCAGATTTTTAAGCTTGGCATGGTGCTTGTAACTCAAACCCGACGCCCTGCTTTCACTATTTGGAGTGGCGTGGCCGCCACCGCTAACACATGCCACTTGGGGCTGCGAGGCTAGTGTTTCGCTAAGAGTTCTTGGCGGTAGCGGCGCATTACGTCTGCTCGGAGCAGCAGGCCGACCAATCGGCGTTCTTTGCCGACGCCTACTTCGACTGGGAGCGTTTCTACGTCTCGGGTGCCAAAATCGCGTAGGGCCTCGATGAGATTTTCGGCTGGCGAGACGGATATCGGTGAGCGGAGGGCAATATCTTCGGCGTTGACTAAGTGCGGAGAAATGTCGCTGTCGAGTACTCGGTGTAGATCGGTGGGACGGATGATGCCGATGAGCTTGCCATCGTCGCCCATAACAGGCAGACTTTCGATATGGGTATTTGCACGAGCGACGCGGATGATTTCGTGAACATTGTCGGCAACCTTGAGTGTTGGAAAGCTGCGAACCATCACGTCGCGGACCATAATATGGTCGAGGCGATGCAGGTCGTGCCCGCGGGCGATTTGCCCCCCGCGCCGGCTTAGTTTTTTGTAGTAAATGCTTTCGGGTTCGATTGCACGAGAGATAAGGCTTGCTACCCCGGCAGCGGCCATGATGGGCAGAATGACTTGGTAGTTGCTTGTCATTTCGTAGACAATCAGGATGGCACTCAGCACGCCGTGGGTGGTGCCGGCAACCACGGCGCCCATTCCGACAATCGCATAGACACCAGGCGCATTGCTATATTCGGGGAAAAAGATATTTGCCGCCAAGCCGACACATGCACCCAAAGTTGCGCCGAGATAAAGCGACGGGGCAAAGACGCCGCCAGATCCACCTCCGGCGAGGGTGAGGCTTGTTGCTAGTGGTTTAAGGAAAACGAGCGGGAGAAGCCACCAGAGTTCGGCCCATAGGCGGGGGCCTTCGACATCAACGGTCTTGTTTGCCTCGTCGGTGTCGCCCTGCCCTTCTCGCACCTCGTGGAAGGTGTCGAGGTGTAGAGCATGGTCGACAACCCCGTAGCCGACCCCGAGCAGCGGCGGGATTCGAGTGCTGTGGTTTGCCGCTTTTTCTTGGGAGGCTTCGGATAGAACCGGCGGACTTACTGGATAAACAACCCCGGCTAGGCCAACGATCAGGCCCAGTACGGCAGCACGTTGCCACCACTTCGGCAGGTATTTTTCGGTGAAGTCCTCGGTGCGATAGAGGATTTTGATAAAGTAGGCGGCGGCGAGGCCAGCCAATAATCCCAGGATGATGTAGGAGGGTAGTTGCTGCCAAGCTCCGGCAAAGTCGTAATGGAGCTGGCGAAAGGCGGGTTCGAGGCGGTGCTCGCCAATATGCTGCTGAACAACGTCGGCCAGCACACTGGCGATGACAATCGGCGTAAGGCTTTCGATGGCAAAGCTGCCGAGGATAATCTCGCTAGCAAACATCACCCCGGCCAAGGGGGCGTGAAATGTTGCGCTGATGCCAGCCGCAGCCCCGGCGGCCACCAATACTTTGACGTTGCGCGGAGAGAGTTTGAAAAGCTGACCAGCCGTACTGCCGAGTGCCGAGCCGATTTGGACGATCGGCCCCTCGCGTCCAACCGAACCGCCGGTGCCGATGCAAAGGCCACTGGCCAGGATTTTTACGAGGGCAACATGAGGACGGACCACTCCATCATTTCTAGCGATGGCGGTGATGACTTCGGGAACGCCGTGCCCTTGAGCTTCGGGAGCATACCGGCGGGTGAACCACGATACGACCAACAAACCGAACGCAGGGATGGCAATGAGTGTCAGTAAGCCTATCCAGCTCTCAGCGGCAGCAGCAATTGCCCGCCCGAGGGATTGATGGGTGAGAAACTCGATCAGCCAGGAAAACAGGGCCGCCCCCAGGCCTGCTAAAACCCCGACAATTCCGGCCAAAACAACACTAAAGGTACCGCTTGAAGCCCTGCCGGGGCGGAAATACGCCGTCAGCCACCCAGCCAAGCGGTTGAAACGGCTTGGTTTTGCTGTTGGCTCGGGGGTGGAAGTTGGGGGCATGGGGCGCGGAGATTAAACGCAAACCTATCGACAGGGACATTTTGCAGCTTGAAGTTGGCCGGGCACGGTCAACGCGGTTGAATAGAGACCAGCCTCGTAGGGTAACCATTATGGCGGTTGAATACCAGTGTGGGCGTTTTAGCAGCAGGAGGATTGCAAGGTTGTGGTAGCCGCAGGCGGAAGCCGTGGTCGAAGTCTGAAAAAACCGCGGCTTCCGCCTGCGGCTGCGACGGAGTCTTCTACTTTGCGGGTCTTCTGCCCTGCAACCGGTCTTGGCCCCCCCATCGCCAGCGGCGTCTGTAACCAGTAAAATAGTTGTTTTTGCCGATCTGCGATTTGGCCTACAAGAGTCGGGCCGACCGCGGGTTTCATGTTTTTGTGAGAAAGAAAGAGAGTGTGAGTCAAGATGACCGAGCGGGCTTATAATTTTTCGGCCGGTCCGGCTGTGCTACCCGAGCCAGTGCTTGCTCAAGTGCAGCAAGACTTGATGGCCCTGCCGGGGCCACGGGCCTCGATCATGGAGATTAGCCATCGTAGCGCTGCGTTCAAAGAGATCATTGCTGCTGCGGAAGCCAATATCCGCAAGCTGTTGTCGATTTCGGACAACTACGAGGTGCTGTTTTTGCAAGGCGGCAGCCGCTTGCAGTTCTCGATGATTCCGATGAATCTGCTAAGCAGCGAGCAACCCTCGGCTGATTACCTTGTTACCGGGGCTTGGGGCAAACATGCGTTGAAAGAAGCGAACAAGCATGGCGACATGCGAGTTCTGTGGGATGGTGGCGACTCAAACTATAACTGTTTGCCCGCGTCGGAGGAGATCGAGGTCAGCAGCAATGCGGCCTATCTACACTACACCTCGAACGAGACGATTCACGGGGTTCAGTTTTCGGAGGAACCCAACTCGGGCGATGTCCCTTTGGTCTGTGATGCGTCGAGTGAGTTTCTCTACCGGCCGCTGCCAATCGACCGTTATGGATTGATATACGCATGTGCTCAAAAGAATATTGGTCCGGCGGGTGTTACGGTGGTCGTCGTTCGTAAGGATTTGTTAGAACGATGCCAAGATAGTTTGCCGGGCTATTTGAACTATAAGAATCATGCTGCTGCTGGCTCGCTGATGAATACGGCCCCGACGTTCGCTATTTACGTTGTTCGTTTGGTGACCGACTGGTTGCTCAACGACATTGGCGGGCTGGACAAGATGTACGAATTGAACCAGGCCAAGGCGAAGTTGCTCTACGACGCGATCGACAGCAGCGATGGTTTTTACGTAGGTCATACTCAGGCGGATTGTCGTTCGTTGATGAATGTCGTTTTCCGTTTGGCAAGCGATGAACTCACCTCGGCTTTTGTTGCCCAAGCGGCTGAACGTAATTTAACCGCTTTGGCCGGCTATCGAACGCTTGGTGGTATTCGGGCCTCGATTTATAACGCGATGCCTTTGGCCGGTATCGAGTCGCTGCGAGACTTTATGGTCGAATTCCAGAATGCGAATGGGTAATTCTCGTAATATTTGGAACCACAGATGGACACGGATGGACACAGATATTTTGGATGCCGATGTTGCGAGAGATTTAGCCGCTTTTCGCTAACGAAATTTCTCGATGCCTATTTGATTGAATTGCATAGTAGCTCGAAGTGAAAAGAAAGATAACCACAGAGACACGGAGGGCACGGAGAAGCGGGTCTTTGATTCTGATCGAGAGAATGACCTGATTCACCGTTCAATAAATTCAAGAAACTCCGTGTTCTCCGTGACGCTGTGGTGAATATTTTTAGCTTCATTTAGTTTGAGTTAGTAACCTATGCTCCACCCTCTAACCTAACAATCTACATCATGCACAAAGTTATTGTTCTAGACGATCTGGCTCAGGAAGGCCTCGACCTTTTGGCGGCAGCTGAGGGGATTCAATACGAAGTTCGCACCGGCCTAAAAGGTGAGGAGCTGCGTGACGCACTGAAAGAGTTTGATGGGGCTATCTGCCGAAGTGGCGTCAAACTGCTGCCGGATATTTTGGAAGGAAACACGCGATTGAAGGCGATTGTTCGGGCGGGCGTGGGGACCGACAATATCGACAAGCCTGCGGCAACTCGGGCGGGCATCGTGGTGATGAATACGCCGGCAGGCAACACGCTTAGCACGGCAGAGCAGGCGATTACGCTGATGTTGGGGTTGTCGCGGAACCTCGCCCCGGCCTATCAAAGTTTGTGCGAAGGCCGTTGGGATCGTAAAAAGTATATGGGCACGCAGGTTGCGGGAAAAACGCTGGGCGTCGTTGGTCTGGGGCGTATTGGCTTGGCCGTGGTGACGCGGGCTTTGGCGCTGGAAATGAAGGTGGTGGGTTTCGATCCGTTTATGTCGAAGGGACGTGCTCAGGAGTTAGGGATCGACTTGGTTGAGGCGGTCGACGACATGTTGCCTGAGATTGACTATCTGACGGTGCATACTCCGTTGACCAAGGAAACACGCAACCTGATCGATCTGCCCCAACTGGAAAAGATGAAGCCTGGGGTGCGATTGATCAACTGCGCACGAGGCGGAATCTACAACGAAGGAGCCTTGGTCGAAGGTTTGAAGTCGGGCAAAATCGCTGGCGTGGCATTGGATGTTTTTGAAGAAGAACCCTGCACCGATAGCCCCTTGTTTGGGATGCCGGGCGTTGTTTGCACGCCGCATCTGGGGGCTAGTACCGAAGAAGCTCAAACCAATGTTGCTGTCGAGGCGGTTGGCTTGCTCACCGATTTTCTGACCAACGGAACCATCCGCCATGCGGTAAATGTTGCCCCGATCGACCCCAAGACGCTCGAATCGTTGCGAGGCTATCTTGATGTGGCCTATCGGCTGGGTATTTTTATGGCAGGGCTGCACAGCGGGGCTAAGTCTTGTCGGTTGGTGTATCACGGCAAAATTACGGACTTCGACACGAAGGTTCTTACCGCAGCATTCTCGGCAGGTTTGTTGCAGCACGCCCTTGCGGCTGAGGTTAATCTGGTGAATGCCGAATTGATGCTCAAGGAACGTGGTATCGAACTGAGTACGGAATCGCGAAGTAATATGGGCGCGTTCCGCTCTTCGATGACGGCTGAGATTACCACGGATCAAGCTACCCACGAGGCGACCGGCACCGTGTTTGGGCAATCGATGCCACGGTTGGTAGAACTTGACGGTTATCGCATGGAGGCCTATTTAGACGGTTGCCTGTTGGTGTTCACGCACGAAGATGTTCCCGGCATTATCGGCGGGGTGGGAACAATCATTGGTAAGCACGAGATCAACATCGGGCAAATGGCCGTTGGGCGCGCCGGTGATCAGCCTGGAGGCGATGCGGTTGGTATTCTCAATCTCGATACCGAGCCCTCCGCCGAGGCACTCGAGGATGTTCAGCAATTGCCGGCGATTAGCAGCGTGAGGGTCATCCAACTTCCTAAGGCGGGAGATCTACCTTCGTGGCTCCAGAGCTGAAGAACTAAAAAGTGGGGATAGATCATTCGCCCTAGAGAGTTCTCTTAAGTGGGGTTCGGCTCGATTTACCGTCGTGCAATCGGTAGACCCTGTATGACCGGCCAGGTTTTCGGCTTTTTCCTGATCGGCAGGTGGTCAAATCTCTGCGGGGTGGCATTTCCTGACCGATATTCAGTTAGGTCGAAGCTCTTCGAAATATTCGGCTCCCCACTGTGAAGCCCCCCTCCCGTGACTCCCAGCGACGAAATAGCACTATGGAAGCGACGACACTAGCCGTCTCGGCACTCTCTGAGCAAGTAGCAGGCATCCTTGGCAGTAGCCCGTACATCTGTCGGCGCCAGGTGCAAATCGAGGCCACCGACGGAAACGTCCGGCTCGAAGGCACTGTTAGCAGCTTTTTTCAGAAACAAATGGCTCAGGAAATTGTTCGCCGAGTTGATGGCGTACGATCGGTTGAGAATCAACTGCAAGTGACTTGGCGCTGAGGCGGTTTGTTTTTCCTCAGGCGTTTTGCGTTGGTCGGTTTGCTGGACCCTTTCGGATCGCAGTGGCGTGGCCGCTATCGCTAACGGTCGCTCTTCAGCAATCTAGGTGCGACCGAAGCAGACCATGCACATGTCGTCGCTTTGCGGGAAATCGCCGGCAAACTTACGCACATCGTCAAGTACGTGCTTTCCGAGGTCTTGGGTTTCGATCTGTTTGCAGCCGATCACTTCAGCCAGCCGTTCTATGCCATATAAGTCGCGAGCCGAATTCATTGCTTCGCTAAAGCCATCGGTAAAGATGGTGACAAAGTCTCCGGGGACAAGTTCTTGCTGATAGGCCTCGTACTGGTAGTCGTCAATCACGCCGATAGGCAAGCCCGCCTGTTCGCCGCCGATTTCTTGCACCTCGCCCTCCGCATTTCGGAGCATCGGTGGCATATGCCCGGCATTTACCAGGGTAAGTTTTTTGCTGTTTGGATCGACCACGGCGACGACGATCGTAACAAAGCGATCGTCCCACTCGTGGCGCGAAAAAGCTGCGTTGATCTGGCCCATCGCTTTTGCCGCGTCGGGTTCGCGAGCCAACCAGAATCGGACGTCGCTGGAGAGCTTCGCCATCAAGATGGCTGCTGATACGCCCTTGCCGGCAACGTCGCCAACCACCACGGCGAAACGGTCTTCAGAGAGCATCACGTAGTCGTAATAGTCGCCCCCGACCTGTTGGGCCGCTTCGTAGAACTCGAAGAAGTGGTATCCGGGCACTTCGGGCGAAGCTGAGGGTAGCAAAGCGTGCTGCATTTGGCTCGCCACTTCTAAATCGCGTTGCAGTGCCCGTTGTTTGATGGCCTCTTCGTGCATGTGGGCATTGTCCATGGCAATCGACGCCTGGCTCGCCACCCCAGCTAGTACATGAAGGTCTTGATCGGTAAATCGGCTGAGTTGGTTGCGTGTGTCGATTTGGATCACGCCGAGGCAATTGCCCTCGCTATCGATGAGCGGGGCACAAATGAGCGAGCGGATTTGAAAGTCGGTAATGCTTTCGGCCATGTTAAAGCGTTCGTCGGCACTGGCATCGGCCGAGAGAATCGCCTTTTTGCTTTCCATCGCTTGTTGCACAATCGTCTTGCTGATGCGCATGTTTTCTTCGTCGTCGGGTCGGCGAGCCTTCGACGCGACGGGAACCAACGGACCGTCAGGCTTAGGCCGAGTGATAACAAATCCGCGGTCGGCTTGTACGAATATTTTGAAGAGGCTATCAAGCAAGCGGGGGAGGATTTCTTTTACCGACAACGTTTTGCCTAGACTAGTCGAGATCTCGATCATTGCTTCGATTTGAGCTTCGGGCTTGGCCGAGAGTTTCCAGGACATCGCACCCGCTTGGCCGACGTCGAGCGTTGCCATGATGGTCGACGTACTCGCATCGTCTGTGTCGCCGCCAGGTGGGCCAAGCAATGGCGAGCCCGCTTGGCCGAGCAGTCCGAGCAACCCTCCCTCAGCAGGTGGATTGCAGAATTCGAATAGCATGTCGCAGATCAACATTTGGTCGCCGTCACGAATCGGCGCGTGTTCGTCTACTCGCTGATTGTTGATATAGGTACCGTTACGACTGCCCAAGTCTTGAACAAAGAACTGACCATTTTCGTCGGTGAGTATTACGTGCCGTCGGCTTACCGCAGCGACGTCCAATACCACGTCGCACTCGGGGCTGCGTCCGATGACCCATCGCCGACCTTCTAAATCAAATTCTTTTCCCGGTTCACCGCCCCGGATAACTCTTAAGCAGGTCATGAGCGTTTTTTCTCAACCGATATCGGGGAGTTGCCTGTTGCAGGATGTGAAAAACCGAGAAGCCTAGAAATCGCATAGGCGAGTGTGCGAAAACGCACAGCCTTGGCCGAGGGCGAAATAGTACAAGTGGCCGATTCGGCAATTCTAGGGCCTAGTTGGCGGGGTAGTCAACCAACACCAGGGCCATTCACTTTTTTCAAGCTAAGCAAGGCGCATATAACACTAGCCCGACGCGCTAGCGAGGGAAACCCTGGAAAATCCCTCGCTAGCGCGTCGGGCTAGTGAATTCTCCGTGCTTCGCATTGTGAAAAACTGAAAAGCCCTGCAACAAACAGCGTAATGCTGGCATGGGGCACTTGATCTGCTACAATGAAGGGCGAGCCTTTTGGAAGAAAAGTGCTGCAAAGTTTCTGTTTTTTTCCTTAGAGGTTCTGCCCACCCGCGATTTTTCCCGCCTAAGTCTATCAATCTGGCCTACCGAATTTCGAGGCTTTTCTAATGGACCGTTCAGCTGTTGACCGAGTGCCTGTTTTTGGGCGCTGCCTTCGGATATCTGGAGCATTCTTTCTGTTCGCGTTGATTGCTATTGGCTCGGTAAATCCGTTTGCTGGAATCGCCAACGCAGCCGAGACGAGAACCGTTGACTTTGTCAACGACATTCGGCCAATCCTCGGTAAGTGTGTTGCTTGCCATGGCGGCGTCAAGAAAAATGCTGACCTTAGCATGTTAACGCGAGAGCGGCTGCTTGCTCCGACCGAATATGGTGAGCCGGCGGTAGTGGTTGGCGATGCCTCGGCGAGTAGATTAATCGAACGAATCGTGTCGGACGATCCCGACGAGCGTATGCCGCCAGAAGAACCTCTTGAGCCCGAGGAGATTGCCACGCTGAAAGCGTGGATTGACCAAGGGCTGCCTTGGCCTACTCATTGGTCGTATGAATTGCCTGCGGCAGAAAAATGGACCGGAGATGCGTCTGGGCAAAAAGGGCAAGGCTATTCGGTCGACTTTTTTGTTCACCGTCAGCTTGCCGAGCTAAAGATTGCCCCGTCAGAGGCGGCCGATCGGCGCACGCTTATTCGTCGTTTGTCTCTCGACTTAACAGGCTTGCTTCCCACGGTGGTCGAAACGGAAGCCTTTGTAAACGACCAAAGGCCCGATGCCTACACACAGCTGGTCGATCGGTTGTTAGCCTCGCCACACCACGGCGAACGGTGGGCACGCCATTGGCTCGACGAGGCTCGCTATGCGGATTCTGAAGGCTACGAAAAAGATTCTCCGAAGAACGACGCCTATCGATTTCGCGATTGGGTAATTCAATCGATCAACAAGGATATGCCATTCGATGAGTTCACCATCGCGCAGATCGCAGGCGATTTGCTGCCCGATCGGACCGACGACCATCTCATTGCGACCAAGTTCCATTTGCAGACGCAATTTAATTTGGAAGGCGGTGTTGATGCCGAAGAAGATCGTACGAAGCGAGTTATCGACCGCATCAGCACGATAGGAACGGTCTGGCTGGCGGCAACCATTGGCTGTTGCCAGTGCCACGACCATCCGTACGATCCGATCTCGGGAAACGATTTCTATGCGATGTATGCGTTTTTCGACAACGTAGATTTTGCGGCGAAATTGCTTGACAGCCAGTCAAAAGATGCGGAAGCGCATCGTAAAGAGCGTAAAGAGAAAATGGCCACGCTGACCGAGAATATAAAAAAGCAATACAGCAATAAGAGTTTGAGCAATACGGTCCAGGCGCAACTGACCAACTTACGAACGTTCGATAACCAAAAAGGTTTTGTCCGCTACCTCGAAGAGCGAACCGAAGATCGACGGACGACTTACAAGTTTCGCCGTGGCAATTTCTTGCAACTCATGGTCGAAGATGGTGCGATCTTGCCAAACACTCCCGCCATACTTCCTCCGGTGACCGCGCGGGGCGAAGTACCCGACCGACTTGACCTGGCCCATTGGCTGGTTGCTCCAGATAATCCGTTGGTAGCGAGTGTGACGGTGAACAAGATATGGATGCATCTATTCGGCCAACCGTTGGCGGGGGCACCGGTCGACTATGGCTCGAAGGGCGAAGCCGCAAGTAATCCCGAATTGCTCGATTGGCTTGCCTACTGGTTTGTGCATGAGGGGGGCTGGAGCCGTAAGGCGTTGATCCGGCTGATTGTCGATTCGGATACCTACCGGCAATCATCGACTATTCGAACAGAGCTGGCCGAAAGTGACCCTAACAATAAGCTACTTGCGCGTCAGAATCGGTTTCGCGTGGAAGGCGAAATTCTTCGCGATATTGCTCTGCAAACCGCCGGGCAACTCAGCCGAAAAATTGGAGGGCCGAGCGTTTTCCCGCCATTGCCGGCAATTATTGTCCAGCAGACCTATGCCGGATCGTTCAAGTACAAGGCTTCAGAAGGAGACGGTCGTTATCGTCGGGGGCTGTATACGTTTTTTCGACGTACAGCCATTGATCCGAATCTCTCGACCTTTGACTGCCCCGATTCGAGTATGACAAAACCGCAGCGGAGTCGATCGAACAATGCGACCCAGGCTTTGGCTCTTTTGCAGAATGAAGTGTTCCACGAAGCTGCCCAAGGTTTTGCACGGCGTTTGCTAGAGCTTAGTTTGGTGGGCGGCTTGTCCGATGGCGAGCGACTCCGGCAAGGCTACTTGATTGCTATTGGTAGAGAGCCCGAGGAGGCTGAAATTGCTTTGCTTGAAGGTTTGCTTCTTGAGGCAAGAAATTTCTACAAGGATCATCCGGATGACGCAGTGAAACTAACGGGTCCGCACCAAGTCGACGACATCGCGCCAGCCGAGAATGCTGCTTGGGTGGCGACGACTCGTGTGATTATGAATATGGATGAGTTTGTTACCCGTAACTAAAGTAATGTTCCGAAGCATGTATCGCATTTAGATTTACCACGGAGACGCGGAGGACACTGAGTAAACCACGGAAATCATTGATAGAAGAAAGATTTTGCTTTCTCCGTGTCCTCCGTGCCGCCGTGGTTCAATGTACCGAAGTTAGTTTTTGTCGCTCCTAAGTATCACATCATTAGGAAATGCGGAGTTACCTACCGATGAACCCAATAGACGTTACTCGCCGCGAATTTTTTACAACTGCCGCTGGAGGTTTGGGCGGGGTTGCGCTCACTGCATTGCTAGACCAGTCGGGGGCATTTGCCGCAGGGAAAACCACCCGCGCGGCTGGTGCCGTGGTGAATCCTCAGGCGAGCCGCCCGGGGCATTTTCCGGCTAAGGCGAAGAGTTGTATTTTCATTTTCTTTGCCGGTGCCCCTTCGCAACTCGATTTATTTAACTATCGGCCTGAGTTGCAGAAGCTCGACGGCCAGAAGATGCCGGAATCGCTTTCTGAGGGTGTGCGTTTTGCCTTCATTCAGAAAGATACGGCAACGCTGATGGGGTCGAGGCGAAAGTTTTCGCAACATGGGCAAAGCGGCATGTGGTTTTCGGACCTGTTGCCCCACACGGCCACCTGTGCCGACGACATTTGCATGATTAACACCATGCAGTCTGACCAATTTAATCACCACCCGGGCCAACTTCTGATGCAGTGTGGTCAGGCTCGATTTGGTCTGCCCTCGATGGGTTCTTGGCTGTCGTATGGCTTGGGAAGCGAGAATCGGAACTTGCCGAGCTATGTGGTACTTACCTCGGGGCGGGGCTCTAGCGGCGGCGCGACACTTTGGAGCAGTGGCTACTTGCCTTCGATACACGCGGGCGTATTGCTGCGAAGCGAGGGGCCGCCGATCTTGGATTTAGAGAACCCGGCGGGGCTTCCCAAATCGTTGCAACGTAAAGGCCTTGATGTGCTTCGCGAGCTGAATCAACGCAACTTCGAGCAAGTTCATGATCCTGAGATTTCCAGCCGTATTGCCAACTATGAATTGGCGTATCGGATGCAGTCGGAGGCGCCGGAATTAACCGACCTCTCGGGTGAGACTCAGCAGACGCTCAAGGATTATGGCGTCAATCGGAGTGAGCCGGAGAAGAGCGTAGGCCGATCTGGTACGGGTGAACAATTCAAGTCGTTTGCCACCAACTGTTTACTTGCCCGTCGCATGGTCGAAAGTGGTGTACGGTTTGTGAATATCATCTTTGCTTCCTGGGATCACCATAGCAATATGGATGATGGGCTTAACTATAACGCAACGATGGTCGATCAACCGATTGCTGCGTTAATCAAAGACCTAAAGCAACGCGGCTTGCTCGACGAAACTTTAATCGTCTGTGGAGGTGAATTCGGCCGGACGCCATTGGGTGAAAATCGCCCAGGTTACGAAAAAGTGAGTGGCCGCGATCATCACCCCAATGCTTTTTCGATGTTCATGGCTGGCGGGGGTGTGCAGGGTGGATACACGCATGGCGAGACCGATGCGATTGGCTGGGGCCCAGTGCGAGATGCTGTGCATATTAACGACTTGCAAGCGACGATGCTGAAATTGTTCGGCGTCGACCACCTCAAGCTCACCTACCCCTACCTGGGTGTCGATCTTCGGTTAACCAACATTACCCGCGAATCGAGCGTGATCGACGCTTTGATTGCTTAGTGCATTTCTTCTAAAAACATAGCCACAGAGCACACCGAGCAAAGGTTTTAGATGATCGGGCCTGTAATATAAGACTCTCGCAAAGGCGCTAAGGCGCAAAGAACGGGGACATCCATCCTTGCAAGCTTCCTCGCTCGACTCCGAAAGGTAATTGGATTTCACGGAGACGGCGGAGTCATGGCCTTCCAATTATCTCCGCTGTCTCTGCGAGACAATTCCTTTTTGTCTTTCCTTTGCGCCTTTGCGAGAAAATCCTCCCGGGCTGAAACCCCGGGGACTTGATTTTTGCAGCGTGGTTTCACTCGGTTGCTGGGCTGCTCATCAACTCGTCGAGAGCTTCGACGAGAGGCTGTTTAAGTTGTGGCGAGCCGCCGATGAAGAGGCGAACGACTTTTCCCTGCTGGTCGATGATTACGGTTTGAGGAATTGCCGTTGCTTGGTAGGCGTCGGCAACCACGCCGTCGATGTCTAACAATGTGGTTGGGTTGATTTTCATCCGTTCGAGAGCTGGCTCGATGGCCTCTTTGTCTTGGAGTAAGTTGATCGTGATCAGCTCGACATCGCGGTCGGAATAGTTCGAGACAATTTGTTCGAGCTGGGGCATCCACTGGATGCATGGTCCACACCAGGTGGCCCAGAAGTCTAGCACGATGACTTTTCCTTTTTGGTCGGCTAAATCAAATTGCGTGCCATCGAGTCGCTTCAGTTTGATGGGCGGGGCCATTTGGTCAACCAAGGCGGAGTCTTGCCCTGCTTCGGCGGGGGTGGACGCGTCGGCGGTGACAAATCGTGGAACGATGGCCGGCTTGAGCGTTAGCAACTGATGGCTCTGATGTTTGATGGCTTCGTCAATCGCTTGGCCGAAAAGCAGCTTGTCGACTTGCGATACTTTGACATGGCAGTTTCCAAATACGTCGCTCACGCCGTGCAATACTCCGGCCTCGAATTTTTGAGGGTGGAGGGTCAAGCGAATTCCGTCGGATTGGATGGCTTGCACTCGAAAAGTCGGGCCTTGGTCGGCACTGGTCGCTTCTTTGTTACCGTTTTCTTCTGGCAGTTCGTCTTTGTGTAGCCAGGCAATTGCTGCCACCTTGGGCCGAGGCACGGTTAGCGGGTTTAATCGTACTTCGGCGACGATCGACTTGTCGTCCATCGAGATGAGCCGCGACCGTAGCAAGTCGCCATCGACAGATAAAAGCAGGTGAGTGGGCGGATACTCTTGCTGGATTCGTGGCAGCGTCAGCAGTCGGTCTCGCTGTTGCTTTGTAACACGCGCGGGCTGATAATTGTCGACAAGCACCAAGGCTTTGATCATTTCGTGAGGGGCAAAGGTGGCATCGGTCGCTGGCGACGAAAAGGTGACGCCTTCGCTATCGATGCGCTTCGGTTGGCAGGGGATGCTATCGCCCGACCGTAGGTGTAGGGTTGGACCTTGCAGTGAATTCACGGATGCTGATGTAGGTGTCGTGGGTTGCTTGGTTGGCGTCGGCTTTGCGAAGAGGCGAACAATCCCCTGGACGACCCCGCGGTTGTTCTGGGGGTGTACCGTAGAAACTTTCTTATCGATTGGACGAGGCGGCTCACGATAGACGATCGAACCACTGGCGTTGCTTGCAATCGCGGAGGCACTTTTGCTGGCGTCAGGTTTCCAAACGAGGGCGCTCGTTTTCGCGTCATCGGGGCTGCTGATAAGTCTTCCCGACATGGAAGTATCGCCAATCAGTAGTCGGGCCGAATCGTTTGGTTTTGCGATTTTAGCACCAGTCTTTTGCAAAAAGGCTAAGTTTTGCAGGTTGGATAAGGGTATCGAAATTGGATCTTTGATTCCGATGCCGCTAAGCCAAACGGCGTGGTCGCTAAGCTTGATTAGCTCGCCGCTAAGCCTCATGCCATTTCGAAACACGGCTTGGACCGAACCTAGATTGTGATCGACCGTGCCAGCAAATGTCAGCGATTCGATTTGGTCGCTTGAAACGGTTTGATCTTCAGCCTCTGCATCCGTCGCTGCTTCAGGCGATTCGGCGGCTGGGGCGATCGTCCATTCTTGTGAATCGGCGTTCCATGAGGTGACCGTTGCGTTAGCTACCTTGCCATCTTTGTATCGCACGCTGGGCTGGGCCGCGTCGTACGGCACGGGGGATAAGCCGTCCCATGGCATGACGGTTGCCGAGTAGAAGTGAAGCCCCTTCTTACGAGCCAAAACACGAAACTCGCTATTCCACTCGCTTTCCCAGGCAAATTCGCCAATTTTTTTTCCATTCTCCGAAGTGACGAGTATCTTCTGCTGGCTTGTGTCGAAGTAGACGCTGAGAGTGAGTTCGTCGGCCTGGTGGGCAAGTTTTTTAATGAGCAGTAGATCGGCATCCACGGACCCCTCGGCGACCAAGACTAATTGGTCTTGCCAAGTCTCTAGCCTCAGCCCCCAATTCCACTTCTCCTCTTCAGGACCATAACCAGAGCCGAAATCGATTCTGAAATCTGGTGCCCCTTCCCACGCTAGTTTAATCGAGAGGTGCGACTTGCTGCCCAGGTAAAGAGAAGTGGTAAGTTCAGCACCGTCCTCCTCGGCTGTGATCCTTCCAGCAAATTCCCGCCAAGCATCATGGGGGCCTTGCCAGTCTTTTAGCACAATCGGAGTTGTGTTGACGGATTGACCATCGCCGCGCCAGGGGGACAGTTTTCGTAGGCGACTTCGTTCGATGCGGACATGACCGGTGTTGGGGATATCCAGCACGAATTCCTCGTCAGAAATCGCGATGGGAGTTCCTTGCAGGACGTCGCCGTTTGCGAGTTCGCAGCGATAAGTTCCGACCGGCGGAGGTGCCTGGGTGGTGTGGTGGACTTGGATTGCCGCTAAATACTTCGGCTCGAACTGAAACGGTTTTACGAAACCTTCCACTTGCCAGTCGATGGTTTCAAGATTTTCGGTAGCAAGCCAACGTCCGGGAAGACGGTCGCCCAGGTAGGTGACCAGGGTCGTTGCAGGAAGCGAAGCGGAAGATTCTTTCCGGGCGTCGTCAGCTATCGTGTATGCAGTCGGTGTGCAGAGGCCGAGTAAGATGGCAGCAATCTGAGCTCGAATGAGCGATGGCCGACCTGGGGCATTCATTTTGGGAGCGATGATCATGGCGGTGGCTACCGTTCGTAAATGGGGAGGAAGCGATAGTTGAGCGCCAACGATAGCAAGTTCAACGAGGTGGTGGTCGGAATGCCGAAGTTGCCGGTGAAACTTCCGTCTTTGAGTTGAGACGCTTTTAGTTTTTCTACGAGCATTTTATTCCACTTTTCCCATGCTTCCATGTCGCCTTGAAAAAGTGCTTGCGACTGATAGTATCGGGCGTACTCTTTGTAGTGATCGCCGCCCGCTTCGAGATTGCTGGTCAAATTGTTTATCGTTGCCTTGTATTTTGGGAGGTCTTGGCGACGCGATACTGCGAAGACCAGCGACGAAATCGACGTTCGAGCCGTCGACTGGCCCATGCCGCTGCCGAAGCCCCCCGAGTAGCCAACGTTCCCCGTATCTGAGGTCATCCCTTCGTAGTAGGAAATCGCGCGGTCAATCGAAGAGTCTGGCACTTCGATGCCCGCATTGCGTGCTGCTAGCAAGCCGATGAGAATGGCGCCGCTGACCGAGGTGTCGGCATCTTTGGCGTCGGGAGAATAGCGCCAAGCGCCTAGCGGGTTTTTCTTTTGCGAGGTGATCGCGCACCGCACAGCCAGTTCAAGCGACGCGCCGATCGACTTCTTGTTGTTGGAAGCTGGGCCCCAAAGATTTCGGTCGTCCACCGCCCCATACGCCTCGGCCAGGCCCAGCATGGCAAAACCATGGTGGTACATGCTGTTGCCTAAGTATCCAGTGCTTGTGTTTTGCGAATCGACAATATTCTTGACGGCCTTACGGACTTGTTGGCTGTACTTGCCAAAGTTCGGATCTTCGCCCGAGGCCAAAAGAGTCATCAGCGCCATGCCCGTAACACCAGGCCCCGATTGGCCGCCGCGCCACGACCCATCCTTCTCCTGATGTTCAGCGAGGTAGGCGACCCCTTTGTCGTAGATGTCGCGGACATCGCGCGGGATGGCGTCGCCTTGGTGGATTGCGAAAGGCAGTTGTGCGTGTGCGATGTTGGCTAGGCAGAGAAACCATACGGCAGCCCAGGCAAGGGCGGCAAATTTGACGCAATGTCTTTGGTGCGAAGACGCAAGTGATGAAATTGTGGTGGAGTGGAGATGTTGCATAAAAACCTACTCGCCTTTATCGGGCACTAAGCCTTGTTGTTCGAGGTTGCGTTTCATGCGTTTTCCTTGCTTGATCTGATCTCGAAGCGCTTTCCATGCGGCTTTTCCAAACAAGGGACGCAGTTGGTCCTCTGGTATTTCTGCGAATTGTCCTAATACGTAGTACGTAAAATAGTGGCCCCGATTGTTGCCTGGCATTGATTTTGGGGGGAAGGTGTGTTGGGCGATTAGCACAAGCAGTTGTTCTCGTTTTGCGTGTGTGATCGGTGCAATCTGATCGATCTGTGATATCAACTGCATGAGCGCCGCTTGGTATTGGAAGCGGCTCTGCTCTCGAAGAAGTTGCTGCATGACATCTAACTGCTGCTCGTCGAGCAAGTGCTTCAATATCTTGTTGAAAAACGATCCTTCGCCAAAGATCTGGCCACGGAATTTTTTTTGCAACGGCTGTATCTCTTGCCAGATATTTTGCATTGCCTGTTGGTCGTGCATGTTTTTCTCAAAATTGCTGCGTGTTTTGGCATAGAGCTGCATGAACGATTGAATGTCGCCTAGGCCAGCCAGCGCCAGTTTGTCTTTTTGCTCCTCGGTGAGATGGAAGGTTGATTGAATGGATTCAACTTCTACCTTTAGTCGTTCTTCGAGCAGCCCTCTTGCTCCGCTGCCTTTCATTTGGTTTTGGAAGATCCATTGATCGAAGTTTTCGATCCGGAATCTGTGCTGGTTTTGGTTAGGTGCTTTGGCTTTCTCTTCAATGATTTCAATGAACTCGACCGCGAAGCAAAAGGGGGAATGCGTTGCAACTATGGTGAAACAAATGAGAGCGGCAGCTAGCGTCACAAGACGTTCTGGGTGCAAGCTTTTTACGCCGAAGGCGTTACACACCGTAGCCCAGGGTCGCGAACGGAGTGAGCGCACCCTGGGTTGGGGTTGCCAGGAAAATTCAACCCTGAAGGGGTTGCACAATCGAAGATTTCTGAATTTGGCCGAGGTAGGTTGGTGCATCATTCGTCTTGGTCCTCCGCGGCGTCTTCGACAGGTACCACAAGATCAACCCGAAAACCTCCGCCCAAAGCCGCAAAACCGCCGCCCTTGTTTCGATCTTTGAACCAATCGATCTCCGGCTTCATTTTTCTAAAGAGATGATTGTTGTTGATGTTTTGCCAGTGGAAGCCAATTTGATGCCGCTGCATGTTTTGCCATTGTTTGGCTTGGACTTCGTTGAGGTGGGGCACGATGGCGTCGTCTGGAACTTGCGGGAAAAACTGCGGGTTATTTGCCAGGTGTTGCAGAGAGTGTTGCCACTGGCGTTGCCAAACCTGTTGAATCGATTCGGTAAGCTCTTTACGCTGGTCTTGAGATAATCGATATTGCGTGTCAAGGTGCGCTACGAGCGCCATGGCACCCGATCGGGAGCGAAACTCTCTGCGATGGTTCTGCTCGTCTTGATAGATTTTGACGGTCTCTTCGGGAAAGACGTCCGAAACGATCCGGCTAGCCGCCTTTTCAATATCCTCGTAGATTTTTGGCGTCTGTTGCCCTCGGTGTCTGATCTGTTTTCCCCCGATTTGTATTCCCATCCTGGGGGCTTGTTGTATTGCAAAACTCCGAAGCACCTTTTCCAGCTCAGGGGCCGCTTGCACTCTCATCTTTTTGAATTGCTCTTGGTTCGGTTCGCAGACTGTTTTAGCGAAGGTCAATTCAGCAGCAAAGAGGGGCTGAAGTTTTGGCCGCACCTGCTCGATTAACGCTTTCAGTTGGGGGTTTTTCTCGAAGAGTTTTTCGTCGTCGAGTTGCTCCTGTTCGGCGGGCGGTGGGACAAGCGGAGCGACGACCTTTTTGCGTACCCGTTTTCGCGACTTATCAGCTTGGCCCGCCTCTTCGTAACCCACGGGGGCCTCTGCCTTGCCTTTTTCCCTCTTCTTGTCGCTCGGAGTAGCCTTTTTCGCCCGTTTTTTGGATTTGCCTGCTTGGCCGGCTTCTTCGTACCCGGTTGGGGTCTCGGCTTTTTTGTCTTCAGCCTCTTCCGCAGCGCGCGTAGAGGTCGTGAATGCTAATGTTAGCATCGCAAGAATGAAGACGGCCGGTTTGCAAGATCTTGTCATAGCTCTGCTACGGGGTTCAGCTATTGGGGTCAACAATGCGATTGAAATACTCGTCTAGCCCGGCTCGAAATTCTTCGGGAAGCGTCGGCATCGAGTCGCCGGTTGCGTGGCGAACATCTTTTTGAGCACGAACTTCTTTTTCGTTCGTCCCTTTGCCAAGCAAGGCAATTGCTGAGTCGACGGTATCGCCGCCACCGCCGCCGCCTGGGCTCGAGCCTCCGCCCCCTCCCCCGTTGGGATTGATTCGCTTCGACTGAAGCAGCAATTCGATTGCTTCGGTTTCGGCTGCCATTGCCTCGCTTCCGGTGTTTGGCTCGGCAAGTATTTTTTTTGCGTCTGCCATCACTACGGCGACTTGTGTCAACAACGCGATTTCTTTTGCGAACAGTGTATCGCCCTCGGGAAGACTTTGAATGCGAGGGATCAAGTCGTTGGTGCGCTTTCGTAGTTTTTCTTGTCGTGCTGAAAGTGCGGTTGCTTGCTCGGTGTGTTCTTCTTTTTTCACGGCAGGCTTGGCTTGTTCGGCAACGCGGGTATCTTCGCGAAGTTCCATTTCTCCTTCGAGAATCTTCATGGCTTCAAGCACGATCGAAGGCGGCAAGCTGCCGCGTGATTTGCAGCCGGGGCAAGAGCCACTGCCGGCTGGGTCGACTAAATCCTCAGCCCAACGGTCAAGCGTGTCTGACCAGAACTCACACTCGGCTATCGAGATCCCTTGCTCCTGGGGAATATCTGCGCTCAGATCGCGAAGGTTTCCGACGACATCCGACTCATTCATCTCATTTAGCACCGTGCGAAACCGCGCGAAAGGACGCCGTTGGAAATATGCCTGCATGTCGTCCATGATGTAAGAAACGGTCAGGCTGCTGGTATCTTCTCGTTCCGCAAGTTTCGTTAGTTTCTCGTCATCCTCTTTGGGGATCGAGTTTTTCGAGCCGAACGTCGAATCGATCACCCCGCCAATTTCTCCGGCAATCGAGTATTGTTTACGAGAAGCGAGCTTCAAGCGTTTGACCAACGAGCTGCCTTCCAGATTGGCCAGCACGTTGTTTAGTTCGTTAGCAATTCGCTCGAATTCGGCCAGTAAGTTGCTTTGCTCGGCAATGGCTTCGTCCATCTTGTCGCCGACCGGGCACGGCTTGCCTTTGCCCGCTTTTCCCGTCAAGGTGGTGACCGGCAACCTGAGGGTTGGCGAAGAGGGGCGCTTTTTCTGAGGCTCAGAATCGTCGGCCACTTGGTCGGCGGGCTGATGCGAAGACTCCTTGTCGACAATGCTCGGGACAGCCGGTTTTGGATTTTTATCTTTTTCGGTCTCAGAACCTTTGCCAGCCGCGGGCTTACTTCGATCGACACCGGCGGACGGCGAGCTTTTGGTGTTTGCTGCAAGCTTAGGCTCGTCGGAGGCATCTTTCAGCAGATCGGCGACCGTGGGCATCCGTTTGGCGGAGATTTCTTTGAGAAGCTGTAGCATCTCAGCCCATTTTTCGAGGTGGCCGACGCCAAACTCAGGGTTCCGCGTTGCCATTTGCACAAGTTGCTCGCCTGAGCGAGTTAGAGCCGACAGTCGACGCCCATTGGCACGTTCGGCGGCTGCCTGACGCTTGATTTGTTTGCGAGTATCACTCAGTTCCAGTGATTCGACCGGAAGCGTACGCAACCGCTTGTTGGTTTCGTAGAGCTGAAGCTCTCGATCGCGGACTTCGAGTGCGCGCCGGTGCCACTTGCTGAGTTGTTCAGTGAGCCAGATGGCGTGTTGGTCGGGGCTTAATACGTAGAGAATATAGGACGGCGAGTAGATGCGTCCTCGATTGGGCAGAAAATCTTCGGTGTAAATACGCAGTTCGATGGGCTGTGGCTCGATGCCGAGCGCTTCGGCGGTAAATGTGCCTGCCGCGTTAACGACTTCTTTCTCGGCACCGCCTGGGGCTAGTGCCCGTTGCCCCTTGAGGTCGGACGGGCTACCGTCGAACGTAAACCCGGTCCACTCCATGCCGACTTCGCGAATTCCAAAATCGTCGTGTGCTTGGATGTCGAACCGAAGTTGCTCAGAGACCAACACCACCTGTTGACGAGATAGCCCCTGGCACGAAAGCACCGGCGGCTGGTCGTCGGTTTGAGTGATGGTGACCTTAAACGGCTGCTTGCCTTCGAGGCCGAGCTTGTCTTTCCACTGGAACAATACTTCGCGAGAATCGTCGATGGTTATTTCTGAACTAGTAATGTCTGTCAGGTCGGGCGTCTTGCGAATGCCGTCAACGTGGGCTGACTGTAGTTCGCGATTCACGGTGGCTTGAATGCTCGTGCGGCTACCGGAGACCAAAGAGATCGAACCGCCCCGAACGTCCCGCTCCAACTTTTGTGGTCGTTGGAGATATTTGGGAAGTGTCAGGTGCGCTACGACCGACGTAAGCTCGGGACGTAGCGTGGGCAGTAAACGGATTTCGTGTCGTGCATCACCGATACGAACCGAGATTGTAGATTCATCAATCTGTGCGGGGACTTCAAAATGATACTGCCCTTCGTCGAGCGACGACTCAAGCGGCAACTGATTGCCAACGGTGATTTGCCCGCGTTCGGGTTTCCAACGCGCCCCCTCCGTTAACGAAAGTTCCAGCATAAACGGCTCGCCGTGCGCGACGATCAGTTCTTGCGGCACTTGGTCGATTGCGGCAAAGCTGTAGCGGGGGATGTTTTTCCATGGAGCTAGCAACCGTGCCCAAGAGCTTTGCGAGGCGGCAGGGGCAAACACGGCAAGACCAGCCGCGACTGCCAGCAGCACGACGGTCTGAATTCGCCACATCTTTTTTCGCGTCGGGATTGCCGCATGAGTAAGATCCCAATTGGTTGCCTCCGCGGCGACTTGTTGCACGGCCGCATAGCAAAGTGTGGGAGACCGTTGTTGTTCAGCCGGATCGCCGATAAGCTCAAGGACGCCTAACAGCCGATCGCCAGCGCTGGGCATCCGTCGATTGATGAGCCGGGCCACTTGGGGCAAGTTTCGTCGTCGCCAGACCCAGCGGTACATTCCCCAGGGAATCATCAGGCAGCCCAGTGCGACTAATGCTAGCGCCGCGGCTCGGAGGCCGGTTGGCGTATCAAGAAAGCGATCGAGTGCAAAGACGGCGAGGAATGCTAAAAGAGTCAAGCAGATCGCAATGGCAACCGCTTCGGTGATTTTCGTCTTCCAGACGGAGTTGCGATATTGGTAAAGCTGCTGCTCCAACTCAATGGGCAAGCGGAGGTCGGTTTTTGATGGTGGGGGGGAGTTCATACCTGAGTTACCTCCGGCCTAGATGCGGTTTTTTGTGAACGGTTTGAAAATGTTTGTGGTGCAGACGGCAGTTAGTGTTTATTTGTCAATAGTTATTTTTCAATTGTCATTTGCTATTGGTTTTGATTGGCTCGTTATTCGTTGTTGGCTCTATTTCTTTTTTGCTGTTTTGACAGAAGCATTGAGAATGCGGCATAGCTGTTGGTTTTCATCGATCACTTTCCCCAATGACAAATGGCAATTGAAAAATAACTATTGATAAATCTTTCCCGCTTCTCCTATCAAATCAGCCCCACAGCCTTGCGGCCTACCCAAAATGCTCCGACGAGTACGACAAATGCCGCGCCCACCAGAGGGTGTGACCACAATTGGACTCGACGTATCGAGGGGGGCGGTTCGGGTAATGCGCCCAGGGCGCTGACCATCTCTTCGATTTCATTGACGTTCAGAACTTTGCCTCGCGTAACGCGAGCGATCTCTTCCATGACGTCGGGCCTCGCGGGACGTCCGGGGCGTTCTTCGGCTACGCCCTGTACGTAAAACAACGTCTCTAGTGTCGCATTTGTTTGCTTACATGCCAACGTAACTTGATGTTGTCCCGGTTCTGTGGGGGTGAACTTCCCGGCAAACGCGCCCCACTCGTCTCCTGTGGACTGAAACCTCACGGTTTTTGTCTTGCCCGAGGGGGCGGTAATGCGGGCGATGACCTCGCCCTTTTGCAACGGTTCGCCTGAAGGTTGCATCACATTTGCGTTCAAAGCCATCTGTCGATCGAGATGGGGTTGGTCGGGTGAGTAGTACAAACGCATCGACTCGCCTTTGGCCATGTTTCGCTGATACGCCATCCAACGAACGACTTGTCCCCAGAACCGATAATGATACTTGTCCTCGACACCTTTGCGCCAGCGCCATGCGCCGTCGGTTCCCATGAAGAGAACCTTTCCGGTGCCAAATGTTCTTGTCACGAGCAGCGGGATACGACCGAACTGGTTGCTATTGTCTCGGTGGACACAAAGCACTTCGCTGCCCGGTTTGGCTCGCTCGACCGCGGCGTACCACTGGAAGCCCGGCAACCCATCCCAGACGGCAATGTTTTCTTGCGCGTCGTCGGTTAGTTTTGTGAGCAAGCTGCGTTGGCCGAGTTGGGTGAGTTCGAAATGATTGGGAGTGCGCGACCCCCAGCCCGTCGGCTGTGAAGGGTCGAGCAGCACGGGGCAAAGCTCTTCCAATTCGCTTTCTAATAAACTTAGCTGGTGGCCTTGCCAGCCGGGCATAAAAACGAGGCCGCTTGCTTGGTACTGCACGATGCCTTTTAGCAGTCGACAATCTTCGTCGGAGAGTTGGTTTTCTTCTCGTCCCACGTCGCCGAGGAACACCACGTCGAATTGGCCCAGCTCTTCGAGCCCGTCTGGAAAAGACTTGATGTAGTCTTTGTTGCCGCCGCCCACTTTGTCTAAGCCTGGGTGGAACAAGAGACACGATAGTTCGACGCCGGGGTCGCGCGACAAGGCATTCCGCAGGTATCGGTATTCCCAGCGAGGATACGATTCGACCAACAGCACGCGCAGCTTTTCTTCGCGAATCGCGATCGGTGCAGTCAGCTGATTGTTGTCCGCCTGAATTTCGTCTGGGTGGGGCGAGACGGTGAGCGTGATTTCCATGTCGCCGGCCCCCGATGGTTTCCAAATGATCGCGTCGCTAGTGCGCCCCATGGGGCGAAGTCGTACTTCGGTCTGAAGTTCGTCGCCTTCGCTAGTGCGCAGAGTCACGCTGGCAGTGTGCTCGCGGGGCAGCGAACTTTCGATCGTAAAGGGAATGCGAACCGATTTGCCGGCTACCCCGAAGGTGGGCGAGTCGAGGCTCGTCAGTTCGATGTCGGGCAACCGCGTGGGGCTTCCGACGGAGACGGCAAACAGAGGCACGTCGTTGAGTCGCATTCTTGTTGCTGCTTGGACGGGAGGTTGCCCTGCGTTCCAATCGCCGTCCGAAGCGAGCACGACAGCAAGCAGGCGGCTGTGTTGGTTCAGCGCGTCGGAAATCGATTGAAACAAGTCGCTCTGCGCGTCGTCTTTGCCGAAAGTTTCGACCACGACGTTCATCCGCTCTTCTAGCGATTGCCAAGTCGAGGTTTCTAGCAAGGGTTGGATAGCCGCTTGTCGACTAGTGGCCGCTGTGCCCTGAGCGACAACATCAACCGTCTGCATGCTGGGCGAGGCGTCGCAGATGACGGCGACGATTGGTTTTTCGGCGGTGCGAAATTCCTCCGTAAATTCCGGCTGATTTAGCAGCAACGTGCCAAAGGCAATAATGCACCAGCGAAACACTTCAAGCAAACCGTGCGAAGTTCGATAGCCGCTGCGTTTCCACGATGCGTAGCAAAGCGCCGTGGCGATGGCGAGCACCACCACCGAAATCGCTAGCGACCAAGGTGTCCACACAAAATTCAGCGATCGCGAGGCATTCATGCAAGGGCCCTCTCGGCGGAGCGGATTTTTGGCAGGCACAAAAATGCTTCTGCGATCAAAGCAACCAGCATTGCAATCAAAAACATTCGCCAAATTTCTTGGACCAGCGAAGAGCTTTCGCCAACTCGGTTGTCTATTTGCACAAGATCGAGGCCGTCGAACAGTTCTGAGATTTTCCCGTCGGATAATGCTCGCGTTGCATCTTCAGCCGTTGCGCGGTTCAAAGCCAAGAGTTTTTCGTCGACGCTGAATACGCCTGAGTGGTACGCATATTGATTGGACAGTGCTAGCTCTGCTCCTGTTAGGCGTTTCCAGTCGCTGGAGTCGCCTTCGATAGTCCCGGCAACTTTTTGGCGTACCTGCCCTAGTCGTTCGCAGCCTTCGGACAATGCTCGTTGAACCATCACGTAGAGCACAACGCCATCGGTTGCCAACGAAGAATCGCTATCAGCGGTCGTGGTGGCCAGGGCATAGACGCCCCCATGCGCAGTAGGCACACGGCCCAACAACACTTCGCCGTTGGAAAGCGTTGCTAAGGGGGTCATTTCGCCAACGATCTCGCATGTTTTGTGAAATTTGAGTTCGCCTACCGGCAAGGCAGCGCCGCTTTGAGTGTGTGCCAGTAGATCTGCGTCGCCGCGCCAATTGCCCACGATGACGTCTTCTGGCGTTTCGTTCCAACGGCCCCAAGAAAGGTCGTAGAAAGAGTTTGAACCGGGCGACTGGGGCGGAAACAAAATCACGCGTCCGTCACTTTCGACAAACGATTGCAGTAGCTTGGCCTCTTCGCCATCGGGCAGCGGGGCTTGCCACAAAACCAAGCCAATCTCCTCCCAGGCAATTGAGGAAAGTTGCGACGGGGAACTCAATTCGACCACGTTTTGCGAGTCAGCCTCCGCAGCGATTTCAGCAGCAAGCCGAAGTGCTCGGCCCTCTTGTGGCTCGTCGGCGACAAGCAGCGTCTTGCGAACTGGCGGCTGATCGAACACAAAGAAAAACTCGTTGTCGAGATTGTTCGAGTCCGCAGGGATTGCGACTCGGCCCCAACCTTGCACTTGGTTGGCTCCCAACGGAATCTCATGGTTCTTTAGTTCATGGGTCGATCCGTTCATTTCGATGTCGATGGTCGAGCGTGCCCCGTCGATATCAAATTCCACGGGAACCGTTTTTGGCTCCTCGGTCGCGCCGTTGCGCGTGATATTGAGTGAAACAATCAACGTGGCGCCTTGGTCGGTTTGCTTGCGACGAACGTTGGTGACTCGTAGCGACGTGTTTTCTTGAGACTCCTGTGGAAACGCCAGCAAATAGAACCGTACCGATTGCGGCAGATCGACAAAACTTTCGCGAATCGCCGGCCACTGTCCGCCTTCGGCGTCCCAATCGTGCTTACGCATGTCGGAGCAAATCCAAATATCGGTGCGGCCGGTTTGGTTGCTCTGCATGTACTGGTACGCCGCTCGTAGCATCGCGGGCAGATTTGCCGAGGCCCCGACTGGCTCGGTTTCTGGTGCATTCAGTAGTGCTTGCGGCGACTGGAGTTCGACGGGCCGAGCCGTTGCGCTGTCGATCAACACCCAATGGTCTGAGCCTAGTTTTTCGAGTGTCTCAGCCAGATGGCGTTTTCCGGCGTCTAGTTTTGTGCTGACCCCGCCGCTGCTGATGGCCGACATACTCGGCGAGCGATCGAGCAGAATAATCGTGGTATCAGCGCGACTACCGGCCGCAAGCCCGAGCCACCCACTGGCCAGTGGCCGTGCTAACGCGAAAATCAAGCCGGCGACAACCAACGTGCGAGCTGCCAGGATTAACCATTGCCGCAAACGAGCGAACCCTCGCGACAACCGGTTGGCGGCTAGCAGAAAGATCATTGCCCCCCAAGGCATGGTTTGGTAACGGCGTTGATTCACAAGATGAATCAGGATGGGGAGCGCAATCAAGGGCAACGCTGCCAGGAGTAGTGGCTGGAGAAAGCTCATCGCACTCTCCGGGCCTGATGTCGCCCAGCGAGGAGATTCATGAGGACTTTTTCGTAACTTTCGTCGATCGACACGCGATGGTAATCGATCGCGGACCGGAGCATCATTTTCTTGAAATCCGCCAAGAAAGTTGCCAGTGCCTGATGATATCGTTCGGTGATTTCAGCAGGGTCAGCAAAGATCGGCGCGCCGCCCTCCATGTCAAGAAAACGTGTTGGCCGCTGAAACTCAAATGCCAGTTCCGCAGGGTCTAATAGCTGAAAGACGCTAATGTCGTGCTTACGGAACCGGAGGTGCTCGAAACAATCGCTCAGTTCTTCGGTCGGAAGGAAAAAGTCGGAGAGGATGACAATCATCGCTCGCTGCGAAATAGACTCGGCAAGCTCATGAAGAATCGGAACCAGTTGCGTCTCGCCCTCTGGCGTTGCTTGTTCCAGAACGTCAAAAATCGCAGAAAGGTGAGCCGGATTTCGACGCGGCGGCAGGTTGGAAACCATTTTGCCAGCGACACACGACAAGCCTACGGCGTCGCCTTGCTGAACTGCCAAGTAGGCCAGCGTACCGGCCAGTCGCTTGGCGTATTCGATTTTGTTGATCTCTTTCGAGCCGAACCCCATCGAGCCGCTGGTATCCAGCACCACGCAACATCGCAGGTTGGTATCCGCCTCGAACTCCTTGACGTAGTAGCGTTCGGTGCGACCAAATGCCCGCCAGTCGACTCGCCTGAGATCGTCGCCCTGGACATACCGGCGGTACTCGGCAAACTCTACGCTCGAACCACGATGGGGGCTTGGGTGCCTACCCGAGACGCTGCCCTGCATCGGTCGTCGCGAAAACAACGGGACCGCCGACAGCCGCGCAAGCACCGCCGGGTCGAGAAAGGTTCGAGATGAACTTCCGTTAGCCAAGGGGATTTTCCGTTTTTATTACAGAGACGGTTGGATACGATCGCAAGCAACATTGTTATTCAAAGTGAAAAAAGAATAACCACAGAGTCACGGGGGGCACTGAGAAAACAGCCACGAAGTCTAAGTTGATGTAGAGTATATTTCGACATTTTTTATTCAAAATACTCAGTGTCCCCCGTGTCTCCGTGGTGAAATTCCTTCTTGTTTTCAGTTTGAGGTTGTTAGTACGGTAGGGTGGGTAGTTCTGCTGGCGTTTGGGTCGCTGGCATCGAATACAATCAGTTCGCCGACAGAACCTCCCACCTCACAAAAATTATTTCCTCATGGGGCACAAACTCGGCATCAATGCCGGGCCTAAAATTTCTAGAAAACTCTTTTCTTCAATCCATCAAGCCTCGGTTTGATCGGTTTCTTCGACCAAGCGGCGTACGATTTCTTGTGAGTCGATGCCCTCTGCCTGTGCGGCAAAGGTGGTGATAATGCGATGGGTCAACACCGGGCGTGCTGCTGCCAGAACGTCTTCGAGTCGGACCATGTAGCTGCCAGACAATGCAGCACGAGCTTTGGCCGCCAAGATTAGGTTTTGAACGGCACGAGGACCGGCACCCCACGAGACAAGCGAGGGCAACCAATCTGGCGCCGAGGCGTCCTTGGGACGAGTCCGGCGGACCAGCCGAGCCGCGTAGGTGAAAATGTGGTCGGGCACCGGAAGCCGACGAACGAGATGCTGGTGCCGAATGATCTGTTCGCCCGTCATCAGGTGAGAAAGGCTCGGCAAATCGTCGCCTGTGGTGGTACGCGCGATTTCAATCTCTTCGCTTTCGCTAGGATAGTCTAGCTCGATCAAAAACATAAAGCGGTCGAGCTGTGCCTCGGGCAAGGGATAGGTGCCCTCTTGCTCCACGGGGTTTTGCGTCGCAAGAACCAAAAACGGCGCTGTTAGATGAAAAGTCTTGCCGAGCGCTGTGACTTTGTACTCCTGCATCGCTTCGAGCAGCGCGGCTTGGGTTTTTGGTGGGGCGCGATTGATTTCGTCGGCCAGGACGATGTTGGCGAAAATCGGGCCGTGAATGAATTCAAACTCCCGACGCCCCGCGTCGGTGTCCTGCAAAATATCGGTTCCCGTGATATCCATCGGCATCAGGTCGGGGGTGAACTGAATACGGCTAAAGTCGAGTGACAGCGTCTCGGCCAATTTGCTCACCAGCAGCGTCTTGGCCAAGCCGGGCACACCCATCAACAGCGCGTGACCGCGCGCAAAAAGGCAGATCGCCAGTTTCTCGATCACTTCGTGTTGACCGACAATCACGCGGCCTAGTTCCGACTTGAGTTGCTCGTAAGCCGTGCGTAGCTCGTCGACGGCTTCGACATCGTGATCGCTAAGCTGCGATTCGGAAATCATGGTGTTGTCGCTCATCATGGGTTACTTATCCGAGAGGTTAGAGTGAGTAGTCGCGCAAGACCTACCAATAGCGGAGGTTCTGACGTAAAGCCTGTAAGAAAAGTTCCTGTTCCAAAGCAAGTTTTTGAAGGTTGCTTTGCCCCACCGGGACGGTGGGACTATATGTCTGATGGTGACACGCCCCATTATTGCACAAACATCCTCTCCGCGGTGCAACCATCAATATTTTTCGATAACTTCGCCTCCTGATTTTGTGAAAAGGCTCTTGAGAGTCTTGTTAGGGATAGTCTTTGGGACATTCCTTACCGATCCATCGGTAAAACCTAGAGACATGCCGTGCTGTGGGTCGACGCGCAGACCTTGTTGGGGGTTGTCTTTCTTGGGTGCGAAATCACCGGGCTTGGTCCAAAAGATTGCTCGATCGTCGGTTGATTCGACCGTCATCACCGTATTGGAGGTGCCATCCGTGATTTTTCTCATTCCTGTGCCAAGCAGACTGTCGGGCTGCGGTCGTACGAATACCCCATCCGCGCCACTGACTCCTAAGTAGGTTGTCTTGCCTGCTTCCGCCTTGGTGTTGGGCGAGCGGAATACGTCGGGCATCAGATTCATCAACTTTTTGTTGTGTGGACTATCCCAAGGCTCTTCGAGCTGAAACTGATTGTAGAGCGCTTGCTCTTCAAGATAGGGGAGGATATGCACCCGCCAACTCAGCAGCGGCTTGTCCTGCGCGTCGGAGTTGTAGCCAGCGGGAAAGGCACCATGCACCGAATGAAAATTGTGTAACGCCAAGGCAATTTGTTTTTGGTTGTTGCGCGAATCTACCACTTGCGCTGCGGCACGTGCTTGGCCAGTCGCGGGTAGAATTGCCGCTACGGCCAACCCGGCCGCTTGCCCAGCGTTGATGCCAGGCCGAGTGCCACGTCGGGTGATTCTGATACCCTCATCGGCCCGCTCGACGGCAAATACTGTTGACTGCAAGTGTTGAGCGACGACATCCGCCGGCGGCAGCAACGAAGAGACGTCAAATTGCCTACCTTGGGGCAAGGTGCGGAGTCGCATCGCAATCAGCGGTATCGCGAATTCAGCAACCGCTTTTGCATCAATGTGTACTAATTTGATTGTGCGCGAGTTATCTTCGAGAAATGGACGAATATGCTCAGCGTCAGCCAGGGGCGTGGAGTGAGCTTGCCCAGATAATATTTGCGTTAGCGAGGCGGGCGAGGAGCAAATCAATAGTCGATCGTCGTGAATGCACCAGGAAGGCACAATCGGCAATCCTCGGAGGTGTGCGAAGTAAATCTTCGTCTGCCCCCTTTGTGCAGACGTAATTTTTCCTGGCCCGCCCTGGCCGAGATTCTCCTGAAGAGCGGCCAATAGTTTTTCGTGTAGATTCGAAAACTTGGCAGGGTCGGCAAGGTCGACCGAGATGGTCCAGCCGTTGATAAATGCACCCGACCCTGGCTGAACGTAGATTCGCCAAGTATCGCCAATCGATGCCAGCAAATCCGCGCGGATATCAAGGCCCAGCCCTGCGCCGAGCGCATCAATTTGCTGGACCAGCATTGCCGACACGCGTTTGGCATCCCGTGGCGCTTTTTCATGTTCGCACGATTCAAGAAAAGCCGTCAGCGCATCGGCAAGACTAAACTGAAAAGCCAGAGCAAAAGGGCTTTCGCTACTGATCTTTTGCAAGTCCTCCTTAGTAAGCGGGTCGCAGTCCAACAGCGTCATGATCCCACGAAGCTCGCCCGATAGTTTCAGCAGGCCACGATTCACGCTCCCTTGGTCGTCCAGTCCGCCGGCGCACGAAAAGCTCTCGATCGCATCGATTCCAAAGGCTTCAAGCAGCCCGTCTATCTCCGAGTCGTCCTGTTCGCCAGTGAAACTCCGAGCGGTATCAATAAGACGTCGAATGTCGATATGTACGAAACTAGCCGGCCGCGGAATTTCAACCGATTTTTTAGCAGCCACGAGCCAGTCTGCCGCCGCGCCCTGCTGACGCTTAACAATCATCTCCGCTTCGCCTTCGCCAATACCAACGACCAAATAGTTTCCGCTCATGCCCCAGGTGATCGTTGGTGTGCGGTCCATGACTTGGATACGGGTAAATTCTAGGTCGCCTATCTTGACCGCCGTTTGATCCCCATGGGGAATTTGCAGTAGAAGGGAATTCACGGCTTTGAAGAGTGGTTGAATTTCGTCGTCATCGACACGCAACACGAGGCCGCCTCGAAAGTCGTGCATCTTGCCTGGGTGCACGTCAATTGTTGAAACATAAACAGCACCGGCGTGGGTCTGTAAATGATCGAGAAGACGCAACACGCCCTCCGCTTGCTGCTGGCCAACGTTTTGGGTGACGGCCTCGCGAATTTTTTTGTCGGCGTTTTTGAGGAAAGCTTGAAATTTTTCGTCGTTGTAGAGTTGCTCGGTAGAATTGGTGGCGTCGGGCGACGCTTGATGCACACCGGTCCAGGAGGTGTAAAACAAACACTCCGGCGGAGCAATCTGAGCAACGACAGGATCCTCGGGCAGTGGAGTGATACCCTGGGTGCCGGTAAACCCGCCACCAGCAAGGAAAATAAGAATCAGGCCTATCGCAGAAAAACTGGTCGTAGCAACTGCCATCACAAACGCCCCTTATTCCATTCGCTGCTATTAAAGCAAGAGAAAAGTTAGCCACAGATGAACACTGATCATCCAACAGCATGCCTACGCGGCTGTTCTCTGAATATCTGCGTTCATCCGTGTCGATCGGTGGTTCCGTAAGATTAGCGATTCTCTAGCCTACTGTTTTCCCCCCCTAACTTCTAGATAGGACATGGAAACAAGCTAGAAACACGCTGCTTGCGGCAGTAATTCGTCCGCGTAGCCCCTATCTTGGTGTTTTTTCTGCAAAGCGGAAGAAAAAACCCAATCAGCGTTGTACCGCTTTCGATCGACCCCATGGCAGTAACCCCAGTGCAGCGAATGCTGTCAGTAGCAGCGTGCTTGGTTCGGGGATAGCTACGGCGCTGATGGTGAGGATTACTCTGTCAGGTTCGTAGCGGACAGACCACTCATCACCGGCGATCAGTGCCGGGAAATCGTAGGCATCGAAAGTTCCCGAAACGCCGCCGGCTGCGGTGAGTATTGTGAAGGCGTCGCCTGCGGTAGGCATGAAGCCGGCGAGTAGGTTCACTTCCAGGGTGCCGCCTAGCAGTTCAGCCAAACCTCCAACGATAAGTTGGTCTTGGTCGAAACCTGCTACGCCGCCATTGCTTGCCAAATCGATAACGAGGGTGCCGGTGTCGTAGTTTTCGAAAGCGAGCACCCCTACTTTTGCCGCAATTATGTCCAGGTCGAGTCGTCCAAGATTTTCAACCGAGACATCAATGAAAGCCCCGTTTTCAGCGGTCAATACCGAACCGGACATGTTGATGAGGCTGCTATCGCCATCGAATTGAGCGCCTTCTTGGACCACTACGTTTCCTTGAAGGTACAAATCGGCGAGCAGCGTGTTGGTGCCTGTCGAACTAAAAGTCGCGTTGTCCGAGACAATCACCGCGTCGTCGAGCACGCCTAGGCTGACAATCAGCTGACCGTCTTGGACCAAGTCGGCTCGGTACTGGCCGCCACCGGTGATCGTGATGGTGCCCCGGTTGTGCAGGCCGCCGGTGTTCATGAGGTATTCGTAACCGAAACCGATGTTCAGCGTCCCATCGAAGACGAAGTTTCCTTGG
>JAADGV010000043.1 GCA_013152205.1 Planctomycetota bacterium
CAAAGAGAAGATGGAGGTTATTGCACTCCACCGAAACATGGCGGTTCATGGTAACCTTGTACTGCCAACCGAAGACGAAGCCCGAAGTGTTCTGTATTCAACTCGCGATGTGTTGAAAATCTCCGCTCAGTAGTACGTCACCTAGCAGATCAGGGCAGAACAAATCGGTGCACACGGAGTCGCGGGTCGCGCGGCTTTTTGAAATCAAAGTCGTTCGCCGCGACCCGGTGACCTCAAACGTTATGTGTCTCCCCGCTTGGTGTAGATGTGGACTTCTACGAGAATGTCGTTGTTGAATATTTGCGGGCCGACCGATCAATCTTCGTGAATACAGAATGCTGCATTCAACTGAACGATGGTCCGAACCCTGACATAAGTGGTCTCCATTGGTATTGCGATGCCGTTGCGATTGACTTGCGGAAACCAGCAGTATTCTTGTGCGAGATAACTTTTGCATCCCAGTTGGCGGGACTTTCAAAGAGGCTGTCCGGCTGGAATGAAAACTGGCAAGAAGTTCGGCAATCGCTTGTCCGAGATAGCAATATTGAATCTAGCTGGTCGGTCAGGCCCTGGATATTCGTTCCTGAAGAACTTGTTCCAAAGCTACTCAAGAAACTTGAGACATTGACGCGAATGCCACCACCAAGAATCACAACGCTTGAAATGGTTCAACCTTGGAAGTACTCGTCATGGAACAGAATCGGCGAAGCTGACAAACCCACACTGATCCCCGTGGAGATGCAGTGACACATAATAATGCGATGAACCGTAGTCGCGGGTGGCACCGACAGTCGGCCGGAGAGGTGTGACCACTGGGTAATTCTTGTTCGGCCGATTGTCGGTGTGCGTAGCACAGGAGGTCGTTTGCGTTGAGGGGCGCACCCTCTTGTCGCAAGCGACACCGACACGTGTCCGAATACGTCCTTTCGATGGCAGCGCTGTTTGCGGACAAGTGTCGGTGCCACCCTTTTCACATGTTCCTGGTACTAACGTGAGGTCGGTATACCAGCCCGACCGAAGCAACGGTACTTCCGAAATCCCTTCGAATTCATCGTCCGACGCACATAGAGGGTTGCTTTAAGCCGATATCTTCGCAATCTTTACCAGTGTGTATACCGAGCGATGGCCGGTCTTGCGACGAGAGTTCTTACGGCGGCGGATCTTTTGAACGACTAGTTTCTTGCCTTTTTCGGCACCAACCACCTCAGCCTGGACGCTTGCACCGTCCAGCGTCGGCGAGCCGAGCTTGAGATCGCCTTGGCTGTCGCTTACGGCCAACACCTTCTCGAAAGTCAGCTTTTCTCCGGCGGAGAGATCGCGAAAATCGATGGTCAGTTCCTGACCCTCTTCTACTTTGTATTGACGGCCACCGTCGGCGATGATTGCGTACATGGTTCTGTTCGTATCTAGGCTTGATTGGTTAACGGCTACTTTGATTTTTCCGAGCCCTACAGGGTATCTCAATTCTGCTGCGTCGTCGAGGGGGCATCTGGGCGAGGGGATCGCCCAGATGCCCGATACGGGGCTAAATTGGCCTTAGACGCCCGGCCTTACTTCACGTCCCGAGCTGTCTTCGCACTCGATTTTTAGGTGTTCTGGCGAAACATCTTCGCGGCTGATCACCAATACCTGTAAATTGTGCTCGTCCTCCAGATTTGTCAATTCCCGACGTTTTCGGTTATTCAGATAGCCCGCCACCTCTTCCTCGATCGTCACGGTAATCTTGGCGATTCGCTCCTGATGGGCACACATAAGCAACTTGCGAATCACCTCGATCGCCATGCTCTCGGCCGATTTCACAAACCCTGAGCCGGTGCAGCCAGGACATTCTTTGTAAACACTGCGTTTCAGACTTGGGCGAATCCGTTGACGGGTCATCTCGATAAGACCAAACGGGCTGGTCCGAAGAATCTTGGTACGAGCCCGATCTCGCTTCACCGCATCTCGAAGCGTATGCTCCACAACGCGGCGATGCCGGTCTCTTCGCATGTCGATAAAGTCATTGACTACCACGCCACCCAGATCGCGTAGCCGTAGCTGACGAGCGATCTCTTTGGCGGCGATTTGGTTGAGTTTGAAAGCTGATTCTTCCGCCGAGCCATCTGTACGAAAGCTACCGCTATTCACATCGATGGCGACCAATGCCTCGGTCTGGTCAATCACCAACGATCCTCCACCCTTGAGCGGAACCTGCCGATTGGTAATGTTGGCGATCTCTTCGTCCAACTTGTATTTATGAAACAGCGGCTCTTTGCCATCATAGAAATGCAAGCGATTGACATAACGGGGCATGACAATTTGCAGAAATTCCTTTGCCCGTTCAAACGCTCCTAGTTCGTCGATATGGATTGCATCGACATCCCCGGTAAAGATGTCGCGAATCGTACGAATAATCATGTCGCTTTCTTCGTAGATGTCGACCGGCCCTGTCGTCTTCTTAATTCGCCGCACCATCACTTTCCAGAGACGAAGCAGATAAGCCAAGTCTCGCGACAATTCTTTTTTTGTACGGTCTGTTCCCGCAGTTCGAACGATGAACCCGACCCCTTTCGGCGGGTTGAGTTCACGTAAAATATCTCGCAAGCGGCGGCGGTCGTCGTCGTCTTCTATCTTGCGAGATACTCCAATCCGACCCAACGCTGGCATCAATACCAAGTACCGCCCGGGAATGCTGATGTAGGTCGAGAGGGTCGGCCCTTTGGTTCCGATCCCCTCTTTTATTACCTGCACCAAGACCTCGTCTCCACGGCGAAAGATATCTTGGATCGGCGGTTTGATCCGTGGTCGCACACCAGGCCTGGCCTTCCGTACCGCCGTGGCTGCACGACCGTTAGACCGTCCACCGCCATTGCCCTTCTCGCCGCTTTCACTCTTAGGGGCGTTTTGGGTTCCATCGGGCTGAATAGGCTTGTCTGGGTCGAACCCGCCTTGGCGGAAGTACTGCGACTCGACATCACTGATGTGCAAAAAACCGTTGCGCCCGACACCAAAATCGACGAACGCCGCCTGAATACTCGGCTCAAGGTTAACAATTTTTCCCTTGTAGATATTCCCGACGTAGTTGTCTTGGCTACTTCGTTCGACGTACAGTTCTTCGAGCAACCCATCTTCGACGATCGCGATCCGGCACTCCTCCGGCTGGGCGACGTTTATCAACATCTCCTGTTTCATAGTTCAACTTTCTCTCTACGTTTGCTGCGTAAATTTCCAATATTTTCGGAAAAATACGGCAATATGACTGGTTCTTATTTAGGAACAATCGGCAGCCAACGCCCAAAAGGTATCTACCGTCAACCGTTGTCGCGATTCGATTCAGCGACACGGTGGCAAACGGTGTTGCAACCTGCACCTCCGTGGTGCGATAGGGTTTGTCTCGGCTTTCGTCTTGCTCACAACTACAACATTGGTCTCAGGGTATTCCTGTCTTCTGTCTCGCGCGGCATCTGCCTTTGCATTACAGAGGAAACTCGGGGAATACTTTCGTCAGTTCTTCTTTCAAAAACGTCTTGATTTGCTGTGCGCTTTCTAGTCGACGCACGTGTTTGGCGATGCCTTCGCACTGCTCGACAGATACGCTCCGGCATACCCGTTTCACTTCGGGAATGGCCGCCGGTGTAATACTAAAACTCCGCAACCCAATTCCAATAAGTAACATCGTGTACATCGGGTTGCCACTCATTTGGCCGCACATGCCGATCGGCACGTTGCTCTTTTTCGCGATACTCACGGCCATGTCGATCATCCGAATCACGGCAGGATCAGCCGCCGTGTATAAATTCGCCACATCCTTATTGCTACGATCAACTGCTAGGCAATACTGAATCAGGTCGTTGGTGCCGATGCTAAAAAAGTCGACCTCTTCGACAAAACGGTCCATCATTATCACGGCCGAAGGCACCTCAACCATCATGCCTACTTTGATCTCTCGATCGAATGCGATGCCGGCTTCTTCTAAATCTTCCATCGCATCAGCCAATACCATCTTGGCCTGCCTGAATTCCATAATCGTGCTTACCAAAGGAAACATGATGCGAATGTCGCCCAAGGTACTCGCGCGAAGAATCGCCCTTAGTTGAATACGGAATAAATCGCGATTACGCAGCGCCAGCCGAATACTTCGTAAGCCCAAAAACGGGTTCCGCTCGTCCTCGGGATCCGGCAAAGACCGCATCTTGTCTGCGCCCAAGTCGAGCGTTCGCATAATCACCGGCTTATCACCCATTGCTTGGGCAACCAGGGCGTACGCCTCGTAGTGGCTCTCCTCGGTGGGGTCGTCGTCACAGCCTAGGTACAGAAATTCGGTTCGATACAGGCCAATCCCTTTCGCCCCACGTTGCTGGCATTGCTCTACTTCGTGGGGAAACTCGATGTTCCCCAACAACTGTATTACGACTCCGTCGGTCGTCTCCGCGGGCAGCTCACGTAGCGTTTCTAGCTTGACTGCTAACGAGCGTTGTTCTTCGACTTCGTGCCGATAATGGGCGACGGTCTCTTCGTCCGGGCGCAGCACAATCTGCCCCTGGTCGCCATCGATGATTACCGTGTCACCGCCAGAGACATCGGTCAAAAACAACCCCACACCAACCACCGCAGGAATCCCCAGCCCTTCGGCAACAATTGCCGTATGGCTACCGGGCCCGCCGATCTCGGTGACCAGCCCCAGGGCAAACTTCGGATTGAGATTTGCGGTCTCGCTTGGCGTCAGGTTATGGGCCAACACAAGCACGGGCGAGGTGACTTGCGACAGCTCCTCGCGACTGGCGCCTAGCAGATTGCGGAGAATTCGCTTCTCGATATCAAAGATATCGTTGGCTCTCTCCGCCATGTATTCGCCTTGCAACGACTGAAACACTTTGGCGTAGCGGCGCAGCGCTCGACTCACCGAATACTCGGGAGAATAGTGCCGCGTGCGAATCATTTCTTCGATTTCTTCGTGCAGCCGTCGGTCGCGAAGCATTTGCAGATGAGCAGAAAAAATCGCGGCATATTCATCGCCCAACTGTTCGGCAACTTGCTTACGATTCCGCTCAACCTCTGCAACCGCGGCCGCAAAAGCGCCGTGCAAACGCTCAAGCTCTTCCTCGACCGCATCGCGCGGCAGGAACCGCCGAGGAATCCGAAATCCCTCGTTACCTAAGATTAGCGCCTCGCCGATCGCAATGCCTGGCGATACGGCAATACCTTGGAGGCGTTCCATTGCGCCCTCACTTCGCACGTCAGCCAAGGCGGACGGATCGCGTGCCGGGCGGTAAGAAACAGACTTCCTGCGTAACGATGCGACAACTGCGTATTCAACCAAGTGGAATACTAGCTAGCCATCCATCCAAGGCCATCGCTGGTAATAACCGTTCTCTGACGGTTATCCCTCGATTAGCCACAAACAAGTTGCTTATTTCTGCGCTGCACGCTTGCCGACCAGCCTCGCAGCTGGACGCACGTGTTTTGGCTAAAAGAGACAAGCGTTGGGTCCCTCGCGAACGACGTCCTGTCAGACATCGCCATGCGGTGCGAATTACTAACTTGCACTCTCTTGGCTCAGTGTTTCATCGGCTGCAAAATCGCTAACAATCAAACGTGTAATCGCATCAATCGCCTCTTCGGCATCAGGCCCTTGGGCTTGCAGGGTCAATTCAGTCCCTTGAGCAGCGCCCAACGTCAGCATGTGCAGAATGCTCTTGGCGTCGACACGATGGTTGTCGCGAATCACTTCGATCTTTGAATCAAACTTCAACGCCAGTCGGGCGAACAGATCTGCGGGTCGCGCGTGCAACCCCTGTGGATTGGTTATCACAACAGATCTTTCGACAACCGGCGATTCCATAAAAGCTACTAAACCGATTCCTCAGCCCTGGCCAACTAAGCAGCCAACGGCTGAACAAATTGCTTTAGTCCCTTATACAAACTGGTTGTTGTCTGCTTCTTCCAGCAATTGCCAAACGTCATCAGCCGTTTTGCTTTGCTTGAGAAACCGACAAAATGTATCGTCCCGTAATTGGCGAGAAATGTTCTCTAGCGCCCGGAGATGGTCCCCAGGGCGATCCGGCGGCGAAACCAGCAAGAACAGCAGGTGAACTTTCTCGCCATCAAGGCTGTCAAAGTCGACCCCATTCTCGCTAACCGCAACGGTGCCCACCAATTCGTCCACGCTAGGATGCTTGGTATGCGGCACAGCAACACCGCGACCGATGCCCGTGCTACCAAGTTCTTCACGCTTTAGAATTGCCTCGACAATGCTCTCGAGCTGATCTTCAGATATTTTACCCGACTCGAGCAATGCAGATGCCATCGCCCGAATCACTGCTTCTTTGTCGTCTACGTCGATACTGGTACGAATCGCATCACGACTCACGAAATCAACAAACTTCATAGTCTCAAACTACTTTCTTTTGCTCTGCGTAGACGGATCGAATGGCAATGAACTAACGGCAAACACAACTTCACAGGCCGCACCACCCTGAACGCCTCCGATTGTGACTTTATTTTATCGCTGGCTCGGCGCCCTGACATGCCTAGTCCTTGGCGCCACATCCCTAGTGCCCTCTTACTCTTCTCCCGCTTCGTCCTCGACGGGTATTTCTTGTCTACTGGGCTGCGACTTTCGGTGTTTCTGCTGGACTCGTCCCTTGTATTTCCGCAATTGCTGCTCAAGCTTTTGCACGGCACCATCGGTTGCTGCGAGCAGGCTGTCTGACTTAGCATGTGCCACGAAATCGTGCTTATGCTCCGCCGACACTTTAATATCAACCTGAGGAGATTGCTCGTCACTGAGATCGACGATGATCTCAATCGCCATCAACCGATCAAAATATCGGCTCAACTTCTCCACCCGGCTTTTCAGTTTATCTTGAGACGCCTCGCTTAAATGCCCGTGGCGAGTAGCAATACTTAGTTGCACAATAAGAACCCTTACCAACGCTCTTTTAAGTCCTAGTAAACGGCGAAATCACCCGCTCAGATCAATCTGCAAGCGAACCCGCCAGGAGCTTCATTCTAGCGGTTTTAGCGCTGGCCGACAAACCGGCTCTTGCAGTTCCAGAGCCATCCGGTTTTTCACCATGCAAAGCATGGATTTGGGCCCCAAAGACCGTAATCCGAAGGCAAAAACCGCAGTGGAATGCGGCTAGCCGCAAATAAAGCCGGAATCCCTCCTATTGTGGTGCCCCACCAAGGAACTTGGGGATTTCGTTCGCTTCGAAACTCTCCCGGATTTTGGCGATTGCGATTCTGCGCTGGCGAGCGGGGCCAGCAGGGCGAAAGCCTTTCAGCGAATCAGCCCCTTTGATTCCCATAATCTCGTCCAAATTGTGAATTGCCAGCACTCGGTAGTCGAGATTGTCGCTCTCCAAATATCGAAGGAGCTTCGCTACGGCCCCTTCCTGGACAGCCTCTCGCGTTCGACCAATCTGCTCCTGATTGTAGCCGGCGACCATCTCCATCAGGTCTCCGCCAGCCGTTTCCCCCCGCAGATTCACAAACGCTTCACGCACCCCAGCCGCCGCATCAGGACTCAAAGCCAGCGCTTGCCGCAAGGTATCGATGTGTGATCCCCAAGCTCGTCTCTGGTCTTTGTCGCTGAGCGATTTCACGAATGGCTCAAACTCCCCGATATGCACACTTGCTTCCGCCGCCAAAGTACGCACTTCACGCTGCCGTCCCTTCGCATCTTGGTCGCTTAGCTCCAGCAGACGAAGCCGAACGGGTGCTCCCAACTCTAATTCTCGCTCAAATTCCGCATGCGCTCGTCGTTGCATATCGGTCATCGGCTCGCGATCGATCCACCTTGGAAACTCCTCCATCGCCTTCGGCAAATCGTCGATACCACCAATAGTTTTCCAGGTTACCGGTGCCTCGATCGTTTGAATCTCTCCCGAGTCTTCTTGCAGATCGATACTGCCACTCGTGAGATACCAGACCACCTCGACAGGCGACATCTGACGTTCGTTGTCGCTTCCCAACACAAAAACACGCCGCACTTTAACGGCTAGGCTCGCAGAACCGGCCATTCGAAATTGCCGTTGAACATCGCCTGCATAAAATGCGATCTGGCTTCCGTCCAAATCTGCGTTGAGCAACACTTCTCCGTAAGTTACGTCTAATCTCAGATCGACTTCTCCATCGGCGATCACGTTTTCTTCTCGTGGCAACATTACCTGCGTTCCACCTGACAGATAGGCATTCACGCCTGCCAACACGACATGTGTGCGACACGTCGGCAACGAAAGCAACTCGTCTCCCATCAAAATCGCACTCCGAGGTGGCAACCGAATCCACTGGTTCGACTCCCCATCATGCCGCAACAACATATCGTTGTTGCCTAAATAGCTGCCCAACTGCACTGGACCAGTTGGCTCGTCAACCGTTTTCTGGGCTTTGTCTGGTGTTCCCGCCGCAGAGGCTACCAGCGGAGGCCCTTCGCCAGTGGCATCGCCTTTTGTCATCACTGCTTCATCGACTGGCGTTACCGGATCGGTGGGCCCGAATTCGTCGCTTGGCAATGTCGCAACTGCCTTCCCATTGTCATCCCCGGCAAAGTCCTCGCTTATTGGCATTGGCTTCTTTACCTCGTCGGCCGGAGCTTCGGCTATTGGCTCTTCCGAAATTGGATCTTTTGCAGGGGGGCTCACGACCGTGCCCGGGTCACTCGTCCCAGGGTCAAAGGCAGGGGCTTCCGTCCCAGCGGTTGCCCCTGGCACAAATGGTGCTGCCTCGCCTCCTGGTTCGGCAGTATCACCACCCGAGTCATCTATCCCGGTATCGCCTCCCCCGATTTCTAAGGCCCCATCAGCACCCTCTAAATCCACCGAAGCAACGCCAGCCGGAGCAGACTGCTGCTCCGCAGAATTAAGCCAGTACCCCACGCCACCCACCACCAATAACGAGGCGGCTATCATCGCGATTCGCCTTCCACGGCTCTTTGCTCGGGCGGCCTCTCGCAAATAATCGGGCACCTCCGACTCGCTCCGAACAGTTTGCTTAACTGGTGGAGTCTCAACCGGGGCCGTCGCCACTTGTGGCGAACTCACATGTGCTGGCTCAACTCGCAACTTCTGGCCGGAAGCCAGTTTGGCCGGCAGATCGTACATTCGCTTGCGCACCTCGGTGTCGATCTCCGCCGGCTCGCCAAGCACCATGGCCAGCACATGGTGGCAAGAAGCCACTTCAGCCAAGTGCATATCCGCCTCGTTGCCTGGTTCGAGACACATCCGCTCGAAATCAGCGATATCTTCCGGCGCCAAGGTATTATCTAAATACTCTGAAACCGCATTGGCGTCGCAAACGCTAACCGCATCCAGCACACCATCGCCGCCACCAGCAAGCACTTCGGGAGCGCCAAGCCGGAGCCGCCGCACGGTGTCCCGCGTGCGATGGATCAACTCCGAGGCAAAATCGCTTGCTTCGATCTTTTTGCTAAGCTCTTCGTGATCGGCAGGGTCAAGAATATCGTCGGTATAGGCCAGCAAGGTGCGGAGAGTGAGTCGCATCGAATTTTCCTCTGGAATCGAATTTCCCTCTGAAAAAATGGATTGCGCCTGATCCGACAAAGTACAGACCGAAGCGTATCCAGAAGAAATAGTGGCGATTAGCAGCGAATTTCGTGCAAGATTCTGAACTTTTTCTCAAAATCTTCGGCTACGACGGCTTATCGACCCAGAAATGCCGTCTTACGACGCCTTCCCCGCACTCTCACGTACTTCACTCGGCCCACGACAGCGGCCTGTTTGTTTCTTCGCACTTGGCTAGGAAATGCCATTAAGGCGAATAACGATACCGCCAACTGAAAGCTTGCTACCAGCGCCGGATGCAACGTAGGCACCGACTGCGTGCGAGGCTCCAGCCGCAACACGGCACTCGACTCCCAACCATCAGCCGTGCGAACCCAATCGGTCGAAACGGCCCTGCGGCCCTGCGCCTGCTCGAAACTAGCCAGGAAACAGCTTATTAGGGCAACCGCCGAAATGGTGAGTAGCGAGCGAAACAAAAGAAGGGCTCCAGGGGCATTCGCGAGATTCAACGATCGAGAGAACGACCGCTTCGCCTCAACAAGACGCAAGCCCTATACCCACAACAGCGTCAACAAACCCAACTGTTGCCCGAACTACTAAAAAACCCTGGAAATCCAGTATCAAATCCAATCGAGCCGACTTGAGAAGCCCCGGAAATTTGTTGCCAAAACACCACTTCCAGATACGAAGGGTGGCGAATGCGAAACATCGTCGATTCGCTGAAGCAAAAGTACCGTGTCTCGGTAGGTGCCCAGAATGGCGGCGAGCCGTACACCCCCCGAGCGCGCGACGCAAGAGTTTATCCTGCCCGATCAACCGAAAATTTCGTGCAACTCTATTTTCAAAACGTTACCAGTTACCTGCACACAAGTTACGACACGACTTCGTACCCGAAATTTGGACACCCTCTTTTTAGCGAGTAGAATCAGGTAGCTTTTCTGTTTCTAATCCAACGGACGTTCAGTCCAACAACTTCAATCCGCTATCGAAATGCGGCACGCAACGAGCGCTTGCGAGTTCTCGTTGGCGAGAGTATTGACGATGAAGACATTCCCCAGAGAAAGACTGAAACGCATTCGCCACGAGGCGGAAGGGTATCTCGAACTCGGCATGCCTTCTCATGCCCTGCAATCGCTACAGCGCCGCGGCAAAGTCGTGCATACGGACGCCCGAGCTTGCTACCTCATGGGCGAATGCATGCGAGAGTTGCGCCAGTATCGCGAGGCCATCTTTCCGCTCCGCCGCAGCTTGGAGCTTATCCCCGACGACATTCACGCCTGGATGGCCCTTGCTTGGTGCTACAAACGGGTCGGACATGTCCAGCGGGCAATCGAATCGCTTGAACATGCCGTCGATGTAGAACCGGGCCAAGCAATCTTGCATTACAACTTGGCCTGCTATTGGAGTCTGGCTCAGGCCCCGCATCAGGCCCTCCGCTGCTTGGCCAATGCCCTGGATATCGATGGCAACTTCCGCGACTTCATTCACGACGAACCCGACTTCGACCCTTTGCGAAACGACCCGCTCTTCCAGAACCTTACCGGCATCTTCTGAAGAGAATAATTGAATCGCCTGGCCCGCGCGAAATTGCGGATCGAAGCCCTACGCTGCGATACGGTCCGCAGTCGAAGGCTCGCTTCCGCCGCCTTGCGACTTCGCGGCATACATAGAAATCACCTCGTCCGCCAGGGCACGATAATCCGCAGCACCTGCTGACTGTGGCGAGTAAGAAAAAATCGATTGCTCGAAGCTCGGCGCCTCAGCCAAGCGGATATTCCGTCGAATCCTCGATTCAAACAGGTGGACATCTCGCCAAGCCGACTCTCTCAACTTCGCTTCGCAGAAAAACTCTTCTACGTCCGAAGCAACTTCGGCTGCCAGCCGTGTCCCCGATTCGTACAGGCATAGCATAACGCCAGCCAAGCGGAGTCGGTCGTTCAGCCGTCGAGCTACCAAATCGATCGTTTGCAGCAATTTGCTCAAACCGTGTAGTGCAAGAAAATGCGGCTGGAGCGGCAGAAAAACATCGTCTACCGCCGAAAGCGCGTTCAACGTCAGTATCCCCAGCGAAGGCGGGCAGTCGATCAATACAAAGTCGAATTGTTCCTGCTCGAGGGCCAGCTTGTCTCGCAAAATTACCTCGCGACCCACTACCCCAGCCAATTCCACCTCGGCAGCCGCCAAATCGATATGCGAGCTAGCCACCTGCAAGTTCTCGCCCACCGGTTGCCAAATATCTGCCAGATTCACGTCGCTGGTCAGCAAATCGTAAACCGTCGGCAACTCTCGTGTAAGGCTGAGCCCCAAGTGCAGTGAAGCATGAGCCTGGGGATCGAGATCGATCAGCCCAACACGGTGCCCACTGGCTGCCAATGCGGCACTCAGATTCACAGCGGTCGTAGTTTTACCTACCCCGCCCTTTTGGTTGATGATCGCAATTGATCGCATAGCGCTCTGCTGTCCTTTAGAAAGTGCTGGTGCAACTTTCCAAAAATACGTGGTCGTGATCTCCCGTAAGACGGCAGAGTATAGGAAGCGACTATCCCCTCTCCCAGAGCAACTACTCTGCTGTGCTAGCATCTTCGAGGCCCAGGGCTGCAAAATACGCCCGCAAGCTCTCTGACAACGGACTGCAAGAAAAAGCCTCTACCGGGGTTTGGTCTGCCGCTACAACTCGCCCGATAGCCGCCAAATCGGCTGCCAGCACTACCCGTATCTCATGTTGTGAGTCGAAAAAACGCAGGCACCACCGCCAATCGATCTCTGCTGGGTCGACAGGAGCGTCCCACTCGTAATTGCGATCACTCATCAGCGCATGTCGCAAATGCACCATCCCCCGAGCGTTCGTAAGCCCACGCGGCTCGGCTGCTCGATACCTTCGGCCAAGCTCAAGTACCCCAGTTCCCTCTTCTGCCGCACTTTCCGCCCCGAGTAGAGCCAACTCGTAAATCTCGACCTCGGATGGCTGAGAAATCAGCCTTGATGCCTCGACGCCCCAATACATCGTGGCTTCGTGGGCCGCTTCGTAGCGATACCACCACGAAATCACCCCAGCCGACAAAGCCAAGCCGGCCAGCACGAATACCAGCTTTGTTCCTGATTGCCCCATACTCATTGCCTCGAATTGATCTACGCAGGAGGATTGCAAAGTCATGCTAGCCGCAGTCGGCCTGAAAAACCGCGGCTTCCGCTCGCGGCTACTACAGAATCAGTGACTTTGCAATCGTCCCGTTGATCTGCCCAGACGGCTTTCCGCACCACCGGGTCACTTAGTATACTGTCAGCTTTGTAAACTGACACGATAGATACTGGAAACATAAAACCATGGCCGACAAATTCGATCCTTACCGAGAATCGTTAGTCGTAGAACAGACGACCCTATGGCCTGAGGATTTCGAAGTCGACCCCCATGCTCGACTCCAACTCGAGGCCCAGCTCCACGAAAGCCCCGACCAAGCGACCCACCTCGAATACATACGAACCCACACCGGCTTCTGCCGCCATATTGTCGTTACCCCCGAAGATATCGAACGGATTGGTGCGTAGACGAAGCCCAACAACCATTTCTCAACACGCAACTGCCCCCGCATAAGGAATCTTTACCGTGGCAAATGAGGCCAAAGTTACCCGAGTCAATTTGGCCCACCGTAGCTACGACATCCAGATTGGCAGTGGAAATCTTACCGAATTCGTACCGTTCCTTCGCGAACGCACCAAATCGAATCACGCGGTTATCATCACCGATACCACCGTGGATACTCTGTATGCAGACAAGCTGGGCGATCAACTGGCCGACGACCAATGGGAAGTTCACCTGCTAGTCGTCGACGCCGGCGAACGCAGCAAATGCTCGGAGGTCGCGGCGGATCTCTGGGAAACCATGTTGGCCGAAGGAACCGATCGGCAGTCGATCGTCGTTGCCATCGGTGGCGGGGTCGTCGGCGACCTTGCCGGCTTTGTCGCAGCCACATTTACTCGCGGTCTAAGCTTCTTCCAAGTTCCAACAACACTGCTTGCTCAAGTCGACAGCTCTGTGGGTGGCAAAGTTGGCATCAATTTGCCCGGTGCAAAAAACATGGTCGGCGCTTTCTGGCAACCTCTTGGCGTCTTGGTCGACGTCGAGGTTCTCAACACTCTGCCCGATCGCGAATACCGGGCTGGTCTGGCCGAAGTCGTCAAATATGGCGTGATCCTCGATGCCGACTTCTTCGCCTATCTCGAACAACAGACCGAAGCAATCAACAACCGCGATGCAGAAACCCTCCGCTACGTGGTTGAACGTTGCTGCCAACTAAAGGCCGGCGTCGTTGAAAAAGACGAACGCGAACTGACCGGTCTCCGAGCCGTCTTAAACTACGGCCACACCTACGCCCACGCTTTCGAGGCCGCAGGCAAGTACGAAGCCCTCCTGCACGGCGAAGCGGTATCAATCGGCATGATGTGCGCCGCTCGCCTGGCTGCTCGCATGGGCCGCGTCGACAACCAATTCGCAAGTCGGCAACAAGCATTGCTCGAAGCGCTCGGTTTACCTATTGCAACACCAAACCATGATGGCAACGATCTGGTCGCCCTCATGCGGCACGACAAGAAGGTCGACGAGGGAAAACTAAGATTCGTCCTGCCCGACCGCATGGGACACGTTGAACTTGTCAAAGACGTTCGCACAGACGATGTGCTGGCGTCGCTAATCGCAGAATAGTACGGTGACTTAGAACAGCATTCCAAAACATTTGCCGCAGTTCTCCCCTCAAAGGCAGGCCTGTCCGTGAGCGATGCATCCCTCAACAGCGACGAACGAATCCGCCATCAGCTTCGGCTGGCGCTTGTTTCCGGCATTGGCCCACTCATGCGGCAACGTCTGCTGGCCCGTTTTGGATCGCCCGAATGCGTCCTCGCCGCCTCATCCGCCGATTTGCAAGCGGTCTCGGGTATCGGCCCCAAGCTTGCCAAGCAGATATCACAAGCTGAGCGAGAAATCGACGTCGACGCCCAGCTTCAACTATGCAGCGACAACAATGTTGGCATTCTTCTTGAATCGCACCCGCAGTACCCACCCCTGCTCAATGAAATTGACGATCCGCCCGGCGTGCTATTCACACGCGGCGACCTACTACCAGCAGACCGCCTTGCTGTAGCGATCGTTGGCACCCGCCATGCCACTCGGTACGGCATCAAGATAGCAGCGCAACTTGCGACCAGCCTTGCAAACGCTGGTATCACGGTCGTCAGCGGCATGGCTCGAGGTATCGACAGCGCTGCCCATCGTGCTGCTCTCGAAGCCGGAGGGCGTACGGTTGCCGTTTTAGCCAGCGGAGTGCTTAAACCGTATCCACCAGAAAATGTCAATCTTGCCGAACGTATCGCTCAGCAAGGTTGCGTACTCAGCGAAGCCGCTCCGACCATGCCACCAATCAGCGGCATGTTCCCTCAAAGAAACCGCATCATTAGCGGCATGACTCTCGGGACGATTGTCGTGGAAGCTGCCGCCCGGTCAGGCGCGCTCATCACTGCTCGACATGCCTGGGAACAAAACCGCGAGGTCTTTGCTGTCCCCGGCCCCGTCGACAGTCGTCTCTCTCATGGCCCTCATCAACTGCTCCGCGACGGTGCGAAGCTCGTCGCCTCGATCGACGATGTCCTCGAAGAGCTAGGCCCGATGGCTCATGAAACCCAGCGAGAAGATGGCACCACCGTTCGCGTCCCGGCCGAAGTTTCGCTCAATGATGTCGAGCAAAAAGTGCTGCAAGCGATCAACGTGCAAGGCTCCCTCATCGACGAGGTGACCACTACGAGTGGCCTACCCGTCCACCGAGTGCTGTCGACGATTCATGTTCTTGAAATGCGAAGTCTGATCCGCCGCGTCGGCGGCAACCGTGTCGCGCGTATCTAAACGCTTTGCCTCGTCTTCGACCTGTTTGGTCACGACGATGAAAAACACTAAATTCGGCGGTAGATTTCCTGGCACCCACATGCGCAAGTGTGGGTCGTATCTTTGCAGCAGGCAACTTCCAAAACACTTGAAATCCCGTGAAATTACGCCCAGACATGCGAAATCGATACAACCACTCTCCATCTGGCGGATACCACCCTTCCCCACCACAGAGGTATCGCAAAATCAAGCAAACGTAGTGTAATTGATCACAATTCTCGCCCAATTTGAGATAATTGTCTGTTCTCTCTGGCAGTTCTTGCAATAATGACAGGCGAATGACTATGCCCGCTTTTGCCGAACAATTGCCCCCAATACAGCGTAAGCGATTGGCTGCACTGTAGTTGCGAGGCTGCTAGCTAGGCAAGGTAGAGGGCCCGTGGCTCTGTTGGCATAGGAATTGCTTTTCACTTTGGAACAAGAGTCAAATGCCAATTTGGCTACACGGAATACCCCGCAGCGGGGTAATGTGGTTAAAATTGGCTTTTGATAGCCGGCGCCAACGGGTGCCAACACTTTCCGCAACCCAAGGATTCGCCTAGTTTTATGGTGAGGGTCCGCGGATTCCATATCGGACGGCAGGGAGAAAGGATTTTCTCCTGGTTATCGTCGAACTCTCGGAACGAGGAGTTCGTAGAAATGATAAAGCATCACAAGGAAGATTTGATTGAAACGGTTTCCGCCTCTGGCAATGCTTCGCAGCATAGCATGGGCAATTACAGCGACGAGCAACTGCTGATCGAGTACCAGTCGACCGAAAGCTCGACTGTGTTCTCGGAATTGGTTTCTCGCTATGAACGTGAGCTATACAACTACCTAAGGCGTTTTCTGTCGGATGCAGCGATGGCTGAGGACGTCTTCCAGACAACGTTCCTGCAAGTGCATTTGAAGCGTGATCTGTTCGAGTTGGGTCGTAAGTTCAGGCCTTGGCTCTACACGATTGCAACCAACCAGGCGATCGACGCCCAACGCCGAAATCGTCGCCACCGACGCCTGAGTCTCGACCAGTCGCGAGCGACCGGAGGCGAGGACGTAGGTGCCCTTATGGGGGTAGTCGCCACCCAAGACTCAGGCCCTGTCGAAGCTGTTGAAAGCTTGGAACGGGCGGAGTGGGTACGCGACGCAGTGGCTGGCTTGCCCGATCCGTTGCAAAACGCCGTCAAGCTCGTTTATTTTCAGGGGATGAAGTATCGTGATGCCGCCAAAGTTATGTCGGTGCCGGTCGGAACAGTCAAAAGCCGACTACACTCTGCGATTCGCCGGTTGGGTCAATCGTGGCAAGAGCTTCACCCTACTTCTCGTTCTTAAGCATTTTAGTTGGCTACTGGGTTTCGCTGGAGCATACCAGTTGGCGCCCTGCCATGTTGCCTCGAAATTTCGACACAGGCCCAGTACCCCCAAGGGTACCGGGCTTGTGTTTTATAGCACGTCTCAAAACTGCTTGGTTGTCCAAACTTCCCTGGCCGCGGGAAGCCTCCAAGTGGATTCTAGGATAGGCTCTTACAGCACGGGAGTACCGTGGAAATGAGAGACCAACTAATCGCTTACCTGTTGGACGACCTTTCGCCTGAGGAACGTCAACGTGTCGAAGAACGGCTAGAAAACGACCCTGTCTGGCAAGAAGAGTTTGAACGACTCCGCCAATGTACCAGGGGCTGTGCTTCTGATCCGAAATCGACTTGCCCTCCTTCCGATCTTGCCAATCGAACCTGCCAGTACGTACGCCAAAACGCAGATACAAATCACAAGTTGGTCGCCCTCTCTGAATCTCACGATGGCCTTGTCGGCAAAAAACGTTGGTCTTTCGTCGATCTCGTCGTAGCTGCCACGGTTCTCATCGCTGTTTCTTCGCTGCTTTTTCCTGCACTACGAGATAGCCGCGACTCCGCTCGCCAAGTCGATTGCGAAAACAACCTCTACCACTTGGGCATCGCTCTTGCCGAATACTCCGACCGATTTGGCCAGGGCTTGCCTCGTGTTGAACCGGGCGAAAATGCCGGGATCTTTGTTGTCAAACTTGCCGACAGCGGCGTTGTCGATCGCCAGCGGCTGGCGGAGTTGCTTGTCTGCCCGTCCTCATCCGATGCCGACGAAGTCTTTGCTGGCCGGACTCTCATGCTGATTCCTACCCAAGCACAGCTTGACGCCATGCCTGCGGATGTACTTGCTCGTTTAAAAAAGCAGATGGCCGGAAGCTATGCCTATCGCTTTGGTTACCGTGACCAGGCGGGCAACTATCGCCAAGTCCGTTTCGTCCGACTAAGCACCGCCCCGATGTTGGCCGATACTCCCAGTTTCTCGGTCGCAGGATTCCAAAGTGCGAACCACGGCGGTTGCGGGCAAAACGTTCTCTATCAGGATCTTAGCGTTCGGTATATCAAGCACTGCTTGTCTCAAGAAAACGTCGATCACCTTTATCTTAACGAAGATCGCAAGCACGCTGCCGGCCGCCACGCCCGAGACGTCGTTCTCGGTCGCAGTGAAGTTGGCCCCGCTGGTCCTTTGGTCCGGGCCACCAGTCGATAGAGCCACGTGGCCCGATCTTCTTGTTGCAATAAAGCAACGCTTCTTGTTTGTCGTGTTGAACCCCAACAACACTCTGCTGGTGGGCCATTTCGCACCTTGTCCGCAAACCGTTGCGGACAAGCTCTTTGCGATCGAATCGCGGGTTTTGGCCCGGGATGTGCATTAGTTTCACGCAACTACAAAGCATCTCCCTCCTGTACAAGACCGCGTGCGAAAGCCTCGTCCCCTCGGGCTTTCCTCGCGGTTTTTTTGTTTTTCCGGCCAGGATGACCGGGTTATGTTGGGCTTGCTGCTTGACGCCGTTCTTTTCTTTGATTTACGAGGTGGCGGATATGCTCTAGGTCGTCGTTTGGCGTGGCGCTGATTAGTCGACGCGTGTATTCCTCTCGTGGGTCTGCGTAGATGGCTTGCGACGGGCCAAACTCTACAAACTTGCCGTTGTTCATCACGGCCATCATGTCGGCCATAAACTTTACGACGCTCAGATCATGGCTGATAAAGATGTAGGTCAGCCCGCGTTTGTCTTGTAAATCGTTTAGCAAGTTTAGCACCTGCGCTTGCACCGAGACATCTAGGGCCGAGACCGATTCGTCGCAAATAATAAATTCTGGCTCGACGGCAATCGCCCGGGCAATGCAAATCCGCTGCCGCTGACCACCTGAGAATTCATGCGGATAGCGACGCAAATGAGCCGACGGCATATCCACTTCTTCTAGCAGCGCGGCCGCCCGATCGCGTCGGTCGCTGCGCGAGCTGCCGATCCCTTGGATCACCATCGGCTCGGTTAGTGTTGATTCGATTGTCATCCGAGGGTTGAGCGAACCGTAGGGATCTTGAAAGATGATTTGCATACGGCTGCGCATTTTGCGTAGTTCGCGAGTCCCCAAAGTTGTCAGGTCGACGCCATCGAATCGCACTCGGCCAGCTGTGGGTTCGATCAATCGCAAGATGGCTCGCCCTGCGGTCGTCTTGCCACAGCCCGACTCTCCGACCAGCCCTAGCGTTTGCCCACGATAGACGCGAAAACTAATTCCATCCACGGCTCGAACATGGTCGACCACTCGCGACAAGATTCCTCGACGCACGGGGAAATGCACTTCGAGATTTTCTACCTCCAGCAACGGCTTTGTGCCTTCGGCGATCGACGTTGTGTCTGCATCCCGGGGCGTATGTTCCCAAGGGTGCGCCATTGCGGCCAGCTCGGATTCGCTGTGCAAGAGTCGCCCTCGGCCATGCTCGGTCAGCTCTTTCAAGCGGGCGTCGTTCATCTGCTTTTCGACAATTTGCAGATGCCCTTCGACCATCTTGGTTTCCATGAAGTCGTCGACCGTAGGCAACCGGCGATACTTGCTGTCGAGTCGAGGTCGGCAAGCCAACAGGCCTTTGGTGTAGGGATGTTTTGCATTGGAAAAGATATCGAGCACCGGGCCATGCTCGACCATTTCGCCCTGATACATCACCAGCACTTCGTCGGCAATCTCGGCGATTACGGCCAGATCGTGCGTGATAAAAAGAATCGCCATTCCGCGTTGGTCGCGCAACTCTCGCAGCATATTGAGAATTTGTGCTTGGATCGTTACGTCGAGGGCGGTCGTCGGTTCGTCGGCAATCAACAGTTTTGGGTTGCAAGATAGCGCCATCGCAATCATGACCCGCTGTTTTTGCCCCCCCGACATTTGATGCGGGTAGGAATCGACTCGCTGCTCGGGTTCGGGGATCCCAACTTCGCGAAACAATTCGATCGTTCGCTGGCGTGCTTCTTCTTTCGTGCTGCCCTGATGCAGAATAATCGCCTCAGCCACTTGGCTCCCGACCGTAAACACCGGATTGAGCGAGGTCATCGGCTCTTGGAAGATCATGCTGACATCTTTGCCGCGTATGCCACGCATCTCGGGCTCAGGCAGACCCACCAGGTCTTTCCCTAGCAGGACGATTTTGCCGGACTCGATCTTTGCCGACGACGCCAGTAACTGCATGACCGACAGCGAGGTGACCGACTTTCCTGATCCGCTCTCTCCGACGATGCCCAACGTGTGGCCCGTTTCAATGCGAAACGTGACGCCGTCGACTGCGCGCACCACGCCCTCGTCGGTGTGGAAGTAGGTGCGGAGGTCGTCGACGTCGATTACAGGGAGAGGCATGGTGGGATTTTTGATGTTTTTCTAAAGCGGAAAGTGGAAAGCCGAAAGCGGTTGGTTTGTTGACTTAATTGGACAAAATTATGCGGGTTGGTGCTGGTATCGTAGTGTTTGGTGGGTTAGTTTTGGCACGAAATGCTGGGGAAGGCTGTTGGGGTGGACAATATTGAGTGCGGAATGCGGAATTTATAGTGTGGAAGGGGATGATATTGTCCATTTGGACGCGGTAAATGACGAAATCTGAATGACGAATGACGAAAAAGTTGATCGCTAATGGCTAAAAGCTAATCGCTATTCTCCCAGAAGTAGTGGCCTAATTTCAACTGAAAAATTTGGCCCAGGGTTGTTTCTTGGGTGGCACTGCCTGGCTTGTCCAGCAGTGGAAACCTAGTATCCGCTTCGCACTGCTGGGCAAGCCAGCAGTGGCACCCTGCGAGGTTCGTCAATCCGTATTCGTCATTCCGCATTCTTTAGTGTTTATCTTGGCGGAGGCGGGGGTCGGTTGCTTCTTGTAGGCCTTCGCCGATTAAATTGTAGGCTAGGACGGTTAGAAAAATGGCCGTCCCGGGGAAGACAATCAGCCACCAAGTTTGTTGGATGGTTGCTCGGCCTGACTTGAGCAGCGTGCCCCAACTCGGATTCGGGGGCGAGGCGCCAAACCCCAGGTAGCTTAGGCCACTCTCGATCAAAATGGCGGCGGCAATGCCGAACGTGATCGGCACTAGCACTGGCGCCAGTGCGTTGCGCAGTACATGGCGGAACATGATCCGCCATCGACTTGCGCCCAATGCGCGCGCAGCCGTGATAAATTCCATTTGTTTCAGCTTCATAAACTCGGCGCGGGCAAGTCTCGCGATGCCGGTCCAACTCGTGCAGCCGACGATCGCCATCAGATGAAAATTGGTCACATTGTCTAACATCGCCACCAGCGCCAGGATCAACACCAACGAGGGGATGCACATTACCAATTCGATAAACCGGCTCAACAGCACGTCGACCCAGCCGCCCAGGTAGCCGGCCAGGGCACCGATCGTCAGCCCAACTACGCCGGCAATGCCCATCGAAACAAAGCCGACGCTCAGCGCGATTTGTGTCCCGTGAACCATCTGGGCAAATACATCGTAGCCCTGCTGGTTGGTGCCGAACCAATTTAGTCGACTAGGTACTCCGTTGGTGCCGGAGGGATTTCCGGGGCGGTCTTGCCACTCGCCATCCCGCACGCGCCGGTAGGGATCTTGATAGACGAGCGGAAAGATGGCCCAACTCTCGGGGTCTTTTTTATCTAGATTTTTGGGGTACTTATTTCGGAACCGATCTTTTCTGAAGATCGGGTTTTCCCAACTTCGGTTGTAGTATCCAAGGCAGGGGAAATAGATACTGCCTTTGTACTTGCAAACGATCGGCTTGGTGCCGACGATCATTGGCGCAAACATTGCGATCGAGCACATGAAGACCACGAAACCGAGCGCTAGCATCGCTAGCCGACGCTTTCGGAAGCGTTGCCATGCCTCGCCCCAAAACCCAATTGTGGCTTGGTCGTCTTCGTCGGGTGTGTTGTTTTTGGGGTCAGGCATTTTGGTTGTTTTTTCAAAGGGAAAAAAGAATAACCACGGAGTCACGGAGGACACTGAGAAAGCAGCCATCCCGTCCAATTTTGAATTAGGGCATGATTCAGCGTTCTTTCAATTCAAAATACTCCGTGTCCCCCGTGACTCCGTGGTGAAATTCAGATCTTGTTTTCAGTTTGAGTTTGTTGCTGTTGTGTGTTTGGTGTTTCCGGCCAGGATGGCCGGGCTATGGGGGGGGTGTTAGTGGTAGGTTACTCTTGGGTCGACTACTGCGTATAACAGGTCGGCTAATAATTGGCCGAGTAGGGTTAGCACTGAAAACATTAAGGTGAGGCCCATCACGGTGTCGTAGTCGCGTCGTCCGATGGCTTCGAAATAGAGGCGTCCCATTCCGGGCCAGGTGAAGATTTGTTCTAAGATCACCGCCCCGCTCAGCAGGCTTGGTAAGGTCAAACCAATCAGGGTGACGAGTGGGATGAGCGTATTGCGAAAGGCGTGTCGCCACACGACCACGCCCGGCGAGACGCCCTTTGCGCGAGCTGTGCGAATGTAATCTTGTCGGACGACCTCTTGCATATTCGCTCGAATAAATCGGGAGTAGTAGGCCAAGCTGCCATACGTGAAACAGACAATGGGCATAGCTGCGTGTAAGAAGATGTCCCACGACTTGCCCATGAACGATAGCGTTTCGTAGTTGTCTGAAGTCATGCCATAGAGGGGCAACCACTGTAGCTTGACGGCCAACAGGATTTGCAGGAATAGTGCGGCTACGAACGAGGGGAGCGAGTAGAGCATGTACAGCAGCGTGCTTACGGTGCGCTCGGCATGGGTTCCCGATTTTACGGTCGACCAAAGCCCCAGTGGGATTGAAAGCAAGTAGGTTAGCACTAGCGAGCTGACAGAGAGCAGCATCGTTGCCGGTACGCGTTCGCGGATTAACTCGGCCACGGGAGCGTTGTTCTGGCTAATCGAGCGCCCGAAATCGAGCTGCACCACATTTTTCAGCCAAGAGAAATAGGCCACGTACCAGGGTTTGTCGAGTCCGTAGAGGCGGTTCAGCCGATCGACCTCTTCGAGGCTGATTTGCTTGCTGGGTCCATCATTGCCGGGTCGGCCGTCAATGGCGTGCCGGGCATGTGGCGAATCAGCGCGTAGACCACAAACGTGATCAACAGCAACGTCAACGATGCCAGCGCCAATCGGCGAATTAAATAGCTAATCATGTTCTACTGGCTGCACTCATCCCTGTTGATGTGCTGATAACTACTCAAACTGAAAACAACCAACCACGAATCATACGAATAGCACGAATAATTAGGGCCTTGTCAGGCCCTAAATCAACCCCATTCAGACGCATCTCGGGAAGGGATTTTGAGCTAAATTCCGACCCTATTCGTGTAAATTCACGTCATTCGTGGTTCAACCCTTTTCACTTTGAGTACTTTAGATGACTGGATTGTTATCAAAATACTTTTTCATATTTTCTGGCCCATTAAGGGGCTGCAACTGGCATGTAGAAGCTGCTAAAGCCTGGGCCGTAGTGGAATGGGCCGCGTGGGCTGAAGTTGTAGCCTCGGAGTCGTTTGTTGAATCCATAAAACGAGTTGCGGTAGAACAGCCACGTGTACGGCTGATCTTTCCACATCTGTTTATGGATTTCGCCATATAGGGCGTACCGTTTTTCTTCGTCAAACTCGTGGCGTGCCTGATCGAAAAGCTCGTCGACGCGGGGGTTCGAGTACCCGCCGTAGTTACGCCCCGCGTCGGTCGCAAAGATATTGCTCGTCGTATCGGGGTCGGCACCGCTTCCCCATCCGGCAAAAGCGGCCTGGAATTTGTGGTTCCGTTGCCTCTCGGTAAGCACGGTAAACTCGGTTGGTTTTACATGGCAAACAATACCAATCGAATCTAGGCACTCTTTCATCAAGGTGGCAACCTTAATCCGGTCTTCGTAGTTCACCACCATCAGGGTGAATTCAAAGGGCATCCGTCGACCGTCAATCATCTTGTCTCGAATTCCGTCGCCATCGCTATCCTCCCATCCGGCTTCGTCGAGCAACTCTTCCGCGCGATCTAAATCCTGCTGGTACGGCTTGGGACCATTTTTCGGGAACATCCGCGAGGTTGGATGAAACGTCCCCCGGTTCGGCTGATAGACACCGTACAAAATCGTGTTTAACAATTCGTCGTAGTCGACGGCATATGACATTGCCTGGCGTACCCGTTTATCTGAGAAATAGGGTGTTCGGAGGTTCCAGCAGAAATGAAACGAGGTCCACTCAAGCCCGCTTGCCTTCGTGTTGTGCCGATAGAAATCGTCGCCACCCGTTTGGCCGTTCCATTGCTCGGCAATCAGTATCAGCGAATCTAAGTCGCCTGATTTTAATGCTAACAGTGCCGTGTTGCGGTCTTCAATCACTTTATAGCGAACCGTCTTGAAGTACGGCTTGTCGCGTACTTGTTTGCCCTCGTGCATATAATATTCCTCGCGGCGCTCAAGCACAAACTCTTGCCCTCGTGCGCGCTTGGTCAACACATACGGCCCACCCACAACTGGTGCATCCTCGTACTTTGTGTGCTCGGCGCTACGCGCTAGAGTGGGATCTTTGGGGATGGACTTCTCGTAGATATGTTTGGGAAGGATCGAGAAATTCATATTCCCATCATTCGTTGCCAGCGATTCTTTATGGAAAAACACGACCGTCTGATCGTCGTAGGCTTCGATCCAGCGTATTTTGTCGGTGCCCTGGCGAACTGCGGGTACGATCACCTGCTCGGTCATAATCGCACGAAAGGTGAATGCTATGTCATGGGCGGTGATTGGTGTTCCATCCGACCAAGTTAGGTCGTCGCGTATGACAACTTTGTCGACCAGCCGATCTTCACTCGTTTGCCAAGAGACGACCGTGTCGGCACTGGCAAATTTGTCGAACGTTCGATCAAAACCAAACAAGCCGAACCCCGCCAGCCCACCATAATCTGCTTCGACCACGCTGCTAAACAAGAGCGGGTTGGTGCTCTTCAAATCGCCGCTAGCAAGCAGCGTAATCTCGGCATCGAAGTCTACGCCTTTGCCGTCCTTTGGTGCGAGTCGGCCCAGGGTGTCTAGGATTTTTTCGTTTTTCTCTGGTGAATCGTTACGCAGTGCCAAAGCTTCTTTTGCTGACAGCTTTGGCGGGGGCAGCTTTGCTTGGTGCTCGCGCATTCGTTGCATCGAATCGACCACGGGGCGGTCGACCCATTTGTGATTCGCTAGCAGCTCTTTTAGCGGCGGCGGGGTGAAGGGGTCGAGCATGTTGCCTAGGACTACTGGGCCTTTGGGCGGGGCTTGCTGGTCCGCTGAAGCGGACTCGCCTTTTGGGGTGGTTGACTCTTTGGGGGGTGGTTTATTTTCGGTCTTTGACGAGCATCCGACCACCATCGATAGGACCAATGGCGCTAGCAATACGAAGCGAAGACGTTTGGAACTCGGTACTTGCATGGAATCTGTTTCTCTGGCGAGGTAGGTATCTGTGGGCAATTTAGACCGCTTCTGGCGAAGCACTCAATTTGGGCAATCTGTTGAAGCGCGCATCGTATCGCAATCCGCTGGCGCGGGTCAATGACAGTACGTTCTTGGTGGTCCGACAGGCCTGCATTGAGGGGTTTGGTGGGTGCCACTGCTGGCTTTCCAGCAGTGTGAAGCGGGTATCAGGGTTCCACTGCTGGGCAAGCCAGACAGTGGCACCCGTCAATTGTTAGGATTGACGGACCACCTAGTTTGATCGTGTGTTCCCCATTATCGCGCCTGCTAGCATCTAAACGTCTGTTGCTGCGAATTGGCGAAACTAGGTATGGTTCTGCTCCTCCACGCCCAACTCTGGGCGGTGGTTCTACTCTCTCTGTTGATTCTTTTACTTCCAAATAGCGAGGTCGCCATGAAGGCGGTTGCTGTCGGTACGCATATTGTCGGAACTCTTTTACTTGGCCTACTTGCTGTGACGTGGGCTGTTGGTCAGGAGCAATCGGGCCAGAAGCAAGCCTCGCAGGCTCAGTCTCAGCGTTCGCAATCGGTCAACCCGCGTTGGATTTGGACGCCTAGCCAAACTAAAAACGAAGTACCGGTTGGCGAATGCTATTTTCGAAAATCGTTTAATCTGGGTACTCCCGAGGTGGGCGAAGTTCAAATTACGGCCGACAATCAGTTCGAGCTTTTCGTCAATGGCCAACCGGTGGGGCAAGGGCAAGACTGGCGAAAAATGCAGACCTATGATATCGCCAAATTCCTGCAAAAGGGCCGCAACTCGATTGCTGTGCGAGTTGCTAATATCGACGAAGGCTCTGCCGGCTTGGCGGCTTTTGTACTCGTTAAAGAGCAAGGTGGCACGTTCGAGAGCCACTCGACCAACGGGTCGTGGAAGACTAGCATCCGCCGCTACCAAGGTTGGACTTCTGCCGATTTTCCTGATGGCGAATGGATCAACGCGAAAAGCTATGGTGAACTCGGCGCTACTCTTCCCTGGGGCGACGAAGTTATCTTAGCCGATCGGGGGCGGCGATTTGAAATTGGGCAAGACTTTACCGTCGAGCACCTTTTGCGCGATCACGAAGTTGGCTCGTTGATCGCGATGACATTCGACTCGCAAGGTAATATCCTCGCCTCGCAAGAAGGCGGGTTCCTGATTAAAATCACCGATACGGATAACAACGGTACGCACGATACGGTCAACGTCTTCTCCGATCAAATCAAAAACACGCAGGGGATTCTTGCGCTCGGCACTCGGGTTTTTGCCGTGGGCGATGGGCCCGAAGGCTCGGCCCTCTATCGTCTTCGGGATGCCAACCGCGATGGTGTGGCTGACGAAATCAAAGCCATCTTGCCTTTCCGGGGGTCGAAGGGCGAACATGGGCCTCACGCCGTGCGAATGGGGCCGGATGGGTTGCTCTACGTCGTTGTTGGCAATCATGCCCGTGTTGGTAAAAAATCGTCGCCTCGTAGCCCCTATCACAATGGCTACGAGGGCGATCTTGTGAAACCGCGGCAAGAAGATCCGCGGGGCCATGCGGTCGGCATACCCGCCCCTGGTGGCACCGTATTTCGCACCGATACGAACGGCAGTTTTGTCGAACTAATCGCGGGCGGTTTGCGCAACTCTTACGACATCGCGTTTAATGCGGATGGCGAGCTATTTGCTTATGATGCGGACATGGAATGGGATACGGGTGCCCCTTGGTATCGGCCCACTCGGATCAACCACATCACCCCGGGCGCCGAACTTGGTTGGCGTAGCGGCTGGGCGAAGTGGCCTGACTATTACATTGACAGCCTGCCAGCCACGCTCAACATTGGTCCTGGCTCGCCTACGGGGCTGGAGTTTTATAACCATACGGCCTTTCCGAAAGAGTATCGCGGTGCGTTGTTTGGCTGTGATTGGGCTACTGGGCGAATTCATTGTGTGAAACTGAAGCGTAACGGTGCGTCGTACGATGCCAGTAGCGAAGTCTTTCTCGAAGGCCGACCGCTGAATGCGACCGATTTGGCCGTCGGCCCTGATGGGGCTCTCTACTTTTCGACCGGCGGGCGTGGCACCGATGGGGGGATTTATCGTGTGCGTTGGACCGGCAAACCGACTGAAGAAGTCGCCCGATCGCAACGAGGCATCGAGCGCGTTCTGCGGCAACCGCAAATTGAATCGGACTGGGCTCGCGCTGAAATCGCTAAGGTGAAAAAACAACTGGGCAGCGATTGGGGGGAATCGATCGAAGCTGTCGCTCGTGATAAGAATCGCGATGTGGCTGATCGGGTGCAAGCGCTCAACGTGATGGTCTACTTCGGTCCGCGCCCCTCGGAAGCGTTGCTTGTCGAGCTTTCCAAAGAAAAAAATACTGACCTGCGTGCTCAGGCCGCGCGGCTGATGTTTATGGTGGTTACCCCGGGGGTCCAGAACCGGCTAGTCGCGCTTTTGAACGACCAAGATGCGATTGTCCGGCGTATTGCCTGCGAGACTCTCACTCGGCAGGCCGCACAAACGCCGGTCGAAAGCTTGGTGAAACTTCTTGGTGATAAGGACGAGTATGTCGCGTTTGCCGCTAGGCGTGCTTTGGAGCAAATGCCGGTCGGCAATTGGGCCGATGCTGTGCTTCGCGACGAGCGTCCACAGGCTTTTCTTCGCGGCTGTGTTTCGCTGTTGGCGACCAACGGCTCGGCAGCTTCGCAGGTGCTTGGGCGTTGTCAGAAATTGGCCGCTGATTACCAAGCTGATGGGAACTCTTCGCTAACTGCTGGCGAGTTTGTTGACTTGTTGCGGGTTGTGCAGTTGGCACTGCTCCACGGCGACGTCACCGCGCAGCAGGCCCCCTCGTTGGGCCAATTGCTGCTAGAAAAATATCCGAGTGGCAATCGACGTTCGGACCGCGAATTGGTACGCCTGCTGACCTACCTACAAGTTCCAGGCGCTGCCGAAAAATTCGCTGCCCAATTGCAACAAGAGATTCCGGCGACCGACAAGCTGCATCTGGGCGCTTACGCCTCGCGTCTCAAGGCGGGTTGGGAAACCAAAACCAAGCTCACGCTGCTTCAATACTACGAGGACGCGCGTGCGCTCGACGGTGGGTACAGTGTTAGTGCCTATGTCGAAAATTTTGCCCGCGATTTCTTTACGCGGCTCACGTTGGCCGAACGTCGCCATATTCTGAAGGCCGGCGATCGCTGGCCGAGTTCGGCACTCTCGGTTCTTGCCAAGCTGCCGGACGATCCGGATTCCGAGATTCTTGCGGAGCTTCGCAAACTTGATGTCCGAATCCGTCCGCTTTGCAAAAAAAGCGACACTTTTCGCCGTCTGCGCGTGGGCATATTGGCCACGCTCGGACGTTTTGGCGACCAAGCCTCGCTCGAACATCTATATACCGTTTACCACGATGAACCGGAGCAGCGCGATGTCGTAGCGATGAGCCTTACGCAACACCCCGAGGGTGAAAGTTGGTCGTATCTGATCGATGCCCTTAAAACGGCTGAAAATCAATCGGCACGTAGCATCCTTGTTGCATTGGCGAAAGTTCCTCAACGTCCGCGTCAGCACGATGCCTATCGTCAGGTCATTTTGCAAGGACTTCGACTTGGTGAGAACGGTGCTCCCGAATCGCTCGACTTGCTTAGCTATTGGACCGGCCAAGCGACCTCTGGCTCCAGCGAAAACTGGCAACAACGGCTCGTGGCATGGCAACAATGGTACACCAAGCAATTTCCCGAAGCCCCGCCAGCCACGCTGCCTGCCGATTCGGGTAAAGACAAGTGGAGCTACGACGAGTTGCTTGCCTATCTGAGCAGTTCGTCTGCGCAGGCGGGCGATGTTCATCGTGGCCAACAGGCGTTTGCGACGGCCCAATGTGTCAAATGTCATCGTTTCGGGGGGCAAGGCGAGGCGATTGGCCCCGATCTTACCACGGTAGTAAAGCGATTCCAAAAGAAAGAACTTCTCGAATCGATCGTCTACCCTTCGCACGTCGTCTCCGACCAGTATGCAAGCCAAACGATTGTGTCCAACGGGCGAACGTACCTGGGCATGGTCGTTCCTCGTGGGCAGGAAGGCATTACCCTGCTGCTCTCGACGGGTGAAAAAATCGATCTTGCCCACGAAGACATCGACGAGATCAAAGCCAGCTCTGCCTCGGCCATGCCCACGGGTTTGTTGAATGCTTTGTCGCTTGAACAGGTGGCTGATTTGTTTGCGTACCTGGGGCAGGAGGTTCAATCGGAGGTTGCTCGGAAGGGACAGGCGGGGAAACGCTAGTACTACATCGCAGGGTCAAGTTAACCACAACGACACAACGACCACGACGTAAGTCTAGTATGGGACATTCAATTCGCCCCCAACCCATTCAAAGGGAAGAGATTTTTTAGAGAAACAACACTTGTGGAATTTTGGTAGGTCACGGATCGTGAAAATATCGAAAATTCAGTCTTTATTCGTCGTGTCCGTTGTGTCGTTGTGGTTCAACCTTGCGCAGTTGTACTAGAGCGTGTTGCTTTTGTGTTTCTGGTGGGTTCGGCCAGAATGGCCGGGCTATGGGGGGTAATGACTCTTGGGAACGTGAGTTGGCGCTAACTTTGCTGAGTGGCTTGCGAGCGGCGTAGTTGTCCGCAGGCGGCGTCGATATCGTCGCCCTTTCGGTGTCGGAAACGGACTCGGACGCCGCTGGCTTCGAGGATCGCACGAAACTGCTGCTGGCGTTCTGCCGTGGGGGTTCGGAAGGGCAGCCCTGAGACGGGGTTGTAGGGGATGACGTTCAACAACGCTTCGCGTCCGGCGAGCATCTTGGCCAATTGCCCGGCATGTTTTGGTTCGTCGTTGATGTCGGCCAGCAAGACATACTCAAACGTGAGTCGTCTCCCTGAGGAGTTGAAGTAGTTGTCGGCTGCTTGCAAGATCGCGGCCATGCCGATACGTCGATTGACGGGGACCAGGCGGTCGCGAATTTCGTCGTTCGGAGCGTGCAGCGAGATGGCTAGCCGGTAGTGAGAGTTCATGCTGGCGAGCCGATCGATGGCCTTGGGCAACCCGACGGTAGAGATGGTGATTCGGCGGGCGCTGATGTCTAGCCCCTCGGGCCGGTGCGCTTGTTCGAGGGCGGGCAGCAGGGCATCTAAATTGGCAAGTGGTTCGCCGACGCCCATCACCACGATGTGGCTAAGACGTTCGTCGTCGTCGAGCAATAGCTGTAGGCGGAGCATCTGTTCGACGATTTCGCCGCTGGTGAGATTTCGATCCACGCCATCAAGGCCGCTGGCACAGAAGACGCAGCCCATGCCGCAGCCCACTTGCGTGCTGACGCAGATCGTACGGCGGACGCGGTCGCGGAGCAGAACGCATTCGACTTGGCCACCGTCGGCCAAACCAAGCAATAGCTTTTCGGTGCCGTCCACAGATTTGTTGTGGCGAACGATTTTGGTCGACCAGATTTGAAGTTCGTCGGCCAATTCGCTGCGCAACGTCTTCGGAAGATTGGTCATCGCCTGCCAATCGGCGGCACGTTTTTTGAAAAGCCACTCGCGGATTTGGCGCGCGCGAAAGCGAGGCAGGCTGCGGCTGTTGCAGTAGGCGTCTAAAGTCTCGTCGATATTCGCGAGTAGGTGATCAGGCACGTCTGTCGCCGAACATGGTTAACTGAAATAAACAACCGCGAATTTCTTGAGTGCTTTGGCAGACCTGTATTGACGGGTTCGGTTGGGTGCCACTGTCTGGCTTGTCCAGCAGTGGAACCCTGGTATCCGCTTCACACTGCTGGACGAGCCAGCAGTGGCACCCATCAACTGACGGCTGATAAAAGCACTAGGGCTTGGAGTTGGATAGGATCGAGGGAAGCCAAGTGCAAAGGTAATAGGCACGCGGGGAAGCCAAGTCGAGGAAGCCTTGCAGGTCGGAATTCAGCAGGCTGCTCTGGTTGGCCTTCGAGCTAAGCAACGTGCTAAGCGACGTGGGTGGTTCTTCGTAGCGGACGCAACGTAGAGTCTCTGGGTCTCGATTGGCCAATTTGGCGGCCCGTTTGACCGCGTCTTCGATGAAGCCGATTTTGTCGACCAGCCCGTATTCTAACGCTTGGCTGGCGGTGAAGATTTGGCCCGTGGCAATCTTGTTGAGAGCTTCTTCGTCATTGCGTAGATCGGGTCGGCCCGAGCGAACGATGTCTTTGAAGCGAGCAAAGCTTTGGTCGACAAGTTCTTGAAAGAGGGTGCGTTCTTCGGCACGCTCTTCTTCGTTCAGGGTGCGAGTCGGGCTTCCCATGAGTTTGTACTTGTGGCTGGCGATCGAATCGTCTTTGATGTCGTAACTTGCTAGCAAGCCTGAGAGATCGTAGTGCGGGATGACCACGCCGATCGAGCCGGTCCAGGTGGTGGGTTCTGCGAAGATGGCGTCTGGGTTGTCGCCGACCGCCATGGCGATGTAGTAACCGCCGCTGGCGCACATGCTTCCCATGCTGACGACCAGAGGAAGTTCGCGATCTTTACACAACTTGCGGACGTGGTGGTAAAGATAGTCGCTGCCGGTGACGGTGCCGCCGGGCGAGTCGATGCGGAGTACGATGGCGACGACGTCTTTGTCTTTGCGGACGCTGTCGAGCTGTTTTTTGACAAAACCGTTGCCTTCCATGATCGTGCCGGAGACCGTAACGATGGCAACTTTGTCAGTGGCTTCTGCACTGAGCGAGTGGAATTTTTCTTGGGGGCCGCCAGGAGAATTGAAATAGCTCTGGTAGCTGCTGACGAGTCCGAAAATGCTCATGACGGCGAATGCCAGCAGCATGAGAATGAATTTTCCGTAGCGGCCAAAGGCGGTAACCTGCTGCTGCACCACGATTTGCGGGGCTGGTGGCGAAGCGGCACCAGAGTAAGGGGGTTCGCCGGCGGGTGGAGGGGTCGTGGACATCGGAGCGCTCCGGTTGAGCCAAAGTAAAAAAGGGAAGGTAATCTGGTAGCAAAAGCAAGTGCTGGCACCGATGCCACCTTGCCTATTGTGCAGGACGATTGTGGCCGAGCCGCCGAGTAGGCAGCCGGTTGGCCGGTCCTCATTCTACTGGACTGGCGGTTAAGGACAACGACGCCTGGCGTTGTTTGTGGGGACCATCCCCCCTTGCAGGCTGGCCCGACACGCTGGCGAAGGAATTTACGCGAAATCCCTCGCTAGCGCGTCGGGCTGGTGAATTCACCATAATTCTCGGGTTCGACCGCAACTTCTGCCTGCGGCTAGCATGACTTTGCCAGGGCGCTGGGGCGTGGTGTTGCCTCGTTGCCCATCTTGCCGCTACAGTAGACGTGTGCCTGTTTGGGGTAGAAGAAGGTTCTTGTGAGATTGTGTGAAAGGAGCAGGGGTTTGTTAGTTTGTGCGTCGATTGAGTGTTTTCCGGGTAGCCCGAAGGAAGAGATTTTGCCGTTGTTGGTGGACCTCGAATATACGGCCATTGAGGTGCCAATTCACGAGGGAGGGTTCACCTGGGTGCGTCCGTCGGAGGTTCTCTCTGACCCCGAACAGGCGTTAGAAATTTGCCGCGGGACAAATCGCCTGACGATTGCAGCCTTGAGCGTCGATCATCCGACTGAGGGCGAGCAGTATTTTGAAGAATTTGCCGCCTGTTGCCGGATGGCGAAGTCGCTGAAAGTGGTGCCCTTGGTGGTTCCTGCCGCCGAGTTAGGGACTCCATTCAACGCGGAGATCGAGCGATTGCGCGAGCTGGTACGGATCGCCTCGTTCGAAGGTTGTCTGGTGGCGATGAAGACACAGGTCGGCTGCATGACCGAAGACCCAGACACGGCGACGGTGCTCTGCGACAACGTCAAAGGATTGGGACTGTCGCTTGACCCGAGCCACTACATCACAGGCCCCCGCCAAGGCCGGGATTTTTCGAAGGTGATGCCCTACGTGCTGCACGTTCAACTGCGCGATTCGACCAAAAGCGAATTGCAAGTGCGAGTTGGACAAGGCGAGGTCGACTACGGTCGACTGGTTAGCCAGTTATTGAACGAGAATTACAAGCGAGCGTTATCGGTGCAAGTGCTGCCAACCGAAGGCCTAGAACACCGTGCCGAGCTACGAAAAATGCGCCTGCTGCTCGAAAGTCTGCTGTAAAGCTGCCGAGGCTAGAAAAACTGCGGCTTCCGCCCGCAGCTATAATGGGATCTGTGACTTTTCGGTTCTCCTGCTGAGCGGGGCTGTTTCTCCCTAGTGGCCCACCGTCCTAAGAACGTCCGGCGAAACTTTACGCCGATGGCGGGGTTTTTTTATTGCGGAGACGAGTTCTCTGGTTTGCGTCGCGGGTAGACTGAGGGGGCAAAGTTCGCCAAGCTATATAGCCCGGTCGTCCTGGCCGGAAACACTAGTGCTTTGTCAAATCCTAATTTACAATACGGACAAAGCACTCGGCTAGCGTAGGGATACCTCGCGGAGACAACGGTTGGCCATCAGCGATTCTACGGCTCAGAGATATACGGCGCAAGACCCGGATGTGCGTCTGATGCTATTGGTGCGCGACGACGATGCGGCTGCGTTTGAAGATTTGATGAACCGATACCAAAATCGGGTGGTGTCGTTGATGGTGCATTTGGTGGGCCATCGCGACATGGCAGAAGACTTGGCTCAGGAGGTGTTTCTGCGAGTCTATCGGGCACGAGGCCGCTATGTGCCGGGGGCGAAGTTTTCGACGTGGTTATACACAATTGCCCACAACGTGGCCTCCAACGCGCTGCGCGGGTTGTCGCGACGGCGTGAAGTGAATCTGGTGAATCGGGAGAGTGGAGAGTTCACGGGCAACCCGATGGATGCGAAGGCCTTGGCGGCCAGTGGCTTGATGCCGACACGGCAGCTCGACAAGGCAGAGCTTCAAGATGTCGTGAAGCTGGCCATCGCGGCTTTGAACGAGCGGCAACGGATTGCCGTGTTGCTGAATAAGTTCGAGCATTTGAGCTACGAAGAGATCGCCGAGGTGATGCAGCTAAGCCCGTCGGCGGTGAAGTCGTTGTTGTCTCGGGCCCGATCGAATTTGCGAGATGTGTTAGATCCTTACCTACAGCAGTAGTGGTCCATGAGTACTTCCCCATCATCCGACGACAAGTCGCAACGGCTGGAGCAGATTGTCGCTTATCTAGACGGCGAGCTGTCGCCGGTGGATAGTGCGCGCGTCGAGCAACAGTTGGCGGCGGATGACGATTTTCGACAAGAGTTGCAGAGCATTGATCGAGCGTGGGCAGCGCTCGACAAGCTGCCCTCGACGGTGGTAGACGATTCGTTTCTACAGACCACGATGGGGCTGGTCGTCGACTCAGCGCGGCGTGAGGTTGCCGAAAAAACTCAAATTTTGCCCGTGCTGAAACGAAACCGTTGGCTGAGCAAGGTGTTGCTGGGCATCGCCGCAACCCTGTTGGGGGTGTTGGTGTTTCGACTGGTGTGGTCGAACCCCAACCGGTTGTTGCTTGCTGATTTACCGGTGATTTACCAATTGGATATCTATTCGCAGTTCGAAAAGACAAGCTTTTTGCGGATGCTGGACAAGGCGGTGCAAGACGATTGGCCCCTATCGCAAGAAGAGTTTGCCGGGCAGGAAGAGCAATTGAAGTTGGTATCTGCCCCCGCGAGCCAGCGAGAATGGCTGGAGGGAATCACAGACGATCAGCGGGTAGCGTTGCGAGCAGATTTCAATCGTTTTCGCGGCTTGCCAGAAAAAGAGCAAGAGCGTTTGCGAAGCTTGCATCAAGAAATCGAATCGGCAGAAGATGGCGAGGAATTGCGGCAAACGACGATTCGCTACGAGCAATGGCTGAATAATTTGGCGGCGAGCGAGCAATACTCGTTGCGAGAGATGCCAGCCACGGCTAGGGCACGCCGGGTGGCGAAGCTGGTGCATGAAAAAGCGAAGGACGATGCTCTTAATTTGTCGCCGGCGCAGTTAAAACAGTTTTGGGAGAAGATGCAACCTCGGATGGACGAGTTGGAAAAACGAGCGATTGCGAATCTACCGGAACGGCAACGCGAACGATACCAAAATGCAACGGGCGGCGATTCTCGGCGGAAATTATTATGGCTGACGCGATTAACCCCTGGGCAAATGAAAGAACATTTTTTTCCGGTGGTCCTCGACGCTCTGCCAAGCGATGCTCGCGAACAGTTTCTGCTTTTGCCGCCGGACGAAAAGAAAGAACGGCTGTTTGGTTGGTGGCGTCAAATCCAGATGTTGCGCCATAACCATTGGAAAATGCCAGAGAGAGACCGACGTGGCGAGGCTCTACAGAAAGAGCTGGAAGAGTTCTTTGTGGAAGAACTGGACCCTGGCAAGAAGGAGCGGTTGTTGGCGTTGCCACACGATCAGATGCAGCGGCAACTGGAGCGAATGTATCGTGGGGTTCCCTCGCATCGTGGCAGGGGCGGGCCACACGACAGAGCGGGACCACCTGAACACGATCGGCGTCCGCCTCCGGGATTCAAGCCGCCACCTAGGCTGAAGAAACTCCGCCAAGACTTTCAAGGTAAGGGGCGTCCCGAACGAGGCGATCGAAATCCGAAAGCTTAGGGGCTTGCGCCCTCTGGGGTTCACTCAACTACCACCCGCTGAAGCAGGTGGGTTTGAAAGTTTCATGAGCTACGGACTAAAGTCCTTCGCTCACGAGGGTAACACCGACAGTCGTTCGGAGTTGACTTTGCCTACGAATCCACCTAACACGAACGATTGTCGGTGTGCGGAGCACAAGAGGAGAACAAACTCGCAAGCCTCCTGTGCTTCGCACACCGACACGGGTCCGCCAAACGGTCTCTCGCCAAAAACCTTTTTCCGGACCCGTGTCGGTGCCACCCAAAAACATCCCCCCACTTTTGCTGGATGGCCTTCCTGAACCGTAAGAACCTGAAGGATTCGTCTAAAGACGAGGGATTCAGACCCATCGCAAGGACAATAAAATCGGCTTTACTTGGAAAGTTGCCCTGCGGCAAAGCCAACCAGGTCGGCCCGTTGCTCGCAGATTTCTAGGTATCGGTCCCAACAGCTGCTGATCTTGGCAAGCTGAGCCAACGTGGGTGCATAGGGAGAGAGCGCGTAGTTGTCGGGAACGAGCCTGGCGTACTCGTTGAGCGCCACGTCTGCGCGGCCAACACGCTCGAGCAGAATGAGATAGGTTTCGATGGCGCTAGTGCCATGCTGGTCGAATTCGACCTCGTCGGCACGCCGGGCGAAATACTCAAGTGCTTGATCGACGTCTTGGTTGAGTGTCGCGCGGAACAGAAGCAGATGGGTGGGGTAGGTGTCTTCGAACGGGATACTATCCGGATATTGCAGGTCTTTGGTCAGGTGGCTGCCGTAGTTGGCCAACTCGATAGACAACCGTAGAAGGGCCGGTTCGGTGAGGAGTCGCGCGAAGCGTACGGTTGTTGCAAGATGCGACGTGTCGATATGATAGGCGCCTTCGTCCATGAGATCGGGGTGAGCAGCGAGTAGTTCGCTGAGCGATGCGGACTCGGGGACGTCTTGTTCGAGACGTTCGAGATGGCCTCGGACATTGTCGAGCAGCTCTTTGTGGAGATGTCGGACAAGCACCGTAGTGCAGGCGATCTGGTCTTTCATGGGGAGGCTGCCGCAGATCGATTCTAGCTCGGTAATCGAGTTGCAAGTGCCCCGTTGGGCAAGGAGCCAGGCGAATCCCCGTTCGGGATCGACGCCTTGGTGCAAAGCAAGTTCGATGAGTTCGTCTGCCGATTCTTCGGTGGGGACCACTTGGGCAAGCCAGCTCTGGAGAAGTTGTTTTTCGCAGGCAGGTTGAAGGTAGGTCCAAGCATCGCCGGCTCGACCTGCTTCGAGTAGAAGCTGGCCAACTTCTCGACATGCGTCGAGGTAGGCCGATTCGAGTCGTTGGCGGAGCGGTTGGTCGAGATCGTCCAGCGTGGCAGTCCGATCGAGGGGAACTCCGAGTTCGTGCCGGCGCTGCATGAGACGAAGGTCGAACAGTTGATGGAACTGCCCCGCTTCGACCAGTTGTTTCGCTGCTAGCTGGAACATTTGCCCGGCGTCGTGCGATAGGGCCGCGATTTGATCGAACATGCTTATCTCACAGAAATCTTTTGTGGGGGAGAACGTGAAAGCGACAGGGCTCTATTGGAAATCTACACGGGGACGGTAGTTCCGTCGAGGCTTGGCCGTGTAAAGAGCCGGAGAATGGCAAAGTCATGCTAGCCGCAGGCGGAAGCCATGGTCGAATCTGAAAAAACTGCGGCTTCCGCCCGCAGCTACTACAGAATCAGTGACGGTCACATTAATTCCGCACGGTCGTTTTAGAGATTCGAGTATCTGAAGTTGTAGAAGCCGACCGATTGCAGCGGCTCGCCCTTGAGATTTTCGTTGATCACGGTGGCGATATTTTCGCGTAGGCTCGCTAGTTTCGGATCCTCAAGGTCTTGGATGTCCAACGCGCGAGTGGCGAGCAGCAGTCGGTGACGTAATTCTGGCCCATAGATTTCTAGCGATTTTTGAACGCGGCGGAGATCGCGGTTTTCAACCTGCCCAAAAGCATGGAAAAAAATTTCGGCGGCAGCGACTTGTTCGGAAGGGCGAGGGACAGAGATGCGAAACTCACCGAGATCGATTTCTTCGAGTCGAGTAAGGATGGCAATGGCTCGTCGTTTTTCGATCATGGTGTCTGCGCTAAAGCAGCCAGGCACGATCACGCAGACGAGCATCGCTATGGCGAGGCGTTGGAACATTGCGGCAAGTTTTTTGGTAATAGATCGGAGCATGAGCCGCTGTTTGGTGAGGCTGATACAACAGTGTCAATTGTTACGATTGCTACAACTGATAGCGATATGCTTAGTGCTTTAACAAGCATAGGATACGATTTGCTGCCAGGAATTAACGTATGATTTTGTTAGCGTCGGCGGCCATGCCGTGCCTCTCAGAAAAAAAACGATCCCACCCGCTCAGGAAAACCAAAGAAAACCGTGTCTACGCAACCTTGTAATTCGATTTCAACGCTTAGAGAAGCCACGCGGCGGGCGATTGCTGCGCTGTTGCTGGTTGCTGCCGTCGTGGCGTTTCCTGGCTGCGGAGGTGAAGCAGAGGCGAAGTTAGAAGACTATCTACTGGAACTTGAGTTTGAAACGCCGTTGGAACTGACTCGTGAGATTGAGCTTGGTTCGTACATCATATCCGTCGCAGCTCGCCATCAGGAGGTGGCGAGACGAGAAGCGAAGCCGCAATGGATGCAGTTGCGATTCCGATTGTTTGCGGTCGTCGATCCTGGGGATGAGTCGGCTGTGAACTCCGAAATCGCGCGGCATCGGGGGTTGCTGGACGACACGATTATGCTGATCTGCCGGAATGCGTCGATCGACGAGTTGGTCGATAACCGATGGGCCATATTGAAATCGCAAATCATTGATCGCATTCGCCCCATTTTGGGTCAGAACCGTTTGCGTCAGTTGTTAGTGCTTGATAATTATTGCGAACCGCTCTGATGGCGGTACGAAGAGTACTCGGTAGTAAGAATATTGCACCACGACGACACAACGAGCACGACGCAAAATACGAAGAAGATTTTTTACCACAGAGGACGCAGAGTTACACAGCGCTGCCTCAGGCCGCAACCAAATAGGTAAGAATTTCTCGCAAAGGCGCTAAGTCGCAAAGGAAATAAGAAAAAGGAAAGGATTGTCTCTGCGAGACGCTGCGCCCTTTGTGGTGATTTTTTTCGTGGAACTTTTTACGGCCGAGCGAAGGTAGGTAAATTTCTATCTGCCGATCGACTTATCGTGCCTGTGTTTTCGCTTTGAGTACTAATACCCAAATAGAATCAGTTGCAATATGAATTACCAACGAACCCTATTAACTGGAGTGGCGTCTGTTGCTGCGGTGGTGCTGATGCCGGGGGCGATGGTTGCCCAGCAGGAGGAAGCCTCGAAGGCAGTTGTTGAAGAGCTTGAAAAGTTGCGGCCGACTTTGGATTTGGGAAAGTTTCAGGTGAAAGACTTTCGGCCTACGCGCAACGAGACCATCAAGTTGGAGTTTTACATGCACCTGGCCCTGAAGGAGTCGACCAGCGAGCATACGGTCGAACAGCTCGAGTACTGGAAGCATCGCTTACGCAACCAAGTGCTGATTGCCTTTCGGCTAGCTGAACGACAAGACTTTTTGGATGCCGATTTGCATCGGTTCCGTCGGATCGTGCAAACACGTATCAACCGAGTGCTGAAGACGCCGTTGATCGATGAGGTACTACTAACCGAGTTCACCTTTACCACCAATTAGCTGCAATTATTCTTGATGCGGGCATCAGGAACTTTACTTGGCCTTAGTATTCACTCGCTAAATCCGGCACTCCCGTTGGTCGGCCTGTCGCTTTTCTGGCGTATACCTCAATCGGCGGCTCAGTTTGCGGGTATTTCGTCTGCCGCAACAGGCTCTTCCTCCAACAAGCGTTTTTGCAGCTCGCGTAGTTCTTGCTCCATTTGCCCTAGTCGTTCTGACAACTCTTTTTCCTGCGGCGAAAGATCCTGGCCTTGTAACACTCCACCCCGTAACCCTCCTAAACCGCGTGGCAAGAGTTCTTCCAAACCTTTGTCGAAGTCAAACGTCATGCCGCCTAAGAGCCCCGCCTGACCTTGCTGCAAAGCTCGCTCGGCGAAGGGCCTTAAATCGTCTGGCAATTGCTCCAAGGCCTTTGGGTCGTTGCCAACAATTTCCCAAACCTCTGCACCTCGCCTGATAGTTACCCTTACTGGCTCGCCATTTTTTCGAGTGACCGAAATCGAAACTCCATTGGGCATTGCCATTTGGTTTGGTTGAGCGTTATCCCAAAAAGCCCCGGGGCCAAATCGCATCCCCCCTTCACGCTGAAGCTGGTCCATAAACTGCCGCAACGCCTCTGGGCGACCGCCACCCAACCGGCCTCGAGGTTCCTGCCTGGGGTTCGCATTCGACGTGGCAAAATCTTGGGGCAACTCTTCGGGAATCACCACGATGGTTTCCTCTTTGCCCAATCGAATCAATTTCAATTCAATTGGCTTCTCGCCATTTTCTCGCACCTGCTGTTGCAACACTTCCATCCCATACACGGCATCTCCGTTGGCGCGCAAGATGATATCGTATTTACGGAGGCCCGCCTTCTTTGCTGGACTTTCTTTGATAACGCCTTCGACCACCACACCCATATCCTCAGCTAACTGCAACTGGGTTCGCAGCACGGGACTTTGCACCCCACGACCTCGAATACCGATCCAATAGGTTGGCTCCTCGACTACCTTCTCCTCGATCACTTGAGCATCGTCGGCGTCAGGCGAAATCTGCACCACTCGACCCGCTTCGTCTTTTGCGAGAGCCGCCTGTTGCGTCTGCGAGCAAACCCCCGCAACGATCACGATCGACATCACCAATAACGCATCCCACGATAATTTCAAGCGTTTCATTTCTTCTTTCTCCTGTTCTCGGGGGTTTTTGTTCTTTCTTGGTGAGAACTTTTTTTGGGGGCCTTTTCTAGGGCGCTTTGCTGAAGGATGTCGTGGCCGACACCGCTAACACCTTTTTTATCCATGCCCGAAATTGTCCTATTTATTATAACGGAACTGCTGGTAGGAAAGTTCGACTTGAGGGTTTGGGGAGGGGGGCTGTCGCTTCCTTACGGTCGCGGCTCTGAGGGCTCTGAGGTTCGATTTGGTTGACGCGATAGGTACACCCAGAGGCCGATCGCCGCGAAAAACAGCAGAATGCTGATGTTCTGCGAGATGCTTAGCCCGGTGCCGAAAACGGGCGATTCGTCGACGCGAATTATTTCCAGTAGAAATCGTGAGATGGGATAGATGGTTAGCATCAGTGCCGTTACTTCGCCATCGCGACGTCGAAACGGGAAGAACGACCACAGCAGCCAGGAGAGTAGCCCCGCATTCACCGCGCTGTAGATCTGCGTTGGATGCACCGGCCGACTCCGTGGGGGTGCCTCGACTTTGGGTATTTTGAACGACTTTCCAGCCGCGATGTCGATCTTTATCGACCGCCGATCCTGGAAGGCAATCCACATCAGCGCCTGCACTTCCTCGACGCTAGTAACCGCCGCGCCGTTGATCGCCACTACCTTCATGTGCGGCTCTAGGCCCACCTTTGCGGCTGGCGAGTTTTCGTCGACCGAAAGCACCATTGGCCGCGGGTCGTCGGCTGCGGACTGAGACAAACGCAAGCCGGCCATCCGACCATTGGCAGCCTGCTCTCGGTAGACCATGCTTTGCTGTGGAAAAGTGACCGCCCAGGGCCGCTCAGTCTCGCCGCCATAGCAGCAACCGTTGAGCAAGCACCCGATTCTTCCGAGCGCCAAACCGGCCAGCAAGCTGGGCGCTATCAAATCGGCAATCGCCAGCGCTGGCAATTTTTGACGGCGCACAAACCACCCAAAGGCAAGCATCGCGCCGATCAACGCTCCATAAACGACCAGTCCCCCCTCGGTAAACTTCAGCACTGCGATCAACGTGTCAGGCCAGTTATCAAAATTAAATCGCGTGTCCCAATACTCGATCACATAAAACAAACGCGCACCAAGGATGCCGCAGACAAACATGCCAAACGCCAAGGAGAAAATCAGTTCCGGGTTGAGCCCCGCCTGCCGAGTGCGGTAAGCAGCCATGGCCAAGCCGACGCACGCGCCGAGCAAAACCATCACGCCATAGCCACGGATAGGCAGGCCTTCGGGAAACACGCGCGGGATCGCCACGATGATAATTGCACCAATGACCAACCCGGGCAGATAGCTCATGGTCTCTGCCGACCAAGCGGTTCGCTTGCCCGAGACGACCATCCAAATGCCGCCGCCCACTAGCCACAACGCGAGCAGGACGCCGACACCAAATATCGGCACGCCCGACCACTCGACCGGGATGCGTAGTAATTCTGAGTGCATAGCAGCGATAACTCTCCGTGCGGCAAGGCCGAGGCAAAATAGATGAAATTTTCTCGCAAAGGCGCCAAGACGCAAAGAAAAACAAGAAAAGCAATTTTACATTGGGCTTGTTCGCGATTTGATCTTTTTTTGGCGTCTTTGCGACAATCTAGTACTACAGCGCAGGGTCAAGTTAACCACAACGACACAACGACCACGACGTAAATTTAGCATGGAACATTCAATTCGCCCCCAACCCATCCAAAGGGAAGAGATTTTTTCAGAGAAACAACACTTGTGGAATTTTGGTAGGTCACGGATCGTGAAAATACCTGAAATTCAGTCTTTTTTCGTCGTGTCCGTTGTGTCGTTGTGGTTCAACCTTGCGCAGTTGTACTAGCCAAGCGGCCTTAACGTCGGCAGCCTAGCCGATTGTATGGTTATCGATCAATCGCGTCTTGCCCACTTGCGCCGCTAGGGCCACGACGGTGGGGCCTTCGAGGTGAGTTACCTCTTGCACCGTATCTTCGGCAAGAAAAGCGATGTACTCCGCTTCGAGCTCATCCGTGGCTAACAATTCTCGCATCGAACGCGCAATCACGGCCACTTCGGTTTGGCCTTTGGCGTGCATTTGCTCTGCTAGCTTGAGCGACTGCCACAGCAAGCTTGCCCGCTGCCGCTCTTCAGCGTTCAAGTAGGCGTTTCGCGAACTCATCGCGAGTCCATCCGCTTCTCGAATGATTGGGCATACGCGCACCTCCACCGGCAAGTTCAAATCGCTTACCATCTTTCGAATCACCAACGTCTGCTGATAGTCCTTCCGACCAAAGTAAGCCCGGTCTGCCGGGATAATCTGAAACAACTTGAGCACCACGGTCGCCACACCTCGAAAATGCGTTGGCCGACTCGCACCCTCGTACGGAACGGCCACCGACCCGACGTCAACATACGTTCCGTGCCCAGGCTGATACATCTCGTCAGCTTGCGGTGCAAACACCAACCAACAGCCTCGCTCTTCGAGCAATCGCAAGTCTTGCTCTAACACATGCGGATAACTTGCTAAATCTTCGCTTGGCCCGAACTGCGTTGGATTCACAAAAATGCTAACCACGGTGTGATCGCATTCGGCCAACGAAGCCTCGACCAGACTGAGATGCCCTTCGTGTAGCGCACCCATCGTCGGCACCAAACCGATCGACTTCCCAGCAAGCTGGGCCGCTCGGACCGCTGCATAAGTCTTGGTCGCTGATTTTTGTAAGCAGTTCATTGCCAAATTTGGTAGGTAATTATTTCGGGGATAAATTCCAACAAGCTAGAAGCTTGGTCGGCGAAAGTCGCTTCGAAAGTTAGCCGCAGATGAACACCGATAAACACGGATGGTTAGCAGCTAACCTAGGAGTAACCCTTCACATCATCCAAAATCCAATGGCGGGCCCACATTATTGTTTCCTGATTTATCTGCGTTCATCCGTGTCCATCTGTGGTTCCTTCTTCTAGGCGAGCAACTATGGCCACGCTGAACCAACGGCCGCTACTGCTTCCTGCAGAACAACCGTGGGGTCGTCGGTTTGTATTCTCGCTAAAGGACCGATGCCAGGTCGGTCTAATAGCTCACCAAACTCCTGACGAGACATGCTTTGCGAAACAACATTTTTCTCAAAATTTTCGCTGAAAAGTTTTTTAGGAAATTTTTCATTTGCCGGTAGGTCGATCGCAATCACCAGGGCAGGATTCACTTCCCCTTCGGCAAATAGGCACCCTAGGGGGCTTGCGTCGAGTCTGTCTGCGGCAGCCAACGTGCCTCGCCAAAAGCCACTTACCACTGGCGAAACGCCTCGCAAATCGCAGCCCTGGCCACCCGGAAGTCTCGCTGAGAGTTCGGGCACGGCCTGCCAATGCGACTGTTTCAGCAGGGCTGCGGCATCCTCCACCGATTCTATCGCCTGCGGATCGACGTGGGCACCCATCTCTTCCAGCCGTGGGCACCCCAACTCGGTTGCCAATTGGCTTGCTAACCAATCGGCAATCGCCGTATTTGCAGAGGTAACCGCCACATAACGGGGTGCGGCTCTCAAATGCGAGAGCAAACCGGCAACCGTCCAACCCGACGTGGCATGAACCATCGCTCCGGCAATCTCAGCCGCCGGTTCTAGGACAAACCGTCGAAACGACATCCTCGGATGGGGGACCGTCAGCTCGGGCGTAGCGATTTTCTCGACCCCGTAGAGCAGCAAATCGATGTCGATTGCCCTCGCATCCCATCGCACGGCTCGCTGACGTCCCAAGGCAGCCTCGATCCGCAGCAGGGCCTCGCACAGCTCTTGTGGCGGCACTTCTGTTTCCAATAGCAAGACGCCATTAAGAAACGCACATTGCCCCTCAGGCCCCCCCACCGGGGTTGTTTCGTGCCATCGACTCCGGGCTATTAGCTGGCAATTTTGCAAGCTTGCGACAGCACTCGTTGCCTCGGATAGCATCGCGGCACGATCACCCAGATTCGAGCCCAAAGCTAACAAACAACGTGTCATAGCAACAACACGACCGGTTTAGTGCGGAGTGACATTCTAAACTAAGTGACATTCTAAATTACGAGAGCCAGATTCTTCAAGGAAGCTGTGTATCTAACGAAAAAAGGCCCAAGACAACCTGCCTTGGACCTTCGATCTGTAAACATCCCTGCCAACATAAAAATAAGGAGGGGGCGTCCGTTCCGCAAACTAGGTTCGCCAACTGTCGATCCAGTTCAAGCGTTGCCCCCCTTTGAACGGTGCTAGCTGCTGTCGAGAAGCCACCTCCAATTTGGCTTCACCGAATAGAAATGTGCAGCAAGACAAGTCTTATCTGACTGCAAACATTCCAACGGTCGCAAACGACCCAGCAGAGATTGTTGTCTAAACACAAATCCGCGCGCACTTTCATCGCTGGCCCAACGACGAAAAATTATCCATTTCCGTTTGCCCCAACCAGACTTGGTTGTGGCTTAGGTAAAGCAAGACGGGCCACTATCCCAAAGCCCGATTGAAAGTGCCAAATGTTCTCTACTTCAACAGGACGTAATATTCGCGAACCTCTGCTACTTTGTCAAGCCAATAACATTTTTTTGCACAAAAATCGAGTTCGTGTACCAAGCAAAAACAGCTTGACAGATTTTCATGTTCGTGATCGACGCGCCCTCCTGCAGACCTTGCTCGCTTTCGCTTCGCTACATGTCCGGATAGCATAACGGTTTGTACAACTTTCTTTCTTTGGTCCATCCCGATTCAACACACGACTTTACGATGCAAGACACTAGCTCGTTTTCTGGCCTCCGCGTTGCCGCTTTCGAAAGCCGCCGCGCAGCAGAGATGACTCGCTTTATCGAGCGTATGCAAGGCGAACCGTTCGTCAGTCCCTCGATGCGCGAAGTTGCTATCGACGAAGATCGGCCGGCCATCGACTTTGCCAACCGACTCATCACCGGACAGGTCGATGTCGTTATCTTCTTAACAGGCGGCGGCACGCGGCAACTTGTTCAGCGCATTGAACGCCACGTCGATCGTCAACGGTTTCTCGACACGCTTACCGATATTCAAACGGTCGCCCGTGGAGCCAAATCCGCAGCGGCGCTTAAAGAGCTGGGCATCACTCCCAGCATTCGCGTTCCCGAACCCAACACGTGGCGAGAAATTCTTGCCGCGATCGACGAGCGATTCCCCGTTTCCAATCTGGTCGTTGCGGTCCAAGAATACGGCATCCCCGATGTTAGCCTTACGGCAGGGCTTGAAGCGCGCGGCGCAACGGTCGAGTCGGTTCCCATTTATCGCTGGGATCTTCCTGAGGATATTGGTCCGCTGGAAGCCAATATCCGCCGTATCGTCGATGGCGAAATCGACATCGCTCTTTTCACGTCGGCGCAACAAGTCGTCCACCTGTTGAAGGTCGCTAGCCAACTCAACTTGGAAACTGAGCTACGCAAATCGTTGCAGCAGGTTGTGGTCGCTTCGGTCGGACCAACCACCAGCCTGCGAGTGCGCGAATATGGGCTGTCGGTTGATTTGGAATCGTCGCTGGGAAAAATGGGGATCCTTGTTCGCGAAGTCGCCGAGCAAGCCACCGAACTTATTCGCAAAAAACGTGCCGTCGCCGCGCGGATTGCTACACCTGCCGAAAAAGTTGCCGACGACAAAAATGCCGCCTGGTACGACAGCCCCTTCATGCGGGCGTGTCGTCGCGAGGAAGTCCCGTATACGCCGATTTGGCTCATGCGACAAGCGGGCCGTTACATGGCCGAGTATCGTGAGGTTCGCGCAAAAACGACATTCCTTGATCTCTGCAAGAATCCGCAGCTTTGTAGCGAGGTGATGTGTACGGCTGTCGAACGGTTGGGCGTCGACGCGGCGATTATTTTCTCTGACCTGTTGCCCATTCTCGAACCGATGGGGCTCGACCTGGAGTTTGTCGCCGGCGGGGGGCCCAAAATCGGCAATCCGGTCCGCGAGGCCGCCGATGTTGATCGGATCGTTGCGCTGGAAAATCTCGATTCATTGCACTTTGTCGTTGAGACCGTCGCCCACACTCGTAACGATCTGCCCGAGTCGATTCCGCTCATCGGTTTTGCCGGCGCGCCTTTTACCTTGGCCAGCTATGCGATCGAAGGTGGCAGCAGCCGATCGTTTTTGCATACTAAGACGCTTATGTATCGCGAACCGAGCGCCTGGCACGACCTCATGCAACGGCTCTCGCACTCGATCACTATTTACCTCAACGCACAAATCGCCGCCGGCGCGCAAGCCGTGCAATTGTTTGACAGTTGGATTGGCTGCCTCGGCCCCGACGACTACCGCCGCTACGTCCTGCCTCATGTGCAGCAAATCGTCAGCAAACTGACTCCCGGCGCGCCTGTCATTCACTTCGGCACCGGCAACCCGGCCTTGCTGCCACTCATGGCCGAAGCAGGTGGCGATGTCATCGGAGTTGATTGGCGCATCGACCTCGCCGAAGCTTGGCAAACCATCGGCCACGATCGGGCCGTGCAAGGCAACCTCGATTCGCTTACGCTACTTGCTGATCGCAAAACGATCGCCGAACGCGCCACACAAGTCCTCGATGCCGCAGCTGGTCGTCCGGGTCATATCTTCAACCTTGGCCATGGCGTCCTCCAGCAGACACCGGTCGACAACGCCCGGTATCTTGTTGATTTTGTTCGCGAAAAAAGTGCTCGTTGATCGCGTTTTTGCGAAGAGGCAAGCCTTTTTTCTTTGGAAAACAGGCTTTTTGGCAATCTTTCAAAAAATCGGGGAACTCTCGCCTGACTGTTTGCGTCGAACTTCTTGCACACACGGGGCATTTCTACTTTTTTGTCTGTGAACGGAGGAGATCAACATGTTACGTACCGTCGCTCTTTGCGCAATAAGCCTAACCCTCTTGGCCAGCCCGGCCATCGCCAAAGACACTACCATCGTCATTAGCGTCGAAAAAAAGCCTGCGCCGAACAGTGAAAAATCTCCCTTCACCGGTCAACGTGCTGCGGTCGACGTTGCTATCCTGCTCGACACTTCTAACTCGATGGATGGCCTAATCAGCCAAGCCAAAAGCCAGCTTTGGACCATTGTTCAACAATTTGCCAAAGCAAAGAAAAACGGCCAAACACCGATTCTCCGCGTCGCGCTGTTCGAGTATGGCAACACCGGGTTACCTGCCTCGGAAGGCTATATCCGGCAAGCCGTCCCGCTGACGGACGATCTGGACAAACTCTCCGAAGCCCTGTTCGCATTGACCACCAATGGCGGCGACGAATACTGTGGCCAGGTGATTAACGAAGCGATCTCGCGGCTTGATTGGTCGAAAGAGCCCAACGGGTACAAGGCGATTTTCATCGCGGGCAACGAACCGTTCACCCAAGGCCAAGTCGACTACCAGCAATCGTGCCGCCGGGCCATCGAGCAGGGCATTGTCGTGAATACCATTCATTGCGGCAACAACCGGCAAGGCATCGACGGCAAATGGCAACACGGTGCGCAACTGGCCGAAGGCGAATTCTTTAATATCGACCAAGACCGGGCTGTCGTGCATATCAAGTGTCCGCAAGACAAAATCATCATCCGTCTCAACGCTGAACTAAACAAAACTTACCTCTGGTACGGTACACAAGCTGTCCAGCGGCATTACAAAGAAAATCAAGCGGTCCAAGACGCCAACGCCTCTGGTCTCAGCGAGGGTGCCGCCGTCGGTCGTGCCATCGTCAAATCGAGTAAATCCTATAGCAACCGCGGTCGCGACTTGGTCGACACAGTTGCCGAAGATGAATCGGCCATGGAAGAACTCGATGAAGAGGCACTCCCTGCGGAACTTAAAAAAATGGCGCCTGCGGAGCGCAAAGCGCATGTCGAAAAAATGGCCGCCGAACGCACTAATCTGCAAAAGAAAATCAAGCAGCTTTCTTTGGAACGTGAAGCTTATCTCGCCAAAGAGAAGAAGCGCTTGGCGGACGAAACCGGCACGGCGACCCTCGGCGACGCGGTGGTCTCTGCGATTCAGCGCCAACTGGTTAAATCGGGATTCGTAACTGATGGCAACGCTGAATAGCGATTGACAAGAATTCGGGTGCCAAGTGCATGAGGATTGCTCAGTCATGCTAGCCGCAGGCGGAAGCCGCGGTCGAATCTGAAAAAACCACGGCTTCCGCCTGCGGCTACAACAGAGTTGGTAACTTTGAAATCGTCCAGGGCCGAGTGTCTGGGGTCGAGCATAGCGAAGCCCCAGAATGTTACCCCACAGCGCAGCAAAACAGCCCGGCGATGTTCGCTCGGGCTGTTTTATTGATGTCTTGTTATTCCGTTCTTAGGCCGACGGTCGGCGAAAGTATTGGTAGGCGGATAGCACTTCGTACAGATCTCGCGAGATCGTAATATCGTCGTGCTCAAAATCGCTCAACCAAGTCCGCTCGCATTTTATTGCGTCGGCTATCAACGGCAGTGCTTCGCCAACCGAGACGGTTACAACATCTTCGCCCGAAGAATGCACCGTTTCGGCCTCTTCTGGACCGCGAAAAAGCTTCAAATGTGGATGTGGCATTGCCGTGGGTTCCTTCCCATCGATTCGTAATTATTTCTAACGACTCGCAAACCGGCATAGGCGCCAACCTTGCGACACAACGCCCCCCCTCGTGTCTGTTGTATCGGCAGCGGGGCCAATCAGCTTTGCATGAATTTGTAGGAAATTACCACCTTTTTCGTCTGTAACTGCTAGCACGCTTGCAAGGCCGAGGGATTGCAACCCCTCGACTTTGCGTTTGCTTCCGTTCCCTCTGAAAAACTCGGTGGTTGAAGCTCTCTAATTCGCGTACGATGTTCTGCTAACACTTTCAAGACGCGGAGATGCTAGCAATGGACTTCAAAGACCGACTACTTCGAGCAACCGAGCGGGGCCAGCAAGCGAAGGACACTGAGGCCCGCAAAAAGGCGGCCCAGGCCCTCAGCGAAGAGGAATGCCGACGCTTGCACTCCAGCTATCGCTTGGAGCTGACCGAGCATATAGAGCCCTGCCTACGCCAATTGGCAGATAACTTTCCCGGCTTCAACTACGAAACAGTCGTCGACGAGACAGGCTGGGGCGCGGCGATCCGTCGCGACGATCTCTCGATAAAAGCGGGCCGTCGCGACAATCTTTTCAGTCGACTTTCTATGACAATCAGCCCCCACAGCGAATATCACGTTCTCGATCTTAAGGCGAAAGGGACCGTCCGCAACAAAGAAAATTTCAGCCGCAACCACTACCAATTACTCAAAGACGCCGATCTCGACAGTTTTAAGCAACTCATCGAACAGTGGACACTCGACTACGCCGAGCAATACGCCGCCAACAATTCGTAGCACGCAGAAAACTCAACTACTACCGGCTAGAAGCCGGTAGGTTCGGAAATTTCGTGAGCTTCGGACTAAAGTCCTTCACTCACGAGGAGGTAACCT
>JAADGV010000051.1 GCA_013152205.1 Planctomycetota bacterium
GGTTGGGGACTGGGGGCTGGTGTCTTCAACGCTTGTGGAAGCCACCAAGTTTACGGGAAGTTGGCCTTTCGCGAAATCCCCTGCCCAGCACGCGTTTACATGCGTATACTGGAGTTGATGGCCTAACGTGAAAATCCCTAATGCGAAAATCACCGACGAGTTCATGCACCCCAATAAACATATCCGCGAGGCTATCAAGTATGCGGAGGAGTGTGGTTGGCGAATCGTGATGTCGAAAGGACATGCGTACTGTCGAATCTATGGTGGCTGTGGCCACCGTGATTGCCAGAAGTCCGTTTGGTCCACACCTCGCAGTCCAGAAAGGCACGCGAAGGACATTCGTGACAAGGTCGATTCCTGTCCAGGAGCAGAGCGCCATGAATCCTGAGTTCTATCTTATTTTGAATTCCGTCGAACTCGATGAGGGGTTGGAGAACGCTGTTTTCGAAGCCGGCTTCGACGACTCCAGCCTTACCGTGCGCGGAGGACGGGCAGCCATCTGGATTCGCCACCGGCCAGGCGAACTTACTCAGGTGGTGCGTGAAGCTTTAGAGCAAGCAAGGCAAGGCGGCCTGGACGTCTCGCATGTCGAGATAGAAAATACGGTATTCGCATAAAATGAGCCGTGGTCGAAAGTACCACGGCTCATTGAAAATCCGCTATTTCATTCCCGATCGATTAGTACCGGTAGTAGTCAGGCTTGTAGGGGCCTTCGACGGGGATGCCGATATAATCGCTTTGGGTCTCGGTCATCGTCGTGAGCTTCACACCCAGCTTATCGAGGTGAAGGCGAGCGACCTCTTCGTCGAGCAGCTTCGGCAGCACGTGGACGCCAAGCGGGTAGCTGTCGGTCTCGTTCCACAGGGCCAACTGGGCCAGCACCTGATTGGTGAACGAGTTGCTCATCACAAACGAGGGATGACCCGTGGCACAGCCCAAGTTGACCAGACGCCCCTCTGCCAGAATCAGAATCGACCGACCGCTTTTGAGCGTGTACTTGTCGACGGCTCCGACCTCGGCCGGCTTGATCCGATCGACCGACGCACGGCCAGAGGCGACTTCGCCTTCAAGCCAAGCCATGTCGATCTCAAGATCAAAATGCCCGATGTTGCAGACGATCGAATCGTCCTTCATCGCTGACATGTGTTCGCCGGTGATGATATCGCGGTTGCCCGTGGTGGTGACAAAGATGTCGCCCTCGCTGGCAGCCTCTTCCATGGTCAACACTTCGTAACCTTCCATCGCGGCTTGCAACGCGTTGATCGGATCGATTTCGGTAATCAGCACTCGGGCACCCAGGCTGCTCATCGAATGGGCACAACCCTTGCCGACGTCGCCGTAGCCAGCGACGACCACAATCTTGCCGGCGATCATGATGTCGGTCGCCCGCTTGATACCGTCGGCCAACGATTCGCGGCAGCCATAAAGATTGTCAAACTTGCTCTTCGTCACCGAGTCGTTGACATTGATCGCAGGCACTTTGAGTTTGCCCTTTTCGTGCATCTGGTAGAGGCGATGCACGCCGGTGGTGGTCTCTTCCGAGAGTCCACGGATGTCGTCCAAGTACTCTGGCGTCTTGTCATGAACCATCGCGGTCAGGTCGCCGCCGTCGTCGAGGATAAGATTCAATGGTTTGCCCGAGGGGAACATCAGCGTTTGGGCAATGCACCAATCAAACTCCTCGTCGTTCATGCCTTTCCAAGCGTAGACCGGGACACCCGCCTTGGCGATCGCACAGGCGGCGTGATCCTGGGTCGAGAAGATGTTGCAACTGCTCCAGGTGACCTCGGCGCCAAGATCGACAAGCGTCTCGATAAGCACCGCCGTCTGGATGGTCATGTGCAAGCAACCGGCAACCCGCGCGCCGGCGAGGGGTTTGTCTTTGCCGTGCTTCTCACGCAACGCCATCAAGCCGGGCATCTCGTTTTCGGCCAACGTGATCTCTTTGCGTCCCCAATCGGCAAGACGTTCGAATTCTTCGGGGGAGCAGTCTACTACTTTATAGGGAAGGCTGGTTTCTACTTGGGCCACGGCGAGGCTCCTGCTAAATGTTTGATGTGAAATGTTTGATTGCTGATTTTGACGGATATACCGGTTGGGCCGATTCTACTCCAGGCCACCCGAGAAGGGCAAGACGGCGGTTCATGGCCGGATGTCTGCAAACGCAGCCTTGGCCGCCTCGACAAAGGCCCGTATTTTCTCATGATCCTTCACCCCCGGCGAGCTTTCGACCCCGCTGGCAACATCCACGCCATGGGGGCAAACCGTCCGGATGGCTTCTGCGATATTTTCGGGGGTGAGCCCCCCGGCAAGGATTAGCGGCCTGCCAGCTAGCCAATTGCAGTGGTCTGCCAAATCAGGCCAAGAGAGCGTTTCGCCCGTCCCACCGTACTGGCCGGGCGAGGCCGCGTCGACCAATACCGCGTCGGGTAATCGGCCAGCCGCTAGGCAGGCTTTTAGGTCGCCCTCGATGGCTGCAACGCCATGCTGATCGAAACGTCTCGCGCGGATGGTAGGGCAACCAAAGGATTGGGCCGCGAACTCCGGCGACTCATCGCCATGAAGCTGCACGCCATCTAGTTTCGCGACGTCGCGTGCCTGCTGGATCGTTGGGAAGTCGGCATTTACAAAGACGCCGATCTTTTTCGCTTGGTCTCCAACGGCGGCAGAAATTTCGGCCGCGGTGTCCAGTGAGACGAAACGTGAACTTCGTGGGTAGAAATTCAGGCCAATCGCATCTGCGCCAGCATCGACGGCTGCGAGGGCATCCTCTACCGACGTAATACCGCAAATCTTGATTCGGAACACCAGAAACACCTTTGGGCCAGCTAAATGACAGGGGGGTAGCTTTAATTGTTCGTTTGCCAGCTAGCGAGTCAACATGCCAGCATTTTCAGCGTTGAGTCTACAGCACGCTAGCCCAGATTGCCGATGGATGACGATAGAGGCCGAGATGGTTTGAGCTAGCTCATCGTCTGCGCTGTGTGGCCTCTGCTGAGGAATCGAACTGTTCGTAGGCGACAACCAGGAAATTGTACCCATGACCGATCAACGCTCGCCAGTCTCTAAGCCCCGTGCGTTTGTCTCAGTGCCCGACCCGAGCCGCTACTTTCCCGCGGCTACCATCGAAGAAGCCCGCCAACGGTTGATTCGGTGCATCGAACGCGACGAAGGCCCAGCGATAGTAATAGGCGCAGCCGGCACCGGCAAAACACTGCTCCTAGAGGTAATCGCCTCTCAATTTCGAGATCAACGCTGCACCGTATCTTTGGCCGGTGCCCAGCTTTGTTCGCGTCGCGCGCTTTTGCAGATGATTTTGTTTCAAATCGGTCTGCCATTTCGTGGCTTGGACGAAGGCGAACTTAGGCTCTCGCTGGTCAATTACCTCAAGCCGCAAGACGGTGCCACTCGTTCGATTTTGTTGCTGGTGGACGAAGCCGATTCCTTGCCGCTGCGTTTGTTGGAAGAGTTGCGAGTTCTGACCAACGTATTTGACAATGGCCAACTGCTGGTAAGCTTAGTGTTGTTCGGAAGTGCAAACCTAGAAGAGCGGTTTGCCGAGCCGAAACTGGAAGTCTTTAGCCAACGAATCTCATCGCGAAATTATCTGACGACCTTTGGACGCGAAGAGACGTTTCAATACGTACGAGCCCAAGTGGCAGCCACCGGCGGCAATCCTGACGAATTGTTCGCGTCCGACGGTCTCGAAGCGCTGTTCGCTGCGACCGATGGTATCCCTCGCTTGGTAAATCAACTAGGAGATCAGTTGCTGTGGATGGCAAATGAAACTGGCTATTCACCGTTGGATGGAGCGATCGTGCAGCAAGCTTGGTCAGAGCTACAGCAGTTGCCGGCACCATGGAATCAAGAGACCTCCGAAATACCTGCTTCGGCAGTTGAGTTTGGCGAACTCGATGGAAGCGGCTTGTTAGCGGACGACCTCGACGTCCAGGAAGTCGACGACGATGACCTGCCTGCTTCAATCCCTATTTCTGTTTCTCACTCCTTCGAGCAAAAGGGGATTGAAACCATCGATGTGACCGAGCAGCTATTAGAACAACTCGACCAGCTAGACTCCAACGTAGCTCCAACTATCGAACCCGAATCGAAAAATCCCTTTGACGAGGCATTCGACTCCGAAGAGGTGGTATTGGATCGCTATTCAGAATTTGAATCGCAATTGCTCGATTCGGCGCAACGGGTGTTCAACCAAGTCGATGCGGCCTTTGCCGAGCAGTTGAAGCAGTGCGAAGTCGTCGAAGAATTTGCCATCGCAGCTGCCCCCCCGTTCGAGTCGCTTGCCATTGAAGAGCCAACGCCATTGGCTCCGGCGGTAACGCAAGACCTGCAGTTGCCAGAAGAGGTAACGACAGATTCTTCGATTTTCGTAGCAGAACCGACGACCCTAGACGACCCGGGCGAATTGCTAGTGATCGAAAACGAACGTGGCTCGAAAGCCGAAATTGTTCCAGGCGGACAATTCCGTCAGCTCTTCAGTAGCCTAGAGTCGGGTGGCAACTCTGCCTGTACTGGGTAGAGCCGAGTATTTCATTTTTGGTCTCACACCAAATTTAATAGGTACTACTCCTGCGAACAAACACCAAGAGGAATTATCCACCGATGAACACGGATGGTAGGCTGCTAATCTGGGAGAAACCTTTCACAATATCCGATGTCCAATGACACGCCTGTTTATTGCATTCCTTTCACTTATTAGCGTGTTTTAGCGATGATTAGCGGTTCCCTTTTTTGTTTGCGGCCAAAGGCCGCGCTGGGTTTATCCGTGTCCATCTGTGGTTCCTTTTTTTTGATTTGAAAGTTTCTCTATCATGGCCCAAGAGGAGTCGACTCTCGTTGCGTTGGCTACCTACAACGAAATCGACAACTTGCCTTCGCTAGTCGAGGCGGTACACGAGAATCTGCCGCTGGCAAATGTTGTTGTGATCGACGACAATTCGCCCGATGGTACCGGCCCTTGGTGCGAGAAAATGGCCGCTCGCGAATCGTGGTTTACTTGTATCCACCGACCGAGCAAGTTGGGCCTTGGCACAGCCTTGCGTACCGCGATGCAGACGGCTGTCGAACGCGGCGTCGAGGCGCTAATTACACTGGATGCAGACTGGAGCCATCCGCCTGAAATCTTGCCGAAGATACTAGAGGCCTCGAACCATGCGGATGTGGTTATCGGTTCTCGCTATTGCCCTGGCGGCGGCATCGAAGGTTGGCCATTGCGGCGACGAGTAGCCAGCCGCGCGATCAACCTGGCTTCGCGTAACTTGCTCGGCATCCCTGTGCGAGATTGCAGCGGCAACTACCGCCTGTACGCGACGAGTCTTCTCAGTCAGATCAACTGGGATAAAATTCATGCCGAAGGCTACGCATATATCGAAGAAATCCTCTGGCACCTACACCTTCTCGACGCCCGCTTTGCGGAAGTGCCGATCTTGTTTACCGATCGCCAAGCGGGAGAGTCGAAAATCAACTCGGCCGAAATGGTCGGGGCCGCTCAGATGTTGGGCAGGCTCGCGGTTCAACGAGCTTCTCGAATTCTTCGACGAAAAAAATAGTGTCAGCTACGCCAATTGGATCGGTTTTACCGAATAGGGCCGGTTATTAGCTCCCAACCACGGACGCTAGTCGAAGTGTTTCTTTTCTTTGAGTGCAATCGCCTCACGGGAGCCAAATTTTTCGGCCTATGCTTTTAGCGGTTACCGCTCATTAGCGAGCCGAGGGTGAAAGCCATAGGGTCGCAACCCGATGGCTATGCGTTGTTTGAATTCTTAGGGCTCAAGCGTAGCCTCTATATTTACCGTGAAAAAGAGGGAAATTGGCATGTCGAAAAAGCGTATTGGTATTCTCACCAGTGGCGGAGATTGCCCCGGCCTAAATGCCGTGATTCGTGGTGTTGTAAAGACCTCCGTCCAGCTTGGTTACGATTGTGTAGGTTTTTTGAAAGGCTACGAAGGCCTTTACGATCCAGTCCGCTACATCACACTGACCCACAAAAACACTACGGGAATTTTGAATCAAGGCGGTACGATTCTCGGCTCGACGAACAAGGGCCGCTTTGCTGCCACCGTTGGCGTGGCAGATCGTGTCGAAATCGACCCAGAGTTGCTTGAAGGCGTGAAGACCACGATCGATCAACTTGGCATCGAAGGCTTGGTTTGCGTAGGTGGCGATGGTTCGCTGGCGGTTGCACAGCAATTTCACGAATTTGGCATTCCGGTAGTCGGCGTGCCAAAAACAATCGACAACGATCTGTCGGCCACCGCGTTTACGTTTGGCTTCGATAGTGCAATCGATTGTGCTACGAATGCCCTCGACCGACTACATACGACCGCCGCCAGCCACGAACGCATCATGGTGCTTGAGGTGATGGGCCGACACGCTGGCTGGATTGCTTTACATGCCGGCATCGCCGGCGGTGGAGACGTCATTCTCATTCCCGAGATTCCCTGGACCTACGAGAACGTCTGCCATCAAATCCTTGACCGCGAAAGCCGTGGCAAACGATTTACCCTGGTTGTCGTTGCCGAGGGTGCCGAACTACCTGAAGGCGGCCTTGTCGGCAAAGAAGAGTTAGGTGCCCAGGCTCGTCTGGGGGGCATTGGACATATGGTGGCAAATGAAATTGAGACCCGATTGCATCGAGAGACTCGCACATCCGTACTTGGACACTTGCAACGTGGCGGCGCACCAACCACATTCGATCGCGTACTAGCCACCCAATACGGTGCCCACGCCGTCCGATTGGTCGAAGAAGGCCGATTTGGCGAAATGGTTTGTTACCAACCGCCAGAAATCGAAAGCGTGCCGATCATCGAAGCCGTCAATCTTCTTCGACGGGTCGACGCCAATGGCTCTGCCGTCCAAGCGGCTCGCGCGCTAGGGGTAAGTTTTGGCGATGGTCGTGCTGACGACACATTCTCCTTTCGGCTTGAATCTGCCGAGGTTGCGACCGCAGACGACGTGGAGCTGGATGCCGAGTTTACCCTCGATATTGCCGAAGCCGCTACCGAAGAGGCCCTGTCCTGACCCACCAGATTTTCCAATCAACGTTGGCGTAAGCCCATGGGCTTTGTTTTTGCGCAAACATTTTGTTACGATGACGGGTTCTGTAAGCGTTTGGGCGACCGACGCGGTATTGTATTTACTCCCCTTATCTTTTGGGGATCATCAGGACCATCTCAAAAGGGTATCACGTGATTATCTCTTTTTGCCGAGGACTACTTGTCTGTTTTTTTCTTGTCCAAAGTTTTGAAGCTGTCACCGCCGAGGTAGCCGACGGTACGACAGTCGTTCTTCCAGAGTTTGAAGTTGTCGGAGTCACCTCAACAGTAGCGGTGGATGGCAAGCGGAAAGTGTGGGGGTACAATTATCCAACTTTGGACACGTCGACGCCCGAATCTCGGGAAAGAACCTACAAACCGTACCACGATGTGTACGCTCCTGACGGGAGCGTCTTGCTGACCAAAGGCCCCGGCGGGCTCTACACACACCACCGTGGGTTGTTTTACGGGTTCAGTAAGATCACTTACGGCGACGGGAAGAAGTGTGACACTTGGCATTGCGGGGCGGGCGCTTTCCAATCGCATGAAAAGTTGGACAAGGGAACCGCTACCATCTACTGGCACGGTGAAGATGGCGAAGTCTTTGCTCACGAAGAACGTGAAGTTCGCAGCGTACCCACGAGCAGTGACGTGCAAGGAACCTTGCTTGAATTTCGCTCGCGTTTGGAACCCGTGGGCGAGCAACCCATTCACCTGGATGGCGATCCCCAGCACGCTGGGTTTCAGTTCCGAGCGGCACAGGAAGTAGCTGAAAAAACCAAAGGGCAAACCTATTTCCTTCGTACCGACGGGAAAGGCAAACTTGGCGAGACTCGCAATTGGAACCACAAGGATCTCAATGATCCGATGAACGAAGAGTGTACGAATCGTCCGTGGAATGCAATGAGTTTTGTCGTAGGCGACAAGCGTTATACGGCCCTTTACATGGATCACCCTTCCAACCCCAAGCCGGCCCGCTACAGCGAGCGTGATTACGGTCGATTCGGCTCGTACTTCGTTACCGACGTGACCCAAGACAAGCCGCTAAACGTAAAATATCGCCTTTGGCTGCAAGAAGGGGAGATGACCGTTGACGAGTGCGCCGCACTTACGGCCGAATTTACAGGGGCAAAAATTACCAACGTAAAAATAGACGCTAACAACGTCGCTCCTGAAGGATTTGTGGCATTGTTCAATGGCAAAGACCTCGCTGGCTGGAAGGGGTTGGTCGGCAATCCTAAGACTCGCGCTGCCGAAACTTCTGAAGAAAAACAAGCCGAAGCACAAGCCTCTGCCGATGTCCTGATGCAAGAACATTGGTCAGCCGTTGATGGCGCGTTGGTGTACGATAGCTCGAAAGAGGGAGCGAATATCTGCACCGCCAAAGATTATGGCAATTTTGAACTGATGCTAGATTGGAAAATCGAAGCGGCAGGCGACAGCGGCATCTACTTGCGGGGCTGCCCACAGGTACAGATTTGGGATGCCGAGCATGAACCCTTCTTTAAGAACGGAGCCGACAAAGGCTCAGGTTCGCTCTGGAATAATAAAGAGCATGAGCGATTCCCCTTGGTCAAAGCCGATCGCCCGGTGGGCGAATGGAACCATTTTCATATCAAAATGGTAGGCGAGAACGTGACCATCAAGCTCAATGGTCAGCTAGTGGTCGACAATGTGGTATTAGAAAACTATTGGCAACGCGATCAACCAGTCTACCCAACCGGCCAAATTGAACTTCAGAAACACGATGGCACGCTCTGGTTCAAAAACATCTTCCTACGAGAGCTGCCGTAGCTTAGGACCAGCGCTTGCCGACAACTGCTGATCGACGGTATACCAAAGCCATGCTCTATCGACGCTTCGGACGCACAGAACTTTCGCTGCCCGTTTTTAGCTGTGGAGGCATGCGCTATCAGTACAAGTGGCAGGACGTCCCGCTGGACGAGGTGCCCCCCGAGAACCAGGCGAACCTTGAAGCCACGATCCGCCGATCGCTTGAGCTTGGGATCAACCACATCGAAACCGCCCATAGCTATGGCTCTTCAGAGCGACAGTTGGGATTGGTGCTGCCCAAGCTGCCCCGAGAAGAGCTGATCGTGCAGACGAAGCTCGAACCGCAAGCCGACCCCGAAAAGTTTCGGCAGATGTTCTACGAGTCGCTCGATCGTTTGCAGTTGGACTACATTGATCTGTTTGGCCTGCATGGTATCAACACGCACGAGCTTCTTTGGAACTCGATACGCAAAGGGGGCTGCCTGGCCGTTGCTCGCCAACTGCAAGCTGAAGGCTTGATTCGGCATGTAGGATTTTCCTCCCACGCGACAACCGAGATTATTCTCGATGCCATTCGCCACGAAGAGGACGGCGGATTCGACTACGTCAACTTGCATTGGTATTACATCTACCAACGCAACTGGCCTGCCGTCGAGGCAGCGACCCAACGCGACATGGGCGTGTTCATTATCAGCCCCGCCGACAAAGGTGGCATGCTCTACAAACCGTCAGACAAACTGATTGAACTTTGTAAGCCGCTGCATCCGCTGGTGTTTAACTGCCTTTTCTGCTTGTCGAGGCCCGAAATCCACACCCTGAGCTTAGGGGCAGCACAACCAAGTGATTTTGATTTGCAACTTACTGCGCTGCCCTATCTAGATCAGGTCGAGGATTTGCTGCCGCCAATTATTGACCGCTTGCGAGCGGCGTTGATTGAGGCGGTTGGCGAAGATGTCGCGGACCGCTGTGCCGAGGGTCTGCCAAGATGGGAAGACGCCCCCGGCTACATGAATATGCCAATCATGCTCTGGCTGCGAAACTTAGCGATAGCGTACGACATGGTGGAGTACGGAAAAATGCGCTACAACCTCCTAGGCAACGGCAGCCATTGGTTCCCAGGTTTGAACGCCGCGCATGCCGACAAATTCGACCTCACCACCGCACTCAAAAAATCTCCTTTTGCCGAGCAGATACCCGATTGGCTGAAAGAAACACATGCCATGCTCTACGAAGCCCCCAAGAAACGGTTGAGCCAGAGTTGATTCTTGGGGAAATTCCTGGGCAGTTGGCGTGATCTGGGGAACCAATTTGTGGTAAAATTAAACCATGTCCACAACAGTCGCCGTGACCGCCGACCAGTTGCTTCAGCCACCCTATCAAGGGCGACGCTGTGAGTTGGTAGAAGGGGAAGTTCGCATGATGTCTCCCGCCGGTTGGAAGCACGGGGAGGTTGTGAGTACGATTCATTGTCGTCTTGCTCCCCATATTGAGAAACATAAACTGGGGAAATCCTTTGGCGCAGAAACAGGTTTCTTGATAGCTCGCGATCCAGACACCGTGCGTGCCCCGGATTTCGCATTCATTTCTAATGCCAGTCTGCCTACGAGCGACCCTGAAGAAGCATTCTGGCCCGGTGCGCCGGATCTCGCGGTTGAAGTCCTATCTCCGGACGATCGCACGGGAGAAGTCAGCGAAAAGATTCGCGCATGGCTCACCGCAGGAGCAAAAGAGGTCTGGATTGTCAATTCTCAGTTACAATCGGTAACAATCCACCGCTCGGCGACTGACATAAGCGTATACGCCGTAGGCGACAATCTAGTCGGCGACGACCAGCTCCTGCCCGGGTTCTCATGTACCGTCGCCGAGCTATTCGGAAGTTTTGTTTCCTAGGCCGCCGTACCAAGTGAGCTTCTTGTTGGGTATAATGTTGATACTGCTGAATCTATCTAGGAGCGAATCGAAGTAAGCGAATGAATAGCATCAATCTCGACAATTCGACGCAAGATCTCCGGCAACTTGCAGCCAAGGTAATCGCTGATGCGGAGCCGACTATTGTCGAGTTAGGATCGGGCGACAGCGTCGTACTAATGCCGTTGGACGATTTTACTGCTTGGCAAGAAACGGCCTATCTGCTCAAGAGTCCTGCCAACGCCGCCCATCTGAGCAAGTCGATTGCTGAGGCGCAGGCTGGTAATGCCGTCGAACGTAAACTGGATGAGCAATGAGACTGGTTTTTACGGAGTCGGCTTGGGAAGACTACCTGTGGTTTCAGATCCACGACCGTAGGTTGCTCAAGCGAATCAACGCACTCAATAAAGAAACGCTGCCAACGCGATCGCAAAAACAAAGCACGGAACAAACCCCCACCGCCAATACCAAAGGTCTGCCGAGGTGGGCGCCCAGGGACGCTGAATGGCAATCAGTGCAGCGGTAATCCAGAATACGAATACGGCTGATCCACATATCCGCGCTATGCGACCGGAATCTAATAGCAGCAAACAGAAGATCGAGATCGGTATCTGCACTCCCAAGGCGACCACTGCCGCCTTGCGATAGTACGGGCTTATCAGCGCGTGATTCTTTTTCATGGTCATTGCGTATTTTGTCAATATCATAGGTTTCGCGACGACTGCCACATTCTACACGTGCGGCTTAATTTCTCAAAATCGACGGAACACAGTCGCGTTATGAGAGCCTCCAATGTCTGCTTTTGCCTAAATGAGGAGTGTGGCAACTTGCTCTGCACGCCCAGGCCGGTAAAATCACGGTTCGGCATTTCTTACTTTTCAGGCTTGGAGCAAATCAGATGGCTGACCACGGCGGACAAATCGACACGGTCATGAAAGAGGAACGGCTATTCCCGCCGAGTGCAGAATTCTCTGCCAAGTCGCGGATCAAGTCGCTCGACGAATATCAGGCACTTTGGGACCAAGCCAAGGCCGATCCGGCCGCGTTTTGGGCAGACCTCGCCCGCGAAGAGCTGCATTGGTTTGAGCCTTTTACCGAAGCCCTCCGCTGGAACGAGCCGTACGCCGAGTGGTTTGTCGGTGGCAAGACCAACGTCAGCTACAACTGCCTAGATCGTCATATCGAGGCAGGCAACGGCGACCGAACGGCGATTATCTGGGAAGGCGAGCCAGGCGATAGCCTTACGCTCACCTATGCAGAACTGCATCAAGAAGTTTGTAAATTTGCCAACTGCATGAAAAAGCTGGGTGTAGGGCAGGGCGACGTGGTTTCGATCTACATGCCCATGGTGCCCGAACTGGCGATTGCCATGCTTGCATGTGCGAGAATCGGGGCGGTCCACTCCGTCATCTTCGCCGGCTTTTCAGCCGAGGCGATCGCCGATCGAAATAACGACGCCAAAGCCAAGCTACAAATCACCGCCGACGCTGGCTGGCGCCGCGGCAAGGCACTCGCGTTAAAACAAACTGTCGACGAAGCGCTGGCCAAGTCGCCGACCGTCGAGAAGTGCATTGTGCTTCGACGCGTGAACGACGATGTCGAGATGCGAGAAGGCCGCGACTTATGGTGGCACGACCTCATGGCCGAGGCCTCAGACGATTGCCCCGCGACGCCACTCGATAGCGAAGCACCTTTGTTCATTCTTTACACCAGCGGTTCGACCGGCAAACCAAAGGGCATCAAGCACACGACTGCTGGCTACAATCTCTACGCAAAAAAATCGTTCCAGTGGGTCTTCGACCATCGCGACGACGACGTCTATTGGTGTACTGCTGATTGCGGTTGGATCACCGGGCATAGCTACATCGTCTACGGCCCCATGTCGGCAGGCGCAACTTGTGTCATGTACGAAGGCGCGCCCAACCATCCCGACGAAGGGCGTTTTTGGGAAATCGTCGAGAAGTACAAGGTCACCATTTTTTATACGGCTCCCACGGCGATTCGCGCATTTATCAAATGGGGCGACCAACACGTCGAGAAACACGACCTCTCAAGCCTACGACTGCTCGGCACTGTGGGCGAAGGGATCAACCCAGAAGCATGGATGTGGTACCACGAAAAGATCGGCGGCGAGCGCTGCCCGATCGTCGACACCTGGTGGCAAACCGAGACAGGCGGCATCATGATGAGCCCGCTTCCTGGCGCCATTCCTACCAAACCCGGCAGTTGCACCAAACCCCTGCCCGGCATCATTCCCGCGATCGTCGACGAAGGCGGTCAACCCGTCGGCACCAATCAAGGCGGCATGCTCACCATTACCCACCCTTGGCCCGGCATGTTGCGCGGCATCTGGGGCGATGAAGAACGCTACCAAGAAGTCTACTGGAGCAAATTCCCCGGGCAGTATCTAGCTGGCGACAACGCACGATGCGACGACGATGGCTACTACTGGATCATGGGCCGCATTGATGATGTCCTGAATGTTTCTGGGCATCGATTGAGTACCATCGAAATCGAAAGTGCGTTGGTCTCGCACCCCAATGTTGCCGAGGCAGCAGCCGTAGGGCGACCTCACGATCTCAAGGGCGAAGCGATCGCCGTCTTTGTCACCGTCACCGGGGCTGAACCCAACGACGATCTGCGACAAGCACTCAAGCAACACGTCCGAAAAGAGATCGGCGCGCTAGCCCAACCCGACGATATCCGCTTCACCGCTTCCTTGCCAAAAACTCGCAGCGGCAAGATTATGCGTCGTTTGCTCAAGGATATAGCCGCCGGCAAAGAGACCGTGGGCGACACCACCACTTTGGAAGATTACTCGGTGATAGCCAACTTACGATCTGACGAAGAATAGCACTACCTACCGCTACTGCGCAAGGTTGAACCACGACGACACAACGAACACGACGAAAGAAGACTGGATTTTAGGTATATTCCACGGTTCGGAGTCTACCAAAATGCGGCAAATGTTGTTTCTTGAGAAAATCGCTCTCATTTGAATTGCTTCGCAGGCGACTTCAATGTTATATGCTAGCTTCACGTCGTGCCCGTTGTGTCGTCGTGGTTAACCTGCCCCTGCGCTGTAGTACTACGGTCACGCATTTTTGAAAGTTGCACTGCCATAGAACCTCTGAAAGGAAGTTACGATGCCCCTGCTCCCTCGTTTTGCAGCTTGGTGCGTGTTGCTCATCACCTTCATGGTGGTAAATATGGCGACCTGGGCAGAAGAAAACCGCCCACCAAACATTGTGCTGATTGTGGCCGACGATTTGGGCTACGGCGAGCTAGGTTGCTACGGCCAGAAGATCATCAGAACTCCCAATATCGATCGCATTGCCGAAGAAGGAATCCAGTTCACACAATTCTATAGCGGTTCGCCCGTTTGCGCTCCGTCTCGCTGCATGTTGATGACTGGTAAACACCCAGGCCACGCGGTCGTCCGGAACAACTTTTCGGCCAAGCACCTTCAGCACATGCGAGAAAAATTTGGTTGGGAATTTCCCGGGCAATTCCCGTTGCCCTCCGAAGAGGTTACGCTTGCCGAACTCATGAAATCTCGCGGCTACGCAACCGCGGCCATCGGCAAATGGGGCCTCGGGCACGTCGGAACAACAGGCGATCCAAATCAGCAAGGCATCGATCTTTTCTACGGATTTAACGCTCAACGCCACGCCCACAACCACTACCCGAAGTTCTTGTGGCGAAATCAAGTAAAAGAGCCGTTGCCCGGAAACGATCGAACGCTTCACGGCAAAACCTACTCGCAGGATAAGTTTACCGAAGTCGCCTTGCAATTTGTTCGCGAAAACAAAGACCGCCCGTTCTTCCTCTATTTACCGTTTGCGATCCCACATCTCGGCATCCAAGTGCCACCTGAATCGCTTGCTTGGTACAAAGACAAAATCCCCGAAGAAGAATACAAGCACCGTGGTTACATCCAACATCCGTATCCAAGGGCCGGCTACGCAGCCATGGTAACCCACATGGATCGCGACATCGGCATGATCATGAAGCTTGTCCAAGACCTCGGGCTCGACGACAACACGATCATCATGTTCACAAGCGACAACGGTCCTGCCTATAATCGGCTGGCCGGTTCCGACTCGGTTTTCTTCAACTCCACCGGCCCTCTGCGGGGCCGCAAAGGTTCTGTTTACGAAGGCGGCATCCGCGTCCCATTAGTCGCTCGCTGGCCAAAGCAGATCGCAGCAGGCAGTAAAAGCGATCACCAAGCGGCATTTTGGGACCTGCTACCGACGCTCTGCGAGGTCGTCGATACAGCACCGCCAAGCGAAATCGATGGAATCAGTTTTGCTCCAACATTACTTGCGCAAGGCAACCAGCAAGACCACGACTATCTCTACTGGGAGTTCCCTGCCTATGGCGGCCAACAAGCCATTCGTGTAGGTGACTGGAAGGCCGTTCGACAGAAAATTTTCAAAGGCAGAATGCAAATCGAACTTTACAATCTTGCCACCGATATTGCCGAGCAGCACGATGTGGCTGTCGAACATCCTGAGCGAGTCGCAGAAATGAAAAAACTGATGGCCGAAGCACATGTGCCCAGCCAACACTTCCCATTGTTCGATAGCGAGAAAAAAAAGAAGCCCAAGAAGCCGAAACGAAAACAAGGTTAGGCAATTTGGGTCCGAAGGCAAGACACAAGAGGATTGCAAAGCCATACTAGCCGCGAGCAGAAGCCGCGGTTTTTTCAGCAGGTAGGGTGGGTGCAGCGAAGCGAAACCCACCGAAGGGTGAATGGTGCGTTCACTTCGCAGCACCAAGCCGAACTGACGTTAACGCATTACTCCCGAATAACGCACCAAATTAGGCGTCGCCACACACCCTACAAGAAAAAACGTGTCAAGCGGACTTTGTTGGCCGGCACTCATCAATGCAGGTTTTATGCACCAATAGCCCGTCACCCCAACATCCCCCCCTCAAAAAAAACCAGCCAATTTTTACAGTTGAAATTAGGCCACCACATCTGAGACAATAGCGATTAGCTGTTAGCCGTTAGCAATCAGCTTTTCGTCATTCAGATTTCGTCATTTCCCAGCGCCCAGCAACTACCAACCAAAATGGACAATATCCACCCCTTTCGCACTCCGATTTCCGCATTCCGCAATCCCTTTTGTCCACCCCAATGAGCCTCCCCCGCATTTCGTGCCAAAACTAACCCAGCATACGCTGGTATAGAAGCACCAACCAACACAATTTTGTCCAATAAAGTCCCCCAGCCGCTCGCGGCTTAGCCAAAACGCCCACACTTCCAGCAGGGCAGGGCAGAAGGCGTATTCACACTAAGAACGAGCCAAACGGTGGAAGCGGTCTTTCAGGTCGAGCGTCACCGGCCCGGGCTTGCCCGTACCTATCAAGCGGCTGTCGACCTTGACCACCGGAATCACCTCGGCTGCGGTGCCGGTCAGAAAGCACTCGTCGGCCGAGTAAACGTCGTCCTTGGTAAGAGCCGTTTCCTGCACCTCGATCGTAGCCCCGCGGGCCAGCTCGATCACCGCGTCGCGGGTGATGCCACCTAGGATACTGGCATCCAGTGGCGGAGTGAGCAGCACACCATCACGCACCAAAAAAAGGTTGTCGCCCGTACACTCAGCCACTTCGCCTTTGTGGTTGAGCATCAGCGCCTCGATACACCCTGCCTGCAAGCCTTCGATTTTTGCCAGTATGTTGTTTAGATAATTCAGCGACTTAATGTGAGCGCTCAGCGCTGCAGGATGATTGCGAATCACGCTGGAAGTGATAATTTCGAGCCCCTGATCGTAAAGCTCTTGGGGATAAAGGGCGATCGTATCCGCAATAATAATCACCTGAGGATTGCTGCAACGATTGGGGTCTAGCCCCAGGGTGCCAACTCCTCGGGTAACCACGGCACGAATGTAACCATCATCAATTCCATTTTTTGAAACCGAAAGATCGATCGCCTCGCACATCTGGGCCTGCGACATCGGAATCTCAAGACTGATTGCCGACGCCGACTCGTAAAGGCGGCGCACATGCGCCTCAAGCCGAAACACCTTGCCGCTATAGCTACGCAACCCCTCGAAGACCCCGTCGCCATACAGCAAACCATGATCGAAGACACTAACGGTCGCCTGTTCCTGAGGCACAAAGCTGCCGTTGATATAAACTTGTCGCGACATGAATGGAATCAATTATAGAGAAGAATATGCTTTTTCAGGACTTTGGAAACTGCTTATCTGCGAGATAGAAATTCAAGAATGTTAGCCACTAGCTTTCCAAAAGACGAAAATACGGACTCTAAGTTCGCACCGGCGGTTCGGCTTGAATACGGCCTTCCACCAGTCGCACCACGCGGTCGGCTTGTCCGGCAATCCACGAGTCGTGTGTCACCATGACTATAGTGAGCTTTTGCTCGCGATTCAACTCTCGCAATGTCGCCATAATCGGCTCGCCGGTCGCCTGATCGAGATTGCCCGTCGGCTCGTCGGCCAGCAGCACCCTCGGCTCAGCCAACAAAGCCCGAGCGATTGCCGCACGCTGCATCTCGCCGCCCGAAAGTTCGCGAGGCTTATGCTTCATGCGATGGCCCAATCCAACCATCTCCAGCAGCTCTTCGGCCCGCTGGCGATACATTTTTCGCTTCCTCCAATAGCCAAACGTACTCTCAGCAATCATCGCGGGGGCAAGCACATTTTCAAGCGTCGAAAGCTCGGGCAGCAAATGATAGAACTGAAAAATCATCCCAAAATGGCGGTTTCGCAGCAAATCGCGACTCCTGCTCGGCAGATTGTCGATGCGGTTACCCTCAAAATGCACCTCGCCAGCATCAGGCTGATCAAGGGTCCCCAGCAAATGCAAAAGCGTGCTCTTACCACAGCCGCTTTGGCCAACAATCGCCAGAAACTCGCCCTTGTTGACCGTCATGTCGATGCCCTGTAGCACAGGAATCCCCAACGGCCCCTTACGATAGCTCTTAAACAGCCCATGCGTGGCCATGTGTGGAACGACTGCCGGAGCCGCCGAACCGCCGCTCGCCTGCCCAGCTGTTGCCCACAGACTGTTTAACCTCGGGGAGGTGGGTTCTTGCAATCTACTCATAACGTAACGCTTTCACCGGGTGAAGTCGGGCAGCCCGCAGGGCGGGCAATACACTGGCCAATACCGAAATGACAACAGCTCCAACACAAATCCAAGTTGCCGTAAAGAGGTTCACGATCGTTGGAATCTTGTAGAAGTAATAAACCGAAGGGTCGAACACCGGCGTGCCGGTCAATTGGCCCAGCCAACCTGCGATTTCGTTGATGTAGGTGACAAACAGGAGCCCCATCCCCAACCCAACGCCTGCCCCCACGAACCCCAAGCTCAAACCATAGCCAAGAAAGATTCCCATCACGCCAGGGCCCGAAGCCCCCAGCGACTTGAGAATGCCAATGTCGCGGGTCTTCTCGACCACAATCATGTAGAAGATGGCCAAGATACCAAAACCGGCCACTGCGATGATCATAAACAACAGCACATTGAGCACCGCCGTTTCCATTTGCACGGCTGCCAACAACGGCCCCTGCTTGTCTCGCCAAGTCGAGATGCGATAAAACTGCCCGGGGAAATGGTCGCGAAGCTGGTCACGCACGGCATCCGCATCCGCGCCTGGTTGCAGCTTGATCTGAATGGCCGTGAATTTCCCGATTCCCGTTTCTGGGTCGATCATCCCTCGGTCTTTCTGTAAGTCTTTTAACGACACAAACATAAAGCTTGTGTCGTATTCGCTCATCTTGCTTTCATAGAAGTCGACAATCGTGTAGGACCCGCTCATTAACTCAGGCGGCAAAGACGCTTTCGGAAAGCCGATGTCGATATCATCACCCGGCAAAGCAAAAAACCGGTCGGTGCCATCGACCGTTCGGTAACCACACATACCAATCCCCAAGACAATGCCCGGATGGGTGTCAACGGCAGGATCGAAATCTTTGCCTTGAGGTTCGCCATTGGCCGCTGCTTGCTGAGCAAACGGGTCGACGGTCCCACCTTGATTCGTTTCAAGCCGAGGCGCCGGCGAAGCCGTAATCATTTGCCGCTGTTTTTCGATTCGAGCTTTGTATCTCCGATAGTACCACCCGGCGTGTTCCATCTGCGTGCGAGGTTTTACTTCCTCGCCGGTCGGAGCTTGGTGGTCGAGCACGTCGTAGCCGCCATCTCGCAGTGTAAACTCCAGCTTTTCGCGGTTACCCGGATGTTGTAGGTAGTTTCCAAAATCGCTTACCGAGGCGTAGGTTTCAGCATCAATCCCCACCATCATTGCTTGCTGAGTAGAAATTTGCCCGTTGATCTTGATATACATCAGCGCCGGAACCACAACCGTCGGCGACATTCCAACAACCGTATCGCCGGCAATCTCTTTGATCTTGGCCATGTGGCTAGGCGCGTCAGAAACCCCATCCATCGAGACGCTCTCGAAAATAATATCACCCAACATGCCATTCATGCGGGCCTGCATCTCGCTGGTAAAGCCAGCCATCACGCTATTCACGACAATCATCGTCGCTACGCCTAGCATCACACTCACGATGCAAATCAGCGCAATATAGCGTGTGCGAAGGTATCGCCAGCAGAGAAGAAATTTATACATACTTTCCATCCTTGGAATGCTTTTTTAATGTTTGATGTGGAATGTTTGATTGTTGATGTACCGGGAACCGCAACCAAACATTTCACATCTTCGCCTCTGGTCGTAGTAACGGGAACAAAATCACATCGCGAATCGATTCTGTGTTGGTCAACAACATTGCGAGCCGATCGATGCCGATCCCCAATCCGCCCGCGGGCGGCATTCCGTAGCGTAAGGCCCTGATGAAATCGGTGTCCATCTTTGCCATCGAGTCTTCTTCGCTTTGGCCCGCCAATTGGGTGCGGAAAAGCTCTTCCTGCAAGTCGGGATCGTTCAATTCGGTATAGGCATTGGCGATTTCCATCCCGCGCACAAAAAGCTCAAAACGCTCGGCAATGGCCGGATTGTCGCGTTTCCGCTTGGTCAAGGGGCAGATGCTGCTGGGGTAGTCGATCACAAAAATCGGGCCTGCCAACGCATCTTCGACCTTCGCCTCGAAGACATCATTCTTTATCACGTCGGGATGCCGCCCTGCAGTTTCAATGTGCAACGACTCCGCTAGTTTGGCGACTTCGCTTTCTGACGAAGGGTCGACGCCCGCATGTTCCTGGAACAGTTCATCATAGGTCCGACGCTCGAAGGGCGGAGTAAAATCAACCGTCTCGCCGCCCCACTGCAATTGAAACGACTGTCCTGTCGCTTCGATCGCCTCGCAGATACATTTTTCGGTGAGATCCATCATCGAGCGGTAGTCGCCATAGGCTTGATAAACCTCCAACATGGTGAACTCAGGGTTGTGGCTTTGGTCGATTCCTTCGTTGCGATAGACGCGGCCCATTTCGTAGACGCGTTCGATGCCACCCACCATCAGTCGCTTGAGATGCAACTCCAACGCAATTCGTAGCGTCAAATCGATATCAAGTGCATTGTGATGGGTAGAAAACGGTCGAGCCGCCGCCCCGCCGGCAATCGAATGCAACGTCGGCCCCTCCACTTCGACAAAGCCTTCGGTATTCAAAGTCTCGCGAATCGATCGCACAATCTTCGTACGATTGAGAAACCGTGGCAGCATCCCCTCGGTGTGAATCAAGTCGAGATACCGCTGTCGTTGCCGGAGTTCTGGATCTTGTAGCCCGCCATGCTTGTCGGGTGGCGTTTCGATCGACTTGGTTAGAAAGTGGACTCGCTCGGCAAAGATCGACAGCTCACCCGTATTGCTCCGGCCGAGCATGCCATCCACACCAATGATGTCGCCCAGGTCAAGTTGCTCGACAACAGCCCAATCGTCACCAACCTGTTTTTTACCGATCATCAACTGGATATCGCCCGTCATGTCGCGGATGTCGACAAAGTGCAGCTTGCCCTTGTCGCGATGCAAGACTATCCGCCCCGCAGCTCGCACCTGCGGACCCACCATTGCGCCCTTGCCTTGGTCGGCCTTCCATTGGCGAAAGTTAAAATCCTCAGGGGCATTTTCAAAGTCGGGCAGCGGCACTTCGGTACCGTCTTCGGTGCGATAAACAATCTCGACATCTCGCGCACGAATGTCGCCAATCAAGGTGCGATCATCAAACCGCCCCCCCCACGGATCAATCCCCAGATCGACCAGACGCTTCATTTTCTCGCGTCGAGCCGCCTCCAGCACCGAGGGCGAAGTTTCTTGATTGTCGGTAGTCTCGTTCATCAGGGTCGTCATTTTCGGGAAATAGGCGCGCACAGGGAGGGAAATAATACGTTAAGAGAGGTAAAATCTAAGTGGATAGAGAAGCGTGGTCAACGCCAGCTGACATATCATGCTGTAGTCGACGTGATAACTGCTGAAACTGCAGGCGAACGAGACCTAACAGCTAGCATCCTTGACGCTTGCCGGGCTGCTTCCTACGCTTTCCCAGAGGGTTGGCGATCGATTTTACCTTTCTCAGTGCTTGTGGGAGGCGTCTCCCACAGTGACTTTGAAATCGTCCTGGGCCGCTAACGCTGTAATGTCTTACTTCGTAACATGCGCGCACGGCGCACACATGTTTGCCGAGCGACCAACGGGAGTGGACCACTCCAGCCGAGCGGTAGCTCGCATGGGCTGCGGCCCTGCCGCCGAAGGAAGAGGGTTGACGATGTCCCGTCGTGTGCGTCTCTCGATTGCAGTTGCCGGAAGCCTAGCGGCGATCATTGCCGGGCTATTCCTCTATGGCAAATGGGCCATCCACCAAGTCCAGCCATTCTACTCAGCAGCACTCCAAGTCGACCCAGACACGCATATCAGCGCCAGTCTTGAAATGGAAAGTCGCGTCTCGGCACTTGTCAGCGATGCTGCTGAGCAAAGCCACTGGCAGGCCGCCTTTTCCGACGACGAAGTCAATGGTTGGCTGGCCTCGTCGCTGACTGAGAAATTCCCCGGCCTGCTACCCGAAGCTGTCTCTGATCCCCGAGTGGCATTCTCCGACGGAATTGCGGCGCTCGGCTTCCGTTATCAGGATGATCATCTTAACTCGGTCCTCAGCCTGCGTGCCAGTGCGGTGATCGATGGCACCGACATCGTCGCGTTGCGACTGCTTCAAGCCCATGTCGGCACACTGCCATTTCCGATGGCAAAAATCGTCGAGGCCATCACCGACGGAGCCCGGCAGCAGCAGATTGCCATACGTTGGACGCAGCAAGACGGCGACCCGGTCGCCTTGATCCCTCTGACCGGGCTGCTTTCGACCCCCAAGGTGGAACGCCGCCTCGACGTCGTAGAATTTCACGAAGGCGAACTCTACCTATCAGGCAGCACTCGCAGTCTTCCCCAACCGATGGCAGCAGAAGAGAAATCGCCCCCGATCCTTGATGCTAAACAGTCTCCGTAGCCGCACTGACGGTGAGCTGCCAAGCGTCGTCGGCGCACGTTAGTTTTACTAACCCGCACAATTTCCCGTCAGATAATCGGACCTCTAGCAGCGTTCTACCCTGGTCTACCAGTTGGTAATTCCCATGATCGCAACGGGTAACGTTCCCACGACCGTCTGAAATCGGGCCTTCGTAGTCGAGGTAGGCAAGACGGTGGTCGGCTAACAGAAAGACCGGCACAGCCGCAGCATCAGAAGTGGCTACGGCAAGTGCCTCGCCCCACAGCTTGGGCAATTCTCGCACTTCCCACGTTAAGAGCACACCGTTTTGCTCGACCATAAAATCCCAATGGCTGGGTTTTTCGTAGTCGGGCGGGCATTCGTGGCGTAAAAGTGCGTAGCGGGGCATGACGCGGCCCATTGTCGCACGAGACAACGGCTGTGACGAGCCTTAGAACGTGTTTAGAAATTGAAAAAGGGGTTAGGAGCTAGGAACTGGGGACTAGGAAAATGGGTCGTTTCACTCCCCAGCCCCCAGATCCTAGCTCCTCTCATGTTCAACCGATTTTACAATTTACGAGGCGAGGGAATTCTAAAACTCGAACTTAGCGACCGTATATTGTGACTTGTTCTACGTCTCGAATTGGCGTTGTCACACTTCGGCTGGTAACTTCTGCCGTGATATTCCTCGTCCCCTGCTGATTCACGCTAACAGGAATGACAAAGTCGATTTTCTCGCCGGGCTGAAGTTGAGCCACTGGCTGGAATTGCAATTGATTGCCAACCATTTGGGCGCCTACCTTTGCACTATTACTAACGGCTGAGACATCCGGCCTTAGTTCAGGCGGAAAAGTAACGACGAGCCTTACCTGCTCGTCGGGAGTTGATGCTCGATTGGCGATAACAATCTGATATCGTGCTAGCTGGCTGACTCGCAACTCACTGGCAGATAACGGGATAATCTCTACTGCTAAAGTCCCTCCTCCTGGAGCTGTCCCCGGCGGTACCACATTGGCGCTTGGTGGCCCGGCGGGCAAAACATCTCGCGAAGGCGGAAGTGGTTGGACCACATTGACACATGCTTGTTTCTGAATTGGGGTCCCCCCTTGGCTGGTTACGGTTACCACATGGCAAAGTTTCCCAGCTCGCCCAACATTAAACTTTAGGTTCTCTTGAATCGAAGCCCCAGGAGCAATCGTCTGCGAGAAAGTTTTTCGTATTTCCTGACTTCCTAGGCTGTCGCCAGGATGACTTAAACCTGGATCAAACCGATCTCGCATTTCGATTCCGGTTGCCACGGTATTCCCCACGTTTTTAATCACGACCTCGAAGTTAGCGATACCGCCAACCTGAGCTTCTGCATCTCCAAAAATCTCGACTTCCAAGACTGGCTTAAGATTGACAGCCGGCGGGGCCGGCTGTGGAGGGGGGGTAGTGAAAGGCGTGGTAAGGGGAGTATTCATTGGCGGTGGGCTGCCGAGATCGTCGGGGGGCGGCAAATAGGGCGTCCCCGAACCGCTCCAATTGATCGTTGTTTCGCCGTTCGCAACAATCAATTGCGGAGCGTCGCTATCTCGATAACGCTCGGGCCGAACCACCTGCGTTTTAATTTGGGTCGTATTGCCACCCTCGCCTGTTGGCGTGACATCAATGCTCGCCTTGCCGTTGCCATCGGTTCGAACCTCGACGACTTGGTCGGACCCCGTGCCGCGTAGCGAACCCCCGCCACCCGCCACTTCGTACCGTACGATCCATCCCTCAAGCGGTGTGCCATCGGTTTGACGGCGTACGGTGGTAGTCAAAACTTGCGACCCATCCGCCGAAATCGAAGCCGGGGGGAAAGACCATTGGACGTCGACCCAGTAAATCGTTGCGGTTGCTCGTCGCTGCGACCAAGTCTCAATCTCAGGCGTCATGGCCGTGATATGGCTCGTCCCTTCGACCGGCGAGGTGATACTTACCCAGGCCTCGCCCGGCTCGACTTGGACATCGTCGCGAGGATCTTGCGTACCGCGAGTAATTGTCAGCGGCACTTTGGCCGAGTAGCCGGTCGCGTATTGATTGTCGATCTTCTTTGGTTTGTTCCAAGGCATCAGTGGATTTTGTAACCAACCGCGGCCACCTAGCGAAACAAATTCGCCGGCACTCTCCCGAGCAATGAGCCAATCAATGCGTGTCTTGGTTAGTAAAAACTTCTCTCGTGTACATAGCCCCGCCTTGAGTATCACTTCGCTCCCAACCGGTGCGAGCACTCGTTGGGGCGTGATCGAGAGAGTATCCTGGGGCACAGGGGGAGCCCCAACCGGCAATGCGCCAATCGTGGGCGGCAACGTCGGAGCCGGGAACACGGGATCGGTAAACACGGGCGACACTTGGGCATTGCCAACCGAGGGGGCAACCGGCTGTGCCTGCTGCCGTGGCCAGATAAACACCCTTTCGCCGGTAGGGTCGATCCGAGGCAGCCCCGCACATCCACCAATCACCACCGCGCATACGGCGATCGCCGCATAACGCCAGATTCGATGTTGAGGGGGTTGAGAGACCATTTCGGGCGGAAGACCTTGGCTTTCTGTAGGCTCGACTAGTTTGGGCAGTTGGCGGTTTCGCCAACGATGGCAGTTATTGCCTGGTAAAATGTAACGCCTAGGAAAGCAAGTGTTGCCAATAATCAACATGGATGGGGAGTTTTGGGAACGTAAGTGGTTCCTTTATGCCGGTTACACCATGTGGTCTGAATATGAAGTCGCCGTGTTTCCTTTGCCCTCAGTCTTTCGTGGGGTTGATCCTGAAAGCAGCCGCGGTGCCTCGTAGGATTTTCCCTGCCAATTTGAGGGAAGTTTTGATGTTTGCCCCCCTTCGGTTACGCCGTCAAAATGCCAAAATTCGCGAGAACAGCCCCAATAGGCATACTCTTTGCACTTATCCCCGACGAAAGAGGTCGAATTCCTTGCCTCAACTGGCTCCTCAAATTAAGATCAAAGTTGGCCCGATCTACCTAGTTCGGCCCTTCTTGCCCAAACCACCGGCAACCCGGAACAGAGTTTACTAGCGATTTCAGAGGTCATTATGTTGTTTCGTTTACGTTCGTTGTACACACATCAAGCACCTGTCGCGTCTTACTCGCGCATCGTCGGCACGATTTGCGTAGCACTATTCTTGTTGACCCTGACAAGCACACACGTCTGCTACGGCCAACCTGGCGGTGGCGATGGTGGCGATGGTGGCGACGGTGGCGATGGTGGCGATGGCAACACCATCGGAGCCGGTATCACCTCTGGAGTTTCCGTCGATGCCAATGGTGTGCTGCGAGGGCTTGCTGAAGTCGACGCCTCGGGTCAATTGGTACGGCAACGCATCCGAGAAGCATTGGCACAACTAGATAGCGATATCGCAAAGCCAAGCAAGCTCCGCAAGGTTTCGCTAACTCGACTGGCCCGCCTCATCAAAAAAGCAATCGACGAAGGACATGGCCCCGACGAAGCGATGAAGCATCTCGCCGGCCTGACCCGTATCGAGTACGTCTTCTTTTACCCGGATACACAAGATATTGTGCTGGCCGGTCCAGCCGAAGCTTGGGTCGAGACCGCCGCTGGCCGAGTCCTTGGTATCGAGTCGGGCCAACCAGTGCTTGAGCTACAAGATATGATCGTTGCCCTGCGAACCTTCCCGCCCAACGAAAAATCGAATCCGCTTGTTTACTGCTCGATCGACGCTACGCCCGAAGGGCTGACTCGGATGCAGCAGTTCCTCAGCCAAATCGGTCGCCAGATCAGCCCCAACGACGAACAGTTTATCGTCGAAGGTTTACGTAGAAGCTTGGGTCTGCAAGTGATCACCTTGGGCGGCATTCCCACCGGCACGCACTTCGCCCAAGTGATGGTTGAAGCCGACTATCGCATGAAGCTCATCGGCATCGGGCTCGAACAGCCCCCCGTGCGGATGAGGAGCTACCTATCGTTGGCAAGCTTTGGCTCGATTGCGAGCAATGCGATGTGCCGATGGTGGTTTGTGCCCGACTATCAGCGAATCAAAGTGTCGGACGATGCCACTGCTGCTCAATTCGTGGGCAACGGCGTCAAACTGGTTGGCACCGACGAGCTGGTCAGCCGAGATGGCACCCGACAGCAAGCGGGTCGTCAGAACCGTGCTAGTCGAAAATTCACCAGCACCTTTAGCAAAAAATACAATGCCATCGCCGAGGCCGCCCCGGTCTACGGGCAACTACGCAATTGTGTCGACATGCTGGTTGCCGCGGCGTTTATCCAAAAGCACGACCTCTATGGCCAAGCCGATTGGGATTTTAGTGTGCTAGGCGACGAGTCGATTTATCCCGTCGAAACTTACAATACTCCTCGCCAGGTTGCGTCCGCAGTCAACAGCATGTGGAAAGGTAACCGCCTAGCCACCCCCGTCGGAGGTGGCGTTGAAATCCGAGCGAGAATGGCCTTAGATGCCGACCACGTACTTGCAGACGAAGATGGCACCGTGCAGGCCGTCAAGGATGAGGTTAGCCTAGCCGACCTACCTGCTGACAAGTGGTGGTGGGACTAGCATAAGATGCACACCTATACGATGACACATTTTTGGAAAGCTGCTTTCGCAGCAAACAGACCAATCCTCGATAAGCGAATACGACAGATGAAAATGGCACAACAAACAATGCGACTGCTCGTGGCAACGATACTTGCAAGTGGACTGCCGGGATTTGCCTCGGCTAAGGCTCCCAATCAGAACGAGGCCAGTACCGCCAATGTTGAGTCGGTCGACATCTTCGACGCAATCGACCAAGGCATTATCGACGCCAAGTTTGTGGCGCGTGACAGCGCCCGGGGCCGGTTGGTTCTTACCAATAAAACCCAAGACGAAGTTAACATTCTCGTACCCTCAGCGTTTGCTGGCGTACCTGTCGCTAGGCAACAATTCGGCGGCGGCGGTGGTGGCAGGGGTGGAGGTGGCGGCGGTGGCGGCCAGCAAGGTGTAGGTGGCGGCGGGGGTG
>JAADGV010000104.1 GCA_013152205.1 Planctomycetota bacterium
TCCTCCCCACAAGTCATCCCCTCAGTTTTCAACCTAAGTGGGTTCGGTCCTCCACGCAGTACAACCCGCGCTTCAACCTGCTCATGGGTAGATCACCTGGTTTCGCGTCTACCACGTACGACCAATTGTCGCCCTATTAAGACTCGGTTTCCCTGAGGCTTCGGACCGTAAGTCCTTAACCGAGCCGCACACGGTAACTCGCCGGATCATTATGCAAAAGGCACGCCGTCACACATCCCAGTAAACTGGTATAGTGCTCCGACCGCTTGTAAGCGCATGGTTTCAGGTTCACATTCCTCCCCTAACAGGGGTTCTTCTCACCTTTCAGTCGCCATACTGATTTCGCTATCGGTCATTAGAGAGTATTTAGCCTTACGGGATGGTCCCCGTAGATTCAGTCCGGATTCCACGTGGCCGGACCTACTCAGGTACCTTTCGAGAGATTGTCCAATTTCACTTACGGGGCTGTCACCCTCTGTGGCTGAACTTTCCAGAACATTCTGTTACCGGACAATTTTCTTACTCTCATGTGAAAGGCCCTACAACCCCGCGAAGGAAACCTTCACGGTTTGGGCTGTTTCCCGTTCGCTCGCCGCTACTGAGGAAATCGATTTTTCTTTCTACTCCTGTAGGTACTTAGATGTTTCAGTTCCCTACGTTTGCCACACCGAACTATGTATTCACTCGGTGTTAATTCAGGAATCTCGGGATCATCACTTGTTTGTCAGCTCCCCCGAGCTTTTCGCAGACTTCCACGCCTTTCATCGCCTTCTAATGCCAAGGCATCCCCCATGCGCCCTTAATAACTTGGCCACATTTATCCAAAGCTCTTGATGAACTCCGGTCGCTTACGCTTCCGACTCACCTAGAGAAATGAACAAACGCTATAAGTCATTGGAGGCCCTTGCGTCTCAGTTTTACCCCTTTTCACCTTAGCGACTTTCGCCAAAGCTGCTTGCCTTCGTCAGAACTGTTCTGACGGAGGTTTGCTGAAAAGGCTCTCTGAGAGGCCTCCGAGCAACGCTTGTTTGATTTCTTGTAATCTAAGGACAAAGGAAAACCGTATTCAGTAGTTTCACAAGTAGCGGTTGTGGCCGACGCGGCAAATGCCGAATTGAACCAAAACCTTAACTTAGAAAAACGCCTGAACGGAATTCAGATGCCACTCTTGCTAGTATTTTTACCAAATTGTCAAAGATCAATCCGACCCAGAGGGCCGACTACTCTACATCGGCTTCGTAGCGTTTCAACTTGAAACCTTACTCACCGACACCCTACTCACCAAGAAGTGAGCGGAGGCTGTTGACAAGAATGCGATTCGCGTCAACGGCCTCTGTTCACTTCGTCCCTCCGCCTGTCCAAATCGGTCAGTGGGTGGGAATCTCAAATCATAGCGAGTTTCCCAACTCTGTCAAAGGGCTTTGGGGAGAAAATTCCAGTTTTTCCCTGTGTCCAATTTAATGGGGGGGGGAAGATGACTCTATCCCAGAGAGACTGGCGACTCCTTTCAGACGAGCCCGAATTGTAGGGGCGATCGCCTCCGCCGCAAGGGCCATTCTCGCGAACTTCCTTGCAAACTCGGTAATTGCTGATTGGCGAAGCGGTAGCGGCTTGGTCAATCGGCAGCTTGCTGCTCGAAATAGCGGCGGGCGCGGATGCAAAACCAGCCGTTGGCGATGGCTGTCGCGAGCAGCGCTAAGTGCTTGAACCAAAGTAGAACTGAGGATAAGCCTTCTGAGTAAGGCACCGCCAGCCCTTGCGCCAAGAGGGCCCCCAATGTGCGAAAAGCTTCGAGAAACTGCCCGCCCATCCCCGTCCAGGTCGAGGTCACAACGACGGCAGCACCGATACAGAAAGCACGCGTGTCTCCTCTCGCAAAAACAAGCCCTGTCAGTAGCCAACCAGTAATTCCCAGCCACAGGCCACCTAGCAGCATGTGGCTAAGAACGCCAGGCAGCATTGCAGTCAAGCCACACCAAAAGGCAACTGCCGTCGTGGTGAAAAACAGACTTCGTAAACTGAATTGCCAAGCCTTACGAGTGGACGGTAGTGGCGGTGGCTCGGGTATCGATGGGTCGACGGAGTTCATCGGTGGCTCGACGGTTGATGGAAAAAAAGTGTACTCGAACTTCCCCATCGTAGCAGCTACCGTAGGGCTCGGCTCTGCTGGGGGATTGTTCGGGCGAACTTTTGCCCGATTTTATCCCCCGGCAGAGCCCCACCGTTTATTGCGACAGCCCAAGATTGACGGAAACGCTAGGCATCGCAAAGAGCTGAAACAACGGCACCTGCAAAATGCCGCCTAAAAATCGTAGCCGTTCACGCGAGGGAAAAAAATAACCACGGATGAACACCGATAAACACCGATTTCCTGGAGGGATTCGGAGCTTTTCCGCTATTTCTTCTTCCCTATTTTTTTTCAGCAATCGAACTCGGCTAAAAACCCTTTCCTTATCTGTACTACTAACGGTAAAAGTCTGCGCAGCATGCAAAGATTCTCAATAACTACAGAGAAACGCGAAAAATTGAAACACAGAGCCACAGAGTTTACAGAGAGAGCGGGGACGAAACTCGTCGAGTGCTTCGCCAAAGCTATTGTTAGGGTTACTCGAATTTCCCCATAAAATCTCCGTGTTTCTCTGTGCCTCTGTGTTTCAGACTTTTTGGTTGCGGCCTGACGGCCGCGCTGGGTTTATCTGTGGCTTTTCCTTTTTCTTCTTTCAGCGCCGTGAACGGTTACGAGGACAGTAAGCAAGTGACCGTAGACTTGAAGAAAATCTACCAAGCGGCGACAGTTGAGGAAGCGGAAACAGCGCTGGAGGAATTCTCTCAAGCGTGGAACGCGAAGTATCCGACGATTGCTAAACAGTGGCGCACCAAGTGGACCGACATCATCACACTCTTTGATTTTCCGCCGGCGATTCGCAAGGCGCCATCTTTCAGGAAGACTGGTACGACCAATGCCATCGAGAGTGTGAACAGTGTGATTCGCAGGTTCACTAAGAACCGCAAAATTTACCCCCACCAGCAGTCAGCGCTGAAGCTGATTTACATGGCAATTCACGAGGCCTCGAAAAAGTGGCCGATGCCGATCCACCACTGAAAGCCAGCCCTAAATCACTTCGCCATTATGTACGAAGGACGCATACCCGATTTGGGCCAGCAAATGTTGTGCCCTGGTAGCGTGACACAAAAAACGTTACAGGCCCCCCGGAGTTGTGACGCCAATCGCTCGCTAAAAAACCGTTGTCCATAGACCGGAAGAGGACAAGTTTTCATCGACCTTCTCTATGGTTCAAAGATTGAGCAGCACGCTCGGAAGCAAGTTGGAGGAGCTCTGGAACTGCCTCGATGTACCAATAGGTGTGTTCTGGATTTGAGTGTCCCAGATAAGTGCTAAGCTTGGTCATCTCGCGATCAGGATCGAGTCCTCGACGATACCAGTTGATGATCGTTCGCACCGCAAAGGTGTGTCTCAGGTTGCGAATCCTTGGCCCTCGTCCATGTTTCTTGAAACGTTCGGGTTCTCGCAGTCCAATCTGCTGACACACCTGAGCGAAGTTGTATCGGATGCCACAGTCCGTTGGTCGAATCCCTTTTTCGGATTGGAAGAACGGTTCTAGAGTACGGCTGTTGAGACGGTTTCGTTCACACCGATAGATGTTCAATCGTTCAGCGACGCTCTCCGAAATCGGAAGCAGGCGAGACTTACCGTTCTTGCCTCTTTGAATAGTTAGGACCACTTTGTCGAGATCGACATCACGGTCATCAATGCTTATCGCTTCGCTGATACGAAGTCCGGTTACGGCTATCAAGCCGAAAAGCGTTGAACAAGTTAATCCCCGAAGACCATAGCTGGATGGCAACAGAGAAGCCGTAGTGATAATCTCAGCAATTTGATCCTTCGTGTAAATGAAAGGGCGAGGTCGACGTAGTTTTCCTACGATAAGGCCTGACGGAGGAACCTCATGCTTCGGATCGATCCCTTGCAACCAAATAGCGAACACACGCACTATGCCAAGACGCGCTGACCAAGTGCTGTTGTTCGCCTCGCCAAACTGGTTTTCCAGCTTAGGAAGAGAGCAGTGGTAATGTAGTCGGCGTGTTCATTGTCGGCGAACGCTGTAAACCGTCGAAGTATGCGTTCCGATGTGCTCAGGTCATAGCCAAAGCCTCGTCGTACGGTGAGGTAGTGGTCGAGGTGTGTTGCCAGACTGGTCATCGACTTTCTCCTTGAGTCGGCCACTCTTGCGATATTGAACGCAATCCTTCAATGTCGTGTTTGGCATAAAGCATGGTCGTAACTCGTGACCGGTGCCTAAGAACATCGCCGATTTCGTCCAAGGAGGCGCCATTACGGAGCATGTCTGTCGCAAGACTATGCGCAGGACATGCGACCCCACATACTCCTTCGGGGGCTTCAGCCCGGTTTTCTTAAACGCTTGGCGTTAGATCACATTGAGAATCTGGCTATCGATAAACGCCTGATGGGGCGCCCTATGCGAAACGAAGAGCACACGTGAAGTGCCTTTTCTGCCGTTCTTCACGTAGTCCGCCAAGCTCTCCCCCACATCCGCAGGCAACGGCATACGGTCGTGTAACTTGCCTTTGCCTCGAACTAGGATTTCACCAGCTCGCCAGTTGATGTCGTCCAGCCGGATCGCAACCACTTCCGTCGAGCGAAGCCCAAGCCTTGCCATCAGCAAGAGCATGGCGTAGTTCCGACGACCTATGTCGTCGTCCGAACGGGCGGCGTTGATCAATCGCTGAACATCCTCTGGCGGTAGATATCGAGGCGTATTCGCAGGTTGAGGTTGGGCAATTCGCGGAATACTTTCCGCCAGATTCTTGTTCGTCTTCCCACTCCAAAGCAGGAACTTAAACAAGTTGCGAAGATGCGATGGCAGCGTCTTACTCCGGTACGGTTGCGAGCCGCTCGTGAGCCGGAGCAGGAATGCAACGATGTCGTCGGACGTGATCTTGTTCAGGTTGCCAAGCCCCTTCCCAAAATGAAAAGAAAAGAACCTCTCGTAGTATCTCAAACAATGAGTAATGGTCGAACTGCTCATGCCTCGCTGAACACGGAGGTATGTCTCGTACTCCTGGCGGAGTTGCTCACGAGGCGTCTCCGTTTTCGCAGACTTCTCGGGGCGTTCGATGATCCCAATGTCCACTAAGTAATGGACGAACTTTTCTAACTGGTATTTTGTGTTGCGCTGGGCATTGTCCGTCATCATTCCGAGAATATTCTCTTGAAGCTCGGTGACTGAAGCGGCATTGAGGGCTTTGAGCGTAACTCCGCTGGAGGCAACTTCGTCGCAAAAACGTTCAATGGTTAGTTCGTACCGGCGAATGCTGAATTGGGAGTAGCCTTGCGTTGCGATGCCCTTCATGAAATCGCTACGACAATGTTCGAGTTGGGGTGTGTCCGCTTGTCTGCGAGGATTGATTGCTGCCTGCAATGGGTTGTGCCTTTCGATTCAGAACGAAAGACTCGATCATGGACTTCTGACACAGCAATTTCTGACGAAATCCGACGAAAAACCAGCTCAAAAATGAACCGTGCTACAGCTCACAGCGGTCCTGAGACGACGCCGTATTATGCCGAGCCGTAGGCTCCCTCAAAGACCAGCAGCGAGAACGCGGCATAATCGGAGAGTCAGCATAATTTACACTCCACCGGGCATACGAAACGACTAGCACGTGGCCTCGACGAAGCGCCTGCTCCGTTTGGCTCGCCCGACTATAGCAAAGAAGAACTTATTGCTGAAATGTCGGCCGCGTTCCTCAATGCCACAACTGGAATCAGCCCGCCGACGATTGAACAATCGACCTCCTACATCGAGCATTGGAAGCGGGAACTCCAAGGCGATAAACGTCTCGTTGTCTCTGCCGCCGGAGCCGCTCCAAAAGCCACCGACTGGATACTCGGCAACGAGTTTTCCAAGCCAAAGAAAAAGCCGCCGAACCGACTCCCTCTTCGGCAATCTTTTCTTATCCAATCGCCCAACCCTCTTACTTCGACTTTCGCAGCTAGCACCGGCAGTGATGTGATCAAGGTAGTGAAAAAAAGATCGCGTTCTTCCGATATTGAGTGATGGGTACAACTCGCGAATTCACGCCCCGGCTCCCAAGCGTCAACCGGGCCAACGTGGTCAAACGCGCGTGCGTGGCGAGCGATTGGACACGCCCGAGGAGATACTCGATGCGAAAGGCTTACGGCGCGTCGGTTTGAAACTCGCCGAACAGATTCTGCAATGGTTCTCGTGGCGGCGGCCGATTGAAGTCTTCCACGATAGCAAACAGCATCTCGGATTGAGTGAGGCGGAGAACCGCAAAACAAAAGCGGTTCGTCGCACGGTTCCGGCCGGCTTACTGATGCCGAGTTTGCTGGCGTGGGGCTTGGTGGTCCTGTGGCATGAATGTATCCGCCAGAAACCGGCTCCCCGATGGAGCCC
>JAADGV010000031.1 GCA_013152205.1 Planctomycetota bacterium
AGCGTGAAGGCCTTCTTTCCCAGCGAATAACCGGGGTCGGCATAGGGCACCCACAAAGGAGGGTACTGCTCATCTTGAAACAACTCGAATAGCCTGTCCTTGCCACCCTTAGCGCTGGCATAGGAAAGGACAACTAACGCGTGTAGATGAATGACATAGTCATCAAGGAGCACATGCAACGGCGACTCGACCGACGGACGCGCGTCGCTGGCAAGTCCGTCATCGCATGCGGATTGCAATCGCTTTACCATTTCCGATTCGCGAGCATCAATGCTCATCGTGGCTAGAGACTCATCTAAAAAGATCGATTGCACCTTCTCAATATCGAGTTTCCTCCATCCACTGTCGTACCCCATATCTTTAAGCGCAGTTCCGCTCGCTTTGACGTACATCGACTTGCCGTCGGAAGTCTTACTCGAAGTATTCCCGCCGACTCCCTGGACCAATGAACGGTCTTTGCCAACCGCATTCGATATTTCGATTAGTTGTGATAATGCAGTTTCCATGAAGATGTTGCTCTCGATTTTTTTGCAGGAAAATTACCTGGGCACCGCATCCGGCAAGCCGCCGTCGACCGGAATGGTTGCTCCGGTAGTGGGAGTTTGTCTTGTAATAAAAAACATGACTGCATTTGCCACATGCCTACCCGTGACAGCAGTTTTTAAAAGATTTCGATTTCGGTAATATTCATGAAGCTCGTCTTCATTAATTCCACGGGCCTTCATGCGGTCTTTGCCTACGAGTTCCCAAAGGCCCGATTTGTAGGCGCCTTCTGAAAAAACCGCGTCGGGGGCAACCATATTCACACGAATATCGTATTCTGCAAATTCCAGACTTGCGATACGTCCAAGTTGATGGCATGCGGCTTTCGTAGCGCTGTAAGATCCAAATCCCGCACTCGGCGAAGGCACATTTTTTGTTGACATGATGACAATGTCCCCGCCTTTACCTTGCTCGATCAATCTTCGGCCAGCTTCAGCGAGAACTAGTAGGGTGCCATCGACGTTAACATTTTCTAGCTGCTGGAACTTTTCAGTATCCATATCGACTATTTTCGACACGTGTGCGATGCCCGCATTGTGTATCACGAAATCCAGCTTGCCATACTTTTCGAAAACGGCCGCAAAGGATTTTTTGACCGACTCGAGGTTGGTAACGTCCATCGGGACACCGACCGATTTCCCTGGGGCTAACTGGTCGAGGTCTTTGGCGAAGCCATCAAGCTTTTCGCCGGGAAGGTCTGTGGCAACGACGGTACAGCCGTTTTCAAGAAGAACTTCAGAAATGCCATAGCCTATTGCGCCTGCTGCGCCGGTTATTAAGGCGACTTTATTATCTAACGGTTTATTCATTGTTTTTTCCCACGGCTTCCAACATGAATCTCGCGTTTTCCCTAGGCGATTTTCCGTCAAAGACCGCACTGCCGGTGACTACAACATCAGGTCCCATGGCGACCACTTCGGCAATGTTGTTCGTTTTGATCGCTCCGTCGACAAAAATTAAAATGTCTTCCTTGATTGCTTTTAATTCCGCTATTTTATTGGGTATTTCCGACAGAAAGTTTTGTCTTCCTGTATCTGGACCCACTGCTAACAACAAAACGATGTCAACATTATCTATGACTGGTTTGATGACATTGACAGGTGTTTCGGGATTTAGCGAAAGGCCTCTTAAGATTCCCCTCTCGGGGTCGTTGGCATTTTGCATTTGGCCTATTTGCCGCAAAGTTTGAGCAACATCACCGCACGTTTCGACGGCAAAGGTAATCATGTCAGCACCGGCCTTGGCGAAAGCTTCGATGTGGTCTTCAGGCTTTACGGTCAAAAGATGGACGTCCTTAAGCATCGGCGTCCTTAGGCTTTTGACGAAAGATGGACCGACGGTTAGCCAGAATTGCCCGTCCATAATATCAAAGTGCAACAGCTTCACTCCTACACTTTCAAGAAGCTCAAGTTCCGTGTCAAGATTCATCATGTCAGCTGTCAAGACGCCTACACTGACGGTTGGCACCTTCTGTTTTAATTCACCTAGGAATCTCATTGCGCCCCGTTATTATTTTTGGTTCTTTAGCGTTTCAAAAATTTCATACGCTTCTTTAGGAGTTGTGTTTTGATGCACAACACTTGAGACGGCCTTCATCATCGCCTCGGGAGCATCGGACTGGAATATATTCCTTCCCATATCAACTCCCGAAGCTCCACCCTGGATAGCGTGGTAAGCCATCGTGAGTGCATCGAACTCGGCAAGCTTCTTACCGCCAGCCATAACGATCGGGACCGGACAAGAAGCTGTGATTGTTTCAAAATCTTCCGGTACATAATAAGTTTTGACAAATTGAACACCAAGTTCAGCACAGATTCTACAAGCCAAGCGAAAGTACTTTGCATCTCGAACCATGTCTTTCCCTACGGCTGTCACGGCCATCGTCGGTATTCCGTATCGCAGCCCCATATCCACCAACTTCGTCATGTTGTGAATGGAGCGAGTTTCGTGTTCTCCACCAATGAAGACCTGGAGCGTGATTGCCGCGACATTCATGCGGATAGCATCTTCAATATCCACAGAGAGTTGTTCGTTGGACAACTCTTTGAGAATGCTAGGGCCGCCACTGCATCTCATCACAATTGGCTTAGTGAGGCTGGGCGGCACGGTGGTGCGAAGGATACCCCGAGTTAGCATGATCGCATCAGCATGAGGCATTAACGGCACAATATTCAGATCGATTCGTTCAAGGCCAGTTGTTGGGCCTTGGAAATAGCCGTGGTCTATCGCCAACATTACCGTTCGGCCGGTATCAGGATTAAAGATCCTTGCCAGTCGATTTTTCATTCCCCAATCCAAATTGCCTGCTCCTTTAAGAAAGAAACCAGGGGTTTCCATGGGGACATCCTCATGATATTGCTTTTGTTTTTTGGAGGTATCTGCTTCCGGCATCACTTTTTCCTTCCTATTTCACAGCCCTACGCAGAAACGTGTGGCGGCTCACTTAGAACGTTGATAGGTTTTTCACTTAGTCGCAAATTTTTGTCATGCGTTGTATAATTCGGTCTGTAAAAATGTCGTTTTCGTCGGTGCTACGTGTTGAAAACTCGGATACCACTGCGCCTTGGCTACCCGCTTGAAACCAATGCAAAGTCTCTGGGCCAATCGTGTATTGATCTCCCTTTTTCAGTAAGATCTCATGCCAAACTGAATAGGCACTAGTATCGCCAGGGGGTTGGCACGCAACGTCTTTTGTGGCTTCTCCCGCGACGTAAAGAAACACGGTCCCCCAGCGGCATCGAAAGGTTTCTTCCTTGCCAGGATCATTTTCTACAGGCGGATGCATATGTTCGGGACATGTTTGACCCGGACACATGGCCAGTTCTTTTGCGCAACAGCGGTCTGTGTTGACATAAACAAGAACGGCTAATCCTGTTTTTTCAAACTCTCCAAGTCCAAAATCAGCAATCTCAATTTGAGCCTGCTCCTTCGGAGTAACATAAATACCTGCCTTGCAAAACAGGTCCGAGGCCTGCCTCTGCCTCCGGAGGATTTCTTCGCGCGCCAACATTGCTTCTATCTTTCTTTTCAGTGTTGAATAATTTTTCTTACCGCCTCCAAAATACGTGGAGGATCGGGACGGTAAGCGTCTTCCAGTACCGGCGTGAATGGCACGGGCACGTCGGGGGAAGCAACTCGATGGACTGGTGCAAGCATGTTCTCACTAAAACGTTCCATGATCCCCGCTGCCAATTCTGCGCTGACTCCTCCCGTCTTAGGCCCTTCTTCAACGATGACGACACGACCCGTTTTCCGAACCGATGCACCGATCGTTTCATAATCAAAAGGAGAGAGGCTACGTACATCAATCACTTCAGCATCAATGCCCTCATTGGCCAAGCTCTCGGCGGCTGACATGGAATAGTGATGCATCAGCAGCCAGGAGAGAATGGTGACTTGTGAGCCTTCTCGGCATACCGCCGCTTTATCTAAGGGAACGGTATAATCTTCATCGGGAATTTCACTCGTGGCATCAACAGCACCAGATTCCGCTCGAGCCCCTTTGGAGCCATAAAGAAGTTTGTGCTCAAAGATAAGCACCGGATTATCATCTCGCACCGCGGACTTCAGAATTCCTTTGGCATCGTAAGCATTAGAGACTGCGACTACCTTGAGGCCCGGTACACCAATAAAATATCGTTCCATGCTTTGTGCATGTTGCGAACCGCGGCCAGTGGCACCGATGGGGGCTCGCATGACCAGAGGAACTTTTACCGTGCCACCAGACATGTAGCGCATTTTGGCTGCATTATTGACGATTTGATCCATCGGCAAGAATAGGAAATCGCCATATTGCACGTCAACGATAGGTCTCATTCCCATCATGGCCGCACCAATTCCTGCACCAAAGAATCCTAATTCGGCAATAGGTGTGTCAAGCAGCCGATCAGCAAATTCCTCCTCCAAGCCAAGGGTTACGGTGAACGCCCCTCCCCAGCCGCCTGGAACGCCGATATCTTCTCCCATGCAGAAAACAGTTGGATCTCGACGCATTTCCTCGGTAATCGCTTGGCGTAGCGATTCAGCAATACTTAGTCTTTTTGTAATTTCTGCGACAGCCATCGTAGTCTATCCAATTTTTTGAGGCGAATGTTATTAGGCAAAAATGTCGGTGGTCAGTTCATCTAAGCTTGGCTGCGGCTCTTTTTGAGCTACGACCACTGCTTCTTCAAACTGTTGAGTAATCCTGTCTCGAATGCCTTCGAGCTGATTCTCATCGATGCCTGAAAGTTGCGTAAGCGCGCGTCCAAACAGGTCAATCGGATCGCGATCAAACCATTCCTTTTTCTCGTCCGTGTGCTGATAGTGACAAGCGTCTCGTCGCGAATGACCTGTGCGTCGATAGGTCAAGAGTTCCAAGAGCACTGGCCCGTCGCCATTACGACTTTCCTCCACAGCCTTTCTCGCAGCCTCGTAGACTGCAATGACATCATTGCCATCAACCGTTTCTCCACGGATACCGAAGGAATCGGCATGATCCGATAATTTTTTCAAACGGGTTACTTTGTCAACTCTTGTAGAAGCACCATAGAGATTATTTTCACAAACGAAAACTACCGGGAGATTCCAAATTGCTGCGAGAGTAATCCCTTCATGAAATGCGCCTTCTGAAGTGGCCCCATCCCCGAAAAAACAAGCAGTAATTTGAGACGTTTTTTTCATCTTGAACGCAAGCGACATCCCAGACGCCAACGGAATGCCACCGCCAACAATCGCAATAGCAGGAACCATTCCTTTGCTCATATTGCCCATGTGCATCGAACCCCCTTTGCCTTTGCAGCAGCCGCTCGTAGCGCCATACAATTCATTCAACATTTCTTCCATGCTTAGACCTTTTGCCAGAGCATGGCCGTGCCCACGAAATGTCGACGTAATGAAATCGTCCTCATTCAGCGCCGAGCAAACACCAACGGCAGTTGCTTCCTGCCCCTGGCACTGATGAATGGTTCCTGGCATCGATCCTTGCAGGAACAGGTATTTGACTCCTTCCTCGAATTCACGAATTTGCACCATCTGCTCGTAAAGCCGCAAAAGAAAGTCGTGGTCATAGCCCGACAATCGACCGATAGAAATATTTGTTGCTAATTGCGTCATGTTGCTTCCCTAAAAAGATTCAATTTCCTCAACGAGATTTCCTAGGAAATCAGCTGCGTATCTTCCGTTTACGATCCGATGATCAACTGCCAAGCTCAACGAGACACGGTTTTGAATTGCGATCTCCCCATCTAACACCGTGACCCGGGGCTCCATCTTGCTGATGCCGAGTATCGAGGCCTCTGGTGGATTGATAATGGGCAAGAAGGATTCGACATTTGCTATTCCTAAGTTGGTAATCGTGATGTCGGCCGCATGAAGTTTTTTGAACTCCGAGTCACCGGCACGAAGACTGCCCGCGGCCTTACGGATTACCGATGAAGTTTGTTCCGGTGTATTGGAAGCTGCATCGACAACAGGGACTACGTATAAATCTCCATCCACGTCGACGGCAACTCCCACAACTCCGGTGGGTAGTGAGATGATTTGTTCATCTTTGAATCGACAACTCATCCTTGGGAATTTTTTCAACGATTTAGCGACGGCACATACGAAAAACGCGTCCCAAGCGACTTTCCCGCCATCAGCCAGCACACGTTGAGAAATCATTGGTTCTGCATTAACAGACGTTTGTAAGTAGAAATGGGGGATTGTTTGTTTACTTTGTTGCATACGACGGCCAACAGCCTGCTGTGTACCACTCATCGGGATAGTCGTATCCTCGTCGACCGCAGACCGTTGCGCTGCCTGCCGATTCTTAGCGAACATGCCTGTTGTGGCTTGAGCAGAGCTATCAGCTTGCGGAGGTACATTCGACGGAACAGCAGATTGAGATGTCGATTCATTGCAAGTCGTCTGCTTATGTTTTGGCGACTCTTTGCTAGGCCCACTTTTTCCTGAATCCTGAACAGGGCCTTTAACTTCAAGGATTGCAATAACCGCTCCAGCGGATACCGCATCATCCGGTTGGGCAATTTGCTTTTTCAAAACACCCGATTTAACGGATTCAACTTCCATGGTTGCTTTGTCGGTTTCTACCTCAAAAAGCGCCTGGCCTCGCTTGATCGGCTGGCCCACTTCGACGAGCCAATTCAAAACCGTAACTTCATCACCCGTCGTTGAGAGATCGGGCATTTTTATTTCGACTTCCATTTCCTATTCTTTCTCAGACAATGCCAGAACTTAAAGTACCGCTTACAACTTCGACAGGATGTGTCTCGACGAATGCGTTGGCTTCGTCAAAATTAAATACACTATCAGTGGCTCCAACCTCACGTACTGCAGAAGCACCTACTGCACTAGCGTACTGAAGCACCTGAGGCATTTTCCACTGCTGGAGTATTCCGACAACGACGCCACTAGCAAACGCATCGCCAGCACCTGACGGGTCAACCGCTGGGATATCGCACGAGCCAGATTCCCAAAAAGTATTCTCGTGGGCAGCCACCGCACCTAAACGGCCCTTCGTAATTATCACGGTGTTTGCTCCCATCTCTTTAATGCTGCGGAGCTGATCCAGTGGTGCCGAATGCCCAGTGATCAGACTGGCTTCCTCATCATTTGGAATAAAGAAATCAATGTAAGGAAGCAATTCGTTAAGAATCTCGATATTTTCGGTATCCTGTGGCATTACGACGTCGACCACGGTAACAATTTGTTTTTCCTGGCAGAATCGAAGCAAGTCCATTAGTTCGACAGGTTTAATCTTGGGCATAGCAAAGAGGCCTCCAAGATAAAATACGTCAAGTTCCTCAAGCCAATCGCGATTGATGTGGTCGACTGTTAATGCTTCGTTGGCGCCAATCATATGGAAATAGCGACGGTCATGTCCTTCAATAAGGAGAATGACCGTCTTACTTGTCGGATAGCCTTTTACCTGGACGAGACGATCGAAACCAACGCCTTGACTCTTGAAGAAGGACCGTAGCATTGAAGCATCCGAGTCATTGCCCAGACATCCTAGTACATCAACATGGACACCCTGCCTTGCCAGATCGCTTGCTACATTAGCTGCACAACCACCTGCTCCAGATGGCATCTGATCGATGACCGTTAGTTGTCCTTCACGAGGAAGCTTCTGCATCGGCCCGCAAAACAAGTCCGCGACGAGTATGCCAGCACACCCAACTTTACTCATTGCTCAAGCCTTTCCACAACAACCCAACAGGTGGATACGCTCAAGCACAGCGTCTCGAACAGCTTGACGCCCAACCACCATGATGTCTTGCCTAGAGCCCATACCCAAAAGGACATGCGGATTAGCTTGATCATTCGCAAGCGCTTTGCGGATGGCTCGAAGGTAACGTTGCTTGAGATAGGTGCCGTAGTTCACTTTGACCACGCCCATGGTGACCGCCTGGCGAAGCGTTCTGGAGGAAATTCCTGTTCCACCATGGAGGACAAGCGGTACGGAAACTCGGTCGCGGATTTGAGCAACTCGATCCAGATCCAGATCCATTTCTCCGTTGAGACTAATGTGAACATTACCTACACTGATAGCCATCAGGTCGACATCCGTGGCTTCAACGAACTCAGCCACTCTATTGGGGTTCGTTGTCATAACCCCGATGCCGTGGTTGACTGTGTCGGAAACAACATCTCCACCACCGCCAAATGGTAACTCGTCGATCTCTGCTTCGACTGCGACATCGTTTGCATGGGCGTATTCTGTTATTTCCTTGACGCGGAGCATGTAATCGTCGTGCGACGCTCCAGAATCTGCGGGCATAACTAAATTGAATCCCGATGTGACTGCTTGTAGAACCCATTCATCTTCCGGACACTCATTGAAGATGAAACCACACGGTACCGTTGTCGATTCTGCGGCAGCACGGCCGAGCGCCCCGTACCAAGAGATATTTTCTGCAGCATGGCGATCTGGATCACTCATAAATTGGCCATTGAAGCCAATAATAATTGGTGAACGAGTCTGCTCGGCGGCGTCGAGGACGCCCTGCAACGATTCGAGATTCCAACTCTCGAAGTACCCAATGCCATAGCCATTTTTGTAGGCCTGCTGGGTTAACTCACGGATAGATTCAAGAGGCACTGACCACATCCTCCTCAATTTTCAAGACATCATTGCTAGTGGCCACATAAACTTGCTTGCCCTGCTCCTTCAATATATTCAGTTCCTCTTCTGGGGCGGCATCATCTGTGACAACTGTTTTAATTTTCGAAATATCAATCGCCTTACAGAGAGCACGCATACGAAATTTCGAGTGGTCCACAAGCAAAGTAAGTTCGGTACACTGCTCCGCGACTAACTGCTTTATGCGAAGGTTACCAACAGACGACTCGAAGGTGCCTTCAGTAGTCACAAAACCCCTGGTAGACAAAAACGCCATGTCGACAAAGAAGTTGCCTGAAAGTTCTTCGCTACTTGGACCGACAAAGGAAGCTGTGTTTTTATCAAATTGACCTCCAATGCAAACAACCGTGTTTTCAGTGCCTTCTCCCATAACCAGGCATATCAACGCGGAATTTGTGACAATTGTTAGGCCTTTACTGTGCCGAGTCAGTTGCTTAGCAAATTGTTGACACGTTGTGCTTCCGTCGAGAAAAAGAGTTTGCCCAGGACGAACAAGTTCCAGTGCTTTTTCAGCAATGGCAAGCTTTTCCTCCCGGTTTACTAAGAACCGTGATTGCAACTTAGTTTCGTAGAAATACGAAGGGGCATCCGCTTTCTGGACACCGCCTATTGTTTTTATAACAAGGCCTTGACTTGCGAGTTTGTCTACGTCACGACGAATCGTCATGGTGGACACATCAAACTCATCACTTAATTCCTGGTAGGAATATGCGCCTCGATTACTCAACTTTCGTAAGAGTATTTCATGTCGTTTCTTCATACTGTTGCCTTCTCGGTTAACTGAAACACGGAATTTGTCGCGTCAAAACTAGTGAAATAGCCGTTTGCAATTAACGCGATTCTCTCTGTGTTAGTGGTGCTTCGAAAATTCACAACTTACAAGGCCGAGCCATACACCTGCACCATTTCTTAACAGGAGCCCATGGGGCCAGAAAATCAGTGTTTGACAATGGTGATAAACTATGGCAGTGTCAATTTATGTTAATATATCACACGCATCTTGTCAAGTCTCTTACCTTAGGGACCGTGGTTTCTCATCCTTTTTTGGGAGGCTGCAACTGAAGTGAGAACGTCTTAATCTCGAATGGCTTTAAGTCAAACTTCAGCGTGTTGTTTAAGATCTCCAGCTTGCTGCCAAGATCCTCCATCAAATTGGCCTCGTGAGCAGAAACAATCTTGGTTTGAAATTTGATTTTTACTTGAGGAGAAGCCTTTCCTGCTGCCTCGTAAACTCTTAGTACCGTGGCACCTTCTTTTCCAGATTTCACCGAAGAGACCACGACATTAGGATGCGATACTTTTAACATGCTCCATTGGGCAGAAAGGATTCCCTTATGAGAAACCGTTTTGTGGACCACCAAAGGATTATTAAATTCCAACCCATCTCGATAGACACGTGCTTCTTGCCACTCTCCTGCATGGGGCACGAGGGCGTACTGAAACTCTATTTCATTGCCAATTTCATAACCTGTGGCGGAAGACACCCCCTGTTCGTAACCGCCAACGAAGCCATAAGCCCTAATGTCCGTAGCTCGCATGAGTGAAAGCATCATGGTTCCGTCGGTCGTGATATTTCCAGGAAGACCTCGGTTGAGTACTGCAACGCCTTGCTTTTTGTTTCCAAAATCAACCCAGTTTTGTGCCGGGAACTCAACTGCTTCAGGCCGCCCAATTGCCCCAAATGGAATTTCATGGGTAACCTTGCCTCCATCGATTGATGTCGGGAACAGTGCCTGGTATCGCACATAGGCATCTTGATTAATGAGCTTCGTATGAATATCTACTCGAGGTATTCCGGCATAGAGGCGAACCGTCGTGGCGAACTTACCTTTCTCTCCAAAGGAATGGGAGACCGTGAATTCGGAAAAAACAGGTCCCTTCAAAATCACCCCGGGCTCTCCGCTAAATTCGTTACTGAACTGTGTCTTGCCTGGCTGAGGGACCGCTTGCGTTATTTCCTTGGCAACATATTCTTCAGCATCAAGATTTTTATAAAGCTGCCACAGGTCCCCGTGATCCTCTTGATGGGTGATCACGTTACCAGAACCCTTCAAGGCTTCCCAATTGCCGTCCTTGACCAATAGGCTAGTTATCTCGCCAGTGGCAAGATTGAAACCAACACGATAGAACTCGTTTTCGATCCAGTCCGTACCACTGTCTTGGGCCAGGCTAGAGCTAGATCCGGTATCAGAATATCGTGGGACAGCGCGGTAGACCGCATATCCCATTGACGGGACGTTATGGGCCAAAAACATGATCTTTGCCTGCGCCAGTTGACCCTTGCTATCCCGCTTCGACGAAAGAATCTGGGACGGAACCGACTTCCCCGAGGAATCCAAAATCTGGACGTCATAAACGCCTTCATCAGAGAAACCGACATCCACCTCGGCAATATCAGTACGCTCCCAGCCTAAGGCATTGAAGACCACCAGCGGGACCCCCTCGCCACGAGTGTCGATCTTGGAGGAAAGTCCACTGAGCCTAGTTTCGACCAGTTCATCCACCAGACGCTTCGAAAACTCGTAGCCGCTAAGCGTGTCCTCATAAACATGATCCGTCATGACGCCAGCCATTAAATCATGCGCCTGATTAAAGAGCATTGGCTCCCAGGCTCGCCAAGTCATTTGATCATCGGTTGGCAGGCCTAGCCAACGTGTCAGTGCGCCAAGCTTTTCTGCATTGGTGAGGAGGCGTTCAAGATCTCTTGTCCATTGCTTGAGTTTTATTCGACTGCTGTAGCTACCCGGAAAGATCGGATTGAAATCTCCATCGATCGTAGGCAAATTTCCTCGAGCAGCCACTACCTTCTCAAAGTCGGTCGGTACACCGATACGTATCTGAAAAGGTGCGTCTTCCATTTGATTGAATTGCTGTATAAGCCCCGGCACATGCTCTTCAGGAATGCAGACGTCCGCCCCCGCTAGACTTACCCGGTTGGATCCATGTGAATAGGGAGTCAGCCGCTCGAAACGTTCCTTGAAGAAATCCGAAAATTCGGGCAACGTCTTTGGTGAAGCATAGGTAAGGGCGTAACCACGAGACGTCCAAAACGCTGGGATAGTTGTGCCATCAAGACCTCGCCAAATAAATTCGGAGGGCGTATCCGCCTTTTTCACACCACGCGCAAACCAAAACGAATTGATGCCAGCCTGCCTGAGAATTTGCGGTATCTGAGGGTGGTTCCCAAACGTATCCAGTTGCCAGCCCACAGTTACATCAATGCCAAGCTTTTCTCGAAAAAAACCTTTTCCATAGAGCAGTTGGCGAACGAACGATTCTCCACTTGGCATATTGACATCAGGCATCACATCCAAACCACCGACAATCTGCAATCGTCCGTCGGAGACATACTTCTGAAAGGTGGCTACCTCTTCTGGATATCGCTCTAAAAAAGGCTTTATGTAACATGCCTGGTCGAGAACAAAACGGTACTCGGGGTGTGTTTTCAAAAGGTTGAGTGCCACGAGGATGTTGGGAAGCCCCATTTCTAGGTATTCCTCGCGCGTTTTGAAAACGGCTCCCTCCCAGTGAGTATGAGGGACAAACCAAAATGTGGCTTCTTGCTCGAGTTGGGTTGCCGGTTCAGCAGCTCTGGAAGATAAAAACGGGAGATAGGACGTAACGACGAAAGCAAGAAGGAGTAGAGACGAGCATTTTGCAAGCTGCCTTCCCCGGTTAAATTCCGTAAGCAATCCGCTTTGTCGCAAATTTATCATCTCGAAAATTTCCTGTTATTCTGGGCTGTAATACACAGAGAATGCACTTGTCAGAGTCAACTTCTCACGAATATTCCTGAGATACACGGGGTTTTGTCGTCCTGTATTTCAATAGTGCTTGCTTACCTCTCACTTTCCACAGCTACGGTCAGGCTCAATTGACTCTGTGTATTAAGACCACAAAGGCAAGGGGTGTCTTGAAACTGCCATGACAATGGCAGTCACGGATTGTTAATATTTATCATACCCTACTGCCAATCATGCGGTCAACCTACTTTTCCTAACACGTTACTAACTTTTATTTGTGAGAAGTTGATCTTCCTGTATCAACCAGGCAAAACGAAGAGCAATTCAACTCTGCCGGCTACTAAGAAGATTCATCTGAGAAAGCTGCTGGCTGGATCGGCTTTTCACTCATCCTGCTGCTCGATGGTTACGCGGCTTCAGGGGACTTCCATCCAGCATTATCTCGCCGAACCACACAGACTCAGCAGGCATTGAGCTGAAGCCTCCATACTCTCGAAGGGTAAAGTTGCCGCCGAATGAGATTCACGTAGGCGATGTACAGCATGACCGAAGAGGCGTGGAGTGATAAAATTTAACATCTAAGTGGCTTCAAGTACCATGAAGGTGTAACTTTTTGGTGTTTTTTGTAAAATTACATCACTTTTTAGTTGCGGCATCACTACGCTTTTGGTAATTTGTGTCTAGTGGGGATGTGATTTTTACTCGTCATTTTATCCGGATGCTCATTCTTGAATCATTGACTTGGGAATATTTATCACTCACGGGATTTTTGGTTTCCCGATTTTCTTTGAACCGAGGGGGAGTAATAGATTGGCTAGTGACGTTTTTCATCAGCTAACGACTACCAAGGTCGGCTTCCAGTAGTTTTGTCCTTCTCCATGAAAAGGAGTTGGGGCAAATGTTGTTCCGCACTTTAACGACCAAGACTTTTTTACAGCCACAAATTTTGTCCTCGCAGTAGGAGATTCAAAAATGTTTCGCGTAATCAGCTTGTGTAGCATCACGATTTTATATGGCCTAGCAAGCAATGCCTTGGCGCTAGAAGTTTTTTGGGATGGTGAGGGAGGCGACGATCTCTGGAGCACTGCAGCCAACTGGTCTGATGATACCGTACCCACGAGTGCTGATTTTGCTCGAAACCCTCTTGCCGACTCAACGATGCTTATCGACGGCACGGTAAGCGCCGAGGTTGCCAAGCTAGATTTTGGTATCGAAACGGGACCGACCACGCTCAATATCACCGGAGGAACACTGGATGTTCTAAGTGACGGTGTCGATGCGGAATCCGGTAGTGTTCGAGTTGGTTTTGGTGGTGGGACGATTGCCGATGCGACGGCTAGTACTTTGAATATAAGTGGTGGTGTTATGACAACCGAATCAAATCTGTTTATTGGTTTTAATGGCTCGGCTACGCTCAATATGACCGGTGGTGAGGTTAAGGTTGGCGGTACGATGGTGCTGAATGAAGTCACCTTTTTTGGCGGTAAAGGCCACGTGCAATTGGATGGTGGTACTATCGAGGCAAACCTTATCTTGTTAAAGCAGTCGGGGACGATGGATGTTACCGGGGGAAAGCTGTTGTATGGCAGTGTACTGGGGCCTGTGCCAGGTGCGTTCGACAATATCGACGATCTTGTTAGCAACGGTCTTATAACTGCCTATGGCGGGACAGGTACCATAGTTGTCCGCTCGGTACCCCACTCTGGCAATATCATCGCCGAAGAACTCGCCATTGAGGTGACCGCTATACCAACAACCGGTCCCCTCCCTGGTGATTTTGACAGCAGTGGCGACGTCACCGGCTCCGATTTTCTTGCTTGGCAGAGAGGCTTTGGCATCCCTGTTGGAGGTGGTGCCTCAATTTCGGACGGCGATGCAAATGGCGATGGTGGTGTGGATGCAGCCGACTTGGCTTTATGGGGAGAGTTTGTCGGTGCTCGTGCTCTTGCCGGACCTGGACCTGCTGTAGCGGCCGTACCTGAGCCATCGAGTGCTATGTTGCTGATGTTCGGGCTAGTCGCTGGCCAGTGCTATGTAATTCGCAAATGCAGGTCTTTTGCATAGCTCTTACCAAGCTTGCTTTTGGTCAAAATGCGAAAGGGACAAACGTTGCTACCTCGGTTCTTTTCAACCCTTTGGAAAATGGAAAGAAAGTATGTTCAGAGAAACAATTAACAGTTGTGGAATCGGCTTCATCATGTTCCGGTTGATGAGCCAGATCGCCTGGAGAGAGCGGGGTCTCCCCGCTCTGCTCCGGCGTGGTTGTGATGAAGAACGGCTTGTTCTTGTTGGTGTGAACCCAATGAATCTTAGCCGAAGGAAAAGAGGCAACATCGAGAGGCCAACCCAATTCCCTAGGCCCCTACATGGTTTTACACTCGTCGAGCTGCTGGTTGTAATTGCTATCATCGGGGTTCTTGTTGCCCTGTTGTTACCCGCGGTGCAGGCAGCGCGAGAGGCAGCACGCCGTTTACAGTGCAGTAATCACCTAAAGCAGGTCGGCATCGCTTTTCAAATGCATCACAATGCGCAGCAGCATTTCCCAACAGGTGGCTGGGGAGCCTTTTGGGTGGGCGATGCCGACCGTGGGGCCGGTCGAGGTCAGCCGGGTGGATGGATGTACAACATCTTGCCATATATTGAGCAACAGGCTCTTTGGGAATTGCCAGCCGATGGCCAGCCCGATGTGGTAACTGCCGAGCAGAGGGTGCGTACCCAACAGATGGTTATGACACCCGTGCCCACCTTTAGTTGTCCCTCTCGGAGAAGTCCTATCCTGACACCAAATGCGGGATGGCTCTTTGGCCTCAACTTTGATACGCCGGACAGCGGAGCTCGGGCTGACTACGCTGCCTGTAACGGCGCAGCGTTAACTACGGCTGCAGGCACTGCCGAAATCTGGCCAACAAGTCTGGGGCAAGCAGACACTCATAGCTGGCCAGATCCAGATGAGTACCAATGGAATGGCATTTGTTACCAACGGAGTGAGGTCAGGATAAGTGCAGTCGTGGACGGCACCAGCAATACGTATGCAGTAGGGGAGAAGTATCTGAATCCAGATGATTATTTGACTGGCTGGGATCCTTCGGATGACCAATCGTTATACAGTGGTGATGACGCGGACGTACTCCGCAGCACGTTGTTTTTGTATCCACCCAGGCAGGATCAGCCCGGATTGCTCGCTGCACATAACTTTGGCAGTGCCCATCCCGGCGGGTGGAACGTCGCCTTTTGCGACGGGTCGGTACATCTAGCGAGCTTCTCAATCGACCCAGAACTTCATAGCCGATTGGGAAATCGCGAGGATGAACTGGCTGTTGACTTAAACGGATTGTAGATCTGGTAAGAAAACGCAGGGAAGTCACACACGAAGTTGTTGCATTTATTAGAAACCTATCACCGATCAGAACGAAGCAAACATGGGCAAAGCATCCGAAATAAAACGCCGATCACACAAGCATTACCTCGCAATTTCCATAGCATGGTTGCTTGTTCTCAACGGCTGTTCGGGCCAAGCGAAGCGAATTCTACCGCCGGAAATAAATGCCAAGGAGGCGGGTGCTACCGCGATTTCTTCCCACGATACCGATGGAGATAAAATTCTTTCCGGAAAAGAGTTGCTTGAAGTACCGTCACTTAAATCGGGGATGCGTGACCTCGACAAAAACGACGATGGGGGGCTTTCGGCTGATGAGATCTCCCAGGAAATCGAGGCTTGGAAGGCAGCGAAAGTGGGTCTGGTTCTCCCGGGATGTCAGGTGACACTTGACGGCAGACCACTGGAGGGAGCGACGGTCACCCTCATGCCCGAGCCATTCCTGGGTGAAAACGTAAAGTCCGCCAGTGGAGTGACGGACACAATGGGGCGTGTGGTGCTTGCAATAGCTGAAGAACATCGCATGGATCCTAGTGCCACTGGTGTGCAATGCGGGTACTTCCAAGTTCGCATTTCCAAGCAACAAGATGGTAAAGAAACCCTCCCGGCTCGTTATAACGTCAACACGACTCTCGGTTGCAAAGTTGCACGTCTGACGGCCCTTCAGGGACTAAATTTTGCACTTAAGAGCAAGTAATGCTCTGTTCAGGCCTAATCAGCGCAAGTCAATTTTTCATAAGGGTTCATCCGACCGAAGAATATTTGTTCTCATAGAGTCCGAGCAATTTGAATTCAGAAATTCGTAGTCTGGAGTATACGGTTTTGTTGTTTCACGGATTCGATCTTATTGTGGATTTGTCGACTGGCATGAGGAGGCTTTTCGGCAATCCCTGTTTTTTTTGTTTTTTTGGGAGGAGCGTATGATGAGAATTACGTTTGTTTTTTTGATGCAGTCGTTTTTAGTTCTTGGCATTGCGACCAATGCCTCTGCCGCAACGATTCTTTGGACTGGTGGCGGTGGGACAGACACCCTTTGGAGTAACCCCTCCAACTGGGACGCTGGAGTGCCTACAGCAGCAGACTTTGCTAGGAACCCGCTTGGCGGCGGTTCCGCGATGCTTATTGATGGCACAGTAGCCGCTGTGGCGGGGGATTTGGATTTTGGCGTAGAAGCTGGACCGACCACTCTGAATATGACGGGGGGGAATCTGGATGTGGTTCAGACTGACGGTGGCTCTGGGAACTTGAAAATTGCCTTTGGCGGTGGCACACTGGATCCCAATGGCAGCGTCATGAACCTGAGCGGCGGTGCCGTGACTGCAACCATTTTGACTGCCGGAAACTTTGGCGATGGCACGCTCAACATGACCGGTGGAACAGTTGACCTTTCTTTTGCCTTAGTCGTTGCTGAAAACATTGCAGCAGCCGGCGGTAGTGGAAAAGTGCAATTGGATGGGGGGACAATCACGATGAACATTCTCATCCTGAAAAATGGAGGGTTGATAGATATTACCGACGGCACCTTGCAATTTAACGGCGTGGCAGCGTCGGCCGCAGGCAATATCACCGACTTGATTTCAGGCGGTTTTGTTACCGGGTTTGGTGGTGCAGGTACCGTCGTCGTGGACACCACCACTACCCCAGGTTCTACGATTGTAACCGCTGTTATTCCAGAGCCAGGTAGCATGATGCTGTTAAGCTTGGGTTTGGTGGGCCTACTTCTTTGCCGAACTCGAGTTAGGTAACTCTTTTTCGATTGATGAGTAAAACAGATGCCAAGGGCGGTATCAAGAAAAGACTCGCCCGCCCTTGGCTCTTCTGTAACGATCTCTGGTCGCCATTGTTTAGCAGCTTGTTCTAATTTCGATTTAATAAAATCCTACTTAGCAGAACCGCCGTGGGTTCACAGGAAACTGGCTGATCGAGTACGCCAATTGAACTTTCAAATCTGCCTCTCCAAGGTACTCCCATAACTGGATGCAAACAAACTTGAGCGATAATCATTCAAACTCCAATGTATCGCCTATCCAAAACGGCTCACAACCAGGTCTGGCAAAATCGTCAGGCCTGCTCGTGAAAAGCACAGTCGTTGCCGCTTTGGGAGGTTTGCTTTTCGGATTCGATACCGCGGTAATATCTGGAACTCAGAAATCGCTAGAGGACGTTTTTCAGTTAGACAGCTTTTCGCTTGGTTTTACGGTTGCCAGTGCGCTGATCGGCACTATTTTTGGTTCGATTATGGTGGGGCGGCCTTCGGACCGGTTTGGGCGTAAGGCCGTGTTGTTTGTAGTCGGAGTGCTCTATTTCGCCTCAGCAGTCGGTAGTGCTCTGGCCTGGGACTGGTACTCGTTTCTGTTTTTTCGCTTCATCGGCGGGATCGGCGTGGGGGGGGCGTCGGTCGTTTCGCCGATGTATATCGCCGAGATTTCTCCGGCCCGCCTGCGTGGCCGTTTGGTAGCAATCACCCAGCTCAATGTTGTCTTTGGCATCCTACTGGCATACCTATCCAACTACCTGATTGCCCAGCAAGGGCTTGGTGCTGCTACTGAATGGCGATGGATGTTTGGCGTTGAGGCGTTTCCAGCCTTAGTCTTTTTCTTTCTACTCTTCTCGACCCCCCGCAGCCCACGCTGGTTGGTTTCTCATAATCACCTAAAGGAAGCGTACGATGTGCTGAAGAAACTCGGAACTGATGAGGGAAGCATTCAACGGGAGATCGACGAGATTCAAGTATCACTCGACTTGTCTCATCACAGCTTGAAGGAGCCGCTCTTCCGGCTTGTCTATCGCAAGCCAATTCTACTGGCAGTTGCCATCGCAATTTTCAACCAACTATCGGGCATCAATGCGCTGATGTACTATGCCCCAAAAATATTTGTCATGGCTGGAGCATCCAAAGACTCAGCCCTCCTGCAGTCCATGGTCGTGGGCGGCACCCTCCTTATCTTCACCATACTGTCTATGTCAGTGATCGACATCATCGGGCGCCGAAAGCTGATGCTGATCGGCTCGATTGGATACATTCTGAGCCTAAGCACAACCGCCCTGGCCTTCTACTGGTACGAAAACGAGTTTACAACCTTTGGCAGCGTTGTGGTGCTCATAAGCTTGCTAGTCTTCATTGCCTCTCACGCCTTTGGGCAAGGAACGGTCATTTGGGTTTTCATCAGCGAGGTATTCCCAAACCGAATTCGTGCGCGCGGACAAGCACTTGGTGTTTTCACCCATTGGCTTATAGCTGCAGCAGTCTCTTGGACTTTCCCGATGATCGCAGAAAAATCAGGTGGACATACGTTTGCCTTTTATGCCGCAATGATGGTACTACAACTACTCTGGGTGGTGTACGTCATGCCAGAGACGAAAGGTGTACCGCTGGAAGAAATTCAAAAGAAACTTGGTATTGAGTAAAGAGTAACCTCCTTGTAAGGAGCCGTCGCATTTATATGGATCTAATTCAAGGAAAAGCTATCAAAATAGGATGTCTGTCAATAACACCTCTTCATGCCGAAAGGTCTAGGAGAAAAGAAATTATGAATAAAAAATATTGTCTTACTACAAGCGCTGTTGCGTTGACACTTTTGATGTTAGCGTCACAGGCGTGCGCGAACACTGTCGTTACTACGATTTCTCAGTTCCAAATGGGCGAAAATGACCCGGGTGCGGTCGCTGGAGGGTTTTTGACTAATGGTGTGGGTACGATAAACGATTTTGGAACTGACATGTCTGTCGTTAATGGCGGGATAGCACCAGTTTGGTCCTCAGACACTCCGGACCCTGCCGATCTTCGATTCGGGGCTAGTACACTTTCGGTGGACTACACCACCAGTTTCACAAACTTTACTTTTGGAGGAGCGCCGCGTCCTGAGGTAGACCTCATTGGGATGGAAGTGTGGGTCAAGTCCGATGATCCTGCACTGACTTCTTGGATTACCTTAAACGGTGCCAATGGGAGCACGAACAACGGGTTTGGGTTTTACCAATCTGGAGGGAACTACGCGGTCCACCTCCCAGGAAAAGTCGTAGTCGGCAGTGCTACGGCAACTACGGAGTGGACAAATTTGGCGGTTGTGTGGGACACCGCTGCTTTTGGTCCTGGTGTTGCGGGTAAGTTCTATGTCAACGGTATAGAAAGTGCGACCCTAAGCGATGCACCTTTCACAGCTGACGGAGTTGCTACTATTCAAGCTGGGGCAAACGTTGCAACAACGGGCGGCGGGTCCAGGTTTCTGGGCAACATCGATGAGTTTCGGATGTTCACCTTCGACACGGGGCAGTTCAGTCCAGAGGATCTGAATGTCATTCCGGACATTACAGACCCTCTAGTCTTGTTGGCTAGTAATAAAGCGCTTTTGGCGTCGATCCAGGCATCGGTTGTTGCAAACCCTCTGGCAGGTAGTGATCCTTACGTTCAACTTGGCATTTCAGTTGCCGACCGTTTTATTCAACGTGTTGAAAACGGCACGCCAAACGGCACGCCGGAAGCGGATTGGACTTTGTTACAGCTAAACGAGGTAGCGCAGGTTCTTTCTCGTACTCAACAGGATTTAGATATAGCTATTTTATCTGGTCCTAAGATTGTGCCTTTGCCAACAGGCGGGCCAGTAGAAGTTCTCAACGGATTACTTTGGTCGGAGACGACCACGGGAAGCCCCGGTGTTAAAACCCCCGTAATCTTTTCAGGCTACGGAAGTTTTCAAACGGTTGCTCAAGATATTCCAGTCTTTCAGTCTTTGGGTGCGACCCTAGTTCAGCAGGAACGAGGCCCTTCGCAGCTGAATTCGAACGGAACAATCACTCCCTATGCAGCTGGAATAGTGGATGTATTGCAGACCGCAGAGACCAACAATGTCAAAGTAGATCTCCTACTTTCTCCGCATTATTTCCCTCAATGGGCCATAGACCAAGCACCCGACTTAGTGCCAATCGTCGGCGTCCCTGGTTTTATTAACTACAACATAGACCATCCCAAAGCGAGGGAAGTAATCGAAGATTGGTTACGCGCTATCGTTCCACTTGTGAAGGATTCACCGGCCCTATTTAGTCTCAACCTTGCGAATGAGCCCACGTATGGAAACAGTGGTCGTGATATTTATAGCGCCCCACGGTGGGTTCAGTATGTCCAGGACCTACATGGAAACATCGCGACGCTCAATCAATTATATGGAACAAGCTACACAAGCTTTAGCGAGGTGCCAGTGCCGGATACTCAGATACCTGGACCACTCAACCTAAAGCGAGCGTACTACGACTGGATGCGTTTTAATCAGAAAAATCTTGCTGACTGGCAGGGCTGGATGAACGGGATTGTTAAAGATGTGGCACCCGATGTTCCGACGACCATCAAGATTAATCCCAATATTTTTCGCAACCGGACGTATGCGCTACTAGAAGGAGTGGATCCAGAATTATTCGCCGACGTGACCGACATTGGAGGCTTTGATGGGGGGGTATTTTGGCCCAACGCTTCCTCGCCATTCGATTCCTGGCAAGTTCCGCAGATGATGTCTGAATTGATGTATTCATTCCGGGGGCAGCCAGGTTATAATTCAGAAAATCATCCAATCAAAGATACTCTTCCCGCAGAATCTATACCGCCCAATGTGACCTATGCGGCGCTTTGGCAGGGTTTTATCCATCACGTTTCTGCGTCCACGACGTGGGTCTGGGAGGAGCCAACGGATCCATTTCTTGAAGGCAGCATTTATCTGCGCCCTGCTGACATCGATGCCTCTGGCCGAGCCATGCTGGATGCCCAGCGTCTATCAGGGGAGTTGGCAGCTATCAACTCCGATAAAGAAAAAGTGGCAATGTTGTATTCGATGCCGTCCCTTTACTGGGGAAGAGCAGGTGTCGATTACGGACAACTGCAGCAATCAATCTATACCGCACTGAACTATTTGGGAGTGCCGATTACCTTTATCAGCGAAAGACAACTGGCGACACAGTTTTCAGACCCGAATACGGATGTCGAATATATCATTGTTGCCGAGTCCTACTTACAGGATGACACGATCGCTGGGCTACAGGCATTTGTAGACGGAGGGGGACAAATAATTAAGGTAGGAAACGACACTTTGCAATGGGATGAATATTCCAATCTGCGTACAATTCCTGGCGGATTATCGGCAGCACCGGAGGTTTCGCTTACCACTGATGTGCAGGCACTAATGACCTCTCTCGACCCTCTGTTATCGTCCCTAGATTTAGCGAACCTTTACGATGCAGGCACGCAGAATATTGCCTTTGGGGTAGAGTACCGTATGGTTCCCTTTGAAAACGGTTTTCTTGTACCGATGATCAACTTTCTCGACAACACACAGCTCGTCAATTTGGATTTAGCAAACTGGGAAGGCGACGTTTTTGACCTGCTTTCTGGTGAACTCATAGACCTAGATGCAATAACTCTCATTTCACTGCAACCTCGATTACTACAATTGAGCGTTATTCCTGGTGATTTTGATAACAATGGTGTCGTAGACGGAGTCGACCTAGCCCAGTGGGAAGGCGATTTTGGCATCAACGGTGATTCGGATGCCGATGGCGATGGAGACAGCGATGGTGCCGACCTGCTCAGTTGGCAGAGGAATTTCAATAGTTCCGTAGCCAATCCGGCTAGCACTGCCGTACCGGAGCCTACATCACTAGTTTTGATGATCTGCGCCTTCGTAGCGTTGGTTGGCCGAAGGGCACGGAATGCCCCCCGGTTCAGTTGGAAAGTTGAGAAGGTAATTGTGTGAATCACCCATGCTTTGAACCGGAATAATTTCAACCACTAAAATCGCTGAGGGCCAATGTTTTCGATATAAACTAAAATCGGGTGACCATGCGTTGGTAAATTCGACGACAGAGAACTTGCCGTGATTGTTCTCAGAAGGGGTAGTATTCAGCGTTTGCGAGGGCGACGCCTTGCTGTTTTCTTCTTCTCTTTTGCGGCAAGAATCGTATCGACAAAACGCTCTGATGCAGGAGAGAGTTGTTTGCCCTTGTGTAGCACTATGCCGTAGGCCCGTTTTGGGAAATAGCGTCCGACCGGCCTTTTGTACAGCCCGTCGCCCTTACTCAGGCAATGGTTCATCACAATGGAAACACCTAGTCCCATTCGCACATATTGCTTGATCACGTCGTAGCCGCCCACCTCGAGCTTGACGTCGTAGTCCAGTGAGTGATCCGTGAAGACCGCTTCCACAAAACGGTAAGTACTTTGGTTTTTGGGTGGCATAATGAGTGGATACCGGCAAACATCTTTCAATCCAATGCGTCGGCGTTTTGCCAGAGGATGGTTTCGAGCGGTGATGAGCATCGGTTCGTGGGTAACCACCGGCTGAAACGAAATATCGGGAGGAGCGTCGAGCATAGGGCCGACCGCGAAATCCACTCCGCCTTTCCGCAACAACTCTAGGCCTCCTTTGCCAGTGACGTTGTGCAACCGCACATCCACCAGAGGATGCTCTTGCATAAAGGTCTCTACGAATGGTGGCATGATGTATTGGAGTGTGGAACCTCCTGCTGCGATGTTCACCGTGCCACGGTCCGGTGATTCTCGCTGCGATGCAAAAGCTTCCTTAAGTCCGTCCATCCTGTCGACCAATGGACCAGCTAATTTCAGAAGCTGTAGCCCGTCGTAAGTTAATGAGATTCGTGGGCCGCGACGGTCGAAGAGTTGCACCTCCAGTTCCTGCTCCAACGCCTTAATCTGCAGTGAGACAGAAGGCTGGCTGAGGTACATAATATGCGCTGCTTTGGAAATGCTATTGGTCCGTGCGGCATGGCAGAAACCGCGGAGTTGTTGTAGACGATTTTGTTTGTATGGGGTGGCAGTGACAGTCATGGCAAGCTCCGTTTTAGTATTGATACCATCAATGATAGATATACTTTTAATTTACTGTAACAATCAACAAATTCAATGCTTAGGATTGAAATTTATAGGTTTTACCAATGATCGAACCCTAGCTAGTCTTTAGGGGTCCACTGGGGAAGAGGCTAATCAAGAGAGGCTCTCGGACCAGATGACTGACATCGGGCTCGATTTGTGGGGGCATACCGCTCCGTGTGAAAACTTCAAGAAAGGAAGGCTACCAGAATGTCTGCTAAGACATTGGAAACAAAAAATATCGAGGACCTCAACTCGGAGGGCATTGAGTTTCGGGCACCAGTGGAGGACACGGTTGCCGAGATATTGACTTCCGACGCCTTGCGATTTGTGGCTGGCTTGCAGCGAGAATTCAATGCTCGTCGCAAGCAATTGCTGGATGAGCGCAAGCAGCGAGCCGCACAACTCGACGCAGGAGGAATGCTCGACTTCTTGAGTCAGACGGCGGCAATTCGCGATGGTCAGTGGCGTGTCGCTCCCTTGCCTGACGATCTCGAAGACCGCCGTGTCGAAATTACCGGTCCGGTCGAGAGAAAAATGGTCATCAACGCTCTCAATTCGGGAGCCAACTGCTTCATGGCAGACCTTGAGGATTCACACTCGCCTACTTGGTCGGGAACCCTGCAAGGACAAATCAATCTTCGCGATGCTGTGAATGGCACGATTTCGTATGTCCACCCGCAAACGCAGAAACATTATGAGCTCAACTCGCAGGTCGCCACTTTGATTGTGCGCCCACGCGGATGGCATCTTGAAGAGAGACACGTGCTTGTTGATGGGCAGCCGATATCGGCTTCGCTATGGGACTTTGGTCTCTACCTCTTTCATAACGCAGGTCGGCTCCTCGGACAGGGAACCGGACCGTACTTCTATCTGCCAAAGCTGGAGAGCCATCTCGAGGCGCGGCTCTGGAATGACGTGTTTATCAAAGCACAAGATGATCTCAGAATCCCGCAAGGAACGATCCGGGCAACCGTTCTGATCGAAACAATTCTGGCTGCATTCGAGATGGACGAGATCCTTTTCGAGCTACGGGACCACATAGCTGGGCTCAATTGTGGCCGCTGGGATTACATCTTCAGCTTCATCAAACGCTTTCAAAGCCGGTCGGAAATGGTGTTGCCCGACCGGGCGCAGGTAACGATGACTACCCACTTCATGCGCAGCTACTCGCTACTGGCGATCAAAACCTGTCACAAGAGGGGCGCTTCGGCTATCGGCGGGATGGCTGCTCAGATTCCGATCCGTGACGACCAAGTAGCCAATCAGAAAGCTATGACGAAGGTCACAGCCGACAAGCATCGCGAGGCTCACGACGGCCACGATGGAACCTGGGTAGCCCATCCTGGTCTGGTTGAACTGGCTAGGCGAGAATTTGATAAGGTCATGAAGACACCCAACCAGATCGACCGTCTCCGCGATGACGTGCAGGTCTCTGCGGAGGATTTGTTACGCGTGCCGAAAGGCACAATCACCGAGAAAGGCCTACGGCTGAACATCCGAGTGGGAGTTCAGTACATGGAGGCCTGGCTTCGGGGAAACGGCTGTGTCCCCCTCGACAATCTGATGGAGGATGCAGCCACCGCCGAAATCTCCAGGACTCAGGTCTGGCAGTGGCTGCACAACGCCAAGACCCTCGACGATGGCCGCGTGATCGACACCGCTCTCTTCGACCAAGTGTTTAACGAAGAAATAGACCATATCGCAAATGAGGTCGGTCCACAGCGTTTCGACCAAGGGAAATTCGAGCTAGCTACGAAACTGTTCCGAGAGATCATCGAGCAGGACCACCTAGAAGAGTTTTTAACATTGAAAGCCTATTCCTATCTGAACTGAAACAAGAGAACAATCTTCCTTTCTACAACCATCGAGGTACAAGAGATGACCGAACTATATCGAAACAACACAACATCCAACAATTCATCCAAAGACTTACTCGAGCAGTCTGTAGAGTCGCTAGAAAACCATTGGCAGTACGATGCTCGTTGGCAAGGGGTCGAGCGACCCTACGCTGCCGAAGAAGTCATCCGATATCGAGGGTCGTTAGCCATCGAAAACACAATAGCACGGCGGAGTGCGGAGCGATTGTGGAAGCTGCTGTGCAGCGAAGACTACGTCCATGCTCTGGGAGCGCTTACGGGAAACCAAGCGGTGCAGCAGGTTGCGGCCGGCCTGAAGTCGATTTACCTAAGCGGCTGGCAAGTTGCGGCGGACGCCAACCTTTCTGGCCAGATGTACCCAGACCAGAGCCTGTACCCGGCAAATAGTGTACCTACGCTAGTGCGGAGCATTAACTGTGCGTTACGCCGGGCTGATCAAATCTCGGCACTCGAAGACCAAGCGGACCCCATCGATTGGTATGCACCCATTATGGCCGACGCCGAAGCTGGATTCGGCGGGCCACTAAACGCCTACGAACTGATGCGCGAGATGATCGAGGCGGGTGCTGCCGGCGTCCACTTCGAAGATCAGCTTTCCTCGGCTAAAAAGTGCGGTCATTTGGGGGGGAAGGTCTTGGTACCGACGCAAGAGTTCATCACAAAGTTGATTGCCGCCCGGATGGCTGCCGACGTTTGTGGTGTTCCAACCGTACTTTGTGCCCGGACCGACGCAGATAGTGCCGGTCTCATCACCAGCGACATTGATCCCCGTGACCACGAGTTCCTCACCGGCGAACGCACCGAGGACGGTTTCTTCGTCGTGCGAGGTGGCATTGACTGTGCGATCGCGCGTGGCCTGGCTTATGCTCCTTATAGCGATCTCATCTGGTGTGAAACGTCACATCCTGACCTAGACCAAGCGAAGCAATTTGCCGAGTCATTGCGTCAACAATACCCCAATAAACTACTGGCCTACAATTGCTCGCCTTCGTTCAACTGGCGGCGAAAACTCGACGACGCCACCATTGCCAAATTCCAGCGCGAACTCGGCGCGATGGGCTACAAATATCAGTTTGTCACACTCGCCGGCTTCCATGCTTTGAACCTGAGTATGTTCAACCTAGCACGCGGCTATCGGAAGGACGGCATGACCGCTTACGCCAAGCTTCAAGACGAAGAATTCCATCACGAGCAAGAACATGGCTATCGGGCGGTGAAGCATCAGAAGTTTGTCGGGACAGGTTTCTTTGATCGCTTAATGACCAGCATCACAAGCGGTCGCACATCCGTCACAGCCCTGGAAGGTTCGACCGAGGAAGAGCAGTTCGGGGAAGCGATCGCCTAGCTATTTGGACAGCGCCATTTTTCTTGTTTCTGTCTATGAATCAAGGGCATTCTCGGTTTCAAGACTGGGTCAGGCAGGTCTTGATCTTTTTGACGTTGATACCGAGTCGGAGATAGAACACCATTCGCGTTTTCGTGTGTGATTTCTTTGCTTACAGATTACGCTCTTGATAGTACTTTTGGTCTGACAGTTCCTTTTCAAATGCTGCGTCGCGATGGTGCGGAGGCAAGTGCCTTGGCTTGGTGGAAGTGCTGGGTGAGTTTTATCCCAAGGCGGCCTGGCAGCGATGCATGGTGCATTGGTATCGCAACGCTGGCTCCTCAGTGCCGAAAGCGAAGATGAGGGAGGTGATGGCGATGCTCAAGACAATTCATGCTCAGGAGGATCGCCCAGCAGCCAACAAGAAGGCCGTGATTGCCATAAGTGTTTGTTACCAAACAGTAGGGGCGACAGGAGTTGAACCTGCACTCCCGAAGGAACTGGAACCTAAATCCAGCGCGTCTGCCAATTCCGCCACGCCCCCATACCGTTTATTGCTGTTTCTGCTGCCCTCAAATCCTGCTTTGCGTTGACCAGCATTATAGCCCCCGCTGCCAGGAAATACAGCCCAAGTCCCCAGCAAATTAGCCAAGCAAAACACAACGCCCGTCGTTCGCGGCGGCCATGTAAAGTTCCTGATGCACACATCAATACTGTGGAAAATGCACAAATATCGATCTGGGTTGCCGCCCTGAAAGGCTCTGTCCAGCAGACGAAACCGTATGTTATGATTCTCTGATGAGCACCCCGATTCCCCCATCCGCAGATCGGCCCGATTCCGATCCTCCTGCGATCAAAAGGTCGCCCCCCGTACCAGCATTAGACGACTCGTTTCACGATTCGGCAGTTTCTCATTTGCCAGAACTTAAGGTATCGGATCTGCATTTCCGCCCGCAGCGGCGGACTATGTTGCCATTGATGTTGTTCTTAGCGACATGCGTTTCGACCTTTTGGGTAGGAGCGACCGGCTGGCAGCCGATGGAGGAAGCCTACTTTGGCAGCTACGCAGCGATGTGGCGGACAGTCCAAACGAATTGGGGCGTGGGGTTGCAGTATATGGTGGCCGTGTTGGCGATTTTGTTGACGCACGAGATGGGTCACTTTTTGCAAACCGTGAAGCACCGCATCCCGGCTAGCTATCCGTTGTGTATCCCGATTCCGTTCAATGCGATTGGCACGATGGGTGCGGTGATCGGTATGGATGGAATGCGGGCAGACCGTCGACAGATTTTCGATATTGGTATCGCAGGTCCGCTGGCTGGGTTGGTGGTGGCTGTGCCGGTGCTGTGGAAAGGAATTGTCGACTTGGATTTGACCAACGTGCCGCAGCCGGGCGAGTTTCAGCTTTATCTGCCGTGGATTGGGCAATGGATGTTGGAGAAAGCTCACCCCCAGTGGGCAGGTCGGATTTGGATTGGGGTTTCGCAGTTGAACCCGTACTTCATGGCGGGCTGGGTTGGCATGTTGATCACGGGGCTAAACATGTTGCCCATCAGCCAGCTAGATGGCGGCCATACGATCTATGCATTGTTCTTGGACCGCGCCCATACGCTGGCCCGCTGGTTTGTTTCGCTTACGATTTTCTACGTGGTTGTGAATCTCGACAAAGCCGTGATGTGGACCCCGATGCTGGTGTTGGTGATTTTCATGGGAATCCATCACCCGCCAACAGCAAACGATAAGGTCAAGCTAGGACGAGTGCGTTGGGCGATCGGCTTGGCCTCGCTTTTGATCCCACTGTTGTGTTTCCCGATTCGGGGATTTCAGCAGTAAATGCAGAGTCGCGACCGTAAGGGAGCGAAACCAAATCAAAGGAACTCGCTCCCTTACGGTCGCGACTCTGGGGAACTCTGTGGGAATTTTAATCATCCAATGCCACGCCCTGTCTGTCGCGCACATATCCACACGCTGCTGCTACCGACCGCTCGTTCCACAGATAACGAGTACTGCCATGTCGGGCCCAGGGCCGTACGCCCTGCTGAAGTACTCCCGTTTCAATCATCCTTCGGGTCGACCACGCCTTCATGTCGTTCATCACACGTTCTGGAGTTTGCTCGGCTGCAATGACAATATGCACATGGTTTGTACGGACGTGGACCGCTAGCAAATCCCAACCGCGGTGACAAGCAACATCGACAATGGTCTCGCGAATCGCTCGTCGACGTGCGGCATCAAGTTTCACTCGCGGATGCTTCATGCGGTCGCGCGCTGCCCGTCGACGAACAAAACTGGTTGCTACCAGCGGTTCTCCAAATTGATTGTGCAGCCGGTCGACACTGCCACGTCGGTCGCCGTGAAGCCATGAACCCTTGGTATGCCAAGTGATCAGGTACGCCAATGGGAAGTTTGTCATGGTCCGCCCTCTGAAATAGAGATTGCCTAGGTGGACGTATGTATACATGATTTAATGTGTGATGGCAAGTATTTTCCGGGGTTTTTTCGCTCCCTAACGGTCGCGACTCTGAGGAGTACAGAGTCGCGACCGTTAGGGAGCGATCCCAGTCACGGCGCCAGCAACAATCGCCCCGGATTGGCCAAATAGCCTTTGACATCGTTCAAAAACCGGGCCGCCGCGGCGCCGTCGACGATGCGGTGGTCGTAGGTGATCGACAGCGGCATCATCAGTCGGGGCTCGAAATGACCGTCGAGGTATTGCGGCATCATGCGGCTGCGGCCGGCCAGAAGGATGGCCACCTCAGGCGGGTTGATGATCGGGGTGGAGTAAGTGCCGCCGATGGCACCGAGGTTGCTGATGGTGAAGGTGCCGCCGCGAAGGTCTTCGACTTTGAAGTTGCCCGAGCGTGCCGACTCGGCCATGTCGGAAAGGTCGCGGGCAATCTGTGGAATGCTTTTTCGGTCGGCGTCGCGAAGGACCGGGACGAGCAAGCCCCTCTCGGTGTCTACGGCGATGCCGATGTTTACGTATTCTTTGTAGATCGTTTCGTTGGCTTCGACATCGATCGAAGCGTTGATGACCGGATGCTGCTTGAGGGCCGAGGCGACGGCTTTGATCAAGAACGGCATGGCCGTAAGCTTGATGCCGCTGGCTGCGTAGTCTTCTTTGCTGTCTTTACGAATGCGTTCGAGTTCGGTGGTGTCGACGTCGTCGAAGTTGGTGAGCTGGGGGATGGTGGTGTAGGAGGCGAGCATGTTGCGTGCAATGGTTTGCCGCATTCGCGACATTTTTTCACGACGGATGCCGCCGATACCATCGGAACCGGGAGTGCCGGGCGGAGTAACTCCCTGCGGGGTCGCCAAGTCGGTTTGCTCGTTGGCCGAACGCACATGGGCGCGAACGTCGTCTTCGGTGATGCGTCCCGAATCGCCCGAGGGGCGAACACGGCGCAAGTCGACGCCCAATTCACGCGCAAGCCGACGGACCGCAGGGCCTGCGGCAGCAGAGGAATGGCCATCGCCTGGGGTATCGGTAGTTGTTGGTTGGGGG
>JAADGV010000107.1 GCA_013152205.1 Planctomycetota bacterium
TTCGATAGTTTTCCATCCCCCCAGTATAAGATCCTAAAGGTTTCGCCTAAAGGCGAGGGTTTTATACCCATCGCAAGGACAATAAAATTTGGCCGGGGGTGTTTCTCGCAGAGACGGCGGAGACAGCAGAGGGAGGAGCTTGGGTTTGGGGCTCTCGCAAAGGCGCTAGGGCGCTAGGGCGCAAATATGTGTGGGGTAGGGTTTTGTGGTGGAGGGGGGTTGTTTGTTGTGTTTGCAGCGCCGGACAACAAGTTGTCTTGGTCGCCTGCGACTATAAGCCCGGCTCTAGCGCCCAGCGCCTAACAGCTCGCAACTAAACTAATAGTCATACCACATACCAAAACCAACTTTTTCTTCGTTCACGTCGAAGAACGAATACTGGTCGTTCTTGCCGTTGTAGTATTCTACCCCTAGGCGAAACATGCCGCTGGCTGCCGAACGTCGCCAAGCCCAGCCGGTTTGAGCGACAAAGTTGCCGCCGAACTCAACCTCCTCGCGTAAATGCCCATTCATCGCAGCAAACGGTTGGCCTCGCATTCCCGTGGCGCCGTCAGGCGAGTATTCAATACCAAACTGAAACTCCCATTGCTCAGCCACATCCGAGCGAAAAGCAAAACCCAGTTCAGAATAGACTCGCCACAATTCGAGTGGCGAAAGCGAGACGCCCATGACCAGCACATCGCGGCTAAAGTTGAGACGAGGGTACCCAACGTTTTTCAGCAAGAACTCATCGCCTAAATGCGAGCTGAGATGGTAGTACGCAAACTTGTACTGCACGAGGTCGTCGCCCCAAGTCAGCGGAATCCCAAATCGATAGTCCGACGCCATCACGTCGTTATTTTCGTCCCAATCAAGCCGTACCAGCCCAGCGCCTTCAATTCCTAGCTGCCACCCCCTCGGGCGACCATCACCGCTTGTGCCGAAACGAAGAATGCCCACCTGCCCGCCTAGCGAGATGTCCCAGATGTTTCCCTCGTATTTATCGTTATTCCAGACGCCTCGGAATCGCGATTCTTTGGCACCCGCCAAGTACGGGCGGTAAATCAACCCTTGGGGCATTATTTGCCATTGATACTCTTGAGAATTGCTCTGATTCGTACGACGACTCTGCCCAAACTGCGCCCAAGACGCCTCTGTCACGCCCGGGTCAGGGTCGGGATCAAGACGCAATTTCGTTAGTAACTTCGCCTCATCAAACTCGGAGGCATTGTCTTCGACCATCGGGACGACCGAGTCGGAATTGGCCGCTAACGCGAAGCAAGCAGAATCCAACAGCATCAGCCCGGCTAGGCAAACAAGCAGGGCTAATCGTGTTGGGCGCATGATGGTAGCACAAAGATGTAAGTTTTCGTGGTCAACGCCTGCCAAGCACATAGCAGGGGGTAGCTAAAGACTGGCTCGGCGCGGGAACGAAGAGCCAAACAGAGTGCTTTTTCTCCTCCATCGGCACAAACCCAGGAATAACCGAAATCAGAATTGCCGTTTCAATACGCAATTTTGGCCGCAAATTCCAAAATAGTGAAAATAGGCGAAGCTTGCCGTTTGCCCATTACAGCATCGGTAGTCCGCATTGTAAGGCTAATGCACTTAGGTCGTCTCTAACGATTGTCGCCAATGTTGGCATGCCACTGATGCAATACAACGGCTTGGATCGATGCTAGTGATAGATCGAGCTTGCGGTGCGCAACCGCTCCCTCTGGTATAGGAAACAAAACGATGCAATGCTGCCGAATTACTTTTGCTGCAATTCTACTGATTGCTTTGGGTTCTGAGACCGCCTGCGCACAGTCCTTTGGCCGGTGGCACATGCCAAGTACAACGGCCCAGTTTTTCGGCTTTTGCTACGGCCCTGGGCACCATGCACCGATGGTTCGAGTACCCAACTACCGCCCCATCCATACTCAGCGGTTCGAATTTCAGCCTGCATCGTGCCAGCAATGTGCGATGCCAAATCCGCAGCTTGCTTGGACGGCGCCCCCGAATGCGAACTACCAATACAACGGCTGCCCCGCCCCCGGCTGTCTAGGCAATCCTCAACCAACCCCGACTGAACCGGTTGTTACCTCACCTCAGCCAGCAATGTTATCGCCCAACCCGGCGTTCGCCCCTCCTGCCAACCAACCCATACCAACTCAGGCCCAGCCAAGTGGGACGCCCGAATCAATCAGTCCGCCCAACCCGCCACAAGTACCTGCCCCCGAAGCCATCCCAGCACCAGGCAACCTGCAAGCCCAGTGGCGTTTCTGAAGCAGCACGCTAAACTGTGTGGCAACGTCAAAATACAATATCTCATGACCTGCCCGACTACGCGCTACCGTACAACTATCGACCGATGACGCATTTGATCAAAACAATCGTTATCGGCGCCATCGTAGCGCTAATCGCAGGCAGGCTATGGCGACGCTGGCGAACCGCTCAGCAAGACGCACGCCGGCGGCTGGCAATGCTACAGTTCCCCGATTTTCGCGACGCCCTGCAAAGCGAGTTTCTAGCCGCCGCCCGTGCTTCGGGCAAACCACGCGGACTGCATTGGAAGAGCTGTGAACTCCACGAGAGCCCTCGATTCGCATACGATCGCACCTCAGGCGAGCTATACGCACTCGTCAGTATCACCGTAAGCTTCGAAGCCATCGCCGGGGGCGACATGGAAGATGTTGAAGCCGTCGACAACCTACGTAGCGCAACAGCGATCTTCTTTCACCGCAACGGCAACTGGACCACCGATGGCCGAGTCGTATTCAACCTCGAGCCAGCCCAAGCGCTAGAGCACTACCAAAAGAGCTTAGAGCCGCTTTCCAACTCGTAGCAGAAAACCGACACTAGCCCGATCATCCTCCCGTACCGTCCGGGACAAAGGCATACAAAAACCGGTCGATCACTTCCCCGTCTTTGACAGCACTGCGTTTGAGCAAGCCTTCCTGCCTGTAACCGGCCTTCTCCAGTACACGAGCCGAACCTGGATTCCATGCAAACACCATCGCTTCAAGCCGATTCAAAGCAAACTCTCGTATCGCATGTTCTGAAAACGCACGGACGATAGAGGTCATCAAACCTTGTCCCCAATACGGTTCACCCAGCCAGTAGCCTAGTTCCGCTGTGGCAATCTCAACATCTTCCTGCAGACGCACGCCGATCACTCCGACAGCATGGCCATCCACTTCTATAGAAAAATGGGTCTCTCGAGGCTCGCTTTTCACACGAGCAATAAACTGTCTGGCATCCTCCTCACAATAAGGGTGAGGAAAGGCATCCCGCAGATTTCGCCAAACCTTGCGATTGTTGGCAAAATACGCAAGCGAAGTAACGTCAGCTTCTTCAAGCGACCGGATCCTGCAAGTTTCAAGTTTAATGAGCATCGATTCGACAACACGGTGAAATGATCAGTAAAAGCCTTGAACATGTAGATCGCAAAAACCCACCCAAGGTTCGCGATTACCTCGTACAACGTCGTAGCATTGAACCGCAACGACACGACGGGCACAACCTCTCAGGCTGGGCTCAGAGGTTGAAATGCACAGGAAGCAATTCGACGCTTGCGACTGGCGTGCCTTCTTGTTTCGCTGGGCGGGCACGCCATGTGCTCACGGCTTTTACTGCCGCGCGGTCGAGTATCGCGTGACCGCTTGACTTGGCAACTTCCACTCGCTCGATCTGACCCGAAATGGCAATGGTTAATCGAAGCAGGACGATGCCTTTCTCTCGCCTGCGAATCGCCTCTGGAGGATAGCTAGGTGGGCGGTTACCGGAGAGATCGGGTGGCGACTGGTCTTCCACTCCGGCAAATTGCTCTACCGCAACGGCTGTTTCTGGCGTGGGCGGTTGGGTAGGTTTACGGAGAGGTTTGGTTGGCGTTTCAATCGGATCGATTTTATGAGACTCCTTCGGCGAAACGACCTGCGGCGGCGGCTTGACTTCGACGATCTCGTTGGCCTCGTCATCTCGTAGAGGCATGTCGGGCAACGGCAAAGTTGGCAGGGCTACGACCAACTCGCGTTCCAATTCAGGCGGGTCTGCTGGACGCAAATCATCGGGAGGAGGAACCGGCTCAAACTCAAGCACGGTTTCGGTTTCCAGCTCGGGCGGCATTTCTGAAAAAGTCATCTCAAATTGAACCGCATAGCGGCTGCCGGCAAACGAAACCGGAGCAATCGGGCTTGTCCACCAAGTGTAAGTGGCGGCAAACGCGGCCGCGTGCAAACCCAACGACCATAGCATCCCTACGGCAGTAGACGGAATATGTCCGAGAAGTTTTGAGACAATCGTAGACATTCGATAGGGGAGGGAACAATCGCTGGTGGGGGCACAAACCGGTTTACTTGCTCAGGTATAGTTTACCCGATGAGGTGAGGCGCAGGCGATACATTTCGTCTCGATGTTCGATCCAAATTTCGCTTCGACCTTGCAACAAGTCCTCAGATTGAATGATCAATGGGCGTCTCATCTCCTCGGAAAATGGGGGCCGTTCGTCATCCGGGTCCGAATCTTCGGGAAGTTGTTCATCGGAGCTCATAGGCACAGCATTTGTCGGCAGGGTGAGGTGATTCATACGAAGCATCGGCGAGAGAATGGCTCGAAATCACAAGCAAATACCGTGCCGCCCAGGGTTGCTGGAAGCGTGCTAGGGGCTGCACGAATCGGTCGCTTGGTCAGATCGAGGGCGGCGAGAGTGGCGATATCCTCGACACGGGTGGCGAAATAACCGACGCCTTGCCCTGGCTGCAAGGCCCGCGAAGGTTCTCCATCGATGGTCATCTGCTACCATGTGTGCTAGTTTCTCGGCTCCCATGAATGGAGTCAAAAAGAGATTTTGCAATCGAGAAAAGTCTGTGATGCGTTGGCCACTTCGAAATCAGATTATGGTGCCAATGATCGGCGTGATGCTTCCCGCGCTTGTCGGCGTCAGTGCGCTGAATGCGTATCTGTCTGGCCACAAAGTCAAGCAACAGATTGAGCGCCAGCTGCAGGGAGTAACCAGCACGCTGTCGGAATCCAATTTTCCGCTGACCAGCGGGGTCTTGCAACAGATGCGCGGGCTGACTGGGGCAGAGTTCGTCTTGGCTGACGAATCTGGACAACTGCTTGCGTCGATTGCGGAAGCCGGAGCCCTTTCGTTTGCAAACTCAGCCTTCTTGCAAACTCAGCCCCAGCAGGCTGAAAAGCTAACCCTTGGCAAACCCATCCATGTCGGTGGCCAGTGGTACTTTCATGCTGCTGTACAGCTACAACGCCACAACGCGTTGGAGCAAACCGTTCAACTTCACATTCTCTACCCCGAGCAGAGTTACCGCGAAGTGTGGCGTCAGGCAGTCTATCCGCCTCTGGTGATCGGGGCAGGGGCTCTGCTGCTTGTCGTTCTGTTTGCAGGCGTGATCGCCTCGCGCATCGTGCGCCCCATGCTTCGACTCCAAAGCCAGGTCGGACGGATTGCCGAAGGCGATTTCCGACGCATCGAGTTACCAAGTCGGGACGATGAAGTTCGGGATTTGAGTGTGTCGGTCAGCCGCATGGCTGGGCTATTGAGTCGTTACGAAGACGAAGTGCGACATAGCGAGCGGCTCCGCACATTGGGGCAACTTGGTAGTGGCATCGCACATCAACTGCGCAACTCGGCAACAGGATGTCGGCTGGCCATCGAACTCCATCAACGAGAGTGCTCGCCCGGCAGCAATTGCGAATGCCTTGACGTAGCTGATCGGCAGATAACGCTGATGGAAAAGCAACTGAAGCGATTTCTGTCGCTGGGAAAACCGAGTACGAGGCCGTCGGAAGCGGTCGACTTTGCCACGCTGATCGAAAACACGCTGCCACTGTTGCATCCGTATGCACGCCATGTCGGTGTTACACTGCAGTGGAGTCCGCCAACCGAACCGTCTACGGTAATTGGTGAGTCCGATGCGTTGGAACAGCTATTGCTGAATCTGTTAATGAACGCGATTGAGGCCGCTTCTCGATGCGACGAAGATTCGTTACCGCACATCGGGCAAAGAAGGGTGACGGTTCAACTTGAGCAGGAAGAGCTTGTCCGAGTCTCGTTAGAAGTGACGGATTCAGGCCCCGGACCTTCTTGCTCTGTCCAAGAGGAACTGTTCGAGCCCTTTGTGACAGATAAACCGGATGGAACCGGGCTGGGTTTGTCGGTAGCGCGGGAAATCGCTGAGCAGCACGGCGGAGAAATCCGTTGGCGTCGTCGTGATAGCGCGACCTGTTTTACTGTCGACCTGCCACTTCAAAAAAAGCCGCTAATCTCTGTGGAGACTCAAAGTGTCGAAGTTACTCGTAGTTGACGATGAACAGAGCATTTGCTGGGGCTTGAGCCGCCTGGGCGAAAGCATCGGACACGAAGTGGTTACCGCTTCGTCGGCTGAGCAAGCGCTCGACGAAGTCGAAGAGGTACGGCCCGACGTGATTGTACTCGACGTGCGCCTGCCTGGAATGGATGGCTTGTCGGCGATCGAAAAGTTCCGCGAGCGGGTGGGGCAGGTGCCGATTATCGTCATTACCGCCTATGGCGACTTGAAGACGGCTGTGCAAGCGGTCCGCAACGGGGCGTTTGAATATATCGTCAAGCCGTTTGATCTAGACAAGGTTCAACATGCGTTGGTGCGTGCACTCGCAAGCAGCCACACGGCAGCGAACGACCAGCCTCAGATAGCTCGCGTAAGTGCGATCGCAGGTACCCTCGTCGGGCGGTCCGCAGCCATGCAAGAGTTGTTCAATCACATCGCACTGGCCGCCGCCTCGAATGCCAGTGTGTTGTTGTGCGGCGAAAGCGGCAGCGGCAAGGAATTGGCCGCTCGTGCCATTCATCAACATGGCAACCGCGCAGATGGCCCGTTTGTCGCGGTTAATGTTGCGTCGCTCAGCCCGTCGCTTGCCGAAAGTGAACTTTTTGGCCATGTGCGAGGAGCATTTACCGGAGCAGACCAGGATCGCGTTGGCCTATTGGTTCAAGCCGATGGCGGTACTTTGTTTCTCGACGAAGTCGCCGATATCCCGCTGCCTGTCCAAGTAAAGCTGTTGCGGGTACTAGACCGCGCCGAAGTGGTTCCCGTTGGCTCAGGTCAGCCGGTGAAAACGAACTTTCGCGTTGTGTCCGCTACGCACCAAGACCTTCTGGCAAAGGTGAAGAACGGTTCATTTCGTCACGACCTCTATTTCCGGCTTGGCGCATTTCGCGTTGACATTCCACCGTTGCGAGAGCGGCACGACGATATAGCTGAATTGGCCGAACATTTCCTGAGAGCAACGCAAGGAGAAGGCGTTTCGGCGCCAACACTTTCTGATGCGTCTTTGAGTGAGCTACAACGACGACCGTGGTACGGCAACGTCCGAGAACTCCATAATGCTCTGGAGCACGCAGCAATCGTCGCACGCGGCGGCGTGATCGAACCCGATCATCTGCCTCAGCCCGCAGACGCTTCGTTGCTTGACGCCCATGATTGCGAACCACCCGTTGAAGAATCGATTCTCGCGCTGATCGACCGTTGGGCAGTCGCCAAACTGGGGAATGCAGGTGAAACGGAGGATTTATACGAACAACTGTTGCGTCTGGTCGAACCTCCATTGTTGAAGGCTGCCATCGAAAAACACCACGGGCAATGTGCGTCGGCTGCACGCGGATTAGGACTTCACCGTACGACATTGCGGAAAAAACTGGATCAGTACGATCTCTCTGAAGACTAACCCCCGCATCAGACCTCCTGCCCCGAGATGATAACTTAAAGTGAAAACAAGGTAGGGATTTCTCGCAAAGGCGCTAAGTCCCAAAGAAAACAGGAATAAGGGATTGTCTCGCAGAGACAGCAGAGCTACAGCATCTCGGTTTTCTCTGCTGTCTCTGCGAGAGTCTGATTTGCAGGTCCCATCATCCAAAACTTTTGCTCATTGCGCAAATGATATGAATCATCAGTAACCCAGGAGAACTGCAAAGTCATAATTGCACAAAAAAACCGCAACAATTTGAACCACAGAGGACATGGAGTAGCACAGAGAAAATCTATTTTTTAAGGCACTCTGTGCTACTCCGTGTCCTCTGTGGTTATTCTTTTTCCTAAACTTTGGTCGACCGTACTGACTTTGCAGTTCTCCTGATCAGTAACCAGGATGTCGTCCCGACCGACAGGCGCGCTGCCAGAATCGACTGCCACAGACCGAAAGATGGGTAATTTAACACGAGTATAACGCCCGTATTATCGCCACAAAACTTTCTATCGCTAATATCCGACTAAGGCATAATGTCCACACCTGAACGATTCTCGCGGTCTAGCTGCGCCGCAACGACCGCGAGAGCCGTTCTTTTGAATCGCCCATTTGTTTGGGTTGAGAGGCTATCGATGCTTAAACGTCTATGTATTACTGTTTGCGCCATTTCCCTTTTTATTGGGCCACTTAGGGCCCAAGACGGCGACCAACCCAAAGGCACTTTGCCTCCGGTTATTGTTCAACCGCCCGAGGAAACATCGTCGGAGGTCGAAGCCACGCCTCCTTCAACCACTACGCCGACAAATTTTTCTGTCGACTCCCTGGGGACGTCACTAAATTTCCCCAGTCTTTCGGAGATGAAGTTCGGTCAGTCCTCGGGGCCGTTTGGCGAAGGTAGTGGCATTCTGCGTAGCGGGAAATCGCTCTTCGATACGCCAGCCGCCGGCTCGATTCGGTCGCGCCAGGAAATTACTGAGCGGCAAGCGACCGACATGTTTCAGGCTCTGCAAAACGAGGTCGGCGTGCTGATGCAAAGCACGGCGGCGGGGCAGGCGTCGCCTTTCGTTCGTGGATTGACAGGCCAACAAGTTTTGATTCTGGTCGATGGCATCCGACTGAATAATTCCGTTACTCGCCGCGGGCCGAATCAGTATTTCAATACCATCGACGCCGGGATGGTCGACCACATCGAAGTACTCCGTGGCCAAGGTTCGGTGCTTTGGGGTTCGGATGCGATTGGCGGGGCGATCAACGTGGTGACTCGCGGCGCCGATACACACTACGGCATGAAGCATGGCAACTATTCTGGTGGTGAATTCACTCAGTACTACAACACGTCGAACTCTTCGCCTTACAGTCGGTTGAATGTCGAAGGCTGGGTCGGCAACGCGGGCGTCTTCGCAGGCGGCAGCTACTCCGACGTCAACGATCTCGATACCGGTTGGGACTTCGGCCGTCAGCCTGGCACGAATTTCCAGCAGTGGGCCGGAGATATCAAGTTCAACTACTTGCTTGACGAAACGCAAATGCTCACCGTCTCGCTACAACATTTCCAGCAAGACAATCTGCCTCGTAGCGATCGGTTTCCCGGCTACCCGGGCGACCTGGACAATAGCAACTCGCTTGGCGGAGCTCGATTCTTTGATCCCCAGCAGCGCGACTTGGCCTACATCCGCTATCAGGCGCTCGAGCCAATTGCAGCGATCGACGCCCTGACCGTAACGGCTTCGTACAATCGCCAGCGTGAAAACCAAACTCGCGGCATTCCTACCACACGGTTCCAAGAAATCGACGTCGAAACGCTCGGCCTACAGGCGGTTGCCGTGAGAGACGTCGATTGGGCGGGAAAATGGACCAGCGGTTTCGATTGGTACTACGACGACGTCGATTCTCCCTTCGGCGGCACAGCCAGTAACGCGATTGTTCCGGACGATGCGTGGTATCAACGTATCGGCGCGTTTCTGAATTGGGACGTTGCCCTTACCGAGCGGCTCGATATGGTTGCCGGTATTCGCTACGAGAACATCAATACGGCTGGCACACCGATCGTTCAAAACGTTCCCACTTTCATCAACCCGAATTACCATGATTGGGTAAGCCAAATTGGGTTTGTCTATGAACTCGATCCGGATATTCATTTGGTCGGTTCAATTTCTGAGGGGTTTCGCGCCCCCAACCTGGACGACCTGATGGCCCTCAACCCCAACGTCTTGCAGCAAGGCAGCAGCGTACCCAGTTTGGGCCTACGCCCAGAACGATCAATCAACTACGAATTGGGCCTCAAAACCAACTTCGACCGCCTGCGTACACAAACATTCGTTTTCTGGACCGATTTGCAGGACAACATCGTCTCGATCAACACCGCTGTACCGAATACTTTCGCGTCGGACAACCAAGATTCGTTTGTCCAGGGCGTCGAGACGAGCGGCGAGTACCTGCTTGAAGACGGTTGGAGTCTGTATGGCAATTTTTGGTACACCTACGGCATCAATCGGGTCACCGATTCACCGCTTAGCCGTGTGCCACCCACCCAAGGTATTCTTGGCCTGCGTTGGCGCGAACGAGAGTTACGCAGCTATTTCGAGGTTTATACTTGGATGGTTCGTCGGCAGGATCGACTGGATCAGGTCCGCGATATCGGCGACGAGCGAATCCCCATCGGCGGCACGCCCGGTTACGCCACGCTGAACGTGCGAATGGGTCGCACCTACGGATCTCACGATCAACACCGCGTGAGCCTAAGCCTGGAAAATATCACCGACAAGAACTACCTCGTCCATGGTTCGGGAGTTTTTGGAACCGGCGCCACCGCCCGGTTTGGCTACAACTTGGTTTACTAGCGCATTTCTTATAAAAGCATAGCCACAGAGCACACCGAGGTCTCAGAGAAAATACTGAAGCGAGTAACCTTATCTCGGTGTTCTCTGTGCTACTGGCGGTTCAAATTTGTGCTACGAGCATTAAGCCATTAAAGATAGGACTCTCGCAAAGGCGCTAAGACGCAAAGAACGGAGAAATCAAACCTTATAAGCTCTCACGCACGGCTTCGTATGGCAATTGGATCTCGCAGAGACGCTGAGACGGCAGAGCTATAACATTCCAGTTTTCTCTGCGGTCTTTGCGACTTAGCGCCTTTGCGAGAAATTCCTGCCTATTTGGTTGTGGCCAGAGGCTGCGTTGGGAACTCTGTAGCAACATAATTGAAGGAACTGCTCTAGCGCAACTTTCCAATGGATGCGTTTCTTGAACTGCCGTCTACGCTTGCCACTGGGTTGCTGGCTCGAAGGGGAACATTGGTTGGCGACGGTTTTGGTAGCTGAGCGATTTCATGTCTGCGGTGGTCACGCCGGGGGTGTTGACTCGGAGGAAGTGGTTGCAGACTGGTGCGTAGGCGCCGATCGGGGCGACCACGCCTTTGGCGACGAGCAGATGAAACGACAATGGGTCAAGGCGGCAACTGATGAGTTGTTGCAAACTGAACGGGGGAGTTCTCTTTGAATTCAATAGGATGGTTAGGCCCGTGATGGTTTGCACAACGGCAGTGCGGCCTTGATCCATTTCAGAAAATCCGCCGTGCCGTGGCTCGGGTTCGGTAAATTTTCCCTCGTGTAGACTTAGCACCGTCACCTTGGCTACTAGCGGATCGCCGTGAAGATCGTCGGTTTTGCCGCCCATTGATAGCGGGACTGCCGAGCCTACGCCAGCCGTTGCTGCGGTTTCGACGGCTTCGGGATCGTAAAGGCAGACCAGGGAATTGGGTAACTGGCGCTGCAGGATTGCGTGGGCGAGCGTGGTTCCATCGGCAGGAGAGCCTCCGCCGACGTTGTCGCCCATGTCGAGTAAACAAACGGGGCCTTCGAGTTGAGTCGCTTGATCGAGAGCTTCCTCGACACTTAGGAGCGGACGATCGAAATCTTTTCGATGGGTCCACAGATAATCGGCTAAGTCGCCTGCCAGTTGTTTGGCAAGGGGTCGATCGTTGTCAGTTACCACGAGCGTTGCCGAGCCCATTTCAGCGACATCAGCATATGGAAAGCCAAGCACGATGCTGTTCGACAAGACGCCAGGTTGTTTTAATTGATGGTCGGCCAGCTCATAGAGTGGCAAGCAGGGGAGGGCGGTGGTGTGTTGGCATTCGATGTTGATTGCCATGGGGGGTAGTCCGGCTACTTGGACGGGAGTGATTTCGCCCCGTAGCGTTCGTGCCATGAGCGTTGCCGCTTCAAGGCCTCGTTCGCGCTGATCGAGATGCGGATTGCTGCGATAGGCAACCAGGGCGTTGGTGGCATCGACCATCGCTTGCGAAAGGTTTGCGTGGGGATCGAAAGTGCCGAGGATAGGCATTGCGGCGCCGACCGTCTCGCGCAAAATCGACAGCCAGTGCCCGTCCATGTCGGGATGGTTCGTGCTAACGGTCGCCCCGTGTGGTGCGACGAGTAGACCATCGATTGGGCCTGCTTTGGCCAACTCGGCGAGCATCGATTCGAGAAGCTGCTCGAATGTCTCGGCGGTAATTGGTCCGAACGGGACGGCCCTGGCGGCAAAGATTCCGACCGGCTCGATATTTTCGCGTTCAAGCCCTTCGATAAATCCACCAACTTCGTGGTGGGTGCCCGCGAGTCGCTGGCAGACTTCGCTGCCGGTGACCAGCAGATCCTCGCGAAAGTGCTCGATCGTCGTCTGCTGAGAAATAAAGGTGTTTGATTCGTGCAACCATGCAATGATGCCAACTCGCATAGGATCCCTTTCGTATTGCTGATGGGTCTGTCAGAATAGCAAATCTTCGAGCTTCGTACCCAGAGCCATTTAGGAGATTAGACCATGTCGAGCGCTGCGCCCGATGAAATAACCATTGCCATGATGCGCGAGTTGCTGTTTTCGGCGGTCGTGTGCGATGCGCTGGATTCGCTCGGTTATCGCAACCAGTCGCCAAGGTTGCAGTTTGCCACACAGTCGGTCGACAGCGTCCTGGTAGGGCGGTGCAAGACGACCCTGTGGGGCGACATGTTTCATAAGGACCCCAAGCCGTACGACCTGGAATTGAAGGCGGTTGACAGTTGCCAGACAGACGATGTGCTGATCGTCGCGGCTGGTGGTTCGATGCGATCGGGAGTGTGGGGCGAGCTGCTTTCGACTGCGGCACGAAACACAGGCTGCGCCGGTGCGGTGATCGATGGGGCGATTCGCGACCTTGCAAAAATCAAGCAAATGAGTTTCCCGGTGTATGCGCGCGGCACTTCGCTTTACGATAGCCAAGACCGCCAGCGTGTGGTCGAAATCGATGTGCCTGTTGAATTGGATGGCGTGGTGTTTTCGTCCGGCGATTTGGTGTTTGCCGATTGCGATGGCGTGGTGGTGGTTCCGCAGGCCATCGAAACCGAAGCTGTCCGCCGGGCCTGGGACAAGGTACATGCCGAAAACCGTACTCGCGATGCGATTAAAGAAGGCATGTTGGCTACGGCAGCGTACGAGAAATTTGGCGTGTTGTAGGAGGTGACGGCGAAGACGCAAGCGTGTTTTGAGCGTGTGCATTCGTTCGGGGTAAAACTCAATTGCGCCGGAGGGCTTCGATTGGGTCGAGTCGTGCTGCCCTTGTGGCGGGGTAGACGCCAAAACCGATGCCAACAAACACGGAAATTGCGAAGGCCAACGGAATCGACCAAGAGACCATCTGTGGTTCGACGGTGCGAATGATTTCGGGCAGGGCTTCCATCGATTCGGGAAACCAGTGGAACAGGAGCATCCGAATCCAGACCGACATGGGGCGACACAGCAGCCCAGCAAGTACGCCGAGCGATCCACCGGCAACCGAGAGCACGGTGCTTTCCACGAGAAACTGTCGGGTGATATCGCGACGTTTGGCCCCAAGTGCGCGACGGATACCGATTTCGTAAGTGCGCTCGGTAACCGTTGCCAGCATGATATTCATGATGCCAATGCCGCCGACTAACAGCGAAATTGCAGCGATCAGGCCTAAAAAGAGCATGAACATCAGCCGAGTGATGCGAGCTTGCTGCAACAACTCCAGCGGCACGGTGATGCCAAAGTCTTTCATTTCATGTTCAAGTTCGATCGTGTTGCGAATGATCTCCGCCGTTTGCAGAACATTCTCACGGTCATCGACTTGCAGTGTGATTTGGCTAACCTCGACCAAGTCGCGTTGGAAGCTACCTGGCTTGGTGACAATGGCCATGTCTCCGTTGCGTCGCCAAAGCGTTGTGATTGGCGTGTACACGTCTTTGGAATAGTCTTCGGCAGCCAGCGAGCCACCGATCCCGGCAGAAGGGGCACGCGACTTCATCACGCCAACGACGGTGTAAAACTGGTCGTCGACCATCACCTTCGCACCCAGCGGCTCGCCATAAGGAAAAAGGTGCGTTGCGGATTCGGCTGCCAGGACGCAACAGTTGTTCTCACCTTCGACATCGGCATCGGAGATAAATCGCCCGCGATCGATTTTTAGGTGGGTCACTTCCGCGTAGTCTGGGGTACAGCCGACCATTCGGCCATCAAATGCCCGAGTGCGGTAGCGAAACTCACGGCTGAGGATACGAATGGGTATCGCCTTGGCGACTGTGGGTACTGTGGCCACAATTCGAACGTAGTCGTTACGTGTCAAACCATAGGCGCCATCCCCCATTTCGTCGGCAGACGGTTTGATCGTTCGGACGATAATGTTCGTTGCGCCCAAGCTGGCGATTTGTTCTTCGGCAGCGCGGCCAATGCCTTCGCCGATGGCTAGCAGCCAGATTACGCTTGCGACCCCGATAAAAATACCCAGTACGGTGAGCGTAGACCGCAGTGGATGCAGCAGAACACTCTTGATGCTCAGTCGCACGGTGCGTAGCCAGTGTGCCACGGTTAACGCCTTTCGTCGGAGACGATCGAGCCGTCGTGCAAGAAGATCGAGCGTTTGGTTTGCTCGGCCACATCGGGTTCGTGGGTAACCAGAATAATCGTACGCTCCTCTTCGTTGAGTTCTCGGAGCAATTCGAGAATTTCGTCAGTAGTTTTCGAGTCGAGGTTACCCGTGGGTTCGTCGGCTAGCATGAATCGAGGGTCGTTGACCAAGCTGCGAGCGATTGCCACACGTTGCTGTTGGCCGCCGGAGAGTTGCGCTGGCCGGTGGCCTAGGCGAGATTCTAATCCCACCCGTTTCGCCAGATCGAGACAACGCTTGCGTAATTTGGGTGTGATCCGACCGCTATAGTACAACGGTACTTCAATGTTTTCAACGACCGTAAGGGCGGAGAGTAAGTTGTAGGATTGAAAAACGAAGCCAATGCGCAAGGCACGCGTTTCCGAAAGTTCGTCGTCGTTCATCGCCGCAACATCGTCGCCGCCCAACCAATAGTTGCCCGAAGAGGGTTGATCGAGGCAGCCGAGCAGATTTAGCAGAGTGCTTTTGCCCGACCCCGAGGGTCCCATGATCGAGATATAGTCGCCGCTGGGGACATCGAACGAAACGTCGCGCAGCGCGCGAACGGTTTCGCCAGCGAGGGCATAGTTTTTGCTGAGGTTTTGGATGCTGGCAGCGAGCGAGGGATCAGCCTGCACGACTCATCCTCCCGACCGCGATTTTTTTGCGGTTGCTTGGTTAGCGACTTTTCGAGTTGAGCCGGAACGCTGCGGAACGGCACGTTGATGCTGCTCGGGAGGTAGCTCGGGCAGGCTGACAAGATTAAGAAAGCGGCGCGGGTTCAGCGCCACTTGCTCCTGTTCGTTCAGTCCGCTTTCGACAACAAAGAATTTATCGTTTGTCGGGCCACATTCGATGGCTTTGGCTTGCCACCCATTGCTATCGAAAACAAAGCAATAAAACTGATCGCCATGGGAGTAGACCGACTGCACGGGGACTTGCAAGGCATTGGGAACGCTTGAGCATTGAATCGTTACCGAAGCCGTCATCCCCGCCCGCAATTCGGCAGGCGGATGGTCGAGATCGACAAAAGCTTTGTATTCCTTGACATTGGCCTTGCGCCAGCCAGAAGGCTCGGCGTACTGATTGACCTTGCTCACGGTGCCCGTCAACTCTTGCCCATCAAGGCCAACGGGCACAATAACCGCCTCCATGCCTGGCTCTACGTATTGTACGAGTGATTCGTTGATGGTGATCTCCACCTGCATCGACGAGGGATCTGGCATCCGTAGGATTTCTTGACGCTCGCGAACCATCGCCCCTTCTTCGACGATAAAATCGGAATCACCACGGCGGTTGTGATCATGGGCATAGACAATCGTGCCATCGCGTGGGGCCACGATCGTACAACTGGCGATTTGCTGTTCGATTTCACGAAGTTTTTGGATTTCCAGTTCAAGGCTATTTTTTTCGGCTTCCCATTTGGCTTTGGTGATCAGGACATCGCTTTCAAATTGTTTCACTGATTTGGCTTTGGTGAAGTTGTCTAAGACCATCAATTTGGTTTGGGTTGCTTCCAATTCTTTCGCGGATTTTTCGACGGCAAACTTGTCGGCTTCGAGTTGCAGTTCGTTGACATAGCCTTTAGACGCCAATTTCTTGCTGTACACGAAATACTCTTTGGCACGATTTAGATTCTCTTCCGCAACGAAAATTTCGCCTTCGATGGTTTGCCGCTCTTGGACATAAGTACCTTCGATGTATTCTTCTTGGGCAATCAACGCCGTCTCGTGGAGGTTGCGAGCTTCGATGACGATTGCTTCGGTCGTGTTGACCATAATTTGCTGCGTGGTACGCTCGGCTTTTAAGGCCGAAGAATCAAGCTCAACAAGAAAGTCGCCTTCTTTGACTGCTGACCCTTCGGGGATGACGCGCAAGATCGCCACACCGGGGGAGTTCTTGGATTTCACCGCGGAACGAATTTCGGTAACCTCAGAAGAAAGAATCTCGCCGCGTTCGGTCAGTTGGTGAACAAAATCGCCGCGGTCGATGGTATACAAGATGGCATCGGTTTCAGTCGCTTGCTGATTTCGCGCTGACCACCATTGATAGCCACCTGCTGCAATTGCCGTTGCCGTTAGCGCAATCACCAATAACGTAATCATGCTTGAAGCGCCGTGACGCTGTGGGCGACGATCTTGATCTGAAAACGCTGGCATGATTCGCAGGCTCCTTTCTTTTCGGTATGAGTTAAGTATATCAATCATGCGAACAAGTGTCAGGTTGCTGTTGCGAGACAGCAGGGCCACCTAGTTTTCACAATACAAAGCATCGTGAATTCACTAGCCCGACGCGCTAGTGGTCCGTCAACCCTGAATTGGCGGGTGCCACTGTCTGGCTTGTCCAGCAGTGGAACCCTGGCACCCACTGAACCCTTCATAACGGACCACAAGTGTTTTATCCACCTTGCCTAGCTCGTACCACGCAACGAGTGAGAGACTTGGATCGGGACCTGGCAAAGCTGCATTTTTGTCAAAAACGGGTTCCTTGGGCGGTGCCGGTATTGGCTCGACTTCTTCAAGTTTTTCGTGTGGAACGGCGGTGCCTGGCTCGATGGTTTCTGACGGTGTGAATTCAACAGGCAAAGTTTTTTGCAATGCTTCGAGCGATAGGCCCATGTCGGAGGAGTTGTAGGGCAAGCCAGCCAAGTAGACTTGCGGCGGGATATTACTCTCGATTCGCAAGCCGTCTGGGCCTACCTCCATCACCCCAAGATCAAAATCTAAGTTCAACCGCTGTACTTCGTAGTTGACCCAAACGCTCAAAAAGTCGTTTTGCACATTCAATAAGTCAGACAACGATTGTACCAAGTCGCGAGCGGTCGTGTTGCTGAGTTGCAATGTCTCGCCGGGCCTAGGCGGCTCGTAAAGTCGTAGCTGTGTGAGATCCACTTGAGAAATCGCCACATGAACAGCAGCCCGTCGTAGTTCGAAGTTCACCTCGTTCAGCCGAAGTTGTCGCAGAATATTTCGCAGCCCCAGGTAAACCGCATCTCGAAACCGATAGTAACTACGGCGTGCTTGCTGATATTCGATCAGCGATTGTCGATAGATATTGCGCTCGGCAAGTCGGGTCAGAGGCGCGTCGAACTCCAAGCCTACCCGTAGTCGACCACGAGAATCGCGGAGGCTAAAGGGGTTGTCTGTGGTGTTGCCAATGTCGCCGCTGAAGACGATATCCAAATTACTTAGCAAGTCGTTCGCATTGAAGTAGATGAGTCTCCAGGCATCGACCAACGCCGCGCGAGCATTCATCCAGTCGCGACGATGGCCACTGGCGATTGCCAATGCTTGCTCAGGCGTCAGTTCGATTGGCTCAAACCGAATGCTCTCGAGCCTCACGCCAGCTTGGGTAAGCGAAAGCTCAAGCAATTGGCCAGAGATGTTGGTTAGCGTACGGATCAATGCGTCGAGGTCTTTTTCGCTCCGCTGGCCGCCAACAGTGGCCAGACGATCAAAATCTGTCCAACTCTTCAGAATCTGAGTTTCTAGGTTGCTTAGCTCTTGCCTACGTTTTTCTACCCTCGCATCAAAATTTTTGATGCTAAACAGTTCGGGATCGATGTGTGTCTCTTGGACCTCAGGCCGCTTGCTAAGCCGCTTTAGGTCTTCATGTCGTTGTGGTAACACCGCTTCGAGCTGTCGAAAGTCTTCGTGGACGGCTGCCAACCGTTGTTCGAGAGAATCTTTGATTTGCAACGATTTTTCAAGCAGCGGTGAGATTCGGTTGGCAAATTCTTCTGCCTCGGCTGCTGGCTGTTTTTGGTCAACCAATTGGTCGCGGAGATGGCGTAGCTCTTCGAGAGTATCGTTGACTTGTTGCTGTAGTGCTTTGAGCTGCGGATCAAGTAGGTTGAGTCGGTCAAGCGTTGGATCGGAAATACGCATTTTTAATTCTGGGGGAAGCCCCAGGTCTCGCTTGAATCCTTCGAGCGTTGCGACATACGAATTTTCTGCCGCAAGTAGCTGGCTCTGAGAGTTGTAGAGCGCTTGCTGAGCCAAATCGACTTGGAAGCGATCGATGCGTCCTGCTTCGTGAGACGCCTGAAGTTGCTGAACGCTATCGCGGAGTGCCGAGACATTGGCGTGTTGATTGCGCAAAACCTGCCGAGTTTGCAGCAAGCCAAGATACCCGTCGGCTCCTGCCGCGCCCGCCCCGCCGGTAATTCCCCCGCCTCCGCCTTGGCCAAAGAACCCACCACCGCCGCCACCCAACGCCCCAAACCCGCCTCCGCCGACGCCGCTAAAACCTTGCAGACCCGCACCGCCAAAGACACCACCACGTCGCGCAGGGCCAGCGCCCGCGTTGCGACCTGTGACAATGTTTAGGTAAAAACCGCGGCGAAACCGCTCCATCTGGCGGACATTGGCAAGCAGCGCTCGTTCAGAGATCGTCAATCGTTCTAGCACTCGGGTCCGACCACCGGCGCGCAACAGCGGTTGAACGAGAGAAAAATCGAGAATCGTATTACTCGAGTAGTCGTTCGAGCCAGCAAATTGCCACACTAACGAATTCGCAAACCCCACGACGAGTTCACCCCCCGTGGCGTAGAGCTTGCGAGCTTGGTATCCGACGCCCGGAGTTGCCGGGTTGACCTCGAACAAACTCGACGCACTCCCGGTACCCGACCGATCTCTTCCGTCCGCCGTGAATAAGATATTTGAACGACCAAAAAACTGGGTATCGAATCGAAACCGCTCGAACGACACATCGAGTGCCGATAGATACAGGTCTTCAAGTTCCCCCTGATAGTCGGGCGACTCAAGCAGCGCCAGTTGGACCGCTCCTGGTATATCAAGAACAACCTCGCCAGACGAGTTGGTGGGAAGCTGCTCGTACCAGCCAGGGTTTTCGACAAAAGGTGTGCGCGTCAAACGCTTCCAGTCTTTCGAGCCTTTCTTACGATCGACACGGTCCATTAGCTGATGAGATGTCGGATCGTCTGGGGGCATTGGTTCACAATCCGGGTTGTTCGGGTCATACATTCGCGACCGCGGGTCGATGTTGATGCGGAATTGCCCGGGCCCTGAACCGACGGTTGCTGCTTTTTGATCGACCAAGCAATTCGCTTCTTGATCTGCTTGTAGGCGGTAGAACGTCTGATCGCGTTTACAGCCGATCGTAAGAGTGCAGACGAGCAGTAGGAGGCAGATAGCAACTTTTCGCAGTGCTGATAACCCAACCTGAAAACGCTGGCGTGATTTTGCCCGCGAATCACGCGAAAAAGCGCGAAAGAATTCAATTGTTATCAACTTAAAGTGAAAAGAAAATAACCACAGGGCCACGGAGAACACTGAGAAAACAGTCACAAAAATCCAATTTGTAATAAGGTACAAGTCGGCGTTCTTTCGGGTCAAAAATACTCGGTGTCCTCCGTGGCTCCATGGTGAAATTTCCTTCTTGTTTTCAATTTGAGTTACCAATGAATTTACATGCGAAAACCAGCACCGGATGAAGGTCAAATATCCGAATTTTCGAACATTTTCGCGTCTATTCGCGTGATTCGCGGGCCCCCTTCTTTTCTTTTGGAGTAATACGGAGTGAATGTTCACGCGGCATCCTCCTTGCAAGCAGAGTGCGGTATCTGCCCTGCGCTAGGTTGGGATGCCAACTTGGTAACGATGGTTTCTAAAAGGGTTTGTCCACTGGAGGTGAGTTGCCAGACGTTTTGACGACGATCTGTAGCGGAGGCTTGCCCTACGATGAGGCCTTCTTTCCGAAGACGTTCGACCACGGCGCTAATTTGTGCCGGCGATAGACCGAGCCGTTCGCACATTGCTTTTTGGTTGAGCAACTGAGGCGGTCGGCTTGCGGATTGTTGATCGCAAATCGTGCGTAGCAGCCAAAGCAATCGGAATTCTGCTTCTGTCAGGCCAAACGACTTCGCATGCACGGCAAGCTGGTTAGCAACAATTCGGCCTGTTGCTATCATTTGACAAGCAGCATCGATCCACTCGGCAGCCGAGACGCTCGAGCTGCTAGCAAAATCAAGACCTGCGTTCAACGGCACAGTCTGAGGTGTGCAAGGTTCTTGCATAGGTGATTGGCACGAGAGCTAGCGCGGCAGCAAAGCTTGGCCGGCGGCGCGCATAGAGAAGAGAAAAGTATTTCGATACCAAATACTTCGGCGCCGAACCGTTCAGACTTGAAGCAATAACGCCCTAGGAATTGCAATCCCTAGGCTTTTGCTACTGTAGCAGCTAGTGCCGCGTAAGCACTTTGCAGTAGTTCGGCTGTTTCGTCGATGTCGATGCAGCCGTCGGTGATGGAGATGCCGTATTTAAGATCCTCAGGATTCGAGCCTAAGGCTTGCTTGCCCGCTTTGAGGTTGCTTTCGAGCATGAGGCCAACAATGGTGTCGTTGCCGGCTGCCCGTTGCGAAATAACATCGTTCCACGCGATGGGTTGATTGGCGTAGTCTTTGTTGGAATTTGCGTGACTGCAATCCACTACGAAACGCGGAGGCAAGTTGGCTTCGTGCAAAAGTTTGCTAGCGGTAGCAAGGCTGTCGGCATCGTAGTTTGAGCCCTGTCGACCGCCACGCAGAATAAGATGCCCCATGTCGTTGCCTCGGGTGTTCATCATGCACGTCTTGCCCTCGTTGTCGATGCCTAAGAACGTGTGGCCAGCGCTGGCAGCTTGCATGGCGTTGATGGCAACTTCGAGGCTACCTTCGGTGCTATTCTTGAAGCCAACCGGCATCGACAAACCACTGGCCATTTGGCGATGCGTGGGCGATTCGGTGGTGCGTGCCCCGATGGACGCCAAGGTGATGAGGTCGGCGATATATTGCGGGGTGATCGGCTCCAGCATCTCGGTGGCAACGGGAAGTCCGGCTTCGTTGACGGCTAACAAGATTTCGCGAGCCATCCTAAGCCCGGTTAGCATATCAAAGGTGCCGTTGAGGTGAGGGTCGTTGATCAACCCTTTCCAGCCAACCGTTGTGCGAGGTTTCTCGAAGTAAACTCGCATAACAACAACAATCCGATCGCGCACTTCGTCGGCGATTGGGGCAAGACGTTGGGCGTACTCAATCGCGCTTTGAGGATTGTGGATCGAGCACGGCCCGACGATGGCGATTACTCGGCGATCTTTGCCGCTCAAGATATCTTTCGCCGTCTCGCGAGATTCGTAGACCGAGCGGGCCAAGGCGTCGGTCAACGGCAACTCACGCTTCAGGTCGGCGGGGGAGGTCAGGGGAGTGGTGCCCAGGATATTGACGTCCTGGATCGGCAGGGGTTGTTCTGACATAAAACTTAGCTATCTAAGGAATATTCGAAAAAATGTGACACTTCAGCCGAGTGAAGCAGAATAGAACACAGATGAACGCTGATTTAGCAGATTGTCGCAGATAACAAGACGATTTTGGGAAACCGTCTGTTTCGATCTTTAGCCCCTATGACTTCAATAATCTTCTTTTTGTATCCGTGAAAATCCGTCTGATCTGTGTTCATCCGCGTTCTATTACTTCAGGTGGCTGAAGTATTACGAAAAAGTTAGTATCGCTCTAGGAGTTGGGGCAAAGCATTTGTCATTAGTTAATTGTCATTTGTCATTGGCCATTTGTTTCCCTCACATCTTCCTTTTCCCATCTCCAATAACAAATGAAAATTGAAAAATAACTAATGACAAATCCCGTCCTTGCTCTCGCTCCTAAGCCATCTAAAAAGGACGTAAAATCGACTCGTAAGTAACCAGCTTAGCCTAGCACGGGGCAAGTATCAAACCACTCGCGCCCCTGGGCCAGCATCCATTCGCGGCATTCGTCGGGGCCCCACAGACCCGGATCGTACATCATGAGGGTTGGCCGGTCATTGGATTTCCATGATTGCAAGATCGGGTCGCAGATTTGCCAAGCTGCTTCGACCTCGTCGGCGCGAGCAAAGAGGCTGGCATCCCCTTCCAGGGCATCCAACAGCAGCCGTTCGTAGGCCTCGGGCATCTGGCCGCGAAACTCTTTTTGGTAGCTGAAATCGAGGTCGGTCTGCCGCATCTTCATGCCTGCATCGGGTACTTTGGTCTGAAAATGTAGTTGGATGCCCTCAGCAGGCTGCACCTGGATAACGAGCCGGTTGGCTTCGCCCAGGCCGCGGGGGCTGCCGGCAAACAATTTGTGGGGTGGGGCGTGAAATTGAATCACGATCTGCGTTGTTCGGCACGACATTGCTTTGCCGCTACGCAAGTAAAAGGGGACGCCTTGCCACCGCCAATTGTCGATCGACAGCTTGGCGGCCGCAAAAGTGGCAGTTCGGCTAGTCGGCTCGACGCCCTCGGCGGCGGTGTAACCGCGGTATTGCCCGCGAAACGTATCTTTTCGAACTTGCTCGCCTTCGAGCGGATGAATCGCCTGGAGAACTTTGACCTTTTCGTTACGAATTGCATCGGCCTCGAACCGAACCGGCGCTTCCATCGCCGTCACCATCAGCAATTGGAGGAGATGGTTCTGGAACATGTCGCGGAGTACGCCAGCCGTGTCGTAGTAGCCTGCCCGGCTGCCGACGTCGACTTCCTCGGCCACGGTGATCTGCACATGATCGATGTAATTGCGGTTCCAAATGGGTTCGAAGATGGTGTTGGCAAATCGTAGGACCAACAGGTTTTGGACCGTCTCTTTTCCCAGGTAATGGTCAATGCGGTAAACTTGTTGTTCGCTGAAAACTTTGTGGATCGATTGGTTGAGCGCATTGGCGCTTTCGAGATCGACGCCAAATGGTTTTTCAATAATGACGCGTCGCGGGCCGTGTGTTTCGTCGGCCAAGCCCGACTCGCCGAGGCGAGCAATCGCTGGCTCATAGAATCGCGGTGCCGTCGCCAAATAGTAGAGATGCTGCCCTGGCTCACCCGCTTCGAGGGTTTCTAGGAATTGTCGTAGGGCGACAAAGTCTTCGGTCTTGCCGATATCTCCGGCTTGGTAGTAAATCTGCTCAGCAAAGCTTTCCCACTGTTTGGCGTCGAAGCTTTCGCCGGCGAATTTTGCCGTGGTCTCACGAAGCTTTTTTCGCCACTCGTCGTGAGTAAATTTGCTACGCGAGAAGCCAACCACTCGAATCGGTTTTTCGAGTCGACCTTTGCGAAACAATTGATAGAGCGCTGGCACCAACTTGCGACTGGTTAAATCGCCCGAAGCGCCAAAGATTACGAGGGTGTCGGCCATGACGCCTCAACGTGTTTGAAGGGTAGGGGGGGTTAGATCGTCATACAAGTAAATCCACCGTCCACATAGACGGCACTGCCAGTTATGAAACTCCCCGCCGACGAAGAAAGCAAGAGCAATGTTGCCCCGACCAACTCTTCGGGCGAGCCAAATCGGTCCATCGGCGTATGACGCATGATATCAGTCACGCGATCGGGGCTGAGAATCTTGCGGTTCTGTTCAGCAGGGAAGAACCCTGGGCAGAGGCAATTGACTCGCACCTTCTGCGGGGCAAACTCGCGGGCCAAATTTTTCGTTAGGTTCAGCACCGCAGCTTTTGATGCTGCATAGGTATAGACTCGCGACAACGGCAGGAAGCTGGTGACGCTCCCGATATTCAAAATGGCCCCGCCGCCTTTTTCGCACATGTGCGGAATGAAAATCTGGCTGGCTAAGTGTGTGCTGCCCAGATTGGTGTTGAGGATATTGCTGAATTCGTCGTCCGAGATTTCTAAATAGGGCGTAGCCGAGTTGGCGCCCGATCCGTTAATCAAGGCGTGAACTTGGCCATGCTCGGCGACCACCGTATCGAGGAGCTGCTGAACCGATTCGCGAGAGGTCGCGTCGACAGCAACAAACGATGCCTTTCCGCCGAGCTTTTCGATGGCTTCGACACGCTGCTGGCCACGCTCTTCGTTGCGCCCAGCCACCACCACATGGGCGCCAGCTTGCGCAAGGCCTTCGCACAAAGCGCCGCCTAATACGCCGGTGCCCCCAACGACGACGACCACTTGGTTGTCGAACGCGAACAGTTGCTTTAGGTAGTCAGTAGACATGGATGCCTTTTTTAATTGAGGGGGGCCAGATTGTTAAGTTACTCAAAGCGAAAAGAGATTAACCACAGAGCCACGGAGGACACTGAGAAAATAACCACAAAGTTTGACTTACTCAAAGTGAAATACTGGCAGGATACTAGCCCGCGAAGCAGACGTACTCCGTGCTCTCTGCGACTCCGTGGTAAAATTCCTTTTTTACTTTTTGTTTCGCCAAGTTAGGCTTTGGGTTCTTTGCGAAGCTTGATCCACTCGGCATGGAACCAGCCTTCTTTATCAATACGCTCGAAGGTATGCGCGCCGAAGTAATCTCGCTGTGCCTGCAACAGGTTGGCGGGCAAACGCTCGCGACGATAGCCGTCGTAATATGCCAAGGCAGCCGAAAATGCTGGGGTGGGGATGCCCAACTGGGCTGCGGTGGCCACCACATGCCGCCAACTGTCTTGTGCCTTATGAACCGCCTCGGTGAAGTAAGGGGCCAGCAGCAAGTTTTCTAGTTTCGGGTCGACGTCGAATGCTTCTTTGATCGAATCGAGGAAGACGGCACGAATGATGCAACCACCTCGCCACAACATGGCACAATCGCCAAAGTTCAGCGGCCAATCGTGTTCCTGGGCTGCTTCTTGAAGTTGTACAAAACCCTGTGCGTAGCTGCAAATTTTCGACGCGAACAGGGCCTGGCGAATTTGCTCGATGAACTCCTTGCGGTCGCCTTCGTACTTTGAGGAAGGCCCTTGCAACAGCTTGCTGGCTCGGACTCGCGAATCTTTCATGGCGGATAAACAACGGGCGTAGACGGCCTCGGTTACCAAGGTGCTTGGGACACCCAGGTCGAGTGCCAATTGGCTCATCCACTTGCCGGTCCCTTTGGCACCTGCACGGTCCATGATCTTGTCGACCAAGAAGTCGCCCGTCTCTTCGTCTTTCACACTGAATATGTCGCGTGTGATCTCAATGAGATAGCTATTCAACTCGCCCGCGTACCAATCTTCGAAGACGTCGTACAGCTCTTCGTTGGTGAGTCCCAGGGCCTCTTTCATGAGAAAATAGGCTTCGCAGATCAACTGCATGTCGCCGTATTCGATGCCGTTGTGCACCATTTTCACATAGTGCCCAGCACCGCGCGGGCCAACCCATTCGCAGCAAGGGATATCGTTGTTCGGCCCAACCTTGGCCGCGATGGCTTGAAAGATGTCTTTCAAATGAGGCCAAGCTGCGTCGCTACCGCCGGGCATCATGCTGGGGCCGAGCAGCGCCCCTTCTTCGCCACCCGACACGCCGGTGCCGCAGTACAGCAGGCCCTTCTCTTCGACATGCTTGGTGCGTCGTTCGGTGTCGGCGTAGTAGGTGTTGCCGCCATCGATCAGGATGTCGCCGGGCGACATGAGCGACAACAACGACTCGATGAGGTTGTCGACCGCAGGACCGGCCTTCACCATCATCATCACCTTGCGAGGCGTCTTCAGCGAAGCGACCAATTCTTCCAACGAATGGCAACCAACGAACTGCTTTCCCTTGGCTCTGCCGTTGATCAAATTGTCGACTTTCTCCGTGGTGCGATTAAAAACCGCGATACGATAGCCGCGGCTTTCGATGTTGAGGGCCAAGTTCTCGCCCATCACGGCCAGGCCAATCAGGCCGATATCACAGAGGTCAGACATAATCTTAATTGCTTTCGGTTTAGGTTCTTTAGCCGCAAAATTTACCGGCGGTTTCATTTCGGAGTGATTATTTTTCGTCGACGGGCCAAGCTGGCGTAGCTGGCAGATATTTACTGAATTCGTCGAACAAGGATTGCTCGTATTCGCCGGCAAAGGTGCCCTCGAAAAATCGATCGATTCCTTCTTCGTAGAGCCGCTTCCAACTGGCTTCTTCGTTACCCGGGTTGATGGGATAGAACAGACAGTTGTTGGCAACCGCGGCACTATGGTCGCCAGGCGCATCGCCGATCATCAGCGACTTCCCTTCGTCGTACTGCCCAGCCACTTCGAGGGTTTCTTTCTTGCTGCCGGCCTCTTGGCCGCAGATGGCACGCACGTATGTCGCTATCCCGTGCTCTTCCCACTCGGCTTCTAACGCAACATTCGGGGTCGCTGAAACGACCAGCATGTCGGCAGCTTCAGCAAAGCGCTCCAGGCACTTCTTGCTATACGGAAACGGAGGTATGCCGCGTACCATGCCAGCGATGGCGTCGTTGACCGTGCGCGACCACTTCAGCGCTTCTTGGAGGTCGGGGTCGCCGGTTGCCTCGGCTGCTTTTTCTAAAGCCGGGTTGCCCAACTTGGTTTCTTGTGCAATCCAGTTGATCACCCCTTCCGGATGGGGAATCTTCACGCCCCGTGCCTTCACAACCGGGCGTCGACGCAGCCAGTCGAGTTGCTCGATCAACGCCTTGAAGCGATTGCAACCGCGGCTCGTTGAGTACAGATTCACAAACTCCGCTGCTTCGCGCGCGAACCGGCTCACGCCTTGCAGGTCGTAAGAGTTGATAAAGGCTGGAATAAAGCACTCTTTATGCTTCACTTCCATCGTGTCGAAGACGCAGCCATCCGAGTCAATGCCGACAAAGAATTTGTGTTTTGGTGAATAGTTTTCCATGGAATGCTAACAATGAACAAAGAGGTGTAAAAAAATCTAAACCCGTTACGCGGGGGCCTCGCAACGATCGGCCTGTGGGACATATTTCTCTAGCTTTTGGTCCGCATAGAGGGGTTGAATTCGGGCCAGACGTTGCCGTCCGTCGATCATCGGCAGGCTGACCATGTCGTTTCCAACCAGCGGTTGGCAATAATCGACAAATTCGTCGGTGACATCGGTGCCGTTGGCAGCGATCCAATTCTCGGGGAACGAGCGCTCGCTGTTGGCTACCTCGGCTAGCGGAACCTTATCGTAGGTGACGCCGTACTGCGGGCCAGCCGTACGCAAAATCGTCGACATAAAACCACTTTCGCCAGCCGCTGCTAGTTGGACGGCCTTTTCGCCTGCGAGATAGGCTTCGTCTAAGTCGACGGTCGAGGCGTAAGCGATCGCGTTGCGTTGGTCGGTGCCCGAAACATTGCAACGCGCCGCCCCTTTGGCAGCCAGGCCTTTCGAGTTGAGGTAGTTCACGATAATCTGTGCAACCGTCACTTGGCTGGCGCTAAACGAGGTGTGGCCAAACGAGTCTTTGACTTCGCCCAAATCGCCAAGGTCTAAGCCCTCGCTAACGACCACTATCACGCGGCCGTCCGATTTTAGTTGGTCGTTGACTTGATCGGCAACTTGTTCGAGCGAGACCTTGCGCTCGGCCAGATAAATTTGCAGTGGCATTTCGCGGCCTGGATCGGCCAGTCGGGCGGCGGCGGGGATAAATCCAATGCGGCGGCCCATCGCTTGCAACACCAACACCGGGTCGGCCGGCGACGAGCCTGCGTTTTCTTCGTTGGCGTTTTGCACCATGTGCATCCAATACTTCGCACACGACCCATAGCCGGGGGTGTGGTCGATCAGCTTGAATTCGCTATCTCCGACATCGTTGTCGATGGTTTTAGGCACCCCAACGCCAACCAGATCGAGCCCCTTTTCCTGAGCCATGGCTGCCACCTTGTTGGCGGTGTCCATCGAGTCGTTGCCGCCAATGTAAAGGAAGTAGCCAATCTCGTGGGCCTTCAGCACGTCGATCACACGTTGGAAATCCTCGTCTTGCCATGCCTTGAGCTTATAGCGGCAAGTGCCGATCGAGCCGGCAGCAGGGGTGTATCGCAGCAACGCGATTTCCTCGGCTGATTGGGCGGAGAGGTCGATCAATTCTTCCTTCAAAACGCCTTCGATGCCGTGATAGCCACCGTAGACGGTGCCAATTTCAGCCAATTCGCGTGCCGTTTCGACAATGCCGCGCAGACTACTATTGATAACGCAACTAGGTCCGCCGCTTTGTGCGACCAGTAAATTCTTGGGTCGACCCATGCTTTTGTATGCCTTTAATCCAGTTTGATAGGCGGGGTGGCTACCAGGGGGAGGCAGCTGCGTGGTTCCGCGAATCCAGTATTTTAGCGAGACGGACGGTTTCCCACAATTGCCCAGAAACCGGCTCCCAGAAGATCGCAAAGTCTTGCTAGCCGCGGTCGAGTTCTGAAAAACCGCGGCTTCCGCCTGCGGCTATAACGGAACCTACGACTTCGCAATCCTTAATCGCTTGTCGTCGGCTTGGCTTTTCGATAGATGGGCAACTCGAGGATGCGGTCTTCGATGCGGTTTAGCTCAACCTGTAGCGATTTTTGGTTTGTTCCGCCAAAGCGCAGTTTGAGTTCCTCGATAGATAGGTTTTCTGCCAGATCGTCAATCGGCGGCAGGAATGCCTCGCAGGAGAACTTTTGAGCCACTTTGGCCAAGGTGAGTTGGCCGTTGAGCAGTCGCTCGGCAAAGATAATTCCCGCTTGGTTGGCTGCCATGTCGGCAAAACTAAAACCACTGCCGCGATGGGCATCAGCCAACTCTTTAGCTAGCCCAACTCCCTGAGCCGCTTGGTCCCCCATCATTGCCACGATAAAAGCGGAAACGAAAAAGTGCTTTACCAAGTCTTGTCGACCTCGCATCGTTGGTGCCCCAAGTACCTGGAGATGCATGATTCGCTCAGCATCGGTCTCAACCTGCCTGACAAACTTGCTCGAAGGGGGGAGCGTACGCAGCGTTGCCGTTTCGTCCATGAAGATTCCCAGTGCTAAGAGGAACGCGCGGTTGGCATTGTTTGATTTCAACCGTTGTGCTTCAAGAGCTGCCTGACGCACATAGGAATTCGTTGCAGCATCGTTGTTTGTAGATGCCGGTAGGGTGTCGTTTGAGCTGGTCTTGTTTTTTTGCAGTTTGTACTTTGCCTTACGCCGCAACTGAGCGACGGTTACGAGCTGGTTGAGTATCTGGCGGGTATGCCCGACCAATGACGACGATTTTTTGTGGCCTAATATCCGCTGATAGTGCGCTGCGGCAGGATCTTCGGGCATGACCTTGACCAGCACGCCATAGATTTCAGCCATGCGTTTTTTCTTAGCTTCTGGGAGCGAGGCAAGACTGCGAAGTCTGCGACTGCGGATCTCTTCGCCCACCATGGCCATCAAGAGCGTGTTGACTGGGTCGAACCGAATACGCGAGCCAACCGCCCGTTGTTGCCCTCCGGTAATCAAGGGCCGCATCACGCTGTAGGGTTCTGGGCTATGAGCCGCCCCGAGGTGGTGACCCATTTCGTGAACCAACATTTCGAGTCGCTCGGTTTCGCGTACTTGGGGCGAGCGTTCTTTGAGCAGGATATAGGGATGCAAGGCCCCGCGTGTGCCCCCCATGTGTATTCGTCCACGGGAAATGCGGTATTGGCTACTAAATCCAATTGCCAATTGGGCCGGCTTAGGAGTGACCTTTTTTTCAAACTCGCGTAGCGATTGGTTGAAATCAATCGTGGTATCCTCGGAATCCCAGGTCGATACCGAGTCGACCACCATTCGGACACCACTATGTCGTTCGATGATATCCGCCGCTGCGGCGAACCGTTTGCGAAGCCGAGATTCCCAGATTTGCTGGTGAGTTGGCTCGTCGTCGTCAACGAGCAGCTTCACGCGAATCGTCGGAGCCTCGGCACCCAACTTGGGCTGACCCTCTGCTTTCGAATCCATTGGTGCGGGGCTATCGCCGAGGCCTATCTTCTCAAGCCGTACTGAACGGGCCTGAGAGCCGTGGGTGAAAAAGTAGGCATTCGATTCGTCGAGCTTAAATTCACGTTGCACGCGACCTTCTTGGTAGCGGATGCGTAGTGCTTTTTCAAAAAAAACGGGGCGCGATTCGCCTGGGGCAATGGTGATACTTGTCGTGGAACGACTGGTTGGCAGCAAGGTTGCCGTGACCGAATGCGTTGTGCGATTGGAGAGGACAACCACTTTTGCCATAGCGGGAACCGAGAACAGGCCGAGCGCTAGCCCAACCGTTACCAGCAAGAGCCGAGTGAATCGAGGATTTGAAATCGATTGTGGCAAACCGGACTGTTTTCTGTTTCAAGAGTAATGTGGCATCGTCAATTCATTTTTGTAAACCATCAGCTTTGCTGGTGAGAATTCATCAGGCTCTGCTGTTCCTGCGGCGGTAACCGCGAAGCGGTTTAACATCGTAGCCCAGGGTAAGCAAAGCGCCACCCTGGGTAACGTATAACAAACCAACATCTACCCTGAAAGGGTTGAACAACATGCTCGACCATTGTAATACCCTTTCAGGGTATACCTTTCTAGATGAACCCCTACCCAGGGTGGCGCAGCTACGCCGCTTACCCCTGGGCTACGATGTTGAACCCCGTTGGGGTGATTTTCGTCGCAAGTTCCATTCTACTCAAACTGAAAAGAAAGGAGCCAGCGTTTTCACTTTGAGTATTCTATAGCAAGTCTTGCAGTTCTTGCATGGCTAAAACATCGCGTTCACGCCCCGTAGAGGCAAAGGCTGCTTGCAAATTGTTTAGCATCCGGCTTAGCCATTGCCGATGCGTGGCCCGTGGCATTAGCGGTAGGTTTGTTGGGATTGGTCGCCCGGTGGCTTGCTCGATTCGCTTAGCGATTTCGCTTTCGTTGAGTACTCCACCCTTGTAGAACGGATCGACAAACATCGATCGCTCGTTGCCCGTTTCTACCTCGGCTAAGAAATGTCCTGGGGCGTTGATTCCGTGAACAACGATTCCCAGCGGCTCGGCTACCCGTTTGTAGATGAGGGTCAGCGAGATCGGAATTCCCTGCCGGGTACGCAGCACCTCGGGCAGATAGCTGTTGGCTGGGTTGTAGTAGTCGTCCGTGTTGCCGCTAAGCCCAAAGACGTCGAACACCACATCGTGCAGGTGGGCGAGCAATGCTTGCGGGCTTTGCGATTGTGCCCGCTTGCAAACTGCGTCAGCGAGATTTTCAATCACCGTCTCGGTCGCTGCCAGATCGGCCTCGGGACGCTCATGCAATGCGATGGCAAACGCCGCTCGAAACAGATTGGCTCCACACTCGACCTCGGCCATCTGTTGGCTGAAAAGCTGGTAGGCACTAGCGCGACAGTACGAAGGAGCAGACATCGTGGACTCGATTTTTTGATTACATGCGTGCGAAGGCGTGGACTTTTGGTTATCTTAGCATCTATGAATTCGAAAAATCAGCTCCAAACTAACGGAAGGCTTGGCACCATGGGTTTCCTGAAGCGTCTATCTTGTTTGCATTGCTCTGCAGCTTGTTTGCATTGTTGTGCGGTTGTCGTCATCAGTCTACTTTGCTGCGAGCGGGGCATCGCTGCCGATCAGCGTCCAAACATTGTGTTTGTTTTTAGCGACGATCACGCGGTTCAGGCAATTGGCGCTTATGGCTCGCGTATTAACGAGACCCCGAACATCGATCGTCTGGCGAAAGAAGGGGCCGTTTTTGAGCGATCGTTTTGTGCGAACTCGATTTGTGGTCCTTCGCGTGCTTGCATTCTCACCGGTAAGCATAGCCACATAAATGGCTTCTTGCGCAACGGAAATCGTTTTGATGGGTCGCAGACAACCTTTCCTCCGCTGTTGCAGCAAGCCGGTTACCAGACGGCCATGATTGGCAAGTGGCATCTGGGTACCGATCCGGTTGGTTTTGATTATTGGGAAGTGTTGCAAGGGCAGGGCAACTATTATAACCCAGACTTCAAGCAAATGGATGGCAGCCGTAAACGCAGGGAGGGCTACTGCACCGATATCGTTACCGATCTTTCGCTGGAATGGCTCAAAGAGCAGCGCGACCCGAGCAAGCCGTTCATGCTGATGTGCCAGCACAAGGCCCCGCACCGCAATTGGGCGCCGGCAGCACGGCATTTCAAACTCTTCAAAGACGATGTCCCCGAGCCGGAGACGCTCCGCGACGACTATGCGGGACGGGTCGAGCTGTTGAAAGAGAATGAGATGACCATTCGCAATCACATGCATTGGGAGCACGACATGAAGTTTCATGGCGAGAACCTGTTTCCCAAGTACTTTGTCGGCAAACACACAAATGGTGAGTATAGGCGTATGACGCCCAAGCAGAAAAAAGTTTGGGACGAGCAATACGAAGCGCCGAATCAAGCCTTCATCAAACAAATGAAGGCCGGCGAACTTTCGGACGACGAGATTCTGAGTTGGAAGTATCAACGCTACATCAAAGATTATCTCCGCTGCATTGCCGCCGTTGACGAGAGCGTCGGGCGGTTGCTTGAGTACTTGGACGAGACGGGGCTTGCCAAGAATACGATCTTTATTTACTCCTCCGATCAGGGCTTCTATCTGGGCGAGCATGGTTGGTACGACAAGCGGTGGATGTTCGAGGAGTCGCTGAAGATGCCGTTTCTTATTCGCTGGCCGGGCGTGGTGCCTGCGGAGACGCGATCGACGGCGATCATCCAGAACATCGACTATGGGCCTACGTTTCTCGACGTTGCCGGTGCCGAGGTGCCTGCCGCGATGCAAGGGCGTAGCTTGTTGCCGGTCTTACAAAATCAATGCAAAGCTCCGTCGGACTGGCGTGATGCCATCTACTATGCTTACTACGAAAATGCGTCGGTCCATGAGGTGCCGGTCCATGATGGGGTGCGCAACGATCGTTACAAGCTGATGTACTTTCCGCGAGGCAGCAAGTGGCAGCTATTTGATTTGGAGAAAGACCCGCAGGAAATGAAAAGCGTGCATGACGACCCGGCTTATGCTGAGGTGTTTACAGGGCTCAAGAAACGTTACAAAGACCTTCGCGACTTTTATGATGTGAACACCGCGACCATCCCTGCTACTCGTGGCGACGAAGCTTGGTGGAGCGAACGCGACAAGGCCAAGACGGCACAAGCCAAGCAAGGCAATGTTGATTTGGCGTTTATCGGTGATTCGATTACTCAAGCCTGGGAGGCTGGCGGCAAAGGGGTTTGGCAACAGTATTACGCCGATCGCAAGCCGATAAATCTTGGCTTTAGCGGCGACCGCACTGAGCATGTGATTTGGCGATTGCAACATGGCAACTTCGCAAAGATCAAACCCAAGGTTGCCGTGCTGATGATCGGCACCAACAACACGGGGCACCTGATGCAAGACCCGGCGGAGGTAGCGGCTGGCGTCAAGCGGATTTTAGAAATCCTCGCCGAGCGATCGCCAAAAACTCGCGTGGTGTTGCATGGTGTATTTCCACGAGGTCGCACACCGATAGATGCTGGCCGACTGAACAACGTGGCGATCAACCAGATCATCCGTCGTTTTGCTGACGGGAAGCGAGTGCAGTATCTCGACATCGGAGATTCCTTTCTCGAAAGTGACGGTAGTTTGTCTAAGGAAATCATGCCCGACGCTTTGCATCTTAGCGTCGAAGGGTATAAGCGGTGGGCCAAGGCGCTCGAGCCGGTGCTGGTGGAGCTTGGGTTGTGAGTGGGGATGTTTGATGTGAGATTTTTGATTGTTGATCTGGATGACAAATGGCAGGTGCTAGCAGGCAGGGTGGGTGAAGCGATAGCGAAACCCACCGTGAGGGGAATGGTGCGTTGCGCTTTGCTGGACGCGCCCTACTTTTTGGGGAAGAAATATGTCGATAAGAGTAACATGTCCGAACTGTAAGCAGTCACTCAATGCCCCAGATGAATACGCTGGGAAAAAAACTAGATGTCCAAAGTGCAAAGCAAGCTTTGAAATACCTAATCTGAGAGAAGTATCGACTCGAGCCACGGTAGATGAGCCTCCAGATCCACCAGTAGTTTCTAGGCTACCGGATGAACACAAGAGGGACTTTGTAGACCATTTACTCACTTTCTGCTTTTGGGCAACGCCGGCCCTTTTCTTCCTAGCAATCGTGTTCATGTTTGCTGGGGCCACAGACATTTTTTTTCTTCTGGGAGTAGTGAGCCTTTTCTTAGCAATGCTGCAACTGATGCACCACACGCACATGAAAACTGAAATTAAGAAAAGCAAAGAACGGCTTGAATTTCTGGGAAATTCCCTTTCTGTGAAAACTCAAGAGCTAGATGAAGCTTTTAAAAAATACACAAGTTTCAGGGATAGCTTCGATGAGATTTCGGCTAAGGAGAAAAAACGATTAAAGAAGGAGTTTGCAGGAGCTGAGGAGATGTTTGAGTTTGCGAATAACCGAAGTGGTACCATAGATCGGTTGGGTAAGAAGTTGCTGAATGACACTGAAAAGTGGGTGTTTTCTAGAATGACACCTAATAATTTTACCGTGTCTGCTGACAGGCTTCGCAAGGTTATTGATTTTTGTAGAAAACATGAATATGAAGTCGAAAAGTCGTTTGAAAGTGAGCTTCTGGATAAGCTACGAAAGGATTATGAGGCTATATTGAGGCAGCAACACGCTAAGGAAGAGCAAACGCGAATTAAGGCTCGTATTCGTGAGGAGCAAAAGGCTGAACGAGAACTCGAAAAGGAGATGAGGCGTATTGAAGTGGAGAAGGTGGCAATACAAAAGGCGTTGGATGCAGCTTTGCGAATAGCCACAGATGAACACAGCGCCGAGATCGAAGCCTTACGTGATAAATTACGTGAGGCAGAGGAGAAGGGGCAACGGGCCTTGTCGATGGCACAGCAAACCAAGGCAGGTCACGTATACGTCATCTCCAACATTGGGTCTTTTGGAGAAGATATCTTTAAGATTGGTATGACACGAAGACTTGAGCCTCTGGATCGAGTGAAGGAACTTGGCGATGCCTCCGTCCCTTTTCCTTTCGATGTGCATATGATGATTTCCTGTGACGACGCCCCCTCGCTAGAAAACGCGCTACATAAGGCGTTCAATGCACGTCGTTTGAATAAAGTCAATTTGCGACGAGAGTTTTTCAGAGTGAAATTAGACGAAATACGCCACTTGGTGGAGGCGAATCATGGTGAAGTTAACTACGTAGCCGAACCTGAGGCCCTACAATATCGAGAAAGCCTCCAAATGAACGACGAAGAGTTTGCTTTTATTAGTTCTCATGCAGAGGAATTGTCGTTCGACGATGACGACGAATATCTAGAATAACCCGCGGGTGGCCCAGACAACTTTGTTGTCTGGGTGCTGCAAGCATCGGAGGAAGATCGCTTTGCAGGGTAACCTCTTGGCCACCCGTGAATGGTGCGTTTCGCTTCGCTGCACGTACCCTTTTTGGGAATGACAAATGTTGAAAACTAGTGCTTTGAGAAAGTACTAGCGTACTGGAACCATGCTTCGCTTCGTTTGTTTCGGTATTTTCTGGTGTTTTTTCGACCAGGATGGTCGGGCTATAGGCCAACTCACATGAATGGGTGGATTGGGGGCTTGGTTCCTTGCGCTGACAGATTTTTATCGCTGCATTATTCTTGACGGGTTGGCTTTTGGGCAAGTACAATGTAAGCTGCCTCACATTACTGTGATGCTGAGCCTTTGTTTGCCGCATGTGGGATGTATCCTACTGGCGGGGGGGCTGGCGTTTTTCAAGTATTTTTGACAGCGTGGCTGTGTCTTTTTCTGCCGCGCTTTGGATGGCGACTAATGTGCAACCGGACAACTGACTAGAGACTTGCCCCTTTGTGGAAAAAGTCTCTTTGTCGCAGTCTTGTTCGCCTCAAACGCCGTTGCTGTTTTTGTCTCAGCGCATGAGTTCGTTTCTTTCGAACTCGTTTCGTATGCATTCCGTGAGCCTGTATCGCGGTCTCTTCGTGCTTGCTTGGCAAATCTTTTGGTGCTTCTGCTGCTTGGGGTTTAGGAATAGGCACACATGGCTCGCGGGGTTCCTTGGACCGCGTGGCGGTCCGGCTGCTGGGGTTAAGCACTACAAACGAGCAATTCAAACTGATCGCTGGGGGCAACCTATGAAAGTTGGAACCATGAAGAGAAACATACAATCTATCCGATGCCGCCTTTCTGCCTTGGTCGCTTTTACAATCGTCTTAGGAGCCTTGTTGTTTTTTGATGGTGAGTTAGCGCTGGCCCAATTCCGAACTTACAACGGTGTGGGCAACAATCCGGCTAACATTCAATGGGGAGCGGCTGGTACGCAATTGTTGCGGATCGCTCCTGCTGAGTATCCGGATGATGGTTCGGGCACGACTTTTCTTAGTTCACCCACGTTGCCGAACGCTCGCACGGTTAGCAATGCACTTTCTGCTCAGTCGGGCAGTATCCTGGATCCGAGAGGGTTGCTTAGCGGGACTTGGCAGTGGGGTCAGTTCATCGACCACGATCTCGATCTCACTCGTAGCGGTGCGGAATTCGGCGACTCGACCATTTTTACTCCGCAACCCGACCCTTCGGGCATGGCGGTGATACCGATGAACCGTTCAGAGTACGATCTCTCGACGGGCACACCGGGCAATCCGCGTCAGCAGGTCAACTCGATCACCAGTTATCTGGACGCTTCGAACGTCTACGGTTCGAGTCTGGCTCGTGCCAATGCCTTACGATCGATGTCGGGTGGGCGGCTCAAAACCAGCGCAGGGAATTTACTGCCGAAGAATACGGACGATGTGGCGCTTGGGGCGCTCGACAACGATGATGGAGGCACCGGGGCGACGATGTTTCTTGCCGGTGATATCCGCGCCAATGAGCAAACAGGCCTTGCCTCGATCCAAACACTTTTTATGCGTGAGCACAATCGGCTGGCTGACGCCCTTTCGACGCAAAATCCCTCGTGGAGCGACGAGCAGACCTATCAAACGGCTCGAAAGATTGTCGGGGCACAGATTCAGGCTATCACGTACAACGAATTTTTGCCCGCTCTTTTGGGGTCGGCGGCTCCGAGTGCTACTGACTACAACTATGACGTGACCGTCAACGCTTCGGTATCCAACGAGTTTGCTTCGGCAATGTTTCGCCTGGGTCACAGTATGATCGATAGCAATCTCATGCTGGCGGGAGAGGGGGGCACCCCGACGGGGCAACTGGAGCTTCGCGACGTTTTCTTCCAGCCCGATCTAATTATGAACGACCCTAGTTTGGTGGAGCAGACGATGATGGGGATGGCGATGCAGCCGGCGCAGAAAATCGATTTGAAAATTACGGACGACTTGCGAGATTTCCTGTTTGCACCTTCGGGTAGCGTCGGACTCGACTTGGTGGCGTTAAACGTCCAACGGGGACGCGAAAATGGGCTGGCCGATTATAACACGCTTCGAGTCGCCTACGGGCTGTCGCCGAGGACCAGTTTTTCGGAGATCACGAGCGATGTTGTCGTCCAAACGGCGCTGGAATCGCTCTACAGCAGCGTGGATGAAATCGATGCGTGGGTCGGCGCGTTGGCCGAGGAGCATCTTGCGGGAGCGAGCGTTGGCGAACTCATTAGTGCGGCACTCACCGACCAATTCACCCGGGTTCGTGACGGCGATTCGTTTTTCTACATCGGGGATGCTGACTTGCAGGCCCCCGAGATTCTGGCCCTGCTGGGTACCGAGAAGATGGTTCCTTTCGAGGAACTGACCATGATGGACATTGTGAATTGGAATACTAGTTTCGATAGTATGCCAGGAAGCTTTTTCATGGCGGTCCCCGAACCGGCTAGTTGGGTGTTGCTGGGCCTTGGCAGCCTTCTTGCGTTGTCGGCCCCCCGACGGTTGGGCTACGGCAGATCGCGGCCAGATTGTTAAATCGGCGTAGTAAAGTCGCCATGGTTTGGTCTAGTTCGGCAAGTTGCTTTTCGCTGGGCTGTGCAGCCGAGTCGCTTGGGTGAGCAACCAATCCTGCCCAGGTGAGGCGGAAGGGCCAATCGCGAAATTCGGCGGCTTCGTTTACTCGCCCAAGAATGCGCAGGGCCCAAAATGCTCCGTAAGCGTTGCGGAAGGTGAGCCATTGCTGCTGAAAGGGTTCGAGGCCCGATGTGCCGGCCCCATTCTCAGGTTGTCCTGAATTTTTGGCCAGCAGTATTGTTGTAATTTTCGCTGCGAAGAAGCAAGCGATGGCCAGGGGCAAAATTAGGCGAGGGGGCACTAGGTGCCAACGCCAGAGATAATTGTCGAGGAGCAGGAGTTGGCCCGTGGCAACCAATAGCGACGGTAGCCCAAAACGGGTGGGCAGGTAATTGAGTAATCCCACCGCAACAAGCCCGACCAGGAAGAGCTTCCATACGATGAATAGTTCGACTTGGGTGCCTGTGGGTAAGAGTGTCGCCTGAACCGCTGGCCAAACAGCAACGACCCAGAGCGACAAGACAATCCATTGCCAGCCGCGATCTTGCGGTCGTTTGGCGCCCAAGACGGCCATGATTGGGCAAAAGGTGGTTGCAGCACAGGCGAATCGCAACGCATCTCGTGCGATGGTTTGCGATGGGCTCGTTGCTTCGAGCAGTGAAATAAGGGCCAGGGCTGTGGCTGAAAGAATTGCCCAAATGCAGGGAGCTGTGAGTGTCGTGCCACGGTAGCTTCTGAGACGGAGCAACAGAAGGATCGCCAGCGAGAATGCACCGGCGCAGGCAACCCAGGCGGCGGGAGTTGACGTCGTTACAGCGGTTAGCATGGGAATAATCGATACTTAGCCAATGGGAACTACGGAGAACTCGGATTGTAACGGAGGCGGGAGCTGTTGGGGCTGGAAAAAGATTGCGTGTTGCGTTTGCTCAACATGGGAGAGTGACCCATGCTTCTTTGGTTGCACATGGCAACAATGATTCAACCCTCCCCCATGGATTCGAAACAAGGAATCCCCATGCGACGAATCGTATTATTGAGCCTATTGGCCTCAGTGTTTTCGGGAACATTTTTTGGAACACCCGCCGAAGCACGACTGCTGTGGCAGACCTATGGGTCGGTAATTCCTAGCGAAGAGGGCTGTGGCTCGACTTGGAATTGGAACCAGGACTACTTTGTGCCACGGCATGCTTCTACTGGCCGCTATGGCTTGTTTAGTCCTTGCAAAACAAGCTGTACTACTTCGCCTGCGTGTAAATGGTGCCATCCATTTTACTCGGGCTATTGCAGCATCTATGGCCCTTGCCACTACAATCGGCGAGACCATGTATATAAGGCGTATTGCGGTAGTTCTCCTCTGAATGTCTGCGGCCCTAAACGGGCTAGCGGCTGCGGAGGTGGCTGCCGTGTGCCGTATCGTAGGGGATGCGGGCCAACGTGCGGCGAAGCTCCAGTATGCGGCGAAGCTACGGCAATGTGCCCAATGGCGTGTGGGCCTATGGCCGGAACGGCCTACCCCTTGCCGAATGTGGAGGTACCAGAGTTAGAAATACTGGGCAGCATCTCGGTGGAAGGTGATGGCTTGTTGGCCAACATCAATACCACCCCGTTGGGCGAACAAGAAGAACGCGTATTGATGGGGCCCCAGGCAGTCGGTTTGCCAGAACTGCTGAATTCGCTGGGACTACCGGGGACGGGCAAACCATTGCAAATACTACCAGCACCGTAGCGATTCAATACTTGGCCGGGATGCACAAATGCTGGCATTTCGCTGAGGAGAGAAAAAGACATTTCAGCATTGTATTTGGTGAAGCCTACTGGGGAGTGTGGCCCACCGAGTCGATGCCATTCGAAAGCAGGCAGGTTTTCCTAACGGAGATCTGCCTGTTTTCTTTTTGTAACCGGAAAACTCGACCGAGTTGGGGATAGCGCAAAAATTGGGCTACAGCGTATCGCATGCGTTGGCCGATAGAAACATTACAAAAGGTAACGGGAGGGCGAAGCACGAAAGTGTTTTGCTTCAGGATAAAGGTCATAGCAAGACGACGGATCGACTTGCTATGACCTTTTTAATGCGCGAGCGTGAAAATTGCTCCAATGCTAGAGCATTTCTTATAAAAGCATAGCCACAGAGCACACCGAGGTCTCAGAGAAAATACTGAAGCGAATAACCTTCTCTCGGTGTTCTCTGTGGCTACACAATTGAAGGAATTGCTCTAGCCGGCTTTTATTTCGGCGAGAAGCTTTTCGGCATCTCTTCGGAAGATGAATAGGGCCGGCTTTTTGTTGTTGATGATTGCCTCAAGAGCTTTGGCCGCCTGATCTTCCTTGTCATTCTCTACCATCATCCTGGCTAGCAGGTAATAGGCATCGGGGGTAAGCGAGCTTTGCTTTACTCGGCTTAGAAACTGTTGGGCTTCGTTTTTCTTGCCCAATTGGTAGAGAACCCAACCTTGGGTGACATTGACTTGCGAGTTCTCAGGGAATCGCTGTGCGTTGACCTGAGCATACTGCAAAGCCTTCTTTTGGTCTGCGGCTGCATCGCTTTCGATGAGTAGTAGGGCCAACAAATCGGTGGCTCGAGAGTTAGAGGGGTCAATCCCTAGAATCTCGGTCATGGTACTGATTGCCTCGGTACGTTTGCCTTGCATGACGTCGAGGATACCATCGAGCATGAGAGCAGATGCCGGCGCTGGCTCTTGCTGGCGTAGCGTTTTCACGATGGTTTGGGCTTGCTCTAATTCGTCTTGCGAAATAAGCCAATCGATAAAAGCGCGTGATACTTTTTCGTCAAGTTTATTTTCGTCGTAAGCGTGTTGGAAAGCTTTCCGGGCTTTCTCTTTGAGCTTCTTGCGCTCCTCCTCGTCGGTCTTCTCGGCGTCGCCAGCCCTAGAAAAGAGTTGTCCCAGCGAGACATAAGGGTGGGCGATGATGTCTTTCGTATCCAACTCACGAGCTTTATTGAATTCTTCAAGCGCTTCACGAGGTTTATCCAGGTTGAATAGGGCGCCGCCTAGACGCTGATGGGCGACTGCACTATCTGGGTCGCTTTCCACCCATTGCTGAAGCCATTGGCTGGCTACTTCCCACTGCGCACGACGCTGGGCAACGGCAGCCCGCCCGGCGAGAATCCGAATCTGAAATTTTTCTTTTCGCTTGGTGTTGGCCTCAAATTTTTCGACAATCGGGGCAGCAAACTCAAAAAGAGCTTGGGCCTCGGCCGTACGGCCAGCGCCAAAGGATTGATCCGCGAGGATCAGATAAGCTTCTGGGTCGTCGGGAACTTCGGTCACTGCTTGTTCGAGCCAGAAAACCGCAACTCGCGAAGCTTGCTGGTTGCGCAAGACCAAGTTCATGCGAGCATAGGTGACTTGCGATGGAGGAAGTTTGGGGTATTTTTTTTTCGCATTTTTCAAGAACTCAAGAGCCCCGGCACTATCGTTGTTACGAAAACGCTGGATGGCTTTTTCGACTTCTGGATAGTCTTTATTCGAGAGAGAGACCGCATCGCCGATGAGATTCTCGACCGTTAGATTTTCGAGAGGCGAGGGCTTCTGGTTCTGAGCTACCGCTGTGGTACCTAAGGCAATGCCCAGGAGGGTTGCCCCAAACAGAGCGAAGCCGGTTCGATAAGTCTTGAGAACTGCATTGCCACGAATCATGTTTTTTCCTCGAAAAAGAGCATCGCCTCGGCTATGGAGAAAAGCCGAGCGATGCCAAAGCTAAGTTGCAGAAGGACTGGTGTTCATTCTAGAGCAATTCAGTCAGGTGTCCACGATGCTCGCGAGAGCTTCTGAGCCTTCTTTCCAGGGATGGGCAGTTTGCGATGGTTGTAGCGATCGCACGGGAATCGAGAACATTTTCGCATCCTGCTCGACTCTCGTTACGGGGCCGCCTATAGTGGGGGAGTCGCTACAGCCCCCCATGGTTTCCCGCCGTTTGGCTCCAATCTTTTTCATACCCAGCCCTACAGGTGTAGGACACAACTCACACCGCTCGACCCTGGACACCGGTTGATCTCAAGGAAATAGAATTGCTCGTCGGACCGGTTTTTAATCGCGAAATCACTACCACCCCGCGAAGTTGGCGGCTGTATCTGTCGCGCGCGATTTACGTGGCCTCGTTGTTTGGGTTGGTTCTGACTGCCTGGCTGATTCTGATTGGCTCTCAGGAGGTGCGGGGGCTGGGCGATTTGGCACGGTTTGGGTCGGCGGTTTTTGCCTTGTTGGCTCCTATCCAATTGGCAATGGCGATAGCTTTTTCGGCCCTGCTTACTGCGGCGGCGGTTGCCCAAGAAAAAGACCGTCGGACGCTCGATCTGCTGTTGATGACCAATCTTACCAATGCCGAACTGGTGCTCGGCAAACTGTTGGCGAGTATGCTCAGCGTGCTGGTGTTGATCGTCGCGGCTGTGGCGATGTTGGTACTCCTCACGTTGCTGGGCGGTATTTCCAATGCCCAGGTGCTTCGCGTCGTGGCGGTAACCCTTACTTCGGCGGTGGTGGCTGGCAGCCTGGGGTCGACGATTGCTTTGTGGCGAGAGAAAACATTTCAGTCGCTGGCGATGACCACGCTGCTGCTTGTCATGTGGCTGTTGGCTGGCGAGTTGATTGCTGCGGGTGTTTTTGGAGATGTTTGGGCAGGCATCCCTGCGAAGCAGTGGGCGTCTGCGCTTACTCCGTTGCACGCGATGGCAGATGCGGTCAAGCCACTACAAACCCATGTTGCGGCCCTTGCTTGGTGCGGTGGGCCGGTGACGTTATTTTTGATTGTCGCTACTGTGGTTGCCGTGCTATTAAACTTCTGGGCCATTGTGCGAGTACGGGTATGGAATCCAACCCAAGAACTTGAGCGAAGAAAACCGGCTTCGGGACTCCAGAAAAGTGTCGCCGAAGGCTCCGCCACGAAGGCCAAGCTTCGACAATCGCGGGCGGTATGGGATAACCCCATCCTTTGGCGAGAAATTTGTACTTGGGCTTATGGCAGGAAAATAGTTGTCGTACGGATCGCTTACTTAGTTGTATTTGCAGTCTGCGCTGCGGCGTTGGTTGCGTCTTTGGGCGAGGCTAGCGAGGCTACGGCAAGATATGCTTCGCCAATCCCGGCCGCTGCCAAGCCGCTGATACCGTTGTTGGTCCTGGGGCTAGTATTGGTGAATGCTTTGGCTGTGACGTCGCTTACCACGGAGCGAGATCTTCGGGCGCTCGACTTGCTGCTAGTCACCGATTTGACCCCCAAAGAGATTGTTTACGGCAAGCTAGGCGGCGTTTTTTACAACTCGAAAGAGATGCTGCTGCTACCAATCGGCTTGAGTGTGCTGCTGTGGTACACTAGCCACATGTCGACCGAAAACCTTGTGTTTCTCGTGCTGTCATTCTTGGTGATGAATGGGTTTGTCGCTATGTTGGGCGTGCATTCGGGGATGACTTACGTCGAGTCTCGAACGGCTGTGGCGGTCAGCCTGAGCACGGTGTTGTTTTTGCTGCTGGGCATCGCTGTCTGCATGAGGATGATGTTAGCCTTCCAGAGTTCGTTTACCTATCAATTGCAAGCCTTTGCCGCATTTATGTTGGGCGGCGTGGCGGGATTGTTTTTGGCGCTTGGCTATCGCAACCCCTCGCGGGCGATCGAGATTGCTTCGTTTACGACACCCTTTGCTACGTTCTATGTGATTACAAGTTTCTTGCAGGGCAACTTCGGGGCTGCATTTTTGGTAACGGTGGCGACCTATGGCTTTGCCACGGCGGCCATGCTGATACCAGCAATCGATGAATTCGATGTTGCCACAGGAAGAACCACGGGGCAGGATCATTAGACGGCCAAAAAAATTCGTTAATGCGAGAGTGGGTACGTGAGTGTATTGCAACAATTTGGCCCGCTGTTTGCGGCAATGGTTGTGCTTGCGGCTGCTTCGGCCTTTTTTTCTTGCAGCGAGGCGGCCTTGTTTTCGTTGCGAGCCGACGATCGTCGTGCGTTGAAAAACGGCGGCACGACGCAGCAAACGGCCGTTTGGCTACTCAGCCAGCCGAACCGTCTGTTGATGGCGATTCTCTTTTGGAATCTGATTATCAACATCGTGTACTTTGCGTTGGCGTCGGTGGTTAGCCTCAAACTTCAAGAAGAGGAACGGGGTACGGAAGCGGGTTTGGTCGCCGTTGTTTCGCTTCTCGCCATTATTCTGGCGAGTGAGATGGTGCCGAAAACCGTCGGGGTGTTGATCCCTCGAAGGGCCTCTAGTTTGGTGAGTGTACCGTTAGCCGCCGCCGTTCGGGTATTCGATCCGATTGCCCCGGTGTTTTCTTGGACAATCCGTCTGCTTCGGCGATTGTTTCTTCCCGGTTTTCGTGTCGAACCGTATCTCGAACTAGCAGATTTGGAACAAGCGATCACCGTATCGACGGCGGATGAAGAGCTGGCGGCTCAGGAGCGATCGGCCTTGCACAACATCGTGCAATTGTCGGATCTCAAAGCAGAAGAGTTGATGCGTCCGCGAACGCAGTATCAATCGTTCCAACCACCGGTAAGTCTTGCCGACCTGGGAGGGCAACTGACCCGCAGCGGTTATTTACTGGTCACTGAAAAAAACAGCGACGAGATTGTTAGTGCAATCGCCTTGAAGAATCTGCCGACTATTCCCCGCCACAATCTCGAACATTTTGCGCAGCCCGTGGTGTACGTGCCTTGGTGTTCGTCCGTGGCGGCTGTTTTTGACCAATTGCAAGCTCATCAGCGCGAGGTCGCGGCGATCGTCAACGAGCTGGGGGAAACCATTGGCATTGTCACGCTGGAAGACCTGCTGCAAACCGTTTTCGAGGATCAAGCTAGCCGCAGCGCGAGGCTCTTGGAAACGGTGCCTATTTCTCGCGAAGACGACAATCTCTGGCGCGTCACGGGAATGACCAGTCTGCGTCGGCTTGGCCGAACTTTTCAAATGAAGCTGCCCCAGAGCAAAAGTTTGACTGTAGCGGGGATCGTGCAGGAGGAGTTGGGACGCTTGCCGGTTGTGGGCGACTCGGTCGATTGGCATTTGTTTCACTTTGTTGTCGTCGAAGCGGATGAACTGGGACAGCTTACGGTGGAATTGCAAGTTGTCGACAAGCGGAGGGCAGGGCAATGATGCAGATGCTGTTGCTGCTGTTTGTCGGCTTACTGCTGAGCGCACTGTTTAGCGGCTCAGAGACTGGCTTTTATCGGGCAACCCGAGTGCGGCTTGCTGTTGAGACATTGGCGGGCGATCGGATGTCGCGGGCTTTGATGTGGTTGGCAAGTCGGCCAACGACGTTTGTCGCAACGACGTTGGTAGGCAATAACCTAGCCAACTATGCGACTTCGCTGGCCGTGGTATTGGCCACGCAGAGGATTTTCCCCAATGGTGGCATGATGGCTGCGATTGTCGCACCGATTGTTATTTCGCCATTCGTGTTTGTGTTTGGCGAACTGTTGCCAAAGAATTTATTTTTTGACGCCCCCAATCGGCTACTCAAACGGTTTGCACCCCCGTTGCTGGTTTGCACCTGTCTTTTTGCCCCGATAACGCTTGTGCTATGGGTGTTTAGCCGGCTGTTGCAATTGTTGACTCGCACCTCGCCACAAGAAATCCGACTAACACTGGCACGTCGAGAGCTGGCAGAGCTGCTGACCGAAGGGCACGAGGCAGGTATTCTTCGCCCGGCGCAACAGTCGTTGGCGCAAGCGTTGTTATTTGTGGCAGGCCAACCCGTGAGGAATTTTGCTTCGTCGACGGGTCGAGTGGTACGGGCAACGACAACGATGAAAAAGAGCGACGTGCTTCGCATCGCCCAGCGGCATAGCCGCACTTTGCTGCCGGTGGAAGATACACGCAACAAACGCAAATTAGTGGGCTATCTGCGGATGGTGGATCTGTATTTAGATGACTCACCCGCTTTGCCAACCCCCAAACCGATGGTCGAGTTACTGGGCAAGCAATCGTGTCTTTCGGCGCTACGTATGCTGAGCCAGACCGAGGATGCGTTGGGACACGTTGTCGACGACGCCGGAAAAACGGTCGGTTTTGTGACTGGCCGAGAGTTGCGGATGGGGCTGCTCAAGGCGCAGTAGAATTTGAAACTCAGCTTTTGCTGTAGCCAAGGGATTTGAAGATAGAGAGCATCTCTTCGAAGTTGATGAATCGACGTCGATGTTGCAGCTTGTATTGGTCGATTGCTCGAGCTAGTTCGGCTGCATCCGACGAGAGGTGGTCGTGGCTATTGGCAAATTGGCGACGCTCGCGGCCAGGAATACTGCCTGGGCTGATGGGTTGGCGACGGTCGACGAATTGCGACGATTCGGGAGTTGCTATGGCTGGCATGTGAGATACTCCTGGGCAGGCAAGTGGAGTGATAGGTAGGTGGTGGGGTGCGCAACGACGCTGTTAAAGCATACCTCACAAAAGCGCTGTTGGTACGGCAAGGTACAACCGAGGGCAACCTGAGAGGGTTGTGCCGGTTATGTGGAAAGGAAATGGGGCGATATCCCCTAACGAAGAATCGTCCCACCCGAGTCGGACGAAGTGGTTGACTGCAATTGTGCTAAAAGCAACTGGCTAGGTTGATGGCCCGCATTGAGGGCAATTGCCTGTTTGACCGAATTAACAGCTGCCGAGGGGTTGCCGGCGGCATGTTCGGCTTGGGCCAATTGGTAGAGCAGTTCGGCCTGAGGCTTGTCGCGTTGGCTGGCTGCGTAAAGGCTTTTTGCCGCGTCTTGATGTCGCTCGACGGCAGTGTACGCCAAACCTTCTAGCCAAAGTACGCGTTGGGGCTCTTCGCCGATCGCGTAGGTATCGAGCAGGTGGTGGAGTGTCATCAGGCAGCGTTGGGGGCGGCCAAGTCCGTATTGGATATCCGCGACTTCGTACAAAGTATCGCTCAGGTGCGGCGAGTAGCGAAGGGCTTGCTGTAGGTCGGCTAAGGCGCGCGTCGGTTCGCCCTTTTTTCGATAGACCTGCCCGCGCAGTGACCAGGCAGCGGCCAACCCGGCGTCGAGAGAAATCGCTTGTTCAGCTCGCTCGGCGGCGCTGTCGGTCGCGCCGATTGCCAGTAGCATTTCGCCGGAACGAACCACGGTGGGGGCATGCCTTGGGTCGAGACGCACGGCTGCTTCGAGGTGGACGACTGCCTCGCGTTGATCGCCTTGTAGCCAAAGAACCTCGGCCAAATGGCGTCGGGCGTCGATGTCGGTCGGGCTAGTTTCTACGGCTTTCACCAGGAGAGTGCGTGCTAGATCGGCCTCGCCCATGTCCATGGCTGCGACGCCATCGCGTGATAATTGCCGGCTGGTGGTGATCGACTCAGGCACGATCTTCGGCTTCCGCAAGGCTGCGCAGCCGCCAGCCCAGGCGACAAGCATCGCACAGCTAACGAGCAGCATCAAGCGGGTTTGGCGAAGGCAATGGTTCATGTTGCGGCTTAGCCGATCGGGGGGAGGGAAATATCGACACGGGATAGTAGCAGTGCCGGGGGATGGCTGGCAACGCCATTGAGCGAGGGGCCAATTGTGTTTACGCGACGATTTGTTACGCTAGCAGTTTACTGGGGCAAGGTGCCCCCACCATGCGGTCACGATTTCCCTTTCCATCCTGAGAGCCCTTATGCCAGCGGTTTTTGAACAATTGGGCATCCGTTTTGAGTACCCAGACAATTGGTCGATCGATCAATTCGATGATGACCAGGGGGAGGAGCAGGTTGTGGTTTCGAGTCCGAACACAGCTTTTTGGCACCTCAGCAAGCATCCGGCGGATGTTGAAGTCGAGCCATTGTTCGACGAGGCGTTGGCGGCCCTTCGCACCGAGTATCAGGATATGGAGGTTGAGCCGGCCAACGATGAGTTGGAAGGCCACAAACTGCTTGGCTTCGACGTGCGGTTTATCTGTCTCGATCTAACCAACACTTGCTGGTTACGAGCATTCCAAACGCCGGAAGCAGCCTACCTGCTGATCTGTCAGGCAGAGGATCGAGAATTCGAGCAGGTGAACTTGGTGTTTCATGCGATGCTGGCAAGTCTGTTGCGTAATCTTTCGTAGCCGCAAGCTCGTAAAAATGTAATACCTACAAACGCGGGATGGTTTATGGGTTGGGTTTTACTGGGTTGATTGGCAATTTACGCTTGGATTTTAGCCGCTTTGTTGCTTTCTACGATCTTCGTATTGGGTTTGGCACGGGAGGTGCGTTAGAGGGAAGTCAGAAGCCTGTCAGGCATGTGTGACGTTCGCCACTTCCAACCCGTCACGGGTGAATCGAACCGTCGACCCAGGTGCCCGGCAAAGACCTCGTCTTCTAGCGTCGGAGTATGGCGCCATCGTTCCCATCACGGGCAAGCGCGAGTCGGGCGGAATTTTGATAAGGGCCCGGTTGGCATCCTCGCAGGGCCACCCGGGCCCTTTTTCTTATTTTCCAAACTGAAAAGAAGTGGGATTTTCTCGCAAAGATTGTCCGTTAGACGTCAAGCGGAATTTAGAGTGGGATCGAAAATAGTTTGATTTTTCAGTACGCCGTAGATGATTTGG
>JAADGV010000039.1 GCA_013152205.1 Planctomycetota bacterium
CGGACGGCGGCAACACGCCGTTCCACGGCGAAAAAGGGACGACATGGGAAGGCGGAATGCGCGTGCCGTGTGTTGTTCGCTGGCCGGGCGTCGTCAAGCCAGACACGGTGGTCAATGCGGTGATGTCTCACGAGGACTGGGCGCCTACCTTTCTTGCCGCAGCCGGCGATCCCGACATCAAAGAGAAGCTCAAGAAGGGACACCAGATTGGCGACAAGACTTTTAAGAGCCACCTTGATGGCTACGATTTCATGCCGTTCTTTAAGGGCGACGCAGAAAAGGAGCCGCGCCGGGAGATTTTCTACTTTGACGACAATGCCAACTTGAACGCCGTTCGGGTTGATAATTGGAAGATTCATTTCAAAGTGCAGGAGGGCAACCTGCAGGATTCTGTTTTGCGATCGGTGAACATGCCCTTCGTGATTAACTTGCGACAGGACCCTTACGAGCGGTTTATGCGCGAATCGAAAATGTACTTCCGCTGGTACGCCGACAAGATGTGGACGTTTGTCCCAGCACAGGAAGTCGTAGGCAAATTCGTTGGCACGTTCCAGGAATTCCCTCCCAGCCAGCCGAGTGCGACCTTTGGCCCTGATCAGGCGCTGGAGGCGTTGTCTTCGCCGGCGAGCGGTCGGTAGTCTAGCCTCTCGGGCAGGGCGGATCGTTAGTGATTTGCCCTGCCTTTTTCAACTGTGAGGAAGAAAAAATGAACGTGCCAATGCGTCTCACCGTGCGCATTTCCGTTGGCCTGGTCGTCGTTCACTTGACCGGGGCCGCAATGGTTTGTGCTGCTGATCCGCTACCGTCTTGGGACGAGGGTGCGTCGAAGAAAGCCATTGTTGATTTCGTTGAACGGGTGACAGCCAAAGGCAGCCCCGATTATGTCGCGCCGGCTGACCGGATCGCGACATTCGACAACGATGGCTGCCTGTGGTCGGAACAGCCGGTCTATTTTCAATTGCTCTTCGCGATCGATCGCGTGAAGCAACTTGCTCCGCAACATCCCGAGTGGAAAACCGAGCAACCGTTCAAGGCGGTTCTCGAAGGCGACAAGAAAACGCTCGCCAAAGCGGGAATGCAAGGTCTGGCAAAGCTCATCATGGCTTCCCACGCGGGCATGACCACGGACGAGTTTGCGCAGACAGTGAGAGACTGGCTCAAGACGGCACGGCATCCGCGTTTCAAACGGCCCTACGATGAACTTGTTTTCCAGCCGATGCTCGAATTGCTCGACTACCTGCGTGCCAACGGTTTTAAGACCTACATTGTCTCAGGCGGCGGTATCGAGTTTCTGCGCGTGTTTGCTGAAGAGGCGTACGGCATCCCGCCTGAGCAAGTCATCGGTAGCAGCATCAAAACGAAGTTCGAGTTGCGCGATGGCCAGCCCGTTATCGTTCGACTGCCCGAGATCGATTTCATCGACGACAAGGAGGGCAAGCCGGTCGCGATCAATAAATTCATCGGTCGCCGCCCGATTGCTGCGTTTGGAAATTCAGACGGCGACCTGCAAATGCTTCAATGGACGGCCGCTGGCGAAGGGCCTCGGTTCTGCCTGCTAGTTCATCACACCGATGCAGAGCGAGAATGGGCCTACGACCGCGATTCGCACATTGGCAAGCTCGACAAAGGTCTGGACGAAGCCAAAAGGCGAGGTTGGACGGTCGTAGACATGAAGCGGGACTGGAACGTCGTTTACCCGTTTGAGGAGAGAAACTAGCAAGGACTCATGGTTTTGGTCGGATTGTAACGGCTGAGACGAAAGCTTTGGATGTGACCGTTGTGTCGTGACGAACACGCTAGAAAGGCAGAAGGCCCGCGTTCGGAGGTTGCGCCTCGGCCCCAAGTTCCTTCCAGTGCTATCAAGGCGAAAAAATGATGTTCCAGCCTCAGCGGCAAAAAAAGCTGGCTCTTCTCGCCGCTCTAACACTGGTGTCTTTGCTGCATCCTCGAGAGGTGCTCGCCAAAGGCATTCAAGACAAATCCTGTTATCATCGTGAGCAGCTTACTGGCGACTGGTTGGGGGGGCGTTCCTGGTTGGAGGAGCATGGAATTACCTTCAATTTGAATGTGGCAAATTTCTATCAGGGAGTCGCCCGTGGCGGGCTGGACCAGCGGTTTGCGAATGGTGGCCACGGCGATTATGTCACCAACTTTCAGCTTGGAAAACTTGGGTTTAACGAAGGATTGTTTCTCAAATTGCGAGTTGAGCATCGTTTTGGTGAGAACATCAATGGGGCAACCGGCGCTTTCTTTCCGACCGCGCTGCCAACCGACTTGCCAGTAGCCGATAACGAGGAGCTACTTCTGACGAACGTATTGTTTACCCAAGCGTTGTCAGAGCGGTTTGCCATCTTTTTTGGCAAGCTCGATACGCTCGACGGCGATCCCAACGCCTTCGCCCACGGTCGGGGTATGAGCCAGTTTATGAACGCTGCGATGGTGGCAAACCCGATCGCCTTGCGAACGGTTCCCTACGCCACACTCGGTTGCGGATTTGCCATTCTAGGAGAAGAAGGCGAACCCTTGTTTTCCTTCACGCTGCTCAACGCGGTTGATACTGCAGAAACGGACGGGTTTAACGAACTGTTTGCCGAGGGAGTTGCCATCGCCACAGAATTGAGGCTGCCGACTCGCTTCTTCGACTTGCCGGGTCACCAGCTTTTTGCTGGTACCTGGAACAGCCGGGAATTTGTGGAATTGGGCCAGGATTCGCGAATTGTGCTTCCCAATGTTCCAATAAACCAGGCCGACGGTTCGTGGTCGCTCTACTGGAACTTCGACCAGTATCTGTTCGTCGATTCCCGCAATCCGAAAAATGGCTGGGGCGTTTTTGGACGCGCAGCTATCGCCGACGCGAAATCGAATCCACTGGAATGGTTCTTGAGTTTCGGCGTCGGCGGCAACAGTCCCATCGGTGAGCGCGGAGCCGATACTTTCGGCCTGGGGTGGTTCTATTCTGGAACCAGCGACGAAATCGGCCCCTTCATTCAGACGGCATTTGGCCCAGTGGGCGACGGCCAAGGCGTTGAACTGTTTTACAACTACGCCGCAACGCCCTGGTTGCACATTACGCCAGACCTGCAAGTGTTGATGCCAGCGCGAGAAAATGCCGAAACAGCGTTGGTCGTGGGACTTCGAGTCGTCATGACGCTTTAGCTGCACGTTCTGAGACTAAAGCAGGTCTATTATTGGGATGCGACCGTGTCATTTCCATTGATCATTAGAGCCTTGGTTATTGGTCATTAAGACAAGCCGCGGGTGGCCCAGACAACAAGTTGATTGGGCCACCCATCTAGGTCATTCAGTAGTTTCAAGTTTTGGTCTAACCAGACGACTTGCCATAAAGCGAATACCCCGAAGGGGTTGCACACCGTAGCCCAGGGTAAGCGGCGAAGCCGCGCCACCCTGGGTAATCGTTCGTAGAAATAAAAGAACCCTGAAAGGGTTCCACAAGTTGAAGTATCGCGTTTTCCAGGCGATTTTTTGATCGTATGATGATTGTACAACCCTTTCAGGGTTGAGGTCTTCGGCGACCCTGGGCTACGGTGTGAAACGCCTTTGGCGTATAGGACTTGCGTTCTGTGCCATCAGGCATATCCAACTTGGAACTACTGTCATTGGCCATTAAGACAGGCTGCCTTTGACCTCCAGCGGCAAACCGTCCTACTACCGAATAGGGGAGGGGGCTTGTCCTTGTGATGACGATCACCCGGGTGTACGGTATTTGCATGGGATGGACTGAAGACCTAACCGGAGACCCACCATGCAATCTGCTTCGACCAATCGCCGGGAATTTCTGAAAACGAGTGCCGCCGCGGCTGCCGTGGCCACTGCGATTCCTGGGGGAATTTCTGACTCCCGCGCGAACGAGGCCGCACCCAAGTCGAAAAACGATCGACCGAACATCGCCTGCATTGGCGTTGGTAGCCGTGGCAGCAGTATTTCGAGACTGGCGGCTGAGTTTGGCGACATCGTGGCGATCTGCGATGCCGATCTTCTTCAGGCTGAAGCGGCAAAAAAAGCCTTTGCCGGCAACGCGACGATCTACCAAGACTATCGGGAAGTGCTGGAACGGTCGGACGTCGATGTCATCATCAACGGTACGCCCGACCATTGGCACACGGCCGTCAATGTTGCTGCATGTCGGGCGGGCAAGGATGTTTACACCGAAAAGCCGCTCACCCTCACAATCGACGAGGGCAAGATTTTATGTCAAGTTGTCGAGGAGACAAAGCGGGTTGTGCAGGTCGGTACACAACAACGGAGCGGCAAAGACTTTCAGACGGCAATCGAGCTGGTTCGCAACGGCCGTATCGGAAACTTAAAACAGGTTTGGGTCGGCCTGCCTTACTACAGCACTTGGGGCGGTCCGTTTTCCGAGCAACCCGTTCCCGATTCGCTCAATTGGGATCTCTATCAGGGCCAGACGCCGGTCCATCCCTATTGCAAAACGCGCACCCATTCCAATTTCCGTTGGTGGTACGAATACTCGGGTGGGGTCATCACGGATTGGGGCAACCACCAGATCGACATCGCCCATTGGGGAATGGACTGCGAAACAACCGGCCCGATCTCGATCGATGCCCGGGGGCTTTTCCCGAACAAGGGAGAACCCAACTGTTACAACACGCCCGACCGCTTCTTTTCCAAGATGGCATACGCCAATGGTGTTGAAATGTCTTACTTCGTAGCACTTGGAGACCAGCACAAGTATGGCGACGTCAAAGGTCATGCAAAAACGACGGAGGAAGAAATGGCTTGGCTCTTCGAGGACGACACGCCGGACGAGATCAAGAACTCAAGCCGCAACGGCATCACGTTCATCGGCGACAAGGGCCGGATTTTTGTCAACCGAGGCGGCGTCTATGGTAAAGCGGCGGAAGAATTGGCCGAGGACCCTCTCCCAGAAGATGCCTGGCGCGTGCGACCCAGCGATAACCACATGGGCAATTTCTTCGCCTGTGTCGCCAACCGCGAAGAACCGGTCTCGCCGGTCCAGGTCCAGCACCGCACCGTTTCCGTATGTCACCTGACGAACATTTCAATTCGTCTACAGCGCCCCTTGAAATGGGATCCGGTCGCCCAACAAATCCTTGGCGACGACGAAGCGAACTCATACCTGCAACGACAACAGCGTAGCCCGTGGGGCATTACCGCGTAACGCCATCGAAAGATGAAAGTGCGTTGTTTCTATTCTCGTTCGGCGTCGGAGACGCCTCCCACAGCGACTTTGCAATGCTCATGCCCCCTTGTATGGCACTCGTAATTGGCGGGCAAAATCGCCTTGCCTCCCCTGAAATATAAGTATATACTTTAGGTATATACTTTTTGTCAGGCTCGTCATCGCACATGACTTTGGAGGTTTCCATGAAGACGGCTAAGCTATTTCGCAATGGCCAGAGTCAAGCAGTCCGCTTGCCCAAGGAGTTTCGTTTTGAAGGGGACGAGGTTCAGATTACAAAACTTGGCAACGGTGTGTTGCTCATGCCTGCAGGGCACTCGTGGGATGTTTTGTTTGAAAGCATTGGCAAATTCACGGACGATTTCATGGAAGAGCGTTCTCAACCCGTCGACGACGATCGAGCCGATCTATTTCCATGAAATATATTCTCGATACGAATATCTGTATCTATATCATCAAACAAAAGCCGGCCTGGGTTCGAGAGAAATTCAACGCACTGCCACCCGAATCAGTTGGTGTGTCGTCGATTACTTCCTCCGAGCTGTACTACGGGGTTTCCAAGAGTCGCAATGTGTCTCAAAACAGGCAAGCACTTGTCGAGTTCCTCTCGCCGCTGCTCGTTGCCCCTTACGATGAAACGGCAGCCTTGTCTTACGGTGACCTTCGAGCTTCACTCGAGAAATCAGGAAACGTGATTGGGTCGCTCGACATGCTGATCGCAGCCCACGCTTTAAGCTTGGGAGTGACATTGGTGACCAACAATGTGGGCGAGTTTCAGCGCGTTGCTGGTCTGGCGTTTGAGAATTGGGCTGGCAATTGAACACTCAAGTGATAAATACTCTAGTTGCCGCGCAGCAATCGCAGGCCGTTGAAGATCACCAGCAGCGAGGCGCCCATGTCGGCGGCGATGGCGGCCCAAAGCGAAGCGTAGCCTGCAAAGGTGAGGACCACGAAGATCGCTTTGACGGCCAGCGAAAAGATGATGTTCTGGCGGATGACCGTCAACGTGTGCCGTGAGTGATGAATTAGCCACGGGAGCTTTGAAAGATCGTCGGCCATCAATGCAACGTCGGCAGTTTCAATGGCTGCGTCGCTACCGGCTGCGCCCATGGCAATGCCCAGCGTTGCCCGAGCGAGCGCGGGCGCGTCGTTGACACCATCGCCGACCATTGCCACTTGGTGGTACTTTTCGACAAGCGATTCAACGGCTGTCACTTTGTCGGCGGGCAGCAACTCGGCATGAACTTCGTCGATACCCACTTCGCTGGCTATCGCATCTGCGGTGCCTTGGTTGTCGCCCGTGAGCATCACCAGATGTTCGATTCCCGCATGACGCAACTGCAAAAGCGTCTCGGAAGCCGTTGGGCGTAGCGTGTCGGCCATGGTGATGAAGCCACATACGTGCGTGTCGTTGCCAACCACCACCACCGTGCGACCGGCTTGCTGCATCGCTTCAAGCTGTTCGTGTACCTCGGGGGTTTCCTGCTTTCGCTCTTCGAGGTAGCGGTGCGAGCCGAGCCAAAAGGGCGTGCCGTCGATGCGGCCTGTGGCCCCTTTGCCCTGGATAATCTCAAACTCGTCGGCAGCGGGGATTTCTATGTTTCGCTCGTTAGCAGCGGCGACGATGGCCCGCGCCAGCGGATGGTTGCTTTGCGATTCGAGTGCCGCGGCCCGCTGTAGCAATTCGGTTTCGTCATGGCCGCTGAGCGGCACGACGTCGATAACCGCCGGTTTGCCCTCGGTGAGCGTGCCGGTCTTGTCCATCGCGATGGCCTTTAGGTGTGCCGGCGCTTCGACAAAGATGCCACCTTTGATGAGCACCCCGTTTCGCGCCGCAGCAGCCAACGAGGCAACAACGCTCACCGGTGTTGAGATCACCAAAGCGCACGGGCAAGCGATCACCAGCAAAACTAAAGCACGGTACAACCATTCGAACCAATCGCCGCCGAACAGCAGCGGCGGGACGAGCAGGATTGCTGCGGCAATCGCCATCACCACGGGCGTGTAAATTCTCGCAAACTTTTCGACCCATTTTTCCGAGGGTGCCCGGCGCGATTGGGCTTGGCCCACCATGCGGATAATGTGAGCCAGCGTCGAGTCGTCGGCCCGTTTCGTACACTCGATTTCCAGAGAACCATCGCCGTTGATCGTGCCTGCAAAAATTTCGGAGCCCGAGGTTTTTTCGACAGGAACACTTTCGCCCGTGATCGGCGCTTGGTTCACATCGCTTTCACCACGCGTCACTTGGCCATCGAGCGGAATTTTCTCGCCAGGGCGAACAATAAAAATCGTGCCGACCGCGACCTGTTCGGGCGGCACTTCGGTTTCGACGCCATCGGCATCACGCACTCGCGCCACTTGCGGTGCGAGTTCCATCAAGGCTGCGATCGCTCGCCGCGCGCGGCCCACACTCCACGATTCCAAGACAAGCGACACCGAGAAAAGAAAAGCAACCGTCGCCGCTTCAAACCATTCGCCGATTGCCGCAGCACCCACCACGGCGATCGTCATCAGCAGATTGATGTCGGGCCGCATGTTGACAGCCGCACGCCACGCCTTGGGAAAGACTTGCCAAACTCCGGTGATGATCCCGCCGAGGTAGAGAAGGACTGCCAGCGGCGGCACACCTTCTTCGGCCACGCCCATTCCCTCCGAACCCAGCGCCCCGACAATGCTGCCTGCGATATTTACGTGGTAAACGAAACCTAGCGAGCCAAACAGGCCACTGGCCACGGTCAACACGCTACGCCCATGCTGTTGCCAGAAACCGGCATCCGATTGCTGCCCGGTATCGTCTTGCCAGACTTCGGCCCGCATTCCGGTACGCGAGACGGCTTGAATCACTTCCTCGGGAGAGATCAGAGCGCCCGCTTCAATAATAAGCTTGGCATTGAGAATATCGAACGCCAGTTGTTCTTCGCCGTCGACCAAGGGCCGTAGTTCGCGTTTAAGCGTCGCAACTTCTTCGGCGCAGTCCATGCCGTAGATTTTGAAGGTAAGTGGCTCTGCTTCGGTATTCATCGTATACGACCTGGGGATGAGTAGCGGGTATTTTTGGGAGGAATGAGATAAACAAGTAAATCACTCACTTCAAAACACGTTCTTAGGGCTGGCATAAATGCCGAGCCTATTACATTGCTGCTCTTCGACTTGAACTAGCGGTGAGAGGATTGTTCAGGAAAGTCTTTTTCGAATCGTTGCAGTAAGGCCGGGATGTCTGATTGGACGAAGTACATTTTTCCGCGGATGGTTTTTGTTTCTCCTGGCGCCAATCCGCCAATACGAAAATCGGTGTGGATGCAAGTGAGAACGCCTAGGAAAATTTCCTGGTAAGGTTCCCAGCAAGTTGCCATGACCATTTTTTCGTCAGCAGAGAAACAGCCCGTCAAACCGTTGGATGGCACGAGGCGACTCAAGGGGCGCGGGTTGACGTCGTTTCGATCGACTCCCTGGGGGCAATAGACTTGCCCCGGGGTATAGCGGGCGTTTTCTTCCCAAGGCTTGGTCGGCATACGGCGCAATTGACCCTCGATAAACAGAAAACACTTGCGGGCATATTCTGGGACCAACTCGCGAGCATCGTCTCGTGGGCACCCGGTGAATTCAGACACTTGAATGCAAGGCTGCGCCCACTGGGCCAGCGAATGCTGATCGGTCGGGTTGTGTGTAACAAGGCGGAAGTCGATTTCGTCGTGACTGGCGGTGATCGTATGATCGACCACGACCCCATCTTTAAGTTGATCGCGTAGTTTGATTTGGCGACCATCGGCGGTGGCGGACACTACTTCAGTGGTATGGCCGATGGTAGTTTTTCCCCAATCGCGATCGGTGGAGCCAGGACGGCAATAGGCCTCGATATAGTACACCTTCATAACTTTGCCAGGCAAATGCTCGCCCGTGATGGTGAGATGGTTGTTTTTCCAGTCGATGGCGAGTGATGTGGCATCGCTCGGCTGTTCCGCATGTACGGCTAAGACGCTTAGCAGAACCAGCATGACGGTGATCTTGGTGCGAAGGAGACCATGGAGGGTGCGGAGTTTCATGAGAAGGTTCTAATTCTAATGAGAGAGTGTTGGGGTTGTTTCAGACTTTGCCATGTTGCCCATTGTAGTACGGATCTGACATATCACACTAGCCCGACGCGCTAGCGAGGGAGGGAGTTTACGGGAAATCCCTCCCTAGCGCGTCGGGCTAGTGAAGATTTCGCATTGCGAAAAACTGAAAAACCCTGGCCGTTAGGTATCCTGTTTTACCTTCGAAAAGATCGCGAACTCAACGGTAGCTTGATGTGTCGGGTCGCCAAGCGGGGGTGGCGACCGGTATACTGCGATAGTCATGCCTGTAATTATCGACAACCCGCCTGCTGCCGATGGGAGTAAAACGCCTTCTCCTACAACTGCGACTGATGCTTCGCGCATATCTCGCGCCGCGGCTGCGCACGAGGGCCGCAACTTTTTCGTGTTGGCTCTGTATCAAGTGGTGATGCGCACTGGCTGGATATTTAAGACCGAGAGCGTCGTAATGCCAGCAGTGCTAGATACGATCACCGGCGGCGGGCCGATGGGGGGGCTGTTGCGTGGTTGTTTGCCTGTATTGAACCGTTTTGGTCATAGCATTCCCCCGATATTGTTTTCTCGTCGGCTGAAGGTGTTGCCTCAGAAACGCATGGCGATGTTGGTGTCGACGCTTGCAATGGCATCGGTGTTCTTGCTGCTGTCAGGTCTATGGTGGGGAGTCGGCACGTCGGTCCCGTGGTGGATGCCGGGATTGTTTTTAGTTTTGTACTTGATGTTCTTTGTGGTGACAGGGATTAACAACTTGGCGTTTGGAACGCTGCAAGGAAAATTGATTGGCGTAACACGTCGCGGGCGGCAGATGCTGGTCGCGAATGTCACGGGATCGGTCGCGGCGATCGGTGCGGTGATGATATTTCTGCCGGGCTGGCTGACGCCCGTGGGTGGCCGATTTGAAATGATCTTCGGCTTTACAGCGATCTGTTTTTATCTAGCAGCCGGCCTAGTGTTGCTGTTGGCGGAGCCCAAAGACACATACAGCGAGGCGGGGCGGGGAGTACGGCACCTATTTGCCGCTTCGTGGGAGATTGTGCGGACGGATAGAAACTTTCGCCGCTTGGGTTGGGTGGCGATGTCGTTTGGAACTTCGTTGGTACTGTTTCCGCATTATCAGGCATTGGGCAGAAGCGAACGGCTGGGCCTGTCGTTCGATAATATTTTGAAGTGGCTGATCATTCAGAATGTGGGCACAATGTTGTTTAGTCTGTTGGCGGGGCCGGTTGCCGACCGGCGGGGTAATCGGCTCGTCATGCAAGGAGTGATGGCAGGCATGGCGGCGATGCCGTTAGCTGCGCTGGCGTTGTCTTTTCTGCCGACGTGGGGAGCGACCTTGTACCCAGCCGTTTTCCTGTTAATTGGACTGACGCCGGTGGGTTTTAAGACGTTTAACAACTATGCGTTAGAAATCAGTCCGACCGAGGATCACCCGCGATATTTGAGTACGCTCGGATTGTGTTTTGCGTTGCCGTTGTTGCTCTCGCCCGTTTTGGGTTGGGTTGTCGAAGCGGTAGGTTTTGAATCGGTGTTTATTGGAGTGAGCGCAGTGCTGGCAGCAGGATGGTTGCTGACGCTTCGGCTGCACGAACCGCGGCATGTAATTCTAGACGATGCACCAGCACCGGTTGTCCCCGAGGACGATTAGTCAAAGAATGCAAGCCAACAGCCGGACCGCCACGCGGTCCAAGGAGCCCAGTCTTTCAACAAAACTTTTATTCAAAAAGCGAATCATATATATGACAAACAGTTCACAAGACACGGTGCTTTCACATGCCGAACTACTAGAATTGAAGCGATGGAACACACCAACGATTTACAACGGTTGGGAGCAGATCACCAAGAGCGATGCCGCGGTCGATGGGTTCAATGTGGAAGAGACCCACGACTTCATGCCGTTGATGGGCCCGATGGTGGGCTACGCGGTGACGGTGGTCTGCGAGCCGAGCAATGTGGCGCATCGCCAGAAATTGCCAAATGCGTGGAGCGAATATCGACACTACGTGGCTTCGGTGCCTGGGCCAAAGATTGTGGTGTTGCAAGATCTCGATAAGCCGCGGGTGATCGGTTCGTTTTGGGGTGAAGTGAATGCGAATACGCATCGTGCGTTGGGTTGCGTGGGGACGATTACCGACGGAGCGGTGCGAGATTTGGAGGAGATGCACAACGCCGGATTTAAGGCACTGGCACAACGGCTTTGCGTGGGTCATGCACATAGTTGGCCCGTGCGCTGGGGCTGCGAGGTCGAGGTGTTTGGTCGACAGGTGCAGCCGGGGCAACTGATTCATGCCGACAAGCACGGCTTTTTGGTGGTGCCAAAAGAGGATGAGCCGAAGTTACTCGAAGCAGCACGGTTTATGGATAACAACGAATGCCAAACGGTGATCCCGGCGGCGCGAGCGTCGGCAGGCAAGTCGATGGAGACCGTGCTGGCAGAGATGGACGCGGCGGGTAAGGTGTTTGGTGAAAGGGCGAAGGCGAAATTTGGGTCGCTTGGAGAGTGGTGAAGAAAAGCGGAAAGCGGAGAGAGTTGTTGGAACTTTGCTCGCTTGTTTAGTACTACAGCGCAGGGTCAAGTTAACCACAACGACACAACGACCACGACGTGAATCTAGCATGGAACAGTCAATTCAAAGGAAACCAATTTTTTAAGGAAACAACACTTGTGGAATTTTGGTAGGTCACGGATCGTGAAAAATACCTGATATCCAGTCTTTTTTCGTCGTGTCCGTTGTGTCGTTGTGGTTCAACCTTGCGCAGTAGTATTAGGCTTATGAGTTTTTGTTGAGATTTTCAACTTTGTTTTCTAGCTGCTCTAGTCGTTGGCTGAGGTTTTCTAATTTGTCGAGGATGAGGGCGTGTACGTAAACAGCGTCCATGCCGACGGGGCTGTCTGCTGCGGCGATTAGGTCGATGATAGGTTGTAGCTCAGTCTTTGGTTTCATGATGGAACTCCTTCTTGGGGGTTCGTTGAGTTTTTACCGCAGAGACAGTCGAGACATGTAGTTTATGATCGTTGGGCGCTTAGGTAAATAACCCGGAAGGTGGCTTGGACGTTGCCCTCGGAATCTTCGTGGCGTTGCTGATAGAGTTGGATTAGTTGTTCCAATTCGGTTCGGCTGAGTCGTCGGTCGGACGAGGATGCAAATGGTCCCCCGGTGAAACCCGAACGTCGCAGTGTGCGGAATAGGTCTCGTGACGAAGAAAAAGTTTGCCGGTAGGTCACTTGCTCCCATTGGCAAATTTCTAGCCGAGCTTCTGCCAAGGCTATCCGAAGTTGTGGTCCGGATGGCAACGGCCGTACGGGCTCTCTGCCGGGCGTTATTTTCTGACGCAACTGGTGCAGTTCGGCTAGAGTTCCGTCGGCCATGACTGCTGCGACCAGTTTGCCTCGGTTGTTCAACTGCTTTCGGATATTCTGCACCAGGGCATCAAGCGGATTGGCCCAGTGGAGTACGGTGCTGCTGGCCACGAGATCGTAGTGTTGAGGGCGATGCCATTGGTTCATGTCGGCAACCTGCCAACGGACGGGAGAATTTGGCAAAGTCTCTTGGGCCAATTCGATCATCTCGGGCGAGATATCAATCGCGTCGATGGCAGCCGAGGGAAATCGTTTGCACAACTCTTGGGTAAGAAACCCAGTTCCGCAACCCATCTCTAAAACCGAATCGGGCAGTTGCATTCCCAAAAAGCCATCGGCTAAGTGTGCGGCAATTTGACGTTGAAAGGTGGCGTGCAGATGGTAACGTCGAGCACTACGCGAAAAGTATTGTTGGATGGAGTGCAGGTCGTTCGAAGGCATGCGTTTGAGGTTCAGACAGAGAGGCGGGGCTGGTTGGGAACGTATGGAGCGATCGATCGAAAATCAACCCCCGGTCTTTGGCTCGTATGCAAAACCGCAACCAAGCAATAATTTGACAGGATAACAGGATAAACCAGATGCGAGACATCCCGTCTATCATCAAAATTGATTGAAAGAACACTAATCGTCACTAATCAGATTAGCGCCGAATAGCGAAGATTAGTGTTCCAACTCAAATTGATAACGGTTGCCATTCTTTTGCGTCTTAGCGGTTTCCTTTTTCTGATTGTGGCCAAGGCCTCGCTGTGATCTTTGTGTCCTTACTCAGGGGAACTGCAAAGTCACAAATTCACGAAAAAAACCGCAATAATTTGAACCACAGAGGACACGGAGGGCACAGAGAAAATCTATTTTTTAAGGCACTCTGTGCTACTCCGTGTCCTCTGTGGTTATTCTTTTTTCTAAACTTTGGTCGATCGTACCGACTTTGCAGTACTTTGCAGTTGTCCTGGTGTCCTTAGTGTTCTTCGTGGTGAAATCCTGGCGAGAAATGCAGACTAACTATCTTTTTCCGGGTAGGGGTTATGCTTTTGGGTATGGCACGGAACCATCTTCTTGTTTTCTTTGTCCCAACCCATCATTTGTCCGGTGCGCCACGATTCGTTGGCCATGACGACCGCCGTGGTGCCGGCGAGTCCGAGTTCCACGGGACAGTTGAGTTCCTCGCCGTTGCGTAGGTGATTGTGCAAGTTGGTGTGATGAAGGTGCGTATCTTCGGCACCGGTTTTCTTGTGCTCACCAAGCACTTTGCCGTCTTTGTCTTTGGCCACCCAACCTTCGGGGGTGAAGTACATCGTGCCGCGATAGCCGCGGATCAGATGATCGATGCCAACGCGGTTGCTCATGGTGCCGAGCACGTAGACGGTCATGCCTCGCGGATATTCACAGATCATTTCGAAGTTGTCGGGCAGGTCACGTCCGTCAGGCCATTGCCAGATGCCTCCCATACCGACCACGCGGCGCGGGTAAACAAGATTCAGCGCTTTCATGATCCGCGTGATGCGATGGATGAACAAGTCGGTGGCAACGCCGCCCGAGTACGCCGCATAGTTTCGCCATTCGAAGTAGTGGTGCGGATTCCAATCGACTTTTTTGGCTGGGCCGAGCCAATCGTTCCAGTTGAGATCGTCGGGCTTGGGCGTGTCGTCTTGGCAAATACTGGGTTTGCGGAAGGGGCCTTGTTCGCCGTAGCGGCGGACGTATTCGATTTGGGCCTGAACGACCTGGCCAAGAATTCCCCCTTCGATTGCCTTACGAGCACTGATGTAGCTGTCGTCGGACATCGACTGCACACCCACTTGGATCGGCAGCTTGGTCTCGGTTTGTTTTTTCATCACCGCGAGTGCTTCGGGGATGGTGTGGGTCATCGGTTTTTCGCAGTAGACTGCCTTGCCGGCGTCGAGTGCGTCGATGGTCATGTGGGCATGTTGATGCTCGGGGGTGGCGATCGTGACGTAATCGATTTCTTTGTGGTCAAGAACTTTGCGGTAGTCGGTGAGTGTGTGGGCGGCGCCAGTTTTTTCTGCTCCGGCTTCGGCGCGAGTCTTCCAGCAGTCGGCAACGGCGATGGCCTGCAGGTTGTTTTTTTCTTTGAGATTGTTGTAGGTGTCCATGTGAGCGTTGGCCATACCGCCGGCGCCGATGAAGCCGACGTTGATGCGGTCGTTGGCACCAAGGATTTTCGCATAGCTATCGGCGGTCCAAGCGACAGTCGCGGCAGCAGCACCGGTAAGTTCGAGGAAGTGACGGCGAGAAACATTGAGTGGCGCAGACATAGATCCAAGCTCTCCAAAAAGATAGACCGTGGAAGTATTGGCAGGAGGGATAAAAAAAGCGATAACTGGGGATGCACCATCCGTGCAGCCGCCGTTATCGCAGTGTTTAGTTTTGAGGCGGGAGATATCGCGTTATGCTTCGACGCGAGATGCGTGCATCTTCTTTAGCTCCTCCAACTCATTGAGGAGCCGGTGCCGCAAGGGGCTCTCGGGGCGTAACTCGTTGAGTAGGTTCTCCGCACTGTCGAACGCTTCCGTCGAAAAACTGTCGTCCTTAAACAGTCGTGCCCAACTACGTGAGACTTCGCTTTCAGTAAGCAAGACGCCACTCCTTATTATTATTTGTATCGAAAATCGGGGGGATGACCAACAACCTCTATTATTCCTGCTTGCGCTAAACACGGCAAGTACATAGCCCGAATGTTCAGCGGAATTACAAAGTCGTAGGTTCCGTCATAGCAGCAAGCAGAAGCTGCGGTCGAATCTGAAAAAACCGCGGCTTCCGCCCGCGGCTACGATAGAATCAGTGACTTTGCAGCCGTCCTGATATCACCGCAAGTATCTTGGCTGTAGCTGGATTTGCATTACTCAGTGGACAAACCTTCATGCGACTGAAGCTTATTCCGGGAAAAAGTGGCAAGCTCTGTGGCGTGGGCAGTCAGAAGCGGCTAAGGCAGGCTCTCTGCTTGCAAAAGGGGTGCGGAATTTTCGTAACATGCTGGCAGAGAGGTGAATAAAGCAGCAAAATCGCCAATTTTTGCGTCTGCGGCGAATTGCCCGATGTCCAATGGGGTGGTAGTGTCGAGAGTTGAAAAGTGCGTCCTAGTGCTTTCTATCCCGGAAAATCCCTCCCGCAGGGGGTGCGTCTATGTTTTTGGCGACTTACAATGGTCGGATACGATATTTGTTCGAAGCCCTGAGATTGCTCCTGCAGTTGCGCCTGTTATACCAACCAAGCCTGCTTGGCTTGCAGCCGAAACTGGTGCGTGTGGCCCCGCCGATGACTGGGGTGGCTACATGCTTTGCTCGCCCATCCCACCTTGTGGCCCATTCGGTCGATTCAGACGTTTGTCGGTTGATAACCCGCAAACGACGAAGTAGCCAATGACGAAGAGGTGTTGGCGTGTCGATTGGGAAGGCTCTGACAGTTTCGATAGTAGCTGTTGCCTTTTTCTGAAAATTAGGAATTCGCTCACGTGCATCTCGACCATCTTCCCGGTTCATTTTTCGGTCCGTCGAACCTGATTGAACTTTTGCAGCACCGCGCATTGCATCAAGGCGATGATGTCGGACTTCGTTTTCTCGAAGATGGCGAACGCCAAGCGATCGAGTGGACGTATTCCGATTTGGACCGCAAGGCGAGGGCCGTCGCCCGATCGCTCCAGACGATGGGGCTTGAGGGCGAGCGAGCGCTGTTGTTGTATCCCTCGGGCCTGGACTTTATCGCGGCATTTTTTGGTTGCCTGTATGCGGGCGTGACCGCAGTGCCAGCGTATCCGCCCCGTCGCAACCGGAACATGGCGCGAATTGATGCGATTGCCAACGATGCGCAAGCCAAAATCGCGCTAACGACGTTTGATGTGTTGGAGCGTGTACAGACGATGATTGGCGATACACCCTCGCTGCAGCAACTTCGCTGGCGGGCGACCGACCAATGGGACGAAGACTTGGCAGATAGCTGGCAGCGCCCGGATGTACATGGCGAGACGATGGCGTTTTTTCAGTACACCTCGGGTTCGACCGGTACGCCGAAAGGCGTGATGCTCTCGCACGCCAACCTGATGCACAACTCGGCGATGATTGCCTATGCGTTTGAGCATACTCGTTCAGGCACAGGTTGTTTTTGGTTGCCTTTGTATCACGACATGGGCCTGATTGGCGGCGTCTTGCAGCCGTTATACATGGGCAAGCCGAACACGCTGTTTTCGCCAACCCATTTTCTGCAAAAGCCCGTGCGGTGGCTGCAAATGCTGACGCAAACGGGGGCGACGATTAGCGGCGGTCCGAACTTTGCGTACGATCTGTGCGTCGAGAAGGTGACCGACGAGCAAAAAGCGACTTTGGATCTGAGTCGTTGGACGCTGGCATTTAATGGCGCGGAACCTGTTCGCGCAGAGACGATCGATCGGTTTAGTAAAGCATTTGCAGAGTGCGGATTCCGACGCGAGGCGTTTTATCCGTGCTATGGCTTGGCCGAAGCCACGTTGATTGTCGCAGGCGGTTACAAACAGTCGCCGCCTGTCTTGCGATCTTTCCAACTCGAGGGGCTGGAAAAACACGAGGTGATCGAAACCGATCCGGGTGTGCCGGGCTCGCGCGAATTGGTGGGTAGCGGTGGCAACTTGCTCGATCAGCAGATCGTGATTGCCAATCCCGATACGTTTGAGCCGTACGGAGATAATCACGTTGGCGAGATTTGGGTTTCTGGACCAAGTGTGGCGGGTGGCTATTGGAAACGCGATGAGCTGACAAAACAGATATTCCAAGCGAGGCTGAGCGATGGTCGTGGCCCATTTTTGCGGACCGGCGATCTCGGATTCTTGCGCGAAGGCGAGTTGTTCGTCACCGGTCGACTGAAAGATTTGATCATTCTGCGGGGTGTGAACCATTATCCGCAGGATATCGAAGAGACCGTAAAATCGGCACACGAACATGTCGGTCACAGCGCGGGCGCGGCGGTTGTCGTCGAGGAAAACGGTGTCGAGCAATTGGTGATTGTCCAGGAGACCGTCCGCCAACGGAACTTGGATTACGCAGAGATTATCGAGGCGATTCGCAAGAAAGTAGCGACTGAAAACGAGCTAGCGGTAGCTGCGATTGTGCTGATCAAGACGCGGAGTATCCCGAAGACTTCCAGTGGCAAGATTCAGCGACACGCTTGTCGCGATGGCTACTTGGCGGGCACGTTGGCTGCGAGGGCTTCGTGGACGGCTGAGACCGGCAAGGTGGAAATCACCAAGGCACGCCGTCGCAGCGATCAGCATGAGATAACAGGTTGGGTGGAAGAAGGCGACGCTCACGCGGACAAAAAAGACTTGTCTGCCGAAGTTGCCTCGCACGAGCAGCGCAATGGTGCCGTGGCGGCTGATAAAGTTGAGAAGCCCCAAGCAACGCCGCAGCCGGAGGGGCGTACGGCTGAGATCACAGAGATCGTTTTTTCTCAGGTGCGTGAGATTGGCCGCGAACGGGTCGGCGAGCTGAACTGGGATACCAACATCATCGAGTTGGGATTGGATTCGCTCGAACGGATCGAGATTGTTGCAGCCCTGGAAGAGACTTTCGGCGGTCGGTTCCCCGAACACGCTTTGCCGAGCATGGAAACGTGTGGCGAAGTGGTCGAGGCGATCGAGAAGTACATGGGCGGCGAAGTCAAGAAGCGGCCTTCGCGACCCAGCCAGTTGGTGGTTCCTGAAGAAGATTTTATTTTCACCAAAAGTTCCGAGTATTTGCGTTTCGAGAAAGACCTGAGCAACGCCTCGAGGCCAGGTGCTGAGAACCCGTTTTTCAAGCCGCACGAGTCGGTAACCAACGATCGGGCAATGATTGGTGGCGTCGAGTACATCAACTTCTGCAGCTACAACTACTTGGGAATGTCGGGAGACCCGACCGTGACCAAGGCGTCGTGCGACGCGGTCGAAAAATACGGTACGAGTGTCTCGGCAAGTCGGTTGGTGTCGGGCGAGAAGTCGGTACACGTAGAGCTGGAGCGGGCGATCGCTGACTTTATTGGAACCGAGGATTCGATCGTCTTTGTTGGTGGCCATTCGACAAACGAGACAACGATTGGCCACCTGTTTGGCCCCGGCGATTTGATCTTGCACGATGGGTTGTCGCACAACAGTATTTTGCAAGGCGCGATTCTTTCGGGGGCTCGTCGCCGGCCCTTCCGACACAACGACTGGCAAGAGTGCCATCGCATCTTGAACGAAGTACGACATGAATATCGCCGCGTGCTGATTGTGATGGAAGGCGTCTACAGCATGGACGGCGATTATCCCGATCTCCCGAAATTTGTGGACATCAAGAAACGGCACAAGGCGTTTATGATGGTCGACGAAGCGCATTCGATCGGCACGATGGGCCTCCACGGACGCGGGATGGCCGAGCACTTTGATATCAACCCTCGCGACGTTGATATTTGGATGGGCACGCTAAGCAAGTCGTTCGGTAGTTGCGGCGGATATATTGCCGGTTCCTCAGAGCTTGTGAATTATCTGAAATACACGACCCCAGGATTTGTTTACAGCGTTGGCCTGAGCCCAGCAAATACGGCGGCGGCGCTGGCGTCGATCAACCTGTTGCAGGAAGAACCCGAGCGCGTGGCGAAGTTGGCAAAGAATTCGCGGTTGTTTTTACAGTTGGCGAAGAACGCGGGGCTTGATACGGGCTTGAGCAACAACACGCCGGTGGTGCCTGTCATAACGGGGAACTCCGACTATGCCTTGCAATTGTCGCTGGCTCTGTTTGAACAGCGAATCAACGTCCAGCCGATTCTCTATCCGGCGGTGGAAGAGAGCGCAGCACGATTGCGTTTCTTTATGACTTGCTCGCATACCGAGGAGCAAATACGAACGACCGTCGAGGCAGTTGCCGAATCGTTGGCAAAAATCGACGCAGATTTCAAACGGGCCGATAAGCCACTTTCCGAGCAAGCGGGCGGATCGATGCAGCCCTCGCGGTAGCTGGTGCTATCGATAAAACGAACAAAAGGGCTTATGCTGAAGATCACGCCGGTGCAAGCGAATTTGCTGTGCTTAGCATTGCGAAAAGGCAAATCGCCCTGGAAAGACGTAGCTTTTGCTTTACCCAAACCGCTATACGGGTTAAAATCGAGGCTCGGGGGGGGCTCGAGCATATGATAGATAAACGCGGCGAATTCTCGTCGCTCAAGTGCCGAGAATAAGAAAAACGGCAAGGGACAGACCGTTTTTAGATTCACCGAATGAAATCAGTAGGGTGCGTGGGGATACGTTGCTACGCTGGTTCGTGAAAGAAGAGGCCCCCGTATGTCTCAGGCAATCGTCGATCCTGCTGAGCTGCGCCGCTTTGCGCAGCAGTTGAGCAATTTCAGTATCGAACTCGAAGAACGGCTAACGACTCTGAGTAGCCAACTCCACAGTCTGAATAGTTCCTGGCGTGATCAGGAACACAAGAAATTTGCCGAGGAGTTCGAGCAACATTTGAAGATGATTGCCCGGTCGATCGAGGCTTCGAATCAGTATGCCCCATTCCTGCTGCGCAAGGCGCAGCGGATTGAAGAATATTTACAGCAGCGGTGATAGCTTTTTTGAATCCTAGAGAAGAGCCAAAATGTCCGGCCCAGCACATGTTCATTCGATTGCGGCGATTGAATCTTTTCGTGGGGCGATTGCGCGATTTGAGTTGCGGGTGCAGGATGCTTTGGAGAATTTAAGTGGCGAGATGCGACGCGTGGTTGATTGGTTAGAGCACGATCGGCCTCGGCATTGGAAACAACAATCGAGACTAGCTTCGGATGCGGTGCATCAAGCGAAAATAAATTTAGAGCGGTGTTTAACATTTACCGTAGGCGACGAGCGACCATCGTGTCGCGAAGAGAAGGCGGACCTAAAAAAGGCTCAGTTGCGAGTGGAATATTGCCGAGAAAAATCGGAACGGGTAAAACACTGGAATCGGCAGCTGCAGCACGAGCTTTTTGAATACGAAGGACGAGTCGGCCAGTTGCGACGGATGCTAGAAACCGAGCTGCCTGCTGCACGAGCAAAATTGCAACAGATCGTGCGGCGGTTGGATGCCTATCAAATCGAGCGTCCTCCAGCAATGGTCGAGCCACATGCGATGCCTGTGGATAAAGAGCAGGAAGGCGAGGAGTAGAGTATGCGACCATGGGATTTCGATACGAGTAGCGGCCAATTGCGGAAGGCGATCGAAGATTTGCAGATTGCCTGGCAAGAGACTACGAGCGAGTGGAACGACGGCATTAGCCAAAAGTTTTGTGAAGAGCATTTAGAACCGATTGGCCCGGTGACGAAGTTAGCGTTTGATGCTGTCGGACGAATGCAACAGTTGACGAACCATATCAAACAAGATTGTGAGCAATGAGTATAGTCAGTAGTACCAAATTCGAGCCTTGGCAGACTTGGGTGGCTGGGGTCAGGTTGCCGGAATTGCCCCGACTTTTCTGGCAACGCGCGATCGGCAATTGCCCCCAGAACGTGGCAGCTCGCAGGGGTTTTCGGCATCAGAGACACCAAAAACCATTTTCCGTTAGGTAAGAAGTGACCGAATCTCGACTTTCAACGCGACGGCAGTTGGAACTGATGCAGCAATTGCAGCAGTCAGCCGACGAGCGCGCTGCCTTGGAAGATTCGATTGCCACAAGGTTGCGAGAAAAATTGGCGTCGGCTGAAAAAGAGCATGATAGCGCTGCTCAAGAGCTAATTCAGCGTTTTACACAGCAACGTCGTGCCACAGAGAACGAGTATGCCGAAGCCAAGAGTTCGGCGAATCAACATTTCCATCAAGCCTCGAAGGAGTGCCGCGAGGCTTGTGGGCGCAAAGATAACGAGATCGAGGCGGCGTTTCAAAAGTCTGCATTAGCGATCGAACAGAAAAAAAAGGAGAGCGTGTGGCAGACGCTAGCGGTGTTCGACGCGGCGAAAGACGGCCCACAGCAAAGGTGCGACGCGGCGATCAAGCGGCTGAACGCGCGGCGGTCGCAGATCGAGGGTCTTGAGCGGGACGCAAATACGCTGATGGCGATGCGACGGTTGACGGGTAAGGCCGAGGCCTGTGAAGAGGACGTTGCCGACGGGGGTAGCTCAGAAGCAAGCGAGGGCTTGGCGGAAGAAAAATTGCAGGAATCGCTCAACGGGCTGCACCAAGCGGTATTGGATTTGCAGTCGCAGCGATTGCCTTCGTTATTCTTGGAAGGAACGCGACCGGTTGGTTGGTGGATTTTTAGTTTTGTATTCGCCGCGTTGCCGATGGGCTGGCTGACCGATTGGTCGCCGTGGCAATGGTCGTTGGCCGTGTTGATCGCAGGGGCGACTATTGGCGGCGTGATTCATTTTTTCATTGGTGGTCGAGCACGACGCCAGGCGTTAGCGCATTTTTCGCAATTGCTGGCCACATTGAAGCAAACTCGCAGTTACGAACAAGCGGCGCGTGACGAAGCACAGACATGCTGTCGCCGAGAGGCAGAAGAGATCGCAAGTACCAAGGATTGCGATGTCGAAGAGGCCGAAGGAATACGCGATCTGGCGATGGTCGAAATAGAATCAGGACGGGATGAGAGCATCCGCCAGATTCAAGCAGCGCTAAGGCTTGAAATTGAGGCGTTAGAACGTGAACGCGATGCAAAACTAACCACAGCAGACGAGCGGTTTCCGCCATTGTTGGATAAACTGGCCAACGAACGGAACACGACCAAAGAGAAGAACGAAGAACGCTACAAACAGCGTGTTACCAAGGCGCAGGCGAAGCACGACGCGGCCTGGGCGGCAATGTCTAAGAAATGGCACAGCAGCTTTCAAGCGATTGTTGATGAGCTTGAGCAAATGGGAACCGCGTGCAAGCGGCTATTCCCCAATTGGTCGGAGACCAACTGGGCCGACTGGGACCGACCGACCGAGCCGCCACCGGCAATCACGTTTGGCAGCTATCAATTGCCTTTGGCCGCCGTGAAGCATGGCGTATCCGAAGACCCGCGATTGGTGCCGAAGCAAACAAAACTAACCTTGCCTGCGGTGATGACTCTCGACGAGTTGCCCGGGTTGGTGATCTCAGCTGAGGAGGCTGGGCGTTCGGCGGCGGTTGAGGTGATGCAGTCGATGATGCTGCGATTTTTAACCGCGATGCCAGCAGGGAAGTTGCGTTTTACGATCATCGACCCATCCGCACTAGGTGAGAATTTTGCCACCTTCATGCATCTGGCCGACTACGACGAGCAGTTAGTCGGCGGCCGGATTTGGACCGACACCCGACAGATTGACGAGCGGCTAAGCTTGCTTGCCGATCACATGGAAAAGGTGTTGCAAAAGTATCTGCGGAATGAATTTAATACGCTCCACCAATACAATCAGCAAGCGGGCGAGGTTTCTGAGCCGTATCACGTGTTGGTCGTGGCGAATTTTCCAGCGGGATTGAGCGACGCTTCGATCCGAAAGTTGATGACGATCGCGACGACCGGGCCACGGTGCGGTGTGTACACGATACTGAGCCACGACACGCAGCTACAGCTACCCAATGAGTTTAGCCTGCAAGATTTATACGCCGACGCGGTGCATCTGGAGTGGGTCGAGGGACGGTTGGTGTGGCGTTACCCCTTGTTCGAAAAGCTACCTCTAAAGCCAGATCCGTTGCCGCTACGAGATCGATTGAATGAGTTGCTACGGGTATTGGCGCAAGAATCGCGAGAAGCGAGCAAGGTGGAGGTGCCCTTCTCGGTTGTCGCGCCGAGCGAAGAACAGCTATGGGCGAGCGATGCCGCTAGCGAGTTGGTGGTGCCGGTGGGACGCGCAGGTGCGAATGACTTGCAATCGGTTCGCCTGGGCCGAGGAACCTCGCAGCATGTACTGATCGCAGGCAAGACCGGGTCGGGTAAGTCGACCTTGCTGCACGCACTGATTACCAACGCTGCATTGCACTACAGCCCCGACGAGGTCGAACTGTATTTGGTCGACTTCAAAAAAGGCGTAGAGTTTAAGGCGTATGCCAACGGGCAGTTACCCCATGCACGAGTGATCGCAATCGAGAGCGAACGCGAGTTCGGCGTGAGCGTACTCGAACGACTCGACGAAGAACTACGCCGGCGCGGCGAACGGTTTCGCGACCTAGGCGTGCAAGATTTGGCCGGCTGCCGAGCCGCGTGCGACGATCGAATGCCGCGAGTGTTGTTGATTGTCGACGAGTTTCAAGAACTGTTTGTGACTGACGATAAACTTTCGCAAGATGCGGCCCTATTGCTCGATCGTTTGGTACGGCAAGGCCGAGCGTTTGGGATTCATGTGCTGTTGGGTTCACAAACCTTGGCGGGTGCGTATTCGTTGGCGAGAAGTACGATTGGCCAGATGGCGGTGCGGATTGCGCTGGAATGTAGCGATGCCGACGCGCATTTGATTTTGAGCGATGAAAACACGGCAGCACGACTGCTGAGTCGGCCAGGCGAAGCGATTTATAACAACCAGAATGGCATGGTCGAGGGCAACAATACATTCCAAGTGGTTTGGTTGCCGGACGAAGAGCGGCAGCAGTACTTAGAAACCCTGCGAGTGCGTGCAGAATCGCAAGGTTTTTCGGTCGAGCCAGCCATTGTCTTTGAAGGCAATTTGCCCGCCGACCCACGAGATAACCCAGGGCTGGTCGCCGCGATTGAAAATGCTGGCGCAGAACCAGCGAGCGAGCCGACAATTTGGCTCGGCTCAGCCGTGCGAATCGAACCGCCGACGCACGTTACCCTGCGAGCACAGGGAGGCAACCACTTGCTGGTGGTTGGTCGCGAAGAGCAGCTGGCCTTGGGGATTTTGTCGACCGCGTTGGTTTCGTTAGTCGCTCAGCACAACGGTCGGCAGGCAAGTTTTACCGTGCTAGATGGTACACGGCCAGAGTCAACAGAGCAGGGGGCTTGGACACGTTTGGGAGCAGCACTGCCGAAATCAGTCGAGGTGCTGGGGCCGCGCGAAGCAGCATCGGCGATCGCGCAGTTAGCCGACGAAGTCACGCGGCGCAGCAAGAACGCCGACCAGCAGTATTCACCGCACTATTTGATCGTACACGACTTGGCCCAGTTTCGTGATTTGCGAATCACCGAAGACGATTTCGGTTTCTCCTCTTCGCTCGGATCCAACGGAACCAATGGCCAGCCGGTGCCGACAGACAAACAGTTCCGCACTCTATTGCGAGAGGGCCCGGCTGTCGGAGTGCACGTGCTGTTATGGTGCGAGTCGTTTAACAGTCTGTCGCGAACGATCGATCGGCTAACGCTACGCGAGTTGGATTATCGGGTGGCATTGCAGATGAGTTCGGTAGACTCGACCAGCTTGATTGATTCGCCCGCGGCAAGTCGTTTGGGCGAGCACCGAGCGGTGCTGTATCGCGACGACTTAGGCACCCAAGTAAAGTTCCGGCCCTACGGACGCCCAACAACCGAGTGGATAGATTGGGTCGCCGAGCAACTGGCAAACAATGCCGACCTCTCGCCGCGTTTGCCCTAACAGCAACCGTTGGTGTCGCAGCAATCGCTACCTGGCAATTGGGTTGCGTTGTAGTCGTGACCTTTGGTTTGGCGCGGGTCGCGCACCGCGTTGCGGCGGCAATCGTAGTCGGGGGCGTCGGTTTCTAATACCGGCTGGCTTGGCGGGATGGGGGTGATTTGAGTGGCGTAAGGCTCGCGGGTGTAGATGTCGAACGTCTTGCCACAGACGGCCGTGCGAACGCCCCGTTTGAGGGTATGGCCATCGTCGTCGACCACTTGTTTCCAGGGCCCGTTGTAGACGACCGCTTGTTTCTGATCGAGGCAGGGGCCTGCTTTGCCTTTGTAGGCGCGAAGCGTCATGCTGCGGAATTCAATGCCCTCGACCGTAGCCCAAGCTTCTTCCTGTCGGCTGAGAATTTCGATACCGTAGAAACCGGTGTCGGCGAATGCTTGAAGAAATTCCTCTTCGACAAACGCCCCGCTGATACAGCCGCTCCAGAGCGTGGGGTCATTTTGAAGGTGTTCGGGAACCGGTTCGTCGCAGACGATGTCGCTGATAACCGCCCGGCCACCCCGTCGTAGGACGCGAAAAATTTCGGAAAATAGTTGCTGGCGGTCGGCGCCGCTGACGAGGTTTAATACGCAGTTCGACACGACCACGTCGACTGAGTCGCTGGGCACCAACGGTTGGGTTTCGCGTAGCTCCTGGGCATAGGCTTCGGCGCGAAGCCAATCGCTGCTAGAACGGACCGGGTGTTTGACCAAATAGTTTTCAAAGGTTTCGAGATCGAGGGCCAGGTCTTGGATGCTACCTTTGCGGAATTCAGTGTTCGCAAAGCCGAGTTGCTTGGCAATGGTGGGTTGATACTTGCGAGCCAGTTCGAGCATGTCGTCGTTGCGATCGACGCCGACGACGCGGCCCGCCTCGCCAACAATCTGAGCAGCAATGTAACAGATTTTTCCGCCGCCGCTGCCAAGGTCGAGAACCGTCTCGCCCGGGGCCACATGTTTCGAGGGGTCGCCACAGCCGTAGTCGCGCTCGATGATCTCGTCGGGGATAATCTTGAGGTATTGCTGGTCGTAGTCGACCGGGCAGCAGAGGGCGGGCTCCGCTTCTTGAGCGGCAGAGCCATAACGCTGCCGAACCGCTTGTTCAACGTCGAGCGAACCGGCGGATTGATTTTTGGTGGGAGAGAGGCTGATCTCGACGACATCGGGGGAAGACTCTGGCACGCTAGGTTCCTCGTGTCCGTGGGGTTGTGAAAGAGGAAGTTTTACTAGGAATCGATCTCGCTCGACAGTGACCTAGAGCATTTGTCGCGTGAGTGTTCCGCTCCACCGAGACGGTGGGACTATTTAGCCCGACCCTCCGGGTCGGAGTGGCGGATCGCTCAAGTGACAAATGCCCTAATAATGGCCATCCTACAACAACGGACGGAAGGGCGTCTGTTGGGTTTCTTACTGAGCAGAGTAGATCCAGCCCAGAGGAAATTACAGTAGTTCCAAGTTCGCTGTATTTCCCGAAAAACTCTGGGTGCTGCAAGTGGAAGCTAATTGCTAACAGCTCCTAGATTAGCGGTTTTCCTTTTTTTGGTTGCGGCCAGCTATTTCGCCACGGCAACCTTGTTCAGCCCAAGCAGTTCCAGATAGTCCAGAGCGATCGACACCAACTCGTCGTTGTACGGAGCTGTGGGGTCGTCGTATGGCGTCGTCGGAAAGACGGGCTTATCCTCTTCTTGCAGCTTGTCGTAAATTTCCTTTTGGTCATTCACTTTGGCTCGCTCGGCCAAGAACTTCTCTTTGTTGAGCGTAATCATGGGGTTCTTTTTTTGCTCCAAATAACGCTCGATCTTACGACGCTCGGTGGCAAAGAACTCCGACTCATCACACCGACTGCTCGAACGCTTCTGTAGCTCGCCGATGATATCTGCCGTCGCATTACGATAGTTCGAGTGTGGCATGGGCATAATGCGATCGAACGCCATCGCATAGTCGAGATCCGACTCGCCTACGTCCCAATGGGTCGTCCGATGCGGCAACTCGACGTCAGAAATCACGCCACGGTTTTGAGTACTATCACCACTCGGTCGATAAAACTGTTGGATGGTCAGCTTCAAGGCACCCAAGTTCGGAGCCTTGCGGAAAGGCAACAGCTTCTGTCCCAACTCGGCCAATTGCTGGACCGTTCCTTTACCATGAGTCGTCTTATCACCAACCACGATCCCACGGCCATAGTCCTGAATCGCACCGGCAAAAATTTCGCTCGCACTTGCGCTAAATTTGTTAATCACCACAATCAACGGCTTCTTCCATACCGCTCCGGGATTCTCATCCCGATAGGGAGTCACGAGGCCCTTAATGCCTTTCACCTGAACAACAGGCCCTTGGTCGATAAACAAGCCGGTCACGTCCACCGATTCTGGCAACGATCCTCCGCCGTTGTAACGCAGGTCCATGATGACCAAGTCGACATTTTGTCGATTGAATTCTTCTAACAATCGACGTACGTCGCGGGTCGTACTCTTGTAGTTCGGATTATTTTCTCGACGACCTTTCATATCCATATAAAAGCTCGGCAAGCTAATCACGCCAATTTTGCGAACAACACCGCCCGCAGCATCGGTTTGCTCAACCACCTGGCCCGTTGCTTCACCTTCCGCAGCATTCTCGGTCCCAACCAACGAGCCATCCGCGTGCCGTTCAACGATTTCGCTACGTGCTTCGCGATCTTTTAGCTCAATACGGGCGCGAGTGATGGGATAGACTTTACGCCCCGACTTGTCAGCCGGCGTGACCTCCAAACGCACCACCGTCCCCGGCTTGCCGCGAATCAATTTCACAACATTGTTGATCTTCATATCCACGATGTCGACAAACTCGCTATCGGCGACTCCCTCAGCAACCCCAACAATGATGTCGCCAATCTGCAGTCGACCATCTTTGTCCGCAGCACCACCCGGCACGAGTTGCTTGACCGTCGTCTCGCCATACTCCGACTGCAACGACGCCCCGATGCCATTGAGTTCTAAACTCATCGCGATCGTAAAATTCGCCAACGTGCTTGGCGACATATAACTGCTATGCGGATCGAAACTCATCGTCAGCGCACTGAGAAACATCTCCAGCAGCTCATCGTTATCGGTTTGTTCGGTGCGGCGCAAGATGTTTCGGTAACGCTTGTGCAGTTTTTCAACTGCTTCGTCATGTTCAACTTTATCCGCAATTTCTAGTAGCAGGTCGAGCTTCACTTTTTTGCGCCAACGCTCGTCCGATTCTGCAATTGTCTTGGCATAGGCTGCCTTATCCGGATCGCGAACCATCTCTTCGTCGATCGTAAAATCGTGTTCTTCCTCCAAAAGGCGTTGGGCTACCGCCACTCGCTCTTCGACTCGCTGCATGAAAACGTCAAAAACCCGCTTCGCAAGACTGACGTCGCCCCGTTTTGCTTTGTCGTCAATTAAAAGCCTTTCGCCAGCAAACTGATCGATGTCGCTCTGCAAGAAAAAAAGCTTCATCGAATCGAGCCGTTTGAAAAACATATCAAATGCACGCCCCGAAACCTCGTCGCCAAGCTCTAACTTCGAGAGGTGCTGATGATTCATCATCGACGCAACGAGAAAAGCAATTCGTTCGTCGTCTTTTGTTTGCTCGGATGGAAGTGCCCACACATACGGGGCCAACAACGCTGCCCCAATCGTGCAGCTGACCAACGAACCTAAAATCAATGTTCGCCGTAGACCTGTTCGAGTATTACCAGAATTCATGCGTTTCCCTCTCTTGTCTTTCCGACACAAGATGCCAGAAAGTTCAGTTACATTGTCGTTGGGGCAAGTCAGCGTACCTGAACGATGTTGTTTTAGATTCGGAGTCGCTGAAACAGCACCGCCCGCTATCTTTTCCTCTCACACCAGACGAGCCCAAAAAAGGCGGCCTCTCAATAAATCTGACCGCCGCTAGAATCTCTTCAATATTCGTCCCGGCATTGCTGTCATCGTAGCGGCGGGGCCAAAGGGGGACAAGATCGACACGTCGCCCTCGGTACGCAAGTTCAGACCACCACACCACTTGCATTTGCTACGGATGCCAACTGCTATCAGTTCAGTCCAAAAACCGCTTTTTTCTACTACCCCTCGAAAGCGGCCACCAACGGTTGATCCCACCGAGGAAACACCGATCGCAAGTCGAGCCAAACCGCATCCTGCTGTTCGCGGGCAACAACCCGTGTCGTTGCCCCTAGCAACCGGTGCGACAAATCCTCCACCGTTGCCTCCGCCGGTTGCAGGCGGATTGCCCACGAGGGCCCCGAAATCTTTGTGGCACTGGTGTCGTACCAAATCGACTCGCATTGCATCGGCGTCGCAGTCGCAACGACCTCGCAAGCTTCCAGCAGCGGCGCCAATCGCTCGCAGCGCTGCTGCAAATTTGCGACCGGGGCAGACAACAACTGAAGCACGGGGATCTGGTGAATTGCCTGCTTCTCCAACTGATAAATGCGAAGCGTCGCATCCAGGGCAACCAATGCCAATCGATCTGCAGCCAGCGTGTCGGCAAGTGAATGCTCGCGCAGCTTGGCAACCTGCTCGCGACTGCCCAACACGATGCCGCACTGCGGCCCACCCAGCAAACCGGCACCCTCGATAAGAACCAAGTTGGCCCCGGTCGCCAAACGATCGCCAATCGTATCCACGTGCGACAAGCCGTACTCGGCCGGATCGATAAGCCCCACATACCCGAGCGCATCGACCTGCGCATCCTCACCCGTGATTTCAACCAAGTGGGCTGCACCCGAAAAATTGCCTGCAACCCAAGCCGCCTCGGCCCCAGTGATTTCAACCAAACGGGCCGCAACTTGTTCACTCAACTGCTGATCGTCTTCGTGATACTCGCTAGCAAATCGTAGCATCTCGTGAACCGCCGCCTCGGCCAACGGCGGAGCAGGCCAGCGATCTCCCAACACCGCCCCCGTCGCATTGATCACCGGAGCGCCACTCTCGTCAGGCCCCAACAGCCGCCGCGCCAATCGTTCGGCTAGCTGATGAATCGAAGGAACAACGCCTCGATCGGTTCGCCCCTGGAAGCTCGACTGCAATTCCTCCAAGAAGCCCGTCGCGCGCTGGGCAATCGTTGTTTGATTCACCCGCTCGACAATCTGCTCGACGGTTGGATGCTTTAGTAATTCGCCGATCGAAGGCAACTTCGGAAACGAGGGTTCAGACTTCATCACATACGGCTCAAGCTGGAGAAACGGGTAACCATTGCAAACGCAGACCCTATTATGCGTCGGCGACCCGTGAGCAGAGAAGTCCCAAAAAGAAAGGTTCTTCGCCAATTGTTGAGCAACGTACCAATTTGCGTTCCCGAGAGTCACTTTTTCCCAAAATGGATTCGTTAGCGGTGTCGGCCACGACATCCTCCCGCAGAACACTCTTGCGAACAGAAAAAGGTAAGACGCCCTAGTGGCTGAACATTGTATCGAAGCAGCAAAGCTGCTTCTGCCCCAACGGGGCAAAACATCACAGCCTAGGGCAAGGCAAGCAAGCATCGCGAGGCTTGCCGCCGCCCTAGGTTAAATTTGCCAGGGGGCCTCGGCCGAGTTTCAGCTTAGCCAATCACCGGCACATAGCCGAGGCCGAAATTCACCCGCGGCTTTGCTCTGGGTGCTGCAAAGTAGGACGCTACTCAGACGCTTCCATTCCCACGTCGCTAGGCGACGGAAACGGATCGTTCTTGGACCGCTTGACCACCTGCCGTTCGCCCTTCGTCGCCGTCAGGCCCGATAAGTGTGGAGAGGCATGCCAAACCTGGCAACCCGAAATTCCACCAACCAATAGCAACGCCACCGACAGACGCAATCGATCCGTAATTTTCAACATCACTCGCACCGCTGATGAGATTGGTTTTTCAACTCCACTTGTACGTCCCTACCTCTACGGCATCGGTCGCTTCTGCGACATGAACTCGCCCACCGTTTGCGGCCCATCGTCATAATCGGCTGATGCTTGACCAATCAGCCGTTGCCAAAACGAGGGCCCTCTCGGCGCCGGTGAGGTTCCGTTGCCTGAGCCGGCAGAAAAAATATCCTTCGTACCTTCCCATGCTTTCCTCATGCCTTGCGACACTTTCGAGGCACCTACGACAAACGGCGCGAGCAGCGCAGGTCGATCATCTTCGGTCGAGGGCCAAAGCCTAGGCATCGTGATTTTCGGAAAAGTAATTTTCGGCAGCAGAACACTTGGCCAGCTTGTCTGCTCGACAACGCCCAAGTCGTCGCCAGCACCGCCAGCCTGCTGAACCCCAACGCTGGTCGATTCAGCTCCCACAGCAAGAATTTGTCCCCAAGAGGTCTGCACCGATTCCGTAGCAATACAACACCCTAGCAATATGGTGAAACCAATACGCGCGATTGTCATTTCTCTAGTCCTCCCATTCATGGGCAAGGAGTCGTCGTTATTTGGCGATTTATTCACTTCTCCCGTTGCGGTTCCCACCATACCGGGAGGCGGCGGAGTGTTCCAAATCCTCCCCCCGGCGTCCAGGCAGGTTTTTGCTAAAATCGCCCCACCCCCCGAAAAACCCAGTATTCGATTGTCGCAAGCCCGGCGATTGCGTAGGATATTGCTCATCTGAACCAGTTTCGATACCGCAGATTTCCAGGACACCCTCGCTTGACTAACTTCAGACGAAAAATTGGCTTTCTCGGCGCTGGACGCATGGCGACGGCCCTTGCCCGCGGATGCGTCCAGTCGGCCCTAATCTCCGGCGATCAGCTGCTAGCAGCTGACCCCAGCGAAGCTGCTCGCGCCGCATTCGCCGATCAGGTTCCAGGCGCCCGCTTTGCCAAAGACAATCAGCAACTGCTAGCAGAAACCGACTTGGTCGTGCTAGCTGTCAAACCACAAATCATGCCCAAGGCGCTTGCCGACATCTTGGGGTGCGTCACTTCCCAACACTTGCTGGTGTCGATTGCCGCGGGAGTAACCCTACAAAGATTAGCAGCCAGCTTGCCAGACAGCACTCGGCTCATCCGCGTCATGCCAAACACTCCTTGCCTCGTTGGCTTAGGCGCCAGTTGCTACAGCCGTGGCGCCCATGCCAGCCAAGACGATGGACAAGCCGTCCACCAAATGCTCGAAAGCGTCGGACAAGCCTACCCGGTGGAAGAATCGATGCTCGATGCGGTCACCGGCCTCTCAGGTTCGGGCCCCGCATTTGTTTACCGCGCGATCGAGGCATTGGCAGCGGGCGGAGTCGCCAGCGGCCTCCCCGAAGATTTAGCATTAAAGCTAGCGGCCCAAACCACCCGCGGTGCGGCCGAAATGATAATATCCACAGGCAGCTCGCCAGCGGAGTTGTGCCAACAAGTCACCAGCCCTGGCGGCACCACCCTCGCGGGCCTGGATGCCTTCGGAAAAAACGGCGCAGGCAACTCGCTAATTGCTGCCGTCAAAGCTGCCACCAAACGATCGATTGAGTTAGGCCAAGCCTAGGGGGAACCAAAATATGTCAATCATGTGCCGTATTGATGATAAACTTGTGCCGCTCTACCGAGTCATGTGGGTCTCAGCCGTGCCCCACTTCTGTGGCGAAGAAGATTGCACTCGCGAAGGGTGCTACGAAATCCGACTCGAACAGGGCGAATCGGTTTGGGGAAATACCGAAGATCGCGACAAAATTTGCGATCAACTAGAACAATGGCAAGGCGGACTCGGCCCCACCGACGAAACTGACGAAACCGACGACGGTGACGGCGGTCCTTGGTAAGCCTTCCCGCGTCACTCAATCAGCAACCCTCAAAATACTCCTCCAGGCAAATCCTTATCCGAGCAGCAAGATGTCTGAAAAATCTGACGAACTCCATTGGCGTGAAACTTATTTCATCCTCTTCCCGCACGATCAGCGTCCGAACCTCGAACAGGTGACCGCCGCCATCTCTGCCGCCAACGCTCGCTTCCAACTAAAAAACCCCGCCGCTGACGACGACGGACTCTTCGCGTCGCTCTTGGTCGAATCTCCCGAAGACCATGCCGCGGTAGAGATTAGCTACGAAGTTGGCGACGCGATCACCGAACAAACCCTCGAATGGGCCCAGCAACTCCAAGATCAACTTGCCCCCGAGCAAATCCAAGACCTCATTCGAGCCGACGCTCGGCTAGACATTGCCCATTTCGAAAGAGTTCAGGCCGGGGCCCCCGAGTCGACCGACGCCCCTTCGCCGTTCTTCGGCGATGAGTTCGACGAAGATGAAGACGAAGGCTTCGAAATGCTTGACCCAACCTGCATGTTAACCGTCGTCGACACGCTCTCCCAACTCACCCAAGGCCTAGCCTTCGACCCCGCCTCAGGCGAAATTGTTGCCTGACGAAATCAAAGTGAAAAGAAAGATAACCACAGAGACACGGAGGGCACGGAGAAAAGGATCTTTAATTTCAATCGAAAAAATGCCTTGATTCATCGTTCAAAAAAACTCCGTGCCCTCCGCGACTCCGTGGTAATTCCAACCACAAACAGTTTTTAACTACACCCTTCTCTTTCGAAATACTACTAAAAAATGCTCGCAAAAGATCTCAAGCCTGGCGGTATCGTCCTCTACAACGATGCCCCCCACATTGTCGAATCGGTCAACGTCCAATCGCCCTCGGCCCGAGGCGGTGCCACGTTATACAAATTCCGCGCTCGCAATCTCGTTACCAAGCAAAAGTCAGACTTCGCCTGCAAGGGGACCGACAACCTCAACGAAGCCGACTTCCAACGCCGCGAAATTTCGCTGATGTATTCCGACGGCGATCAAGTCCACTTCCTCGATCAGCAGGACTACAACCAATACTCGATCCCCAGCAACGACATCACAGACGAAATGCAGTATGTCACCGAAGACCTCACCGGTATGCTCGCCCTGATCTACAACGAAGAGTGCGTCGGCCTCCAGCTCCCCTCCACCGTCGAACTAAAAATCACGGAGTGCGACCCCGGCGTCAAAGGCAACTCAGCCACCTCACGCAACAAACCGGCCAAGCTCGAAACGGGCCTGACGATTCAAGTGCCCGAGTAGCAAGACGAGATCATCAAAGTCGATACCCGCACAGGCGGCTTCCTAAGCCGAGCCTAATGCATTCGTTAGCGGTATCGGCCACGACATCCTCGCGCAAAAAAATTTTTGCGAACAGAAAAAGGTAAGTTGCTCTAAAACAACTGCCTCTGGCGAGTCGTCGGCTTCTTCTTCGCTTTCTTGACCTTAGGGGCCGCCTTCTTCTTCACAGGCTTGCTGGCCGATTTTTTCTTTGCCGACTTCGCCTTGGTAGTCGCCGACTTCTTCGCCTTCTTCGCCTTCTTCGCAGGCTTCTTTTTGGTCGACTTCTTGGCAGTTTTCTTCTTCTTCGCCGACTTCTTCTTACTGCCGGAGAAAATGTTCTCCCAGTTGTCCGAAAACTTTTGGGTCGAACCAACGCGAACAATACTCATCGTATGACTTACTCCATCCTAGCATTTTAGCCCGCCAACCATTTCATCCGGAAAGCGAATCGTTGACAACTCTTCCGCCCCTTTATACCGTATTCACGGCCTTTGGACAGCCTCTTCTCTGTCGTGTACAGGTAAACCATCTGGTTAGAGGGAAGAGGTTTTCAACAGATTCCATATTGGGGCACATAGTCTGAGAGTGGTGCAATTCGTAGTTGGCGAAGGTGCTGCGATGGTTTATTATCCGTCATGTGAAAGAGTGGACTTTTACGCTAGGCTCTATCTACGGACAAACGACAACGAACTCTACGGCTTATCGGACAAGAAAATCACTACCATCGAGAAGGCCACGGCACGATGAAACCACGAAAAGTCCTGGAGAAAATTCTCGGCGGCTCGAAGAATGTTCGCTTTGCCGATATGCACGGGCTCGTCGAAGCGTTCGGGTTTACGTTAATGCGAGTGAAGGGCAGCCATCATATTTTCGCTCACCCAGACGTCTCGGAATTGGTCAACCTGCAAGAAATCGGCGGGCAAGCGAAACCTTACCAAATTAGACAGTTTCTGAAGCTCGTCGAAGAGTATAATCTAACACTGGAGGACGACAGACCATGAAAGACTACCATATCAACATCTTTTTCAGCGAGGAAGACGGTGGATACATCGCCGATATCCCCGACCTCAAGGCCTGCTCGGCCTTCGGCGTGACTCCTGAAGAAGCGCTCAAAGAGGTTGAAGCCGCCAAAGCCGCTTGGCTAGAAGCTGCTCAACAAGCAGGCAAACCAATTCCGCCGCCCAAATACCGACCGGTGATCTATGAGGTTGGTTAGGTCAAATCACCCTGCTTCTTCTAACCGTGCAAACAGTTCATGCACGTACCCGTCCGGGTCGGCAAAAAACGCGGCGTACTGATTCCAAGGCATCACCGATGGCCCCTTCACCGGCTTCGCTCCTTGGGAAATCAATTCGGCATAACGCTTGTCAAGCTCCTCGCAGGTCGCACACTCAAACGCCAACTCAAACGGCGACCCGGTCGCTTGCTGGTCAAAACTTGCGTCGCCGGTGGCCTGCTGCATAATCTTCCGCTCACACATCGCAAACCGCACCGGCTGGCCGCCAAATTCGACGTAGCTCCCCAAATCTTCAACCACCTCAAACCCCAAAACCGAAGTATAAAACGCCTTCATCGCTTCAAGCCGGTCGGTCGACAAACTCACCATATTGATTTGCATGATCAAAACTCCTGGGATTATTCGCGTCTATCCGCGTGATTCGCGGTCACCCTTTTTCGCTAATGCTGCTGAAGTTTTTTGTATCGGAACCGATGCGGCTGGTCGGCATCGACGCCCAGTCGCTCGCGGCGTTCGCGTTCGTAGGTCTCAAAATTACCATCGCACCAATGGGCATAGCCATCACCCTCAAACGCCAGAATATGGGTTGCCAATCGATCGAGGAACCAGCGATCGTGACTCACCACCACCGCACAGCCGGCAAAATTGGCGACCGCCTCCTCCAATGCTCGTAGCGTATCCACGTCGATATCGTTGGTCGGCTCGTCGAGCAGCAACACATTCGAGCCGCAGCGCAACAGCTTGGCCAAATGCACTCGATTGCGCTCGCCACCCGAAAGCACGCCGACTTTTTTCTGTTGATCGGTCCCCTGGAAATTAAATCTGGCCACATAAGCCCGCGAGTTCATGCTGCGACCACCCATTTCCAGCGTATCGTGACCCCCCGAAATTTCCTGGTAGACCGTGTTATCCGCCACCAGGTCGTCGCGACTCTGATCGACGTAACCTAGTTCAACCGTCGAACCGATTTTCAACTCCCCACTGTCTGGCTGCTCTTGCCCCATCAACATCCGCAGCAGCGTTGTTTTGCCGGCACCGTTCGGCCCGATGATTCCAACAATTCCGCCCGGCGGCAAACGAAAATTCACGTTTTCCATGATCACCTGATCGCCATACGACTTGTTCAAGCCGACAGCTTCGATCACCATGTCGCCCAGCCGCGGCCCCGGCGGTATTTGAATCTCCAATTCATCCGGTCGATCTTCAAACTGCTCCGAGGCCATTTGCTCGTACGCCTTCACCCGAGCCTTGCTTTTCGATTGACGCGCCTTCGGCGACATTTTCACCCACTCCAACTCTCGCTTCAGCGCCCGCTGTCGGGCGGTCTCTTTGCGTTCCTCAGTCGCCAATCGCTTTTGCTTTTGATCTAACCACGAAGTGTAATTCCCCTCCCAAGGGATCCCCTCGCCTCGGTCAAGTTCTAAGATCCAGCCCGCCACGTTATCCAAAAAGTAACGATCGTGGGTAACCGCCACAATGGTGCCGGCGTACTCCGCCAGGTGCCGTTCAAGCCACGCCACGCTCTCCGCGTCGAGATGGTTGGTCGGCTCGTCGAGCAACAGCAGGTCGGGCTTTTCCAGCAAGATTTTGCACATCGCCACCCGACGAAGTTCGCCACCCGAGAGGTTCGCAATGCCAGCATCGCCTGGGGGCAAATTCATTGCGTCCATGGCGATCTCTACCTGCCGATCGATCTCCCACGCGTTCGACGCATCGATTTTATCTTGCAAGGCCGCCTGACGATTCATCAGCTTTTCCATCGCCTCAGGGTCATCAGCCACGTCGGCATACTTCTCGCCAAGATCCTCAAACTCTTGCAGCATCGCCCGCGTCGCGGCGACGGCTTCTTCCACATTGCCCTGCACATCCTTTTCGGGATTCAACTGCGGCTCTTGTTCCAACAGCCCCACGGTAAACCCGTCTGACAGCTTCGCTTCGCCATCGAACTCGTTGTCGATCCCCGCCATAATCCGCAGCAGCGTACTCTTCCCCGAGCCATTCCGCCCCAGCACACCAATTTTCGCGCCAGGATAAAAGGCTAAGTGAATATCCTTGAGAACTTCGCGCTTACCAATCTTCTTGGTCAAGCCGCCGATTTGATAAATATATTGCCTACCCATTTCATTGTACTTTCGTTTTTGCCTCTCGCAGAGACGCGGAGACGCAGAGAAATATTATTTATTGCCAACTAGGATTTAGTGATTCGAAAAGGCTCAAGGAGAGGCTTGACTTTTTTTCCTAATCCCGGAAAGGAGTACCCACCCCATACTTGCCATGATTCGGTTTGCCCAACAGTTGTTGCTTTGAGCACTTTTTTCAGTAATGTGTCATGCTTGAACAAATACCAGTCACCTTTGTGAGGGAACGCCACGTACAAACCTTTGCCCTTGTAAAAGCCAGTCGAGCATTCAATTCACGGTATTCAATCAAGTTCGATTTAGTGAACATGGTTCCCCTCTGCCGTCTCCGCGTCTCTGCGAGACCCTTTCCCACGAATCAAACATTTTACATCAAACATCCCCAGCTACTCCCATTCAATCGTAGCCGGCGGCTTCGAGCTAATATCATAAACCACCCGATTCACTCCCTTCACTTCGTTGATAATCCGCGTCGAAATCTTCGCCAGCAACTCATACGGCAAATGGCTCCAGTCGGCGGTCATAAAATCGTCGGTGTTGACACAGCGTACAGCAAGTGCATCGTCGTACGTTCGGCTATCACCCATCACGCCAACGCTCTGCACAGGCAGCAGCACGGCAAACGCTTGCGACGTCTCGCGATAAAGCCCCGCCTCTTTGATCTCGCCCACCACAATCGCATCAGCCGCTCGCAATGTTTTCAGCCGCTCGCGGGTCACCTCGCCCAAACATCGCACCGCCAGGCCCGGCCCGGGGAACGGATGGCGCCACACCATTTCCTCAGGCAAACCAAGTTCGAGGCCCAGTTTTCGCACTTCGTCTTTGAACAAATCGCGGAGCGGTTCGATCAAATCAAAGCCCAACTCTTCTGGCAACCCACCCACGTTGTGGTGCAACTTGATCGTATCCGCCGGGCCATCCACAGCCGCCCCACTTTCGATCACATCGGGATACAACGTCCCTTGGGCCAGATATTTCGCGCCTTCGACCTTCGCTGCTTCCGCTTTGAAACATTCGATAAACGTATGGCCAATCCGGCGACGCTTTTCCTGCGGGTCGGTGATCCCTGCCAATCGGTCAAGAAATTGATCTTCTGCCTTCACGACATGCAGGTCGGTCTTAAAGTGGTCGCCAAACTCGCGGATCACCGCCTCTTCTTCGTTCTGCCGTAGCAAACCGTTGTCGACCAAGATGCACGACAATTGCGGCCCGATTGCCTCGGCCAACAGGGCCGCCACCACTGACGAATCGACTCCGCCCGACAAGCCGCAAATCACCCGATGGTCGCCCACCTGCTCGCGGATTCGTGCGATCGTCTCCGCAGCAAAGTCGCCCAACTTCCAAGTGCCCGTCGTGCCGCAAATCTTCTCTAAGAAGTTGCCCAACACGGTCCCGCCTTCTGGCGTATGGGTCACCTCGGGATGAAACTGCAACCCAAAGATCGGCAACTCGCGATGTCTCACCGCGGCATGTGGGCAAGTCTCGGTACTGGCCAACGAAGTAAAATTGTCGGCGATATTCGCAACCTGATCGCCATGGCTCATCCAAACCTGCGTCTGCGTACTCACCCCGGCAAACAGATCGGCGGCATCCGAAACCGTACACTCTGCTCGGCCATATTCGCTTGCGGGAGCATTATCAACCCGCCCACCCAGCGCCTCGCAGACCAACTGCATGCCGTAGCAGATCCCCAACACGGGGATGCCCAACTTGAACAGGCCCGGGTCACACTTCGGCGCACCCTCGGCGTACACGCTCGCCGGACCGCCCGAGAGAATCAGCCCCTTGGGAGCAAGCTCCTTGAGTCGTTCGGCAGTGATGTTGTGCCGGACAATTTCACAATAAACATTTTGTTCGCGCACACGTCGAGCAATGAGCTGAGCATACTGCGAACCAAAGTCGAGCACCAACACCCGCTCGGCAGCGGTGCGACGCGTGGCGGCAACTAGTGGCGAAGCCGTCTTAGCCATCGACACCCTCCTGGCAATTTATACGAAGCAAAAAATAAGAAAAACAGCGAGCCGGGCGTGCCCCAGCCCCCACGTCATCAACGGGTAGGAAACCCGGCATTATAGAAGCCCCCGGGGCTGAACGCCTAGGGGCTAGAGTGGGGCCGCAAGAGAATTCAAAGTCGCAGGTTCTGTTGTAGCCGCAGGCGGAAGCCGCGGTTTTTTCAGGCTCGACCGCAGCTTCCGCCTGCGGCTAGCACGACTTTACAATCCTCCTGAGTGGGATCTTCGGTCGCCCCCCCCGGGAATGTTGCCTTTCCGCAACCCGCACGTTGCCGTTTCGCCCCCGTAGCGATTATAGTGAGAATAAGGCCTCTACGACGGAACCCCCTGCTACAAGGACATTTACGACGTGCAAATCCTGCTTACCAACGACGATGGCATCTACGCGCCCGGTTTAGCGGCTCTGGAACGACAGTTGCAGAAGATGGGAGACGTAACCGTCGTCGCCCCGCTCACCGAGCAAAGCGGCGTAGGTCACTCGATTACCTTCCTCACGCCTCTGATGGCGCGAAAGGTGTTCGACGACGCCGGAGGGCAGCGTGGCTGGGCCGTCGAAGGCAGCCCTGCCGACTGTGTGAAACTCGCCATTAGCGAACTTTGCCCCCAAAGGCCCGATTTAGTAGTCAGTGGAATCAACAGTGGACTCAATGCCGGCATCAACGTGTTGTACTCAGGAACCGTGGCGGCAGCCATCGAAGGAGCTTTTTTCGGGATCAACAGCGTGGCCGTTTCGCTCGAATTCGACGAACACGCTCGCTACGACCAAGCGGCCCAGCAAGCCGTCGCCATCCTCCAGCAAATCCTTACCCAACAAGAACCCCAACCCCAACTATTCAACCTCAACATCCCCAGCGTGGCACTCGACAACGGGGCCGAAGTCCATGTGGTACCGGTCGCCACCGAACCCTGGGGCGAAGATTTTGAGAAACGACGCGACCCCCGCGGTCGCACCTACTACTGGGCCACCGGCATGCAGCCCGACCCGCCTAGTCACACCGAAACCGACCTTTCAGCCATCCGAGCTGGCCACATCACACTTACCCCATTGCAAGTCGACATGACCCACCAAGACTCGCTCGAAAAAATGCAAAACTGGCAACTTGGCTCAACACCTGCTGGAACCTAATACACACCACCTCCACCGAACGGAATCAGAACGATGAAAAGCAAACCCCTTATCGCGTTCGCCCTAACACTCACACTAGCAGTTGGCTGCGAAGTTTCGGAGCTTGACGTCCCCCAAACCAAAGTCGCCCCCAAAACCAATCCGAAAACCGAAACCGAGCAGCCAGCCGCAGACGAGACCCCTGTCGCAACCATATCCGAACCGAGAGAATTCACTCCCCAAGATGGCAAGAAAGGCAAAAGATCCCGCAAAGCCGGTGGCTACCTTGGAGCGGTTGGCAGTGCAAGATTCACCTCAGTCAACAGCATGACTATCAACCAGTACAAGCATGCTTTGAACCTCTACTGGGGAACCAACGGCTACTACCCAAAAACCCATGACGAATTCATGGAAAAAATCATCAAATTCAACCAAATCCAACTCCCCGAGTTAGACGAAGGCGTCGAGTACATTTACGACCCAGAAGACCACACCCTAAAAATCCAAAGCATTCAGGAACAACCGCCCGCCTCACCCAAAGGTGAAACCCCTACCGACTAACACCTCCTCTCTTCACACTTCTCTTCTCTGAGAGTCCCTCCTATGAATAACACCACTCATCTCCCAGCCATGTTCTGGCGACTGCTCTTCGCAGCAGCGTTGGTTGCTGTTGCTCTGCTCACCGATGTTCGAGCCGCCGACGAGGGTCAGGCCTTGGCCTCGGTCAGCCCGCCTCAAGCCAATAGCTGGATCTTCGCTCGCAGCCGCTTCAGCCACGATCCCGACACCGGCGCTCGAGTGGCCCAGTACGCGATGAAACCCCCGGTCGAACCACTGCCAGACCCTCGCGCTGTCACCAGCGGATACACACGATCGCGTGCCGTCCTTCGCGGCACTAATGGTTCGACAAGCACTTACTATCGGGTCACCAACTACGGCAACGGTCGCGGCGGACTCGATGCTGAGTGGGAACGATTCCACGATGCTTGGCGCGGCTCAACCGTCGCCGGCGGAAACTTCCAAGGTTTTTCAAACTTCGGCTACGGCTACGGTCCCGGCTTAGGCTTCGGGGGTCCTGGTATTGGTGGCCCCGGTTTCGGAGGGCCTGGGTTTGGCGGCCCTGGTTTGGGCGGTCGTGGATACCGATACGATCCAAGGGCAATCTACGGCCCCGGCTTTGGACAACCTGACGCCGGGCTGCTCGACCCCGATGCAGCCGACGGCTACCGAGATCGCCGCTATCGAGAGCCAGACCGTCAATTTTTCAACCGCGGTTTTGACCCCAGGATTGAGCACCACGGTGCCGGAAGTTAAAAACGCTCCTCAAACACTTAAAGCCACGGGACCGCAACCCCGTGGCTTTGCTATTGCGCTAACATTCCGAAACTAAACTACTGAGGCTAACGAGCCGCTGGAGCCGCGCGATTGCCTTGCACGCTTTCGATCGCATGTATCAACGAGCCGGTTTCGAGGTATTCGACAAAACTCTCCAGCAACCACTGGTCGTCGCGTTTCACCCAGTGCATCTCCACATCGTCGAAATAAAGCACCTTCATTCCGCTTCGAACATACACGCCCTGCAGCTTGCCTCGAAATCGGCTTGTTGCCTCATGCGGATCGACTGAACTGTCGACTGTAATATTCACCGCCGACGCCCCAGTGTCCGATACTTTCACCATCGGCATCCCCAGTTCGATATCCGAGCGCAAGTTCGCTGCTGCCGTATCGACCAACGCCACAGTCGCTTGCATATCGTTCGCCTCGACCGCAGCAAGCAACTCAGCCAGCGCCAGCTCAACTTCCTCACGTTCGGTAACCACCCACCATTCGCAAACAACCAACAGCAAAGTCAGCAACACAACCCCCAGCAAAGCAAACAGAGCTGGCAACGTACGTTTTGACAAAAACACCAACCCACACAACGTCGCGACGACCGCCCCAACAGCCAAGATCGGTACAGGATTTTCAAAAACAATAGCCACAGAGCACCTAGCGCGGCCTTTGGCCGAAAACAAAAAAATCACTCACGAGCCACAAGTCGCCACCGCTCGCGCACTAATAACCCAAGCGAAGTCGCACAGATCACACCCAGCAGAATCGACAACGACAGCAACTGAACCTTGGTCCGTCCAGGTTGAGAATATTTCGGCACCCCAGTTGCCGACTTCTGGCCTTTCGCATCGACCTCAACCGACACGCTCCCCTCGGCAATCGCAGCGTGTGCCTGCCCCTTACGCTCAATCGACGCCTGCCGATTGCCAAACTTCCCGCCCGTTGCCAACAAAGCCGTCAGCCCCACCGCAGGAAACAAAGCAAACCAAAACCAAGGCGAATCAGTAATCGGAGGCTGGTTGTTCATTTTTGTAAGCCACCAGCTGCGGGTGATAATTTATCAGGCTTTGCCGTTCTTGTAGCGATAACCGCGAAGCGGTTCAACATCATAGCCCAGGGTAAGCAGTGTAGCTGCGCCACCCTGGGTAGGGGGGCATCTAGAAAGGTATACCCTGAAAGGGTATTACAACGGTCGAGCATATTGTTCAACCCTTTCAGGGTAGATGTTGGTTTGTTGTGCGTTACCCAGGGTGGCGCTTCGCTTACCCTGGGCTACGATGTTGAACCCCGTTGGGGTGATTTTTGCATGCGAGCCTGCCCCGTTAAGGGAGCTTCCTCAAGTCACCTGTTCTGCTGCTGCGGTTGGTGATTTTTTATCAGCAAAGGCTATCTTACCGCCTAGCAAACAAAGGCCCACCATACTGCGCCGAGGCGCCCAACTGCTCTTCGATCCGTAGCAGTTGGTTGTACTTCGCCATGCGATCGCTCCGCGAGGCGCTGCCGGTCTTTATCTGGCCGGTTGAAAGGGCCACTGCCAGATCGGCAATCGTGGCGTCTTCGGTCTCTCCGCTACGATGGCTCGTCACACTGGTGTAGCCGTGACGGTCAGCCAGGCGAATCGCGTCGATCGTTTCGGTCATCGTGCCAATCTGGTTCACCTTAATCAGAATGCTGTTGGCGATCCCCTCGTCGATGCCCCGTTGCAAACGCTCGACATTGGTGACAAACAGATCGTCGCCAACCAACTGGCACTTGTCGCCAAGCTTCTCGGTCATCAACTTCCAACCAGCCCAGTCGTCTTCGTCGCAACCATCTTCGATCGAGCAGATCGGGTACTTAGCTTCCCAACTCGCCAACAGGTCGACCATGCCAGCCGAATCGATCTCCTTGCCATCAATCGTGTAAACCTTTTTCTCCGAATCGTAAAATTCACTCGCAGCGGCATCCATGGCAATCCATACTTGCTCGCCCGGCTTGTAACCAGCGTTTTCGATCGCCGTAAGAATCACGTCAAACGCCTCGGCATTGGCACCAAGGTCCGGAGCAAAACCGCCCTCGTCCCCAACCGACGTGTTCAAGCCTTTTCCGCTCAATACCTTTTTCAGATGGTGGAACACTTCGCAACCGCAACGCAACGCTTCGCTAAAACTATCAAAACCCAATGGCATGACCATAAATTCTTGGATGTCGACCGAGTTATCCGCGTGCTCGCCACCATTGATGATATTCATCATCGGAGCCGGCAACAGCCGAGCATTCGAACCACCCAAGTAGCGGAACAACGGCAACTCGCAAAAGCGGGCAGCCGCCTGAGCCGTGGCCAGCGAGACACCCAAAATCGCGTTCGCACCCAGGTTCTTTTTGTTCGGCGTCCCGTCCAACTCCAGCATCTGACGGTCGATCGCAATCTGGTCGATCGCATCCATGCCGATCAGCTCGTCGGCAATCTGGTCGTTGATGTTCGCAACCGCCTGCGTGACTCCCTTGCCCATGTAGGCCTCGCCACCGTCGCGTAGCTCCCAAGCCTCGTGGGCGCCGGTACTAGCTCCGCTGGGCACCGCAGCCGTCCCCATGGTCCCATCGGCCAGGGTCACGTCGACCTCCACCGTTGGATTGCCACGACTATCCAAAATCTGTCGGCCATGAATATCAACAATTGTGCTCATTACGGTCTCGAGTCCTTATTCTATTTTTTGCCTGCTTAGCAGAATGCCAGCTTTCAGTTTCCAAGCCACTCATTATTGGGAACCCCAAGCCACCTGTCGACCCGTCTGTTTAGCCGGGGCCTCCAAATCACGCCAACTACCCGTAATGACTAACCAAACGGGATCATCAGCCCGTCGTAAGCCATTTCGACGCCATCGGGCAGCGACACACTCATTGCATGGTCGAGGTCGTGCGAGATATGGGTGAGCAGCGTACGGCGAGGCTTGAGTTCTGCGGCGACTGCCAACGCTTCGTCGAGTCCGAAGTGCGTGGTGTGAGGTTCACGTCGTAGGCAATCAAGAATCAGCACATCAAGCCCTTGCAGCTTCGCCATGCTCTCCGGCGGAATATGGTTGGTGTCGGTGCAGTAAGCGACATCACCAAAGCGAAAACCAAGCACCTTGAACCGTGGCCCATGTTCCAGTCGTACGGGCACAACCTGTTGCCCAAGCACGTCGAACGGATCAAGGCCAATCGACTGTATTTCCAGTTTTGGAACTGCGCCAACGTGCAAGTGGTCAGCCGAGCCGAAGGCGTAGTCGAACGACTTACGTATCCGAGCTTCGACCGCCGCTTCGCAGTAAAGCGGAATTGGCCCGTCCAGATAGAATTGCATCAGGCGCAAATCGTCGAGCCCAAACACATGGTCAGCATGTTCGTGAGTGTAGGCGACCGCGTGGACCACCCCGATCTCTTCGCGGAGAAGCTGTTGCCGCAAGTCGGGCGGGGTGTCGATCAACAAATTGCCGTCGGGAAATCCCAGCAGAATGCTACACCGAGTGCGGTTGTTACGCGGATTATCGCTCGTACAGACGTCGCAGCCACAACCAATCGCAGGAACCCCCACCGAAGTCCCCGTGCCAAGAAAGACCAATTGGCCCGTAAGGTCGCGGCGATGAAGTTGGCTGGGCACTTTTAGTAGTTCCAAATTGGGTCAAACAGAGCTGTCATTGGTCATTACAAAACGCCAAACTTTCAGCAAACGGTATCACTATACCACTAAGAGAACAGCAAAGTCATACTAGCTGCGAGCGGAAGCCGCAGTCGAGCCCACGACTCACGTTCCACTAGCCCGCGGAAGTATGCGAAAGGTCAACCAGCTTCTTAAGCAATTCAGCGGCAGCCCCACTATCGAGCGTTTCTGCCGCAAGTACCGCCGCTTCGATCTGCGTGGCCGATTTGCCGGCGACCAAAAAACCAGCCGCCGCATTGATGACAACAATATCGCGAGCCGGCCCCGCTTCGCCAGCAAGCACGCTGCTGACCATCGCTCCGCTGGCCGCTGGCGTGTCGATCTGGATCGAGTCGAGCGCCGTCTTGGCCAGCCCAAAATCTTCGGGCTCCCACACAAATTCGCTCTCTCCACTGCTATCCACCAGTGTCACGTCGGTTGAGGTGGCGAGTGTGACCTCGCCCAGCCCATCTTGCCCGCTAACAACCAGCGCACGCTCGACTCCCAGTATACCCAAGGCAGCCCCGATGAGCGTGCGAAACTCAGGCCGACCAACGCCAAGCAACTGGTAGCACGCACCAGCCGGGTTGGCCAGCGGGCCGAGTAGATTGAAGATAGTACGGATACCCAGTTTTTTACGCACCGCGCCGACGTGTTTCATCGCAGGGTGCATAAGCGGCGCAAAGCAAAAACAGATGCCCAATTCGTCGAGACAGCGCTCGACTTGGGTGACGTTGGCATCAATGTTGACTCCCAGTTCAGCCAGCACGTCTGCTGAGCCACTCTTGCTGGTAATGCTGCGGTTGCCATGCTTGGCAAGCGGAACGCCCCCGGCAGCGATCACCAATGCCGCCGTGGTGCTGATATTGAAAGTTTTGCTGCCCCCGCCGCCAGTCCCACACGTGTCGAGCAGCTTTTTGTGGTGGCTACGAATCGGGGTCATGTTGGCTCGCATCGCTGCAGCGGCTCCGGCGACTTCGGCAACGGTTTCTCCCTTGGCACTCAAAGTGGTGAGGAGCAAGCCAATTTGCTCCTCGCTGCAAGCACCGGTCATTATTTGGTTGATGGCGTCGGTCATTTGTTCGCGAGACAAATCGTGACCACCAGAGACCAGACCAAGCAGCGTATTAAACGAATCGCTCATGGACGTACGTTTTTCCCAGAAAATCAATCGGCAGCACAGAGGTATCTTTTACAGTACCCAACCACTCGAATGTCGGCAAGCGATACAATGCCAAACTCAGGACGATTGCAAAGTCGCTGATTCTGTAGTAGCTGCGGGCGGAAGCCGCAGTTTTTTCAGATTCAACCGCAGCTTCCGCCTGCGGCTAGCATGAATTCGCGATGCTTCGCGTTGTGCAAACAAAAATGGCCCAGAGTTTCTCAACAATGTGCTTGTTGTCCTCGGCTAGTCGTCCTAGAATGCTCGCTGAAAATCCCCTCTACGATGGCAAGAAGCCAAAATGGCAAGAAAAATTCTTCTCGACGTCGATCCGGGCATTGCCGATGCAATGGCCCTCTGTTTGGCCTTGGGCGATCCACGTTTAGACGTCGTTGCCGTGACAGCAACGGGCGGCAATGTGGCGCCAGAGCGATCCACACGCAATGTCCAAGCGATCATCGAGCAAATCGACCCCGCCCGCCTGCCACGCATTGGTGCAGCAGACCCCAAGCAGCCCCTTCGCACCGATGGGCGCGAGCTGAGCGGATCAGACGGATTGTGTGGGGCAGATTTCGGCGTCGCCGAGCATCATCATCGACACCCCTCGGCAAAGGTAATCGCCGACGAAATTCGCGCAGCACCGGGCCAATTGACGATTATCGCAGGCGGCCCCCTGAGCAATCTGGCGACCGTCTTTCAGCGCGAACCCGACTTAGCCACCCAGGTGGGCCATTTGATCATCGTCGGCGGAACGCTGGCAGGCCCGGGCAATGTGACGGCCGCGGCTGAGTTCAACATCTTCTGCGACGCCGAGGCCGCTCGGCTCGTTTTCCGCTCGCCCGTCACAAAAACCCTGCTGCCGCTGGATGTCAGCTCCGAGGTCATCTTAGATTTCGGGGTGCTAGACCAATTGCCTGCGGAGTCGACCGGCGTAGGCCGCGTGCTGCGAGGGATATTGCCCGGGGCCTATCGGGCGTTCCGCCAACGGCTAGGCCTCGAGGGCATCTACGTACCCGAAGTGGTCGCGGTGATCGCAGCCCTGCACCCCGAGCTATTGATCACCGAGCCATTGTTCTGCGACGTCGAGACTTCCGGCGATTTGACCTATGGGGCGACCGTACTCGATCGGCGTCAAATATCCCCAGACCAACCAAACATGGATGTCATCTTCGAGCTAGACATCAACGCCGCAATCGACGGAATCTTACGAAGCCTAAGGCAAGCAGTTTAAAAAGTTCCACCCCACTGTAACTCTATAGCCCGGCCATCCTGGCCGGAATCCACACCGCCCCAAGTGGAACCCGTTAGCGGTGTCGGCTACGACATCTCTCTCGCAAAACACTCTTGCAAACAGAATAAGGTAAAACGTTCTAACGACCGATTTCTTTGTGTGGCACAAATATTTATTCGACAGGATTAACAGGATCAGTACTCAGACTGAAAAGAAGTTAACCTGCGAATCACGCGAATAAATTCCAATTTTTCTCGATGAAATTACCTCCTCGAACTTGCCGCAAGTTGAAAATCGAGTCTTTTTCGCGTCTATTCGCGTGATTCGCGGGCTTTATCATGCCCTACGGTTTCACTTTGAGTTAATAAGATCTCGTTGAGACGGCAGAGCTACAACGTTCCGGTTTTCTCTGCTGTCTCTGCGCCTCTGCGAGACATTCCTTTCTCTTGTTTCCTTTGCGACTTAGCGCCTTTGCGAGAAATTCCTACTTGTTTGGTTGCGGCTTTGCCCCGCTGGGCCTTCGTGGCGAGAAATCCAGGCTACTACTGCTTCTTCAGCAATTCGGCGAAGTCCGCATGTTTACCAATCTGCACCTGGATCGTTTGAACTTTTCGGTCGCGAAAGATGACCAAGTCGACTTGACGCCCGATTTCTGTCCGTAACACGAGATTGATCAGATGTTGATCGTCTTCAACCTGCATGCCATCGAAGTGAAGAATCACATCGTCGACTTGCAGCTTTGCGAGCGAAGCCGGAGAACCCTCGGTCACAAAGGTAACACGGGTTCCTTTACGCCGTTTGAGTCCCACATAGCGTGCCGAGGCAGAATCGAAGTTGCCATCAAGCCGGACGCCCAAGAAGCCTCGCTCGACGTGGCCGTCTTCGATCAACTGACGCATAATGCGAACGGCAATGTTAATCGGAATCGAAAAGCCAATGCCTTCGTTGCCGCCCGAGTTGCTGGCAATGGCCGTGTTGAGGCCAATCACTTCGCCTCGCAGATTCACCAGCGGGCCACCACTGTTGCCAGGGTTGATGGCCGCATCGGTCTGTAAAAACTTTTGATAGACAACCTCGCCATCGCCCAGGTCGAGATTCGAACGTCCCTTCGCGCTGATAATACCACGCGTAACACTGCGACGAAGATTAAACGGGCTGCCAAATGCCAGAACGATGTCGCCGATTTCGGCCAAGTCGCTGTCGCCAATACGGGCAGGGACAAGCTCCGAAGCTTCGACAGCCAGAACCGCAATGTCGGTTTCGGCATCGCTCCAAATTTTCGTCGGCTCAAGTTGTCGGCCATCGGAGAGTTCCAGACGAATAAGGTTTTCTCGCGAGTGTTTGATGACGTGCCGATTGGTCAGCACATAGTCGTGGCCACGGTATCGAACCAAAACTGCTGAGCCAGCTTCTTCGACATCGCGACGAAAACGATATTGGGGCAGGGGAGTGGCTTCGATATGGACCACCGAGGGCGAAACCAGTTTGGCCACCCGTTTGTAGATGCCAAGTTCGCGACTGAGAGCTTCGACGTCGCGAGCCAAATCCGTAAATTCAGATTCGCGGTCGGGCTGCTGAGCAACCAGCGTTGGGCACACGACGAGGGCAAACAGCGAAACCGCCAGCAACGGCCAAACACGCTGAGTAAAAAAACAGTTTCTGAGGGACATCATGGGTTCCCTAAACGATGGGACTCTACAGCCCGGTCATCCTGGCCGGGAACACCGGAACACACGACCGTGCTACGTTCTAGGCAGCCGTTTGGCACTCGGTTTCGATTATACCGTAGCCGAATCTGAGCGACCAAATTTTCTGCCTAGAAGAAAACTCAAGTTACGAGGTTTCTGCGTCACTGTACGAGCTGTCGAAGGCACGGTCCCAGTCGTTAGGCGCACTAACGGCACCCGATTCCGAGGCTCGTTGGCAATCGATGCACGTCATCGCATACGGAAGCGCGTTGAGTCGGGCCAACGGAATCTTGCTCTGGCAAACCTCGCATTGGCCATAGTTGCCTTCGCGGATACGCTCCAGCGCGGTTTCGATCTGAGCCAACTCACGGCTTTCGACTTCCGCCAGCTGAGAACTGATTTCATCTTGAGCGGCATCCAGAGCAGCATCGACCACATCGCCGCCGGTTTGCTCGGGCAAAGACTTGAGCAAGCTCAAATCGCCGGCCAACGCTTGGCGCAAAGCATCGCGTCGAAGTATGAGCAGAGATCGCAGTTTCTGGATGGAATCTTTGCGTGCCATGGTAATATCACCTTCACAATTGGGCCGCGACGCCCTGCCTCCTTGATACACGTGCCTAACGTCTACTAGACGGTCGCGATTGCCTCTTCTCTCTGTTCACATACGTGGTAAACGGCGATCCAGTTGCCGTTGATACCCGTTGCGATAAACACCATCCAAGTTCCCAAATGGTGGGCATCGGAAACCCGGATGTACCGTAACTATAGTACGCACCTGTGGGCAAAAGGGTCGGTGCGAGAAATTCTGCCGTTTTTCTCTTCAATGGCGTCGTTTAATTTAACGCTAAGTTGTTTTGTAGTAACGTCTTACGGGAATGGCCTGAGGGGCAAGACCAGGCAAAGCAAACCGGTGTTACTCGTGGAATTCGATAGACAATCCTGAATATTGCCCCATAGGCCTCTCTTGCGCGGGCGATGCAGTCGTCAGCACTTTTGTACATCGGCCCGTTGGGTCGGCCCGTACGCGTGTTTTTCCTGCCACCCTAAAATTCAGCACGACCGATGGCACTCCCACAATCCCCCATTTTTAGAAAGTTACGCCAGCTTTCTGTGACCTACGCTTGCATACGGTAGAAATCTAGCCTTTCGGCGCAGGTTCTATAGACACCATCCCACCGGGATGGCTGATCTCCATAGCCCGGCCATCCTGGCCGGAAAACAACACGCATAACATCCCAAGAAGACAGCAAGACGCAAGAGCACCAAATGAGCACACTCATCAGCGACAAAACTGAAAACACAACGGCAACATCACGGCTAGCCTTGCGCGTGATACAGTCGGGGGTTGAGAAAAAAACGATTAACCTCAAAAAAGGTAAATGCACCATCGGGTCGAGTGCAAGCTGTCGGATTCAGTTGGTTGGCAGCGGAGTCAGGCCGTTGCACTGTTTAGTGGTTCAAAACGAAAAAGAGACGGTCGCCACTCGATGGGCGCCGGGCGTGTTGCTGAATGGTCGCGACTTTGCCACCGCAACGATTCAGCAAGGCGATTGCCTTCAGATTGGTGATGTGCAACTCCATCTGATTACTGAGCAGGAGGCTGGCAAGCCGAAGGCATCATCCTCAGCGGAAGTGGCGCCAGAGGTGCCAAGCCAATTTCCACAAAACGAATCAACCCAGCAAGTTGCTAAGCAGGAAAAAACTCAAGAGACTCCTGCTTCCTACGAGCCAAGCCAATTATCCGCCGACCGTTTGGTGACGAAGCTTTGGACGGCAAACTATCAGGCTCGTCGCCGCTGTCGTGGTCTGGTGTTGTCGTTGCGAGAGCTGCGTGCCGAGGCAGGTAGCACCGATCAACAGATATTCTCGTTGCAAGAAGAACTGCGCGGCGCACTCGAAGAACGCGCACGAATAACTAGCGAGTTGGAGCAGATTCGCACCAACGCTGCTGAACGAGAATTGCAGATCGCCGGAGAGATGGACAGCCTGATTGAGGCACTCAATGCCGCCGACTCGCAATCGAGCGACACCGCAACGATCTCGGTCGAGCATGCTGCCGAGCGTGAGCAGCTCGGCGGACAGATATCCCAGCTAACCGCCGAACGTGAGCAGTTGCAAGGCGAGCGAGAGCAGTTGGCCGACACATGCAAACAATACGAACAACAACAGCAGGGTTGGCAGCAGTCGCTTGAAGAACGCGACCAGCGGATCGGCGAATTGCTGCGAGAAATGCAGCAAGCCCACAGCGAAATTCTCGCAGCCGAAGAGCGAGGGGCCGAGCAAAACGCCGGATATCAAAATCTACAAAACGAACTAAACGAGCTGATTTCCGAACGAGATCAATTGGTTGCCGTTCGCAGCGAGTACGAAAATCGCCAACAGGAGTGGGAGCAAACCCTCGCCGAAAAAGATCGGCAACTCGAAGAGCTACAAAGCGAGTTTGCCAGCTTGTGTGAGTCGACGCAGCAGTTTGACGAACAAATTGTCGGGCTCAACCATCGGGCCGAGGAGTCGCAACATCGACTGATTGAGTTGCAAACCGAGCGAGACGAGTTCTCGGCGTCCCAAGCAAACTTTTCAGAGCGGTATCATGAGCTGGAGCAGGTACTGGCCGAGCGTGACCAAAGCATCGAACAGCTACGCGAAGAACTCGCCCACGGGCAAACTCTCGTGCAGCAAACCGAACAGCAAATCGCTGAGCAAGTGGCTCGCACCGACAAGGCTCAGCAGGAGCTTTCGCAGTTGCAAGCCGAGTGCGCTGAATTGCGAGCGGCACAGAATACCTCCGAAGATCGTCAACGGGAGCTAGAAGAGACTCTCGCAGAGCGTGAGCGAGCGATCCAGGACATGCAAACCGAGCAGAGGCGGCTTTGCGAGGTGTTGCATTCTTTTGAAGAGGGATCGTTTGCACAAGTCGACGCCGGCAAGCGTTTAGAAGAAGAGCTAGCAAACGCTTGCACCAAGCGTGACGAACTTGAAGCCGGTCAGCTCGAACGTGACCAACGAATGGCTGAACTTCAAAATTCGCTAGAAGAACGCGATCATAAGATCGCCGAGTTAGCCGAGCAACTGACCACCGCAGGGCAAGCTCGCGTTGAACTCGAAGCCGAGATCACAAGACGCAACGACGCCTATCAGACGCTAGAGACCGAGGTCGACGCATTGCGTAATCAATGCGAAACCTTATCGTCAGAAAATTCGGCAAGTAACAGTCGAGAAAACGACCTTCAACAAACTGCGACCGATTATCAGCAGCGTTTGGAGACGCTAGAGACCGAACTCCAAGAGATTCGCCAGCAGCGACAATCGCTGGAAGAGGCACTTGCCGAGCGAGCAGAAGCATTCTCCCAGCATGAAATGGTGCAACAGGAGTTGCAAGATCGCAATGAAAAACTAGAACAAGAAAACCGCGCTGAACTCGAGCGCCGACAGAATTTGGATCAAGAAGTTGCCGAACGAACGCAACGCGTAGAGCTGCTAGAAGTCGATCTCCAAAGCGTGCATGCCGAGCTAGGGCGAACCGTAGAGCAGGTTTCCAAGCTAGAAACCGAGCGGACAGCCGCCGAAGAATTGCTCGCCGAGGCCCAGCAGATGCTAACCGAAAAAGCATCGTTAGAAGAAACTCCCGCTCCGGGAGTAGAAACTGAAGCCGAAGCCACGGTTTCAGAAGCAGAAGAAACGCATAGCGAAAGCCCCGTAGACGAGGCGATAGATCGACTACGCAACCTGGCCGCTTCGCCAGAGCCAGAGTCTGAGCCAGAAACCCCCAAAGAAGAATTCAAACCAACCTCGTTTATCGATCAGTATAGCAACATGCTGGACGAAAATGGCGAGGAAGATTTCGAGCCCGTAGAGCCTACCCCAGCGGCACCCGTAGCCCCTGTCGAGTCGAGCTTGAACGAGGAATCCGACGAGGTAGCGCTCGAAGACTACATGGCGAAAATGATGCAGCGAATGTGTGGCGAGTCGCAGCCCGAAGATCGCTCGAAGCTGCCTTCAAGTCCTCCAGCAGACTCTCCCGCCGTTGTCGAAGCGGTTCCGCAGCCACAGCGTCCCGAAGAAATTGCCGAAGTTCTAAAACCGCTTGGCTTAGAAGAACTCGGACAGACCTCACAAAAGCCAGAGCTACCAACAAGTTTGGCCGCGATGCGAGAGTTGGCCAACAGCTCGGCCCGGCATGCAATCGCCAAGCATCACAAACGGCGATACCTAGAAAATACCATCGGCCAAATCGCTATTTGCATCACCCTACTGGTGGTTGCAACCTACCTACTACTGTCGGCTGAGGGAAACCAAAACAGCTTCATCGCCGGATGCACAGCAGCAGCCGTAGGCGGAGCATGGGGCCTATGGTTGACCGTAGGAGCAATCCGCTCAGGCTCGCCCACAGAAAAAGCCCCCGCCGAACTCCCCGTAGACGACAGCCCACTACCCATCGAGACAAGCCCATAGCCCGGCCATCCTGGCCGGAAGAACCATAACCTGCATTAAAACCCGCGATCAGCACGGACATCGTCGAAATCGCGTAGGTGGTAATCGATCCCCACATAGTCGAGTACCCGAGTCAGCCCTTTCAACGCGATCCCCATGCCGTCCGGCCCGCTAAACCCGCCGAACTGCCCGCCTCCTTTGACGTGAGGTTCCAGGTCGAGGATAACGCCAGGGATACCACGGCGTCGCAAGCGTCGTTCGAGCTTAGGGATTTCTAAGGCGAAGTCCTGAAGAATTTGCACATGTCCGACATCGCCAACATCGGCAGGGACAAAATTCTTCAGCATCTCTTCGTCAACGTGGATGTGCTTGGCTCGTTCGACCTTCTTTTTCTTGCCCTTGTTAGGCTCAAGATAGTCCTTGATGTGCAGCCAACCAATGCTCGGCTTCATCGCTTCGTACTGCTCGTAGGTTTCCGCCGAATTAAATCCCTGGCAGACGATGTTAGCACCGTCAAAAATAGTGACTAGTGCCGGGTGATTAACCCGACGATGCAACTCCGCCATAAGCTGACCCGTCTGACCGATAAGATTCGCTTCGATTTCTAGCCCGAACGTAAGATCACTACGGTGACACATCTCAGCGATTTCGCCAAGCTGATCCACCGCTTGCGGCAAGTGCTCCCACGGGTCGGTGCCCTTCGGATGATAAAACGAAAAGCCGCGGATCAGTTTCGTCTCAAAGGCATGAGCCAACTCACAAGCTTTTTTGACTTCGGTTTTGAGATACTTCTTAAACGGCACATAGCGGTTGCTAGTGCCATCGTCGGTTTTCCGAAGTTTGACTTTGCCGATGGGCGAGCCAATCGACGCGACGTTCATGCCATATTCGTCTTCCATGTGGCGAAGCTTCGTGATTTCGCTTTTCGTAAGCTGCATCACGTTTTTGATGCCGTTGCCCACGTCGACAAATCGCAAACTGTAATATTGCAGCCCCAAGGCCGCGAAGGCAGAAAACTGTTCGACAGCCGTCTTGTGGTTAGCAGCTTCGTCAGCAAATCCGGAGAGGATGACGGTAGGTTGGCTAGACATGCAAGGGTTCCTATAAAATTCTCAAGTCAAACGGTTCAGGCATCGATATCAGGCCTAGATCGATAAAAAAATAATTAAATAATAGCCGCGTGCGGAAGCCGCGGTTGGCACCAGCACAAACCGAAGCTTACCCGTCCACGGTTAACAAAAACGTAGCACTAGGCCGACGGATGTTCAACGGTAACAGTTTCAGTAATACCACCCCGCGCACTAAAAGCAGCCTCCAGCCGAAGCCAACGCGGCGAGAGCACCGCAACCAAATCGTCGAGGATCACGTTGGTGATGTTCTCGTAAAAAATGCCTTCGTTGCGATAGCTTTGCAGGTAGAGCTTCAGACTCTTCAGCTCCACACACAGCTTGTCTGGCGTGTAGGTAAAGGTCAGAGTACCGAAATCGGGCTGGCCTGTCTTGGGGCAGACCGACGTAAATTCGGGGCAGACTATCTCTATCCGATAATCCCGGCCCGGGAATTGGTTTTCAAAGGTTTCCAAGACTTTTTGGAAATCGTTCATCGTTGCAGCATCTCCTTTCAGCGAGCCCAGCATTGTGGCATGATAAGACGCTGTCGAAAAGAGGCACGCGAGATTTGGGGTACGGCGAGTTAAGCAATGGCAAACAATAGCGAAAACACGAAGAGCAAGGCCGTGGTCTTGCTCTCGGGGGGACTCGATTCGGCGACAACCGCAGCGATCGCCCAAGACCAGGGCTATCAGGTTTTTGCGTTGAGCATCGACTACGGCCAACGCCACCGGTTCGAGCTAGAGTCGGCCACCCGCGTCGCCTCAGCCCTAAAAGTGGCAGAACACAAGGTTTTGCCGATCGACTTGGCCTCGCTGGGGGGCAGTGCGCTGACCGCCGAGATCGACGTGCCACAAGGCCGCAACGAAGAGCAGATTTCCGCCGGAATCCCGATCACCTACGTGCCCGCTCGCAATACGGTGATGCTCTCGCTCGCCCTAGGCTACGCCGAGGTGATCGGAGCAGCAGACATCTTTTTGGGCGTCAACGCCGTCGACTACAGCGGCTATCCCGATTGCCGACCCGAGTTTATCGCCGCTTTCGAGCAACTGGCGAATCTCGCCACCAAGGCAGGCGTAGAAGGAACCCTAAAATTTCGCGTCCACGCACCGTTGATTCAGATGACCAAAGCAGCCATCATAAAACGTGGCACCGAATTGGGGGTCGACTACAGCCTCACCCACACCTGCTACTGCCCCAACGAAAAAGGCGTTAGCTGCGGAACCTGTGACGCATGCCAACTCCGAGTAAAAGGCTTCGCCGAAGCCGCCCTCACCGACCCCATCCAATACCAAACCCCATAGCCCGGCCATCCTGGCCGGAAACACCGCCCACCCATGAAGATTTCCGAAATCTACAAATCCACCCAAGGCGAGGGCATCCTAACAGGCACCCCCAGCCTGTTCATACGCGTCAGCGGCTGCAATCTCCGCTGCTGGTTTTGCGACACACCGTTTAGCTCGTGGCTACCCGAGGGCAACGACGTCTCGGTCGACGAGATCGTCGCGCAAGCCGAGGAGTGGGACTGTCGCCACGCGGTACTCACCGGCGGCGAGCCGATGCTGTTCGCCGAACTGCTGCCCCTGGCCGACGAGCTACGCCGACGCGGCTGGCACATCACGGTAGAAACCGCCGGGACGCTTTACCTACCTGTGGCATGTGACCTGATGTCGATCAGCCCCAAGCTAGCCGGCAGTGGCCCACAGCCAAGCGAACATCCACACTGGAGCCGCCGCCACCAGCGACAACGCTACCAACCCGCCGTGCTCCATCGGTTAATTGCCGAATACAACTACCAACTAAAATTCGTGATCGATCGGGCGCCCGACCTAGACGAGGTCGAAGATTTCCTCAACGAGTTCCCCGAGGTCGACGAGCAACGCGTACTACTGATGCCGCAGGGCACAACGACCGAGCAACTACAGCAACGGGCCACATGGCTAGAGCCTCACGCCCGCAGCCGAGGCTGGACCTATTGCCCAAGACGACAGATCGAATGGTTCGGCCCCGTAAGAGGAACGTAAAAAACGTGCACACGGCACCCGTTAGCGGTGTCGGCAACGACATCCTCCACCAAAACACTCGTCACTCCGTCGCCGCAAGAATAACTTCAATCTCCCCAACCGCAAACCGAAGCGACGCCGCTGCCATCTGAAAATTCATGTGCGTCGAAACCTCCGGCTGAATCGCGACAAACTGGTCGGTCGCTTGCCGCAGCTTGCCGAGCTTTTTCTTGGCCTGCTTGAGATACGCCTCGGCGTTTTGTTCTTTCCAGGCACTGCCCAACGCAAGCATGTAGTCGTAAAGTGCGTGCTGAATATCGCGAAGCTCCGAGTCGTCCTCAGCTTCCTCCGAGTGCTTAATAAAAGCGCGCACCATCCAAACATGGCTCACCAACGCATCAATCTGCCGCATAGCATCGCCCGACGTCATCAGTCCCCAGCCCGTTCCGAGGCAGCGTCAGGCTCACCAGCATCAGGCTTCGGCGGCTCCCCCCCCCCGGCGAGCCCTGCTTCAGCAGTCGGCGTCTCACCCTTAGGAGCAAACACCAGCACCATCGCCGCCCCCGCGATCACCAAAATCAACCCCGAGAAAAACATCGGCTTCACTTCACCCCAAAGCCCGCTCGTGAAGGTCGTAAACAGTGTGTTCACAACCGGTGCCCCACCAAAAATCAACGGCATCACATAAATCGGTTTGCCGCCAAAATTAAAAGCCATGATGATGCCCAAAGCGCCAATCGCGCCCGCACTTCCCGCAGCAAGGCTCCAGACAGTTCCCGAAAAGGTGTATTTGCTAAGTTCGTCGGAAACCGTCAGCCATATCTCTGGCACCACCACCGCAATGGCAAAGTACGCAAGCCCCACACAAAGCAACGGGCGAAGCCGACTATTTTGCATCGCCGCTTGCCCTTTATGAAGAATAGGCCCATAAGCACCCCAGCAAACAATGGTAAGAGCAATCGAACCAATGCGAAAGAAAAAGTCCCGAAACCCATGCGACTCCCCCTCCGCAACCAAGGCGTCGCCCGCTTCAGCGGCAACCGCAACTTCAGCCTTAGCAGGAGCCTCCGCCGACTTAGGTTTATTCATCAACACCGTAATCGCCCCAAGCAACACCATCACCAACCCGGCGATAAAAATGGGCCCGATCTCTTTCATTCGCTTCGCCATAAAGATGGTAAGAAAAGCGTTGACAACCGGCGCCCCACCAAAAACCAACGGCATCACATAAACCGGCTTGCCGCCAAAATTAAAGGCCATGATGATGCCCAACGCCCCGATCGCCCCCAGCGCCCCGCCGCCAAAACTAAAAAGGATGCCTTTAAGCGACCAGCCGCCTTGTTCGCCTTTGAGTTTCAGAAGGATCGCCGGAACGACGACACCAATGGCGAAATACGCCAGCCCAACACAAACAAAAGGCCGCAACCGCGCATAGCCCCCCACGGTCGACATGTCGTGCTGACCCCAGTGCAATACCGGCCCATAAAGGCCCCAGGCAAGGATCGTGACCGCAAAAGACGCAATGATAAACAGGAGGCTACGCATAGAAGTCGACCGACCAGGGTTGAAGGGATACCGCTGCCGCCACTCTAAACAACCCACAAGCAAGTGGCTAGTACCGCATCCCCCAACACCCCATAGCCCGGCCATCCTGGCCGGAACCCCCACAAAACACAAAGCAGCCTGCGGCCACATTTCTACCGAAAGCAAGCGACAGATCCCATCGACTAGGGTTACAATGTCTCAGCAGTCAACGACACATAAGTCTCAATACAGAGCCGCGACCGTCAGGAAGCGACCAAGCGAGAGAATCCCGTCCTACTTACAACTTTTTGTGTCGAATCACAAATGAGATGGCCGATGGACGAATCCCTAGTAGACGACAGAACACCCACCGCAGTGTACTACCCTGTCTCGCTCAGCAAGTTCATAGTTCTTTCTCTTTTGACAGGGGGTGTCTACGAACTCTATTGGTTCTACAAGAATTGGAGATTCGTCCGCGATCGCGACAATTCGACGATCAGGCCCTTTTGGAGAGCGCTTTTTGCGCCGCTTTGGTGTGCCGCTCTTATTCTGGATCTCCGCGAGAGTGTGCAGGATAAGGCAATTTCTATCGTCCCCATCGTTTTCCTGTCAATCGCCTATTTCGTGCTATCGATTTTGGTGCAGTTGCCCGACCCCTATTGGATTGTTACGTTTCTTGCCTTCGTCCCTCTGGTGCCTGTGGTAAGGCTAATAAACGCATCGAATCAAGATGCGTCGCAGGAGTATATTAGTAATTCTACATGGAAGCTGCGCCATTTTGTTTTGGCTCTTTTCTCCATTCCGCTGCTTTCCATCGGAGTCTCATCCTCAGTCGGACTCATTCCTAGCACGCAGGTTATTCCAGGTTCGTTACTATGGCCACATCAACGTGAGTATCTTGAGAATTCTGGCATCGTCGAAGCAGATGAAAAGATCATCTACTTCTACTCCGAAGGGTTTTTGTCAATCAAGGACGATGGAAATTTGCTTACCGATCATGGTGTTATCTCCTATTGGTGGGATGAAGAATCAAATGAGTTCTACATCGAGAAGGCAGTGTTTTCCGATATTTCGAAAATCATACCCAAATACGGAAACTTCATTGAATCGACATTGGTTACCATTACGCGGCATGACGAATCAGAATTTGATTTGCTTCTTTCAACGGAAGATCATAGGGACCGATTATTTCTACGAAAGTTAGAGGGGATTCTTGACCGCTAATTTGGCCACCCGTGTCCATCCATAACAGGGTGCGTGATCGTTAAAAAAAACGGTACGTTCAACCTCGACTTCAAAGTTGATATGGTGTGGACGCATTATTCCCCTGTAACGCACCAATTGGGGCTAGCTACGGCCACACCAATCGTGTCAACGACATGTTATTGGCCACCCGGCTGTCTCTGCGAGAAACACCCCTCGCCAAATTTAACAGTTGAAATTGTGCCACCACATCTGAGATAATAGCGATTAGCTTTTAGTCGTTAGCGATCAGCTTTTCGTCATTCAGTAGTTCCAAGTCTGGTCCAACCAGACGACTCACCATAAGGCGACTACCCCAAAGGGGTTGCACATCGTAGCCCAGGGTAAGCGGCGAAGCCGCGCCACCCTGGGTAATCGTTCGTAGAAATAAAAGAACCCTGAAAGGGTTC
>JAADGV010000091.1 GCA_013152205.1 Planctomycetota bacterium
GTTCTCGAACGACTTCCTCGGCTGCCTCCTTGCCCTGGACCTCTCGGAGACGTTTGAATAGCCTGGCAAATTCGCCCCAATGACGCTTCGAAAACTTGGAGCGAATGTTGCGTTCCTTGTGAACCAGACAACGTTGAATCACGCTGTCTGGAAAAAACTCTTTTACGACCCTGCGCAACGCATCGCTCCCATCAAGGACCGCTAGTAAACGACGATCGCAATGAAATCCGCGTGCCATCAACCGACGCATCAAATCGCGGCAAACCTCGGCGTTTTCTGTACTGCCAAGGTCAAAGTCGAGCACCTTCTTGTAACCTTCGACGGCCTAGTTTAACAATAGAAATGGCCTATCGCCACGATTGCTAGTTCATCCTTGCTCAAACGAATGCCATCAAGCATCAAAACAGTCCAATCTTGTTCCGAAAGCGACTGGCTGCGCAACTGCTCTACAAACTTCTGTCCGGCGGACTGCCAAAGACGTGAAACATTCGATCTGCCCACGCCTGGGCTGTGAGGTTTTACGTCGGAAATTTCGCGAGTGCTGACGCCCGCCATCAACGCCGACAGAATCGAAGCTTGCAATTCTTCGGGGCTGCTAGCGCTTTCGTAACTCGTCAGCGCCACCTCCGAGGTCGAGCCGTCCGCCTGCTGCTGGCGAACACGCGGGCGAACAACTTCTTCACGCTGGCCATCGACCAGAACACGTCCCGAACTGCTGCCTGCACGATACAACTCACTGCCGGTAGGCTGGTGCTTGGGACCACAAAGATGCTCGACTTCCGAAGCCATCACGTCACAAATCATCTTGAGAACGAAGCCGCGAAGATGTTCGCGAAATACCTGGGCGGCTTCGCCGCCTGAAACTTGTCCAAGCGACTGAAAAAGATTACGATCTTCCATGGTGGTCTCCCCGTCGGTGGCAACCGACGATTAAAACTTGAAAATTGCGATGAGCGATTCTCGCTCATCGGGAGACCACCTTCAAGTTTCAACAATTATTGGGACGCTTCCAAAGTCTTCCCGTGGTGCGGCCACTGAGCTATTCAAAGCAGCATGCTCTGCCCGAACGTCATTGTCATCAATGGTCAGCCACTTCTTGCCGACAATCAAGCCAGCAGCGTACAAGTCTTCCCTAGCCGCTTCATGCCCAGCATTCAAAGCCCCAGTCGTTTCGGTGCGAGCGATTTTCATGGCACGTTTGCGAGCAGCAAAACCGCCTAGCTGATCCCGAATTCTGACGCTCATGGCATGGGGAGAATCACCAGCTTCGATGCTCTGCCTAATGATGCCAGCAAGGTTGGTTTGGGTTGTTGGATGGCTCGCCAGTATGGTTGCTCTTCAAGTTCACTAAGGGCAAGCCTGATCCGCTGACGCACCGTCTCAGGCAATTGGGCAAGCTCTTCAGCAAGCAACGTCTGAAATCTTCAACCTCTTTCAGAGCATCCTGAGGGCTTTTGATGGCCTCTAGTTCGGCCTCTGCCCCTTTGACCATAAGCAAGCCAAGATTTCGACCAAGGATCGGCAGCAGGATTTCGTGTTCATCGTCAGCATTGAAAATCGAAGCCGTCTGGTCTGGCCCGAGTCCCTGAAAATTTTCAGAAGCCTTTGCGATTCGATTGGCTTGGGTTCTGAAATAGGAAGTCAGCGAACGGCTGAAGCTTTGCTCAGTTGGCCGTGCTGTCGAAGCCACCTAGTTGAGTCGTCCATTGGTAGCTCCGGCTCGGCGGGCATGGCATCGACAGCAAGTGCCGTAGACCATAGGCCGTTCGGCCCAGCAGGCTGCAAGCCGTGCGATTTGAGGCCCCGAAGCATGTCAGGCGTGTAGCCGATAATTCGGGCTGATTCGTTGGTCGTAAAGCCGTCCACAGCTTCACCCATTAGAGGGGATAATTGTGCTGGTAATTTCACTTACTACCACAGTTTTACGCACGCCGGAAATTATTGCAAGTCCTTTTGTACCAACATATTATGTCAAGTGTTTTTTGCTTTATTTGCAAAAGAGAGTGTCTCTAAATCCAGTCATCGCAAGAGGTTGTGAGGTGGGTCTTGTCCTTTTTACTGGTGGAAACGTTTCCACCAGTTTTTTCCTCGCCTTTTTCTGTATTGGTGGCACCGTTGCCACCAATAGGATCGCTGCCCCTTCGTATTTCAGGCAACGTTGCCTGAAATAGCAGTGCTATCGCTTGTGGCAACATTGCCTGAAGCGTTAGCATTGCTGTCACTCTTGCCTTTCCCCAGGTGCTAGGTGGCGTTCTCAGAAAATAGCCAGTCATGCACGACAGCGACTACAGCCCGCAATCGATCGTCAGAAACTCGATTGCGTCGAACGTAAACGCTTGCCATGCCCGGCAGCTTGTGACCCATGACGACCGCGACAGCAGTCGTATCAACCGCATCGTCAGCGACTGTGCGGAAAGTGTGCCTTATGGAGTAAAAACCCCTGAACCGCTTGTTGAGTTTCAGCCGCTTGGCCAATTTGGCGAATTCCTTGCTGACCGGATTATCGTTCGTTTCCGTCGCCCAAGAGGCCCCGTACTTCGTGAGAAAGGCAAGGCCCTCATCCTTACGCTGCTTGGCTTTCGGTCGCATAGCGTACCATTCTCGCAGGCTGGCGACGGTCTCAGGCCAAAGTAGGCATCGGCGATATTCACCTGTCTTGGGTCTCGGAAACTCAACTATGCCAGCTTCCAAGTCGATTGCCTTTTTAGGAAGATTGCCTACGTCAGAATTTCCATAGGCAGCATTGGCCGCCAGTAGAATCATCGATTTCAATGGCTGGCTTGCACCATCAATCAACGCCCGCAATTCGTCGGCTTCAAAAAACTTTTCAGCCTGCTTATTGCGGTTCTTCAACAAGTCTTTACTGGACGGCTTGTTAAACTTCGAGCCATACCGTACTTGCCGTTCGATTATGTCGTTCTTCAATGCCCATGCAAAGGGAACGCGGGCACGGGTGATAAAACTGCCAATGGCAACGGGGCCACGAGTCTTCGCAATCGTTTTGCGTATCTGCCCGAAGTCATCATGCGTTAGGTCTTCAACGATGGCGTCCTTGCCGAGAATGTCGCTCATGCGTTGGCAGACCCGCTTGTAGTCGTTGAATGTGCCCCGAGTTATCCCCTCGTCCTCAGGATGCACTTTGATACGTTCCTCACAGTCTTCCAGAAATCGGTCGAATAGTTCTTTCAGCGTGAGCCGATCGTCTGCTTCGGGCTGAGGGGGTGTCTTGCCAGCTTTGAGATATTCTTTCTCGCGGTCCCATCTAGCCTTAGCTTCGACCCTGCCGAAGCCTGGAGTATCCCAACGGCCAAAGTAGTGAAACTTCTGCTTGATCTTCTTGCACCAGCGGCCAGAAGGGTGCGGCCAGAGAGGGAATTCCTTTGGTACTTTGGGGGGCTTCCGGAGTTTCTGAGAAGTGCGGTTTCGGGTAGAATCTGACATCGTCACCTCGTGAGTTAGAGCAGGTGATTCTGACACCCTCCAGGGGCTAACTGGAGGGTGTCGCTTTGTCAGATTATCCTAACAGGGTGTCAGTTAGGGTGTCAAGAAGCAGTTTCCAGGCAGGAAATCAGCAACAAAAGGAGTAGTTAAAGCCTATGAAAATAGGCACTTAGGTCCGGTAGCTCAGTTGGTTAGAGCAGGGGACTCATAATCCCTTGGTCGGGGGTTCGAGTCCCTCCCGGACTACTATAAAAACAGTGTTTTTTGGTCGCTGGCGTCGATTCCTCGACTTCGACCTACCAGATACCTACTACGAATCAGATTTCGATGGTGGTTGGATGCGCTTGCCAATGCCCATCATGGTAGGTCTTGATTTTTTCTCAGAACGTCGGGAACGGGAATCGGACTTACCGCCTCTTCGACCTGTCCCGAGAGATTGACGTATAGGCGGCTAGGCAATGTACTCCCTGCGGCTGTCGAAGATGGATTCTGCAGGCCATCGCAAATGTGCTCTTGCTGAATCACTTGGCCGGGCGCATCGCCAAATCGGGCCAGGCGATGCCGAGTTGTTGAGCAGACTGCTTCAGCTCCTCCAGCACACCTGGGCTGACGGGAATACCCTCGCGAAGGCGCCGTTTGCAGGTCTCTATTTCAGGCTGGCCGGGGAAAAGAACTTGGTCTTGGCCCTCGACGGTTGGCAACGTCGTCCAGCGTTGAACGAGATCGCCGATCCGTTGACGGAACAGCGTCGGATTGACGAATCGCCCAATGTCAATCACGCCAACCAGACCGCCAAGCATGCGGCGCTGGGTCAGGTCGCCGTACATCGCTGGAATATCGGGGCCGATCGGTGCGCCGCCGAGCATGGCGCACAGTACGTCGATCAACAGGCCAAGCCCCGAGCCTTTGTAGCCACCGAAAGGGTAGACTGCCGTGACTTTCGAGGCGTCGGTGGTGTCTTGTCCTGCCGCATCAACGCCCCAGCCAAGCGGGATCTCAGCCTGATCTGTTACGGCGTTCATGATACTGTTCCAGGGGGTGATGCTTGTGGCCATGTCGAGACAGAGAGTCTGGTCGTTTGGTCCCGGCGCGGTGATGCAGACGGGATTGGTACCACAAAACGGTTCGCGAGCGCCGTAGGGCACGACCATCGGATCGACATGCGTGAAGATGAGGCCGATCATGTTGGCATCGGCTGCTCGAAGGCCGTAATAGGCCAGCGCCCCACAGTGACTGGAATGGCGCACTGCTACCCAACCGGCGCCGGTTTCCGTCGCCAGCGCAATCGCCTCGTCGGTGGCTCGGGCCATCACCAACTGGCCTAGTCCATGGTCGCCGTCGACCACAGCGGCCGACTGTCCACGAGTTTCGCAAGTGGTCGTCGGCCGGGCCCTAATGCTGCCCGCCTCGATTCGCCGCAGGTAATGGGGAAGACGAGCGACGCCATGGGAATCGATTCCGCGCAGGCTGGCCTGGATCAGCGAATCGGCCACCAAGCCTGCATCGTCGTCGCGTAGGCCGGATGTTCGAAACAGCTTGGCTGTCAATTCCTGAAGCTTCTCGGCCGCCACACGCTGTGAAGGAACACGGATTTGCGGCATCAACGTCTCCATTTTTCTCAATCAGTACCAAGGCAAACATGCCTTGGCTGCGTGCCAAGAGTTGCAAGCAGATTGGGAGAACTACAAAATTAGGAGTCCAGACTATCGAGTCCGATAGAGGAGTTCCAAGCAATAGTAGTCAGCGCTGACTCGAAATGAAAGGCCTGCGTTGCGCTGCAGCCTTGGATTGAGAGAGTAGCGTTGTTGCTCGCAACCTTCTTGTCTGATCATGGAGAAACACGTTGCGCATTTGCTTCGGATGATCATTTTCCTTCACGTGGCTTGAGGTGGATGATTCGCATTTCGCCGAGAGGAGTAGTTTCTGTAGCGCTCAACTTGTGGGTGATTGTAGTGTCGTGGCTGACAGCGCTAACGACCCAATCCGGTCGCTGCGTAGCGGGCGAGGAAACGGCCGTATTTGCTGATCTAAAGCAAGGATAGGTTCTTTCATGTGGCAACTCTACGAACAAATTGCGACGTAACTCCTTCTGAGTACTTACCTTACTGACTAGAGAGATTTTAATCGCAAATCGCTTGTCATGTATTGTAAACTGTTTACAATACAAAGCATGCTCGCCAGGGACTCGGCGAAACTCATTCCAATCATTCTCGATAATCCGAGTGATCGCGTAGGCCGCACTTAATCAACTTTCAACGGCAGGTTGCTGCGCATCGAACACATGCAGTGTTCAACGAGGTCGAGAAAGGGCGTGTGGTTCCCGAGTTTGCGTTGTTGTAACGAACAAAAAAGAGACGCTTTTTTAGTCCATGAAAACACGAACTACGAAGAGAGATGCGGCAGCATGACAAAATTTTATCGCTTCCTAGGGAAATGCACTTTGGCGGTCTCGTTGTGTGTACTGCCGATGCTGTCGGCCAGTGCCAGCGACTCTTATGAGTTTCAAACGGTCGTCGGTGCCGGTGCTGGGCTTAGTCTGCCAACGGACATAGCTTTTGCCCCTGGTCAAACCGATCGCATATATGTCACTGAGTTTTTTGCCACGCCAGCAGGGGGTGGCGCTCCGGTGGGGCGGGTCAGCTCGGTCGACCTAGCAACCGGCACGCGGGCTACCTTCCTGGAAGTGTCAGGCATCGACCTCTCCCTGGAAGGAGGCTTGCATAGCATTACCTTCCATCCTGATTTCGCGACCAATAATAAATTTTATCTTGGCTGGACAATCGCTGCCCCGGAGTTCACCACCGGTTCGCCTCGAGCAGGCCGGATCGACGAATATACGGTGGTCGGTGGCGTGCCAATACTTCAACGGACGATCCTGGAATTAGGAAATGAATTTCATGGTGTCGGCGACATTAGCTTTGATCCGACTGCCACTGGTTCCGCACGCGATTATTTGTACATCGCCTTGGGCGATGGCGGCCCTCAGGCAGACAACGCCGCCTACGTCAATCGCGCTCAGGATCTCGGCGACCTGCGCGGCAAGATTCTCCGCGTGGGCGTGGACGGAGTCGACGATCTACCAGGAGATGCTTCGCGCAACTACAGCCTTCCAGCCAGCAACCCTTACAACGACGCAGACACCAGCACCGATGGTGCCGTGTGGCTTTCGGGATTTCGCAACCCGTGGCGGTTCAGCTTCGACCGCGATTCCGGCGACATGTACATCGGAGATGTCGGTTTCAACAGCAACGAGGAGGTGAACTTCGTCGCCGCGGGCGAATCCGGCATCGATTTTGGTTGGGCCCAACGGGAAGGAACCATCGCGACCCCAGACGCGGGCGTACTCACCCAGCCATGGTATACGGGCTTAAAAGGCACCTCTCGGGATCCGTTCTTTGAAGGCAACCACGACCACCCCAACCACGATACGAATGCTTCCCTTGCGGGAGGCTTTGTCTATCGCGGCCCGATCGCCGAACTTCAAGGCAAGTACTTCTTTGCCGACACCCGTACTGACAAGCTCTTTATGCTTGACTTCGATCCGACCACCGACCCTGCCTCCTTCGACGGTCTCAACCATACCAATTACGAGGACATAACCGCTGAAGCACTGGCGGACTTGGGCCTATCTACTTTTGAAGGCACTTTCACCGATTCGCTGGTGTCATTTGGTGAGGATGCCTCCGGAAACCTGTATTTCGCCAATTTGAATGGAGAAATCTATTCGATTGTCAGTGTGCCGGAACCATCTTCTTGGATCTTGATGGTGTCTGCACTGTTACTAGCGACGAGAAGAAGAGGTCGGAAAAACTGAGTATTTAGAACTGCGGAATTTGCAGCTCTCCTGGGGGACGTCAAGAATTATTAACTGTTTTCAATACTAAAAGTTCGGGCCACAAATTGCTCTCTGTTGCTCCGTTTCTGGCCTGTCAGGGAAAACGCTAATGAAAATCGAACACTGCGCCGGTTTATTTCATTCACGCCCTTTCTTTTACTAAGAGGGGCATTTTTGAAGGCAAAGGTAGGGTGGGTTTTGACTCTCAGCCCACTCTTCTCAACGAGCTTTCACGAGAGTTTCCGGGCCGATGTTGCCCCTAAGTAAGACGCGGAAGAGGCGAAATTGGGGCGATGATGCCTCGAAGGTTTTTTCACTATTTCAACGTACTCAACAAGGAGAACAAGACGATGAGAATACTGTTTACCCTTTCCATCACAATCGCAGGACTGGTGCTGCTGTCCCCTCGATCCGAGGCGACTACAGTCACGGTCAGCAGCCTGCACTCGAACAACGTAGCAACCCTCGGCGCGACGGCAGCAGGAGCGGCCATCGACGATTTGGTCTCCGACGGCGTACCAGGGACGGGCGCCTTTGAGGACGGAGTGCATGCTCCCATCAATCTTGGTGGCGCAGCGCCGTTTGATGTCGATCTCACGCTGGATCAAGCTTACGATCTGGTCAGTCTAGGAACGTATGTCGGTGCTGGCGACGGTGCCGGTGGCGTGACGAGTACTTTTGCGGACGCCGATCGAACCGTCTCGAGTGTCGAATTTTTCATCGACAATACCGGAAGCTTCGTGTCCGTAGGATCGACAACTACGGCTGATACCGACGACATCGGAGGCTTCGATTATACGGAGCTGTTGGGCAACTGGTTGAACGTCACCGCGGTTCGGTATCGGTTTACACCGACAGGCGGACAAGAGCCGCGTGTCGGTGAAGTGTTGGCGGTAGGCGTAGCCTCCATACCCGAGCCAGGAACGTTGTTTCTGGGCCTGATCGGTACGCTAAGTATCTTGCCAGTCGCAAGACGATCTCGTAGGAGTTAGGTTCGATCGTGGCAAACTCGTATGCACCCCTACCTCGTTCCCGTGTTCTGCGTGGGAGCGGGTGGGGTGACGCGGGGGCCCCGAGTGTTTCGCTATCGGTAGCCTGTTAGCCACGACGGCATTTAGAGCAACTTACCTTTTTCTGTTCGCAAGAGTGTTTTGCGAGAGGATGTCGTGGCCGACACTACTAACGAATCCATTTTGGGCTTAAAGGACTTTCGGGAACGTAAATTAGTAAGTTGCTCTAGTGTGTGTGCTCCATCAACATGTTTCCAATTTTAGTTTTCTCTATGGATCGACCGGGCATGACAAATAAAACAACCGAGGGGTTGAGCCGACGTAGCCTCCTGTTAGCAGCGCCGGCCATCGGCGTAGGATTGGCATGGCCTTGGACGGCAGCCAGCGCCTCGCCTGACTCCCACGCTCCAGAAATTCGCGATCGCATCTCGCCCGACGACATTGCATGGATTCGCAAGGCAACCGAGACGCAGCTGCGCGGGAGCCGGATCAAAGGAGCCGGTGGTCTGTGGATGCACACGCCCGATGGGGTGGGAAACTACGCCGCGCTGTGGGTGCGAGATTTCGAATACATGGTCGAGTATGCCGGCGATTTGCTCGATCCGAAAGAAATCAAAGCCTCGATTTTGTACTTGCTGGGCGGCCAACGAGACGATGGATGTATTCCCGACCGCGTCAACAAGGCGGGCGTGGCCGTCTATGCTCCGGGGGGGGAGAACAATCAGTTCGCTGATCATGCCTTGGATAACAACATGTTCATGGCCAAAATGGTCTGTAGCTATGTCGATCTGACCGACGACGTGAAGTTCTTTCGACAGGTCGAGCCGGCACTTCGCAAAGCGCTCGATCATACGCAACGGGCTGACAATGGCTTAGTCTACAATTCGCCCGACGATCTGCTCTGTCAGTACGGGTTTACTGACTGCATCGGCAAGACGGGCCATTTACTGTTTTGCTCAGTGCTGTATTTCGATGCCTGCCAGCAAATGGAACGATGGTGTCGGAAATCGAATTGTGGCGAGCCGGAGGAATACCAGCAGCGCGCCGCATTGATTCGCAAGAACCTCAGCCTTCTTTGGAACAACAAGGAGGGCATGTTTTGGGCAGCGGACCAAGATTGCAAACAGATCGACATCTGGGGCAGCGCATTAGCTGCCGAGGTGGGTTGCACGACCGAGAAGCAGGCGGATCGGATCGCGGATTACCTGATCAAGCATTACGACGGAATCGTCGAGCACGGCCAAATACGCCATTTGCCCGCCGAAGAAACGTGGCAGCGATTCATGCCCGCGGGAGGCGTCGCACCGGGGCAGTATCAAAACGGCGCTTTTTGGGGTACGCCGATCGCTTGGGTGGCTCCCACGATTGCTCGGCGAGATCTTGATCTGGCCGTCAAGATGGTTAGCAACGCGATTGCCGATTATCGCAAACGTGGGATCACCGAGTGCATCAACGGAGATTATCACAACGTTCCCGAGTACGTCGTCAGCGCTACGAATGTCTACGGTTTGGTGCGAGGGTTGTAAGCCATGGGTCGCACGAGGGAATCCTATGAACAGTTACACAAATCCACAATCTAGAATCCGAAATTTCAAAATGGCTTTTACCTTGGTGGAACTTTTGGTGGTCATTGCGATTATTGGGGTGTTGGTCGCGCTCTTGTTGCCGGCGGTGCAGGCTGCGCGAGAGGCGGCACGACGGACACAGTGTAGCAATAATCTCAAACAATTGGGTTTGGCGCTAAATAACTACCACGGAGCGCATGGCCAATTTCCCCTTGGAGCGGTTCACAATCCTCCTCTCTCCTGGGGCGATCGCAAAGGTGGGAATCATGGCAGTTTTATGGTGGCGCTCTTGCCGTACTTTGAGCAGCATGCGATCCACGACGCATGCCTCTTCGGCCCCGACGACGACACGTTTGCGGACAGCGTGATCGACGCGACCGGTCAGTTCGTCCATGAAGTTTGGATCGATGCGCTCCTCTGCCCTTCTGACGCGGAAGGTAAACGCTATTACGAGGGTGCCAATACGTACTGGAGCTGGACGGACAACCTGAACGCAGCTACCTCAAACTACGCCGCGAGCATGGGCAGTCAGCAGTTCGGAAGCTGTTTTCCTGGCAATGAGTTTGGCACCGGCAACTCTATTCATGGAGAGGATGCTACCGGTCAGAGAATCTCCGGGGTGTTCAGCCATCTTGCCTGGGGGGCGAGCATCAGAGAGATCACCGACGGGACGAGTCATACCATCGCGCTGGGTGAAATTCGCCCCAAGTGTAGCGCCCATGCTCGTGACGGTTGGATGCATGTCAACAGCCTCTGGTTTGCTACCTCGTGCCCAATCAATTGGCCCACCTGCTCCGACGAGCCAGGATACGACATCAACTGCACACCAGACGCTGGTGCCTTTGAATGGTCATGTCAGCAGGGATTCAAATCGCAACATGTGGGCGGTGCCCAGTTTGTTTTTTGTGATGGCTCGGTACATTTTATCGATGAGGATGTTGACTACCGAAATTATCAACGACTGGGCGACCGTCGCGATGGCGAGTCGTTAGACCCGTTTTGAAGAGAGAAACAAGTATGAAATCAGAGGTCTACTACCGTACGACACACGCTACGATAATCGTCGCCGGCCTGATTGGAGGCTGCCTGTGCATCGGCTGTGGCGATGGTCGGTCGCCCCGTATGCCCGTGTCGGGAACCGTCACATACCAGGGCAAGCTGATCGAACATGCGAGCGTCACTTTTTTTCCCCAAGGAGCACGCTCGGCGACAGGGAGAACAGACGCCGAGGGTCGCTTCGAGTTGACGACATTCGGGCTAAATGATGGTGCCGTGGAAGGCAACTATCGAGTTACGGTAGTCAAGACGAAGATAACCAATCCAGCCGACCCGTATTCGGACAGAGTTCAATTGCTTCCCAAACAATATGCCAAAGCCGCTAGCTCTCCTCTATCAGCGGAGGTTTCCTCCGGTGGAGACAATCACTTCGTACTCGATCTGATTGATTAATTTGCATGTACAAGATCGTGCTGTTGGCATGGTAACGGGGTAGATACACACGAGTTGTGAACGGATGGTGTGTGGGGTTGCCAATAATTGTTAACCATTTACAATGCTGCCATGGCTATATTTACTAAAACACCCTTGGAATTCCGAGTTGCCGCACCGGCCTCACTCAAGTATGACGTGACCGACCAACTCTTAGCGGCGATTTTTCGAGGGCAGATTATCGGTGGAGACCGCTTGGTCGAAACAACGCTCGCCGAGCTGTTTCAGGTCAGTCGTGGTCCGGTTCGTGAGGCAATTCAGGAGCTGGCCAATACCGGCTTGGTCGACCTCCGTCCGAATCGTGGGGCAGTCGTGCGGGATTTCGGGCCCGAGCAACTGAAAGAGATCTACACCGTCCGCGCTCTGTTGGAAACCGGCGCGGTTCGTCTAGCCTGTGGTCGACTAGACCAGACCAAACTACAGAAAATTCGGAAGACCATCGCTTCTCTGCTTGAGCAGTCTGAACACGACAGCCTCGATTGGTCCCAATCGGAGATCGGGTCGGATGAACGCTTGCACGGCTTGATCGCAGCCCAATGTGGCAACAATCGATTGCACGACGAGATCAATCGCTATTACACGCTCGTGCGAGCCATCCGGCAGGCACTGGATGTCGGGGATGTGCAGGCAGTTGCAGCGAGGGAACATCTGACGTTAATCGACGCATTGCTCGCCGGCGATGCTCAGGCCGCGGCTGAATGTATGCAACAGCATATTGATCATGCTGCCACGATCGCTATGAAGGGCATGTTTCCGCGAAAGGCCGAATCCCCTCCAAGCGGAAAAAAAGGCAACCGCAAATGAAATTGAAAGAAAAAAAAGCCGTTGTCACCGGTGGCGCGTCGGGAATCGGAAAGGCGATTGCCGTTGCTTTCGCTGAAGAAGGTGCCGACGTTGCAATCTTTGACCTGGATATCGATAAGGCCGTGGAGGTTGCTGATCAGATCACCCAAGCAGGCGGTGGCAAGGTCTGCGCGATCCAATGCGATGTCGGCGATTCGAAGCAGGTTGGCAGCGCGTTCGAAGAGTCCGACCGGCAGCTTGGCGGGCTGGACATCTTGGTCAATAACGCCGGCATCATTCGTCAATCCGCGGTGGTCGACATGCCTGAGGAGGAGTGGGATTTGATCCTACGCAACAATCTCAAAAGCGTGTTCCTTTGCTCAAAGGAAGCAGCCCAGCGTTTGGTCCATCAAGGGCGTGGTGGGCGTATCATCGCCATATCGAGTATTCACGCCGTACTGAGCGAGCCGAACTGCGGCCACTACACGGCTGCCAAGGGAGGTATCGAGGCCTTCTGCCGGACGTTGGCAACCGAGTTGGCGCCCTCGAAAGTGACGGTGAACTTTATTCGGCCCGGCGCAACTTTTACCGAGTTGACCGAGCCCATGTATACCGACGCGGTCAAACGGGCTCTGTTCGAGCGGGTTTCCTTAAAAGAGATCGCACAAGCCTCGTGGATCGCCGCGGAGGCCGTTTTTCTGGCTAGCGACGATGCGTGCTACATGACCGGCCAGGATCTGACCATCGATGGCGGTTACGTCATGGATGGATCTCTGCCTGGCACGAAGTACTGGGAAGAATGACCCTTCCTTGCACTGTTATCGGCGCATGGCCCGACCGTTTCTCGAGGAGCCTTCTCCGTGGATAAGGATCGCATCCGACGAATCAAGCGAGCCCTGCGCGACGCTTCGCTGGATGCGTTGATTCTGAGGCTGCCAGAAAACATCGTCATGAGCTTCGGCGTCTGGCCGATGAATGGTTTTTCTTATGGCGTCTTCACTGCCGACGCAGGGCCGGTCGCGATCGTGGTTCCTTCGTGTGAAGATCAGGAGATGGTCGGAGGCTGGGCCGGCGAGGTCAGGCTGTTTACTTGGCCGCGGCTTGGCATGGACGATCCGTTGCAAGCCATCCGCGTCGAGCTTCACGACATCGCACAACGCCACAAGCTGACTCGCGCCCGCATTGGATACGAGGGTTCGTTTGAGTGCGTGGCACCGTCCCACAATGCGGGGGAAGTGATGGTGCCCTGCGAGCGTTCGGTTGCCTATCTGCAATCGATCTTGCCATCTGCGAAATGGAGAGACGCAACCGATCTGCTCCATGCCCAGCGTGCCACAAAGACTGAGTGCGAAATCGCCAAGCTGCGTGTCGCCCATCGAGTGGCCGGATTCGGCCTCAAAAAATTTCACGATCTGGTCCGGCCCGGCATCCAAGAAGCGGAACTGGCCGGCGTGGTTTATACGCACTGTCTAACCGGCGGTGTTCGGCTGCGCCAGGTCCAACATGTGAACGTCTACCCTCAGATTTCCAGCGGTCCCAACGCTTACCGAGCTTGGCGACCCATTGTCACCACGGGCAAGCGTCGCCTGCGTAGCGGCGAAATTGCCCTGCTGGAAATGGCCGTCTGTGTCGACGGATTCTGGGCAGACGTAACTCGCGTCAAAGTGGCAGGGAACCCCAAGGCAATACAGAAGGATGCTTTTCATGCGGTCAAGACTGCCCAACGAGCGGCCCTGCGATCAATCCGTTCTGGAGTGGAAGCTCAGCAGCCCCACAAGGTCGCCACAAAGGTGCTCGTTGATGCGGGATTTGAGAAAGACATCGTTCATCTGACCGGTCATGGCGTCGGTTTTCGCTACCACGAACCCGAACCATTTCTTATGCCTGGAAACACCCTAAAGCTCAAGAAGGGCCACGTCTGTTCCGTCGAACCTGGGTTGTACAACCGATCGTGGGGCGGCATTCGACTCGAAGACAACATCGTAGTCACGGCCGATGGGGTCGAGATTCTCACGAAAGTTCCCAAGGTGCTTTAGCACCGTTACCAAAACTTAACGAAGCGAGGCGTAAATATGCCGGATACGGTACTGACTGGAATCGTTGTGACGATACTCGCTGGGATCGTCATGGGGACGAGTCCCTGGCCTCTAAAACTCATGCGACAATTCCAATACGAGCACTTTGCTTTCATTTCCATGCTCGCAGCTCTGCTAATCATTCCCTGGGGCATAACCCTTTTGATGTGCCCGAATGCCTTTTCCGCCCTCAGCGGGGTTGATCGGGGGCTCTTGCTCAAAGCCAACCTTTTCTCTCTCGCCTGGGGCATCGCCCAAGTTTTAGCCTTACTCTGTTTCATGAGAATTGGCGTCAGCCTGACCTATGGTATCCTCTGTGCGATCGGCGCAGCGGTTGGCGTGATTACGCCCATGATCTTTAAGGCATCCGGCGATTTTGCAGCGGCGCCTGACTTAAATTCCAACGCTGGATTGACGGTTCTTGGGGGTGTGGTGGTCATGGTCGTGGGCGTCTATTTTGCCTCGCTTGCAGGATTTGGGCGCGAGAAACTTCGAGAAACTCAAAACGAAAACGAGAGTTCCTCGGGAGGATTCGCGGTTGGTCTGCTCATGGTCATCGTCGCTGGCATCCTGTCGGCGGGATGGGGTTTTGCGTTCGCGTATGCGCAAGGGCCGATCATCGATGCGATGAAAGCCCATGGATCTGCCGACCTCCCAGCCAGCATCGCCGTGTGGTCCGTCGTTTTATTAGGTGCGGCTCTCGTGAATGTTCTCTACCCGGCCTATTTGATGACCAAAAACCGATCTTGGAATGTACTGCTAGCCAACAAAAAGGAGATTGGTTTGTCGCTGATCTATGGCTTTCTGTTCTTTATCCCTAGCGCGCTGCTAGGTAAAGGAATGCTCATGTTGGGTGCCTTGGGCGCGTCGGTCGGTTTTGGCATTGTCCAAGGCACGCTGATTTTGGGTGGCCAGGCATTGGGATTCGCAAGCGGTGAATGGCGGGGCGTCACCGGCAGGCCGCGAACCCATATCTATGTGGCAATCGTGATTTTGGTCGTTGCGATGACAATTCTTGCCTTCGGAAACGAACTGGCTCAGAGATGACCCCGACGCGATGGCAAAATTTCGCGACTTTCGTATTCCTCGTGCTCTTTGTGGCTCCTATATTTCTGAACTACTAACGACCAATTTCCTTGCGTAACACAAAGGTTTATTCAACAGGATTAACCGGATCAGTACTCAGACCGAAAAGAATGAAGCCTGCAAATCAGGCGAAAAAACGCTGACATGTTCGCTTAATTGTGTGATTCGCAGGTAAAATCATGCCGGTGTTTTCAGTTTGAGATCAGTAGAACAGGTGGTACTCGGAATCGATTCTAGACGGCTGATGTACTACGAAAAAAGTTAAGTCTGAACGGTATTTGCATCTAAAAGCCATTTACCAGAGACGACATAGCCTGGATTTGCAGGGGCATTCGGCTTAGAGTGGAGTTCTTGTGGTATGGATCAATCTGCGGCCACCAAATGCTCTATGCTCTGCGATGTCCAGATGCGGAAAGGCTAGTCGATGCTCTTAAGATGCCAAGTTTGGCTCAGCCGTTGTCTGCGAGTGGCGTTCTACTGCCTGCCATTGCTACTGGTGGTGCTTTCGTCACGGTTATCAGCTCAAGAGACGTCAGAAACACCCGTCAATGATGGGCAGCAGCTCGTTGTAGGGCGGGCCGACACTTCGAGCCCTCGCGCTACGATAAAGAGTTTTTTAGATGCTTGCGATGAGATCTACGAGCTTGTTAAGCAAGAGCGATTTCTCGACCCCGACATCCCATCTCATCGCGCCTTGGCGATGAGAATTGTCGATTGTCTTGATACGAGTCAATTGCCCGAGTATTCGCGGTTTCAGCGGGCTGGCGAAGCTGCCGTTTGTCTGAAAGAAATTCTAGATCGAGTCGAACTCCCGTCAGGAGAGGAGGTGCCTGACGTCAAGGCGATCGAATCCTCGGGCGAGGGCGAGAAAGCCTATCGTTGGCGTGTGCCGGGCACTCGAATCTCGATTGCACGAGTCGAACAGGGGCCACAGCGTCACGAGTATCTCTTTTCACCCGGTACGGTTGAACGGGCGGCCGACTATTACCAAGACATGCGCCATTTGCCCTACCGCAAACACGGCCCGAAAGTGACGCCGGGGTTTTACCATTGGTACATTTCCGCACCACGCGATCCCGTGATTGCCTCGATTCTTGAATACCTGCCGGACTGGACACGCAATCAGAAGTTTGGAATCACTCTCTGGAAGCTGCCTGCCTTGTTGATTTCGTTGGCATTAGCAATAGCGCTGATGGCGACTATTTACGTGCTGCAACGACGAATTGCCGCCCGGTTTCGTCAACGTGGGTTGATCTTCTATTGTTTAAGCATCATGTTCCCACTAGCGGCAATCCTCGTACCGATTGGGTTGAAGACGCTTGCCATCGACTATATTGCTCTACGAGGAAAGCCCCTCTATGCCGTCTCATTTGCAGCGGACTTCGTAGTTTTGTTGGCCATGGCGGTCGTCGTATTTGGAATCAGCAATCGAGTGGCCGAGATTATTATCTCCTCTCCCCGAATTCACCCACGGGGCTTAGACGCTCAGCTCATTCGCATCCTTACCAAGTTGGCCAGTTTGGCGGGCGTGGCAGTCATCTTTTTAGAGGGCGGTAAATATCTGGGTGTTCCGTTAACTACCCTGTTGGCTAGCGCCGGCGTCGGTGGCCTTGCGGTCGCGCTAGCGGCGCAAGATACGCTCAAGGCGCTGTTCGGAACCATTACGTTGATGGCGGACAAGCCGTTTCGAGTGGGCGAACGGATCGTCTTTAACAAGTACGATGGCGTCGTCGAAGATATCGGCTTGCGATCGACTCGATTGCGGCTGCTGACGGGCAATCAGGCTACGGTACCCAACGACGAGTTAGCTCGTGCAGACATCGAGAACGTAGGCCGACGACCGCACATTCGTCGGGTGGCCGACATTCGCGTCCCGCTCGACACCAAGTTAGAACGGCTCGAAGAAGCGGTCGAAGCCATTCGGAAAGTGTTGGAAAACCACGAGGGGTTCAAGCCAGAGTTTCCACCCCGCGTTTTTTTTAACGAATTCAACGACGACTCCTTTAACCTCCGTGTGATGTACTGGTATCACCCCGCCGATTACTGGAAGTTTCTTGACTTCAGTCAGCGTTTGAATCTCCAAATTTGTGGCGAGTTTGAATCTCGTGGGATTAGCTTCCTGCTACCGTCCCGAATTACTTACTCGGCAGAGTCTCCGTCGAGGCGATAGATTGCCAGATGATTTCCGTCGGGGCCGATGATTTCTTCAAAACGAAACGTCCCTTCCACGGCAATCGGACGAATGGAATACACTGCCGTTTGACCCTCGTTCATGTGTACCAAGATACAGTCGAATAAAGCGGCTCCGGGGCCAAAGCAGCATTCTAAGTTGTCACGCACCAGCACAAACTGAGTCAGGCCTCGCTTTCTGAGTGTCGGGTACATAAAGCCCCGAATGCGTATCTTGCGATCAAGCAGCTCTTCCACTTTCGGCGTTAGCATAGAACGATCAAACGCTTCGGTCTTCTCCATCTCGAATTTGATATCGTCGAAGCTCGTATCAATCGTCCTTTCCTCGCGTAAAGGGGGGGACGCATTTTCTGCCGCTTCAACAACCGCCGGATTGCCGGTTGCTTGTGCGGTGGCTGGTGGTGCGCTGTCGCAACCAACAGTAGCCAGAGCCAAAACGGTAAACATTGCGAGACCAAACCGAGCGATTGTCATTGCAAATAGTCTGCCTCGAGTAGATAGACGGGCCGACCTGGGCCACGCAAATGTTCGGGAAGAATCCGGAGCGTTCCTCCTACCCGTTGCAATCGTCGCGAGTCGTTCATCGTCATGCCATCGGCCATAGATGCCAGAATTTGGTCGTAGTATTTCACTTTGGATTGATCGCCAAAACAGCACTCATTATTATCTCGCACCAACAGGAAACGCCACGCCTGCTGTCGCACCGGCGTACCGTTTTTTGTTACGGTAGTTCCAGGCCGTATGTAACCTTTGATAAACACCTTTTTCCCGTCCAACTCTTGGATGTCTGACGGGATCATCGCCCCGCGGCGTTCGTCGACTTCGTCGGGACGAAACGCCAGGAACGAAGTTCGCGCATACCCCTCGGGCACTTCGGTTGCGTGAATATATCCGGCATAGCTAACACCGCCAAACAACCCCACCGCCGACAACACCACCCCCGCCAAGCCAGCCTTGCGGCCACTTAGTTGGTCGGGCATCGAGCGAATTGTCGCCAAGGATTTCAATCCAACCGTCAAGCCGACCAACGGGATGGGGCTCAGCATCAGACATGCTTGCAGGCTATCGCCACCGGCCACAAACATCAGCAAAGACAGCACCCCAAAGATCGCCGACGCAATCGCACCGGTGCTTATCGGTCGATATTGAAAATCATCCTTGCCAGCGCCGTTCAACCCTTCCTGGGAATCAGAAAATGCTTCAGTGGTTGCCATAATATCAATAATAAACAGCCGAACCGTCTCGGTTCAAAAAAACAGCCGGACCGCCACGCGGTCCAAGGCCCCAAGCCAAACCAAGTTTAAGCCCCCTCCGAAGGAGGCCGAATATCACTACCCCGCAGCAACAACGCAAACACCCCCAGCAGTAAAATCCCCGAGACCAGCGGCACACCCACAATCATCAGCCGGTTGGGTCCAGGCTCCTCCGCCGTATCGTCAACCGGCGTACTAGCTACAGTTTCAGCAGGAGCCGGTTTTTCTTCCACAGCAGTTTTCTTCTCTTCAACAACAGATTTTTCCACCACAGACTTTCCAGTAGCCGTCAGCGTACCCGCTGGCCGGAGAGGCTCGCTATCTGTCGGCGTCGAAGAATCGACCATCACTTTTTCCTCGGCTTTCTCTTCCGCAGGTTTTTTCTCCTCCGACTTGCCGTCTTGCTTGGCTGCTCCCTTAGAACTTTGACGTGCAAGCAACCCAAAAGACGCATAGCTGCGAGCCCGCTTCACGCCTTTAGGATCTAGTTGCTCTAGCTCAGCCAGCGCCGCGGTCGCCCGTTTGCCGATATCTTTCGGCTGCTCCTCAGCCACCAGCAAATACGAAATGACCGGCTGCCGAATCCACGCACCACTTTCAGACGCTTTGAACATAGTAACCAGCCGATCGAGTATGCTCCAGTCTTCCCAACGAGCCAAATCAGGGATCACCTGATCGGCGATTTCCGTATTTTCCAGCACCAATCGCAGCGCTGCTTGCAATCGTTCGCGCGGTATTTCGTTCGACTCTTCGCCATGAAATCGCAAAGCCATAATGGTGGCATAAACATGAGTATATTCGGCTGCCGGGTTCGAGAGAAACAGTTGTTCGACCAACGGCATCCCCTCAGGCCCCTTGAGCTTCAAGTAAGCCGCGATCAACGCATCTAGGCATTGGCGTTTGCGACGCACGTCTGCTCGAACCAACTCGTCGACCATCGTGACTCCCGCGACCGAACCATGTAGCCCGGCTTTAGCAACCATCAGCGAAATCCCCGGTTTCATTTGTTGATAATCGTAACGCAGCAACGCCTCGAGCATGACGATGTCGCTTTCCTGCCCGCAAACACCCAGCAGCGTTAAATAAAGCCGCCGACGGGTTGGGCCTACTCCAGAATCTTCAATCCATCCTCGTAGCTGCTCACGATCCATGTGATCGGTCATTGCCACAATTTCGCCGTAGGGCGCGCGAGCAAACTCATCGTACGCATCTTGCGCTAGCAACGGGTCTTTGTCTTCGAAGTGCTGCAAAAAGAACTTCAGCCGGTCCACTCCCTTTTCTGGAAGCGAACCCAACTGCTTAACATAGGACACGGCCCGAGGCGACAGCGGCAGCGGCGTCGTCCAGTCGATCGCCTGACCAGACACGCCCGTAATCATAAAACTCTTGTCTTGCTCATTCTCGCCAAAGTAGACCACATGAATCTGTTTGAGGCCGTCCGTAGTTTTTTCGCCACGCAGAACTTCCAAAATTTCAAACGTAGCTTTTCCCGAGTCGGGATCGGTCGAAGAATCGAGCCCAACCGGATCGTCCGCCGTGGACGAAGGAGGCGGAACCGTCTTTACCAGCTTGGCAATCACAGCCACTTCGGCCGCGGCCAACTCTTCGCTCAACGTTTGCGAAGCCGCACTGCAAAACGGACAGGCCCTAGCAACCCCGCCAGAAAACAACATCCAAGCCACGGCCACCAAGGCCGCACAGAATTGCACCCGAACAACGCCGGACAATGATTTGGTATTCATAGCTTCAGTCACCCATTTTTTAACAGCAGTCGGCCCAAGCCGCGGGATTGCAATCCCGCGAAGTTTTTCACCCTGTTTCAAGCCAACATAAAAGAATTTGCCACGCCATTCATTCTATCGACCTCGCCCCCAATCCGACAAATCGAATATCCAGAAAAACAATCCCTTTCGCGTCTATTCGCGTGATTCGCGGGCCTCTTTTTACTTTACCGTCCACCACTTAGCGCATGCCCAACATCGGTCCGATAAGCGGTCAAAGCGGGCAAAAAACCAACCAGCGACGCAAAGCCCACCAAGCCAGGGATCAGCAAGGTTTCCTGCCAATTGAACTGCCAAAACTTCAGCGTGATTCCCGCATGCGCTTCAATATAAGGGCTCGCCAACCCCAGCACGACATGGCCCAGCAACACGCCCGCCATGCCTCCCAACAGCGACAGCAGGATCGACTCGACAAGAATAATCCCCATCACCGCAGTTCGACTGGCACCCAAGGCACGCATCACGGCGATGTCATGGCTCCGCTCACTCATCGAGTTATAGATGCTCACCAAAATGCTGATGCCTGCCACCACAATGATCAAAATGGTCATCACCAACAGCACCAACCGCACGGGACCAATGATGCCCTCCAGCAGCCGGCTCACAACCGCCGCAGGCGCCACGGCCTGTGCGGTGCGATCCTTGCCCTTGTTAATCGCATAGTCCAGCACCATCGCTTCGGTGCCATACTGCTGTTTGCACAGCACCAAGATCGATGTCACCTCGCGCTGCGCTTCTGGCAACGGCTTAAAACCTCGGTTCGGGTCATTCGGATCGACTTCCGCATGGTCGTCATGCGTTGCTTCGGTTTCCGCGCCCTCCTCCGGCGAAAGCGCATGATCTTCGAGCAAGTAAAAACCTTCCAGATTTGCAAACAACGCTCGGTCGTTAGACGTCCCCGTCGGCGCCAGCACTCCGACAATGGTAAATTCAGTATGCTTATCGCCCGTCGAACCGATTCCGTGCGTTGGCTGAAACGTATCGCCGACTTTCAAGCCAGTCTTGCTGGCAACCACCGAACCAACCACCGCTTCGAAAAAATGGTCGGTCTTAAAGTTTCGCCCCCCCGGTTGGAATTCATAGGTTAGGTCGTTGCCATCTTCGTCGGCCCCGTACGAAATCTTCTCAAACAAATCGGGGCTAGTAGCCACAACCCGAAACTGGAACCCGTCTTTGTGATAGCTATCTCCCAGACAATAGGGAATCGCCGCCTCGGTATATTGCGAAAATTCGCCTTCGGTGAATTTCTTGAAATAGCTGTACGGAATCGGATACATCGGCCTGCCTAGGTGAAAGACAGTCGTCATCACCAACTGCAAGTCGCCACCTTTGCTTCCGCCGACAATCAGATGATACCCTTGGGCGTCGCTCTCAAATTGCTGAACCGTGACTTCGTGAATCACAATCACCAAAATCATCAGCGCCACGCCCAACGCCATCGAAAGCCCCGTCAACGACGAGGCCAGCGCCCGTTGCTGCATGTTTCGCCAAGCTATTTTCCAGAAACTCATGCCACCCTCGCAGCACGATTCACATCTTCCAACTCTTCCACGCGCTCGAACTGGCCGGAGACTTCCGGCGAATGCGTGACCAGCAGCATGGCCACATTTTCTCGTTGGCACGACTCGCGCAGAAGGTCGACAATTTGCTGCTGATGCCCCGGGTCGACGTTCGCCGTCGGCTCATCGGCCAACAGCAATGACGGTTGGTTCACCAGCGCCCGAGCCACGGCAACTCGCTGCTGCTCGCCAACCGACAGTGCGCTCGGCTTGTGCGATAAACGCTGCCCCAGCCCAATCTGTTCGAGCAACTGCTTCGCCCGGCTGACATCCGTCTTCTGCCCAGTAAACGTCATCCCAAGCACCACATTTTCTAAGGCCGTAAATGCAGGCAATAGATTGAACGTCTGAAACACAAAGCCCAGATAACGCGCACGAAACCGATCGCGAGAAACCTCAGGCAACTTCACAATGTCGTGCCCGTTAATTTCAATCCGCCCCTCATCGACGGTTGTCAGGCCCGCGATGCAATTCAGCAGTGTCGTCTTGCCACACCCGCTGCGGCCGCGCAGCACCACCTGCTCGCCAGCACCGATTTCCAGGCGCTCGATATCGAGAATCGGCAGCGGCTCGCCGTTCGGCTCTCGATACGATTTACGGACATTCTCCAGAAGCAGCATGTGATGGATCGAAATGCAAGTCAGGCGGGTAGAACAGGGGCGGGACTGCTAGCAGCAGGCAAGCAAAGCATCATAACCCAGCCCGCCAACCAGCAACAGCCGACTGCCCCAAAGCGGGGGCGCTGTTTCATAACCAATTCACTAGCCCGACGCGCTAGCGAGGGATTTCCCGAGATTTCCCTCGCTAGCGCGTCGGGCTAGTGTTGCTCGCTCTCAAAGGCCCTCGGGGCAAACCCAAATACGTTCCCAAACCGCACTCGGTTCGCAAGATTCCCAGCCTTTTCGCCACATTCTGGCAATTTCTACAAGCCGGCTGAGTAAAAATTACAACTTCGCCCCGCCCCGCTAGCATAGAAGCCTTTGTGCTAGCTAGGAGAAATGCGAGGACCGCGATGGTTAATCCCTTAAATCACACCACCATTCTCACTCCGAGAGCTTTTGGCATCCCGTTTGCTCCTCTCCTTCGCCGGTAGAAGAGAGACGATCGACGAGCGGCCTGCCCTGCGGGGTAGACCTGGACAGTGCCAAACAAACGCTCGCCCGATCGACGAGAGACAGTCCCATCCATTTTAGTCTCCCCCCTCCGAGGGTCGACGAGGTATCCCGCACCTCGTCGACCCTTTTTTTGTGCGCGCCCAACTACACACAACACTAGCCCGACGCGCTAGCAAGGGATTTCTCGTAAATTCCCTCGCTAGCGCGTCGGGCTAGTGAATTCGCTAGTGATAAGAGGATTCACAAACGTCGTCGCTTGCCAATATAATTGCTCTACCGCAAACGGGCTTTCCATGGGCCATCCGTGATAGGAAACCCAAGCTTGAACAACGATCTCAATACCGACCTCAGCTGGCTGGACCAGTACCAACACCCCGCAGGTGGTGTCGCCTATCTGCCCGGCCGCCAGCCACGTATCGAGCCAACCACCATCGCCATCCTCGCCGGCGTCGCCCGCCCCGAAGATTTCGCATGGCTTCGCGCCCAGTTGCCCCAATATCTTTTCAACGATCCTCTGCCACTAGCCAACCTCGCCAAATCGCCCTACCCTGCCGACGATCGCCCATGGGTCGTCGCCGCCGGCATCCTTGCCCTCTGCAACGACCAATCGCTCAACCTCGCAGCTTGCGCAAAGTATCTCAAGAAGAACCACGCTATTGATGCTGATGCCGAAGGCCTGACAGAGACTCTCGACGAACTCGAACTTGCCGGGGCTCTGCCTTGGAACACTGGCAACTACGGCTGGGTCCAACCAACGTGCTGGGGCCTCTTCGCCGAACTTGCCCTATTGGCCATCGCCACGAATAAAAACGAACAAGAACGCCTGCTCAGCAACCTCGCCGCTCGCATCGACTTCCTCCTAAGCCGCAAAACGGCCGACCACGGCTGGAACTACGGCAACACCATTGTTTTTGGCATCGAGCTTTCCGCGCACCCGGTTGAAACGGCCATGGTTCTCGCGGCACTCGCAGGGATAAAAAACTCCCGCATCGCTTCCTATTTGCTCTTCCTCAAATTCGACCCCGCCCCTAGCTTTGAAACCCTAGAACGCTTAATCCAAAACGAAGGTTCGCGCCTCACCCGCTCTTGGCAACAGATTGCCCGAAGCAGTTGGCAAAAAGACACCAACGCAGCAAACGACATCTCGCAAGGCCCCCCAACCATCGGCGAATCCAGCATCGACGCCCTACTAGCCCACATCGCCAGCCGCCCAAATGCGAAGCAGGGATTTCACTTCCTCCAACCGAGCCGAAAACCATGAAACGCAGATCGTTTCTCAAAGCCGGAGCCGGGGCAGCGATCGCTGCTGGAGGGATAACACTCGCCTACCGGGGCACCACCGATGCCCTTTCCAGCGATGTCTATGTGTTGCCCGTCGCCGACTACGAAAAAGATATCGTCGCTCCACTCAAAACGGCCATCGCCCAGCTTATTCCCAACAACATCAACGGCGCCCGTTGCGTGGTTAAGCCGAACTTGGTCGAACTCATTCCCGACGCCCCCGCCACCACCCACCCCGCCGTCTTAGCCGCCGTCTGCGAAACGCTGGCCGATCTGGGCGCCGCTTCGGTGCTGGTCGCCGAAGGGCCTGGCCATCGTCGCGACATTTCGTACATGCTCCGCCAGTCGGGCTACCTGGGCGTTATCGACGCGCTCCACCTCGACTACGTCGACCTCAACCTCGACGACACCGTCCAGCTACCCGCCCCGCGCAATTTCACCGGGCTTGCTCAGCTACATATCCCCAAAACAATCGCCGATGCCGACATCGTTGTTTCGCTCGCCAAGCTCAAACTGCACAAATGGGTTGGCGCCACCCTCACTATGAAAAATCTCTTCGGCTGCGCCCCATCGGCCATTTATGGTTGGCCGAAGAATATGCTCCACTACCGCGGGATTGGCGAGTCGATCCTCGATTTTACCGACGTCATCCGGCCCGACCTCTGCATTGTCGATGGCATTGTCGGAATGGAGGGATATGCCCCCATTCAAGGAGACCCGGTTGCCCACGGCGTACTCATCGTCGGCGACCAACCCGCCTCGGTCGACGCCACGGCCTGCCGACTCATGGGCGTCGACCCCAAAAAAATCGGCTACCTCCACCAAGCCGGTGATCACCACGGCCCGATTCAAGACAACCGCATCACCATGCGAGCCGAACCCTGGACCGACTTGGCCAAAGAGTACCAACTAATCGACCAGTGGAAAAAAATCCGCCTATAGCCCGGCCATCCTGGCCGGAGAAACCAAAACACGCACCGAAAAAACCTCAAACCGACCGGTGTAAAATACGAAGCGAACGACCACCCAGAGTCCAATCTTTTGTCGCAGTCGCCCCCGGATCGTCCGCTGGCACATAAGCATCGGTGGTTTGAAACTTCACCGCATCCTTCCCATAGTTGGCGACGACCAAATGCAACTGCCGATTGGCAAAGGCCGATGCAACGACGTTGCTGGGAATCGCCTCCGAAAAGAAATCCGATTCACCAATCTCTAGCCAGGCCCACGTGCCTTCTTCGACCATCGGCAAATACTGCTTCAACCAACGGGCATGCGCAGGCCGGATTTTCGCATTACCAGGTACCGAATCCCAAATGCTGTAGGTGTACGGACCATCCGGGTTGGCTTGATACTGCTCCCAGATTTCACGACAACGGCGTACCCAGAAATCCTTTTCGGCAGACGGATATTTTATGCCGGGGATCAATGCCCGTTCTCCCGTAAAGGGTCGACCGGCATGAAGAATGGGAAACTGCATGTAGGGCACGCTATGCAGATAGTCTTCCTCTTCGTTGGCGACGGCGGCAAATTCTCGATCGATGCACGGAACCACGTACGGCAAATGATTCTTGACCTTCTCTCGCAACCCGTCGGCGTTGTTCACTCCTTCGCCGACCCAAAGGTAATCGTAGACTTTCAAATCGCCAACGCGAGGTCGAGCCGCGCCACTGATATGCAGTTTTACGATCCCGCTACGACGCTTGACCTCGGCATAGATCAATGCCAGCATGTCGGCCAGCGCTCCATCGTGCGTCGGCGTTTCCTCAAAGGCCAGCACCACCTCGTCCTCTGTCGGCGGTGGCTTGTTGTAAGAGTTCGTCACATAGCCGCAGTCGATATAAATTCCGTCGACGTTGTTCTCGTCTAACACTCCCATGATGCGAGGCAAGACATAAGCTCGCCAGCCCGCACTCGAAGGCGAGCAACGAGCCAAATTAAAATACCCAACATGCAGCGTATCGTCTTTTCGAGACCAGTGCGGCTGAAAATCAGAATTGGGCACATCCAAGAAGCCGGTCGAAACATATGCCAGCACTTTCATCCCACGTTGATGAACCATCTCGACAAACCGCCGGAAGCCATCGGGATTGAGCGCCGTATATTTGTCGCCGCCAAAAAGCCCTACCGCATCATTCCACTCGTCGAACACATGAATAAGCTGAATGCCGTGATCCCGTAGCCGATCGAGTTCTTGCTCGTCGTATTCATCAGGGTTCCAAGGCTTACGACAAGGATATTCGCCAAGGTTGTAGCACGCTTGCCCCGGCAGATAGCTGGTGACCAAGTGCTTACGCATCGACGTGCGAATGCCCTGCTCACACCGAGCAATATTCTGAAGCCTCTGCCGATGATCCTCAGCCGTGTAGGCACCCAGCACCGCAGGCGCGATGGGCGCGGCCCCGTCGTCAGCGGCAGCCTGCGCAGTTGGCCCAACACTCGCCGCACCCCAAGCACCCACCAACGACGCACCACCGCCAGCTTTCAGAAAATCACGCCTTTTCATTGCTAGTTCCTTTTCTTTGCTTCGTGCTCTTCGTGCCCATTGTGGTGAAAAATCCTGTCTGGTGGTTGCCCATTCAAGCCGATCCTAGATTCTTGCCATAGTAGCGTAAGTAAGTTCAACTATCAGCAAGAATCTGGCATAGAAAAAATGGCTCTTCGTGGCCTCGATGACGCCGGGTGGTATGATGAATTCAAGCAATTTGAATAATAAATGGTGCTACGCCTGACCTAAACAGCCAAAACGGTACTTGCCACCTTTTTTTGCCTAGACGACATTGTGTCGTCTAAAACCTTATTGAACGGCTCCCAATCTTAGAGCGGATTCTGTCATGACTAAAACTGGTGTAATCGCTTTGCTCGCTGTAACGTCTTTGGTTCTGACCATCGCTTTTGCAATTCAAAGCCAAGATGATCCGAGTGATACGAAAGAAGTACACAAGAGGTTGCTGTCACAATTAGAAAGATATGACAAGATACTAACCAAGTGGGAGGAGCAATGGAAAGTTCAGGGCGAAATTCTCGAACAAAGAAAACAGCAGCTTCCCAACGTTGTCTGGTTCACAAGGAACGCAACATTCGCTCCAAGTTGTCGAAGCGTCATTGGGGCGAATTTGCCAGGCTATTCAAACGTCTCCGAGAGGTCCAGGGCAAGGAGGCAGCCGAGGAAGTCGTTCGAGAAC
>JAADGV010000061.1 GCA_013152205.1 Planctomycetota bacterium
AACTCTTGATAAGGCCAGGCAGTTGATCGTTTCTTGCTGTTGCTTTTAACGTCTCAAGTATTTCATTTGCGGTGACTATCCAAGGTTGTTCAACGCCATACGATTCGGCGACAGTCTTTAGCAATTGAGCGGTAGAACAGGCTTCCATAAAATCTGCTGCCTGCCGCGTAGCACTTGCTCTGTACGCCGCATCAAAGGCCTCTGCAGGGTCGCCAAGAGCAACCGCCATGGCCCTGCCAAAACTAGCGAAGTCCGCCATGCGAAAATCGCTAGAATCGGGCGTTGTTTCGTAGGCCTGCAGTGTCTTTACGAGCAGGTCCAGCAAGGAGCCAAAAATCGATGGCTGCTGTCTAAGGAATTTGGCATCGAGATGTTTCAGCGACGTAAAGCTCTTGAGACGGTTGAAATGAATTACAATACAACGGTCCAGGAAATCAGGCCTGACACTCGGCATCGAGATACCATTGATCATGATCGCCCGTTGGAAAGAAAAGAGCACCGATTCTGAGTCGGTGAAGAGTTTACGACGCTCAATGCCAGTACCGGTAACCGCTCGGCAAAACATGTCCGCAGTTCGGCGTTTAAAACAAGACACGTTTTCAAAACAGGGCACCGCGTGATGTGCAAACGTCTGTACTAATTGAGCGAGCTCAATCTCACCCAGCATGTCAACCGCACTGGGGTCGAGGAGGCTTCGCAGTCGTCGACAGCAAGTGGTTTTTGAGGAACCTTGAGTCCCCACCAGAATGAAAATAGGGCTTGGAATTTTAGGATTGAGTGCGGCCAGCATCCAAGCCAAGAGCAGTAGTCGCTCCTGCCGGTCTTCGATCGAAATAAACTCGAAAAGCTGGTGTGGGTCGCCTCCAGCGACCGGTACACAAAGTGGTTTTTGGTGGAGATAGCGGGTAAACCGCGGCTCCGTTTGTGGTACCACCTTCCAGCCCTGTGCGTCGACTCTGACCATCCGCCATTTTTTGTCGGCGAGATCGATAAATATCTTGTCTTTCTCTGAAGTGATTCGAATGTGGATTTCTTTTTTTCCAGCGAGCTCGGCGTCCAAATCCACCATGGACACCGCTTCGTGAAGCTCCTTCCACTTGGGCCGGCGCTTGTTGTTTCGCTCCGTAAGTTTTACGAGTTGTTTTCGAAAAGCCCTCGACCTCAGCCTCAAACATTCCCCATAATCCTGGGACTCCCCGACAGGTAACCAGCCAAAAGCATCTCCGTGCTGGTCCTGAAAGCAAAAGATTCCTTCTTCGATCGCAATATCGTAAATCGCTTTTGGTTTTGGTTTTGGTTTTTTGTCATCGGGTTCAGGAACTTTTTTTGTCGGGGGTTCGATTGTAGAATCAATCACTTTTGGAACTTGAAATACATTGTCAGCACATGGGACATTGGGCTGGTTTGCGTTCAAGTGGGGAACGGCGTTTGGCTTGCACCCGGTGAGGGGTGGCACCACAATATTACTGTTGGGATTCATTTCATTTCTCCTTCGTAGCAAGTGAACACTGCAGGCCGCGCATCCGTCGAACGTTGGCGAACTAAAGAAGATTTCAATCACGGCCCACAACAAGTGCGACCGTTATTCACTTCCCACCACAAATTTTTGAGTTGAATTAGAAAACGCCTTGCAGAGAGGAGTTTGCTACGAAAAGATTTTCTTCGGAGATATTCACCCGCAAGATTTGAACTGAATATTCAAACCGCAGCAGTAGGGCCGACAAGAAGAGATCAAACCGTTTGTAGAGACGAGAGGGCTAGTAAGCATTATTAGCGTCACTAGCGTCACACAGGCTGAAAGGACTTAAAAACCAGCCTGAGAAGGGTGACGCTAGGGGTGACATAGCAAACTGGCTAACGTCATCATTGCGTCACTAGAAGAGGGTCCGACAGGGACGTTTTGGCAAAATGGGAAAGGCTTACACCAATGTGTACCTAGGTACACTTTTGAGGTGCCGAAAAGGGCCGTCGACGTAAGTCCTTTGATAGTAAGTACGCCCGGGAGGACTCGAACCTCCAACCCCTGGTTCCGAAGACCAGTGCTCTATCCAATTGAGCTACGGACGCATAATGGCCAGTCTAGATTCTTGAACCACTGGCGGCAAGCGGCAAGCTGTTTTCTTAGGCCAGCATGTTGATGACGGCCAGTAGGGCCATCACTGCGCCCATGAAAATAGCGATCCAGAATCCAAACCGTACCGCGTGGTTGAGGATGGGGCCGAACTCTTCGTGGCGCGTTGCAGCACAGACCATACTAACGCTGACGATAAGCGGGACGGCATACCATAGATTCATAACCGCGAAGAGCGGCAGGAACATGGCGGGGTTCACGGCTAGTGCGAAAGAAACCATACAGAGTTTTTGGGTTTGAGGTGTGAACGAGCGTTTTGACAATTGTTAGTAATGAAATGACACAGCTCTAGGGCGAATCGTCGTCGCTGTCGTCTTTCTTCTTTTTTTTATCCGGCTGTGTGCTAATCAGCAGCGGCCCGGCGGCAGCATCGCAGATAACCAATATATTGAGCAAGCCTGCGACCACGGTATAGACCGTACTGATTTCAGAGAAGGGATGGGTATCGAGCGTCCACTTGGCTCGTTCCGAGGGCTGGCGAGAAATATTACCAGAGTCATCTTTCGTTTCAAACTGTCCGCGGCGTGGAGGCGCCATGAAGCCTTCGAAATCAGGATCTTTGAGTACTTTGCTGCGTTGCCAAAGCATGGGGGTGCTTGGTAGCCCAACGCCGAGTTGGCAGAGATATTGCCATCGGTATTGTTGTTCCCAGGGAACGGCGGCGTAGACCTCTTTGCTATTGCCCATGTAGAGGCCATAGAAAAAAGTGCCCAGGATACAGACAAAGAAAAGGATGCCTTTGCCAGTGCGTCCTTGGTAAATGTGCCCCAAACCAGGCAACGCCCAGGCAAGGATGGCGGCGATCCAAGGTTCTTTGAGATCGATTTCGATCAGGTCTTCCGGTGCGGTCGAACCTTGGGCGTTAGGAAAGGAAATAGTAGCCATGGTTGGACGGTTGCTGGGTGAGGGGGGTAATCTGCCATTCTAAGACCTTCGAGCGAATAAACCCAGGGCAATGGGATAAGGGTCGAGCGATCTTTTGGAAAACGGCAGGTAAGGGGTTGTTCGCTGGTTTGAGGCGGATATTGGGCGAGGGGCAAAAAACGGGCTGCGAGGGCCAGTTCTAGGCCCGTTGTTAGGTGGCCCAAACCCTGGTAAATTAAGGGTTCTTGTGAATCTTGCTGCGATCCTAGGGATCGTTGGCTGTTTCTCCCGTCTTGCCGCATTTTTTGTATGGATCGGCTGATCGGAGACCGGCTTCAAATCGCTTTCAATATGGCAAAAAGGTCTCCTGCGACCAAGTAATTACATCCCTGAAGTCAAATTTGAAATCGACATAAAATTTTTCTTGTCTCGAAAGGACGCCCGCCGTGTCGACCGACTCGACCGATCCCCCAAATCCCGAAGATGAACAACAACAAGCCATCGCGGCTCAGCTTATCGATTTGCCCATCGAAGACGAGCTGAAAGAAAGCTATCTGACGTACGCGATGAGCGTGATCGTTAGCCGTGCGCTGCCCGATGCGCGTGACGGGATGAAGCCGTCGCAGCGGCGGATTTTGGTGGCGATGAACGATCTGAATCTCTCGCCAGGCGCGTCTCGGGTGAAGTGCGCCAAAATCTCTGGCGATACGAGCGGTAACTATCATCCGCATGGCGAAAGTGTCATCTACCCGACACTAGTGCGCATGGCCCAAGAGTGGAACATGCGGCACGTGTTGGTCGATAAGCAGGGCAACTTCGGTTCGATCGCTGGCTTGCCGCCGGCTGCGATGCGATATACCGAGGCACGGTTGTCGCCGTTTGCCGCAATGATGCTCGAGGACTTGAAGCTCGATACGGTCGACTTTGTGCCGACGTACGACGAGCGACACAATGAGCCGACGGTCTTGCCAGCAAAGTTTCCGAACTTGCTGGTCAATGGGGGCAACGGTATCGCCGTGGGGATGGCGACTTCGATTCCGCCGCACAACTTGGGCGAAGTCTGCCGAGGGGTGATCGGGTTGATCGATAACCGCGATATCACCATCCAAGAATTGATGGAATTTATCCCCGGCCCTGACTTCCCAACCGGCGGCATCGTCTGCGGTCGGTCTTCGATTTGGCAGGGTTACGAAACGGGCCGTAGCACCATCACCGTGCGTGCGCGAACCAGCATCGAAGAAAACGGCAAGAAAACGCGCATCATCATTCACGAGATACCTTTCCAACAAGCACGCGATCGAGTCGAAAAGCGAATCGCCGAGTTGGCCAACGATGGCAAGATTCAAGGCATCTCGGCCACACGCAACGAAAGCGATCTGAAAGAACCGGTTCGGCTAATTCTGGAACTCAAACGCGACGCCGACCCAGATGTCGTTTTGAATCAACTCTACAAGTATTCGCCGCTGCAAGACACGTTCTCGGTCATTCTGCTGGCCTTGGTCGACGGAAAACCTCGGGTAATGAACCTGAAGGAGATGCTAGAAGAATTTCTACGGCATCGCGTGATTGTGATTCGCCGGCGAACGCTGTTCTTGTTGGCCAAGGCACGCAAGCGCAAGCACACCGTGCAAGGTTTGTTGCTCGCCCATGCAAACATCGACGAAGTAATCCGCGTGATTCGCGCTTCGAAGACGCAGCCAGAAGCAAAGCGGGCGTTGGTCGAGATCAAGACGCCGGGGGCACTGTTGAAACGGGCGCTCGGCGAGGTCGGCTATTCGCAGTTCCAAGAAGAGCGTGGCGTCGCCGAAGAGTATTCGTTGACCGCAGTGCAAGCCGATGCCATTTTGAAAATGACGCTTGGCCAATTGGTGAATCTGGAACAAGAAAAATTAGCCGGCGAGCATGGCGCCTTACTGGTGGAAATCGACGAGTACAACCGAATCCTTTCGGATGAGGCCAATATCTATACGATCATTCGCGAAGACTGCGAAATGCTAATCGCCAAACATGCGAATCCTCGTCGCACCGAAATCAGCCACGAAGAAATAGGCAACGTCAATCTCGAAGATTTGATCGAAGAAGAGACCATGGTGGTCTCGATTTCGCACAACGGCTACATCAAGCGCACCCCGACCAGCGTCTACCGATCACAGCGTCGGGGCGGCAAGGGCGTGAAGGGCGCTAAGACCGACAGTGACGATCCGGTCGAACACTTGTTTGTCACCAGCACGCACGACTACTTGCTGTTCTTTACCAACAAGGGCAAGGTGTACTGGCAAAAAGTTTACAACTTGCCGCAACTGTCGCGCGATGCCAAAGGTCGTGCAGTCGTCAATCTGCTGAACCTGAGCGAGGGCGAGAAAATTGCCGATTGCCGTGCCGTCCGCGATTTTGATCTACCCGATCACTCGCTCGTGATGGCAACTCGCAAGGGTTTGATAAAGAAAACGCTGCTAAAAGCGTATAGCCGCCCCATGAAGACCGGCATCATTGCGATCAAACTGAAAGACGACGACGAGTTGGTCGACGTCGTGGTGACCAAACCGGGCGACGAATTGGTGCTGTCCACCGCCAACGGCATGGCGATTCGGTTTGACGAATCCGACGCTCGACCGATGGGCCGCAATACGAGCGGCGTAAAAGGAATCCGTTTATCCAAGGGCGACCAGCTTGTTGGCATGGTCGTGGCCGACCCCGAAGCAACCCTGCTCACGGCTTGCTTAAACGGCTACGGCAAACGCACCCCGTTCGGCCCGAACGCCACCGACATCGAAGATTCCAGCGAAGACGAAACCAGCTCGTCGTTCCGTTACCGCACGCAACACCGCGGCGGCAAAGGCGTGCGAGACATCAAAACCACCGCTCGCAACGGCCCGGTAATCGGCATTGTCCAAGTCGACGAGACCGACGAGCTAATGATGATGACCGCCCGGGGCAAGATTCAGCGAATCAAGGTCAGCGACTTCAACCGCATCGGCCGCAACACCCAAGGCGTACGGATCATGTCGCTCGACAAAGGCGATAGCCTAGCCGCGGTGGTACGTGTGCCGCAGGATGAAAACGTGGAAGAAGTTGAGACACCGCCTGAGACCGGAACAAACGACGATCAGACGTAAACCAATTTTCTTGCGTCGACTCGCTGCTGTATGGTATCGTTGTAAGGTAGGAGGCTCGAAAAATATGAATTTGCAACTGCCTGCGGATATTGATACCACCCTGAAGTCTTTTCTGGCCGGCGGTCGGTACGAGAACGAAGTGGAAGTGCTACGCGAAGCACTCGCGACGCTCAAACACCGCGACGTCGACATCGCCGCGATCCAAAAAGGAATCGACGATGAGGAAGCGGGCCGGATTCGCCCGTTTGAAGAGATTGATGCAGAACTCCGAGCAAAGCACGGATTTTTGGGCGAGTAAATGGCTCATAAAGTATTCTTGACCGAGCAGGCACACAAGGACGTCGACTCGGCCTGCAGTTGGTGGGCAGAAAATCGCTCGGCGAAACAGGCAGACCGTTGGTATCAAAAGTTTGTGGCGACGATTGATTTATTGAGGTCGCGTCCAGAATGTTTTGCCCATGCTCAAGAAAACGACAACTTGTCGGTCGAGTTGCGCCAAGTCAATTTCGGACTCGGGCAGAGACTGACCCACCGAGTTGTTTATACGATTCGTCCAGACATGGTCCTGGTCTTTCGCGTTCTCCATCTCGCCCAGCACGATCTTTCAGCCGAAGATTTGTGAGCGAATAGGAACTATGTAGCGTGGTCTGGCAATCCTGATTGACGGGTGCCACGGTCAGGCTGGGGACGCTAGAATAGGGCGAACAGTCCATGGGAGCCCCAAATATGTCTGACGCTGAGCCGGTTGTTGTGCCTCGCAAGTTGCCTGTGATCTGGATCCTGGCGGCATTGTTGCTGCTTTGTCTGGCTTGGTTTCTTTTTCAGTTGTTTTTCGCGACATCTCGAATTGTTGTTTCCAAAGAAACAACATTTATTACCGAACCCTTGGGCCCAGATGGGTTGCCCGATTTCTCGGCTTATATTCTTGCGCGAGATGGCAAAGGGGTAACGCCCGAGAACAACGCCGCGGTGCTTATTTGGCAGGCAACCTGGCCGGGAGAACTCGACCAAAAGCATTGGCTACTGATGGCCGGTGCCCTGGGGATGAAGGCGGTGCCCACCGGGCAAGATAGCTTGGTTACAGTTTTCTCAAAAAGTGTCAGGGAACAAGTCGCGGCTGAATTGACCGAGCGGTTTTCTGACGAGTTGTCAGATCAGGCGGCAAATGAATTACTAACGGAGGAGTGGCAACAACGATTGCGTGATGAACTTGTCTACGAAGCGATGGGGCGACCTTGGACAAGCGAGCAGATGCCTGCGCTCGCGAAGTGGGCGAAAGCGAATCAAAAACCGTTGGACATGCTTGTCGAAGCCGCGGCGCGACCGAAGTATTTTTCGCCTTCGCCGTCATTGCTCGATGGCAAAGATGACTCTCTCATTGGGGTTTTGCTGCCCGATATCCAAAGGATGCGCAGCGCGGTGCGTGCATTACAGGCTCGTGCAATGTGGCACCTGGGCGAAGGGCGAACTGCCGAGGCGTGGGCGGATATTTTGGCCTGTTTCCGATTGGCACGCCACACGAGCCGAGATAGTACCCTGGTCGGGCAATTAGTCGCGATCGCCATTGATGGGATGGCATGTCGAGTAACGGTGACGTACTTACAGCATGATGGCTTAGGGAAAGAAGAAGCGGCACAAATACTTGTCGATCTACAAGGGTTGCCGCCTGCGTCAAGAATGGCATATTCGCTCGACCAAGGAGAGCGACTAATGTATATCGACATTGTTTTACGGATGGCACAGGGGGAAATAACCCCAGGTGAATTTGGCGGCGATGATGGCGGACCGGTGGCGGTAATGTCGATGCTAGCCATCGACTGGAACCATGTACTACGCGAGGGGAACCGATGGTACGACCGAATAGCAAATGCGGCACGCTTGCCTACCTATGCTCAACGAAAGCAAGAGTTAGCAAACATTGACACCGACTTGTCGCTACTGGGTTCTGCGGCGACTACTCCAGGTGCCGTCTTAGGGAGTTTTGTAAGCCGCCGTCGTCGAAGCCAGATGATTTCCGACATCTTACTAAGCCTATTTCTTTCGTCTTTGGACGCTATCACAGGGGCCGAGGATCGGGCAATCACGACACAACGGTTAACACTGGTAGCAGCGGCGCTCGCAGTGTATCGCGCGCGACAGGGCGAATATCCTGAAAGCCTTGATGAGTTGTCGCCTGCGATTCTGCCCGCACTGCCATTGGATTTGTACACCGAGAAGCCGTTTATTTACAAACGAAAGAGCGATGGCGGTTACTTGCTCTACAGCGTGTTCCAAAACGGTGTCGATGATGGTGGAACCAACATGGTCGGCGAGATCATCAACGGTGAGTGGGTCAAAGAATCGCCGGAAGACTTTGATTACAACGCCAGCGATTTGGTAATCCGAGTCCCCGAACCACCGTTCAAGTTCCCCCAATTGCCGAAGGAACTCAAACCGTAAGTTAGCGCCGTCGGCCACGACGAACGCCCCGCCGTTCGAGTTTGCCCAACGATTACTCCAACGATCGGTCATTGCCGACCGCATCATCGCGGGGTAACCTAGCGGTTTCCACTTCACATTCTCACCTCTGCGATCCACTATGTCCGATTCCTACCTCCAACAACTTTTTGCCGATCGCATCGGCGGTGCCCAGTATGGCAAAGGCACCGCTATCTATAAGTTTGAAAAAATCAAGCGAGCCAAACGCAAAGCGCTGGCTGATCACCCCAAGCGGCAATTGCTCGACTTTGGCATCGGCGAAAACGATGGCGTCGCAGACGAAGTGGTACTCCGCACGATGGCGGACGAGATCGGCAACCCCGAAAACCGTGGCTATGCCGACAATGGCATCGACGAGTTCAAAGAGGCGGTCGCCCGATTCATGCAACGGCAGTTTGGCGTCGAGCTGAATGCCGCAACCGAGGTGAATCACTGCATCGGCTCGAAAACGGCGCTGGCGATGCTGCCAGCGGCGTTCATCAATCCGGGCGACATCACGCTGATGACCGTGCCAGGCTACCCGGTGGCAGGCACACACACGGCCTATTACGGCGGTATCGTCTACAAACTGCCGCTGCTGGCCGAGAACAATTTCCTGCCCGATTTGGCAAGCATCCCCGACGACGTACGTGCCAAGGCCAAGCTGCTGGTGTTGTGCTATCCGAATAGCCCGACCGGTGCGACGGCAACGCGAGAATTTTACGAAGAGGCGATCCGCTTCGCCAAAGAAAACGACGTGGTAGTGGTGCAAGATGCGGCACATGCGTTGCTTTCGTTCGACCAAAAGCCGAATAGTTTTTTGGCAGTGCCGGGGGCGAAAGAGGTGGGCGTCGAAGTACATTCGATGTCGAAAGGTTTCGACATGATCGGCTGGCGGATGGGCTGGGTTTGTGGGCACGAGCGGATCGTGAGTGCGTTTGCCGATGTCAAAGACAATTGCGATTCGGGGCAGTTTATCGCCATCCAAAAAGCGGCCGCGGCGGCATTAGACGACGAATCGATACCGCAACGGATTCACGCCAAGTACAAACGGCGACTCGAAAAGTTGGTGGTGATGCTAAAGCGTTGCGGCTTCCAGTGCGAGATGCCGGGAGGAACTTATTTTCTGTACACGCCCTCACCCAAGGGTTTAGAAGACGGCACCACCTTCGAAAATGGCGAGGCCGCCAGCCAATATCTAATCACCGAGCAATCGATCTGCACGGTGCCGTGGGACGACGCCGGGCCGTACTTGCGATTTAGCGTAACCTACCAGGCGGCGGACGAAGCGGCAGAAGACGCCCTCATGGCCGAAACCGAGTCGCGCCTAAAAAACATCAAGCCCATTTTCTAAGGGAATTCCCGTAGAAGATCCTCACGCGATTTCACAAATACCCGCGATCAAAAAATAACCGCGATCTTACAGATCGCCGGAGACAAGCCCCCGCCTCCCCAAATTCCCATAACGATGATAAACATGCGTCAGGCTTTGCTCCTGGAAATACCAAAGCAGCTCAACGCGACCATGCGAGGATACCGGAGTGTCGGCAATATACGCGCCCTGGTTGGCCGCAGCCATGCGGAGGGTGTCAGGAACTCGCGCAGGGTGGGCGTATCGTAGCCTGACAAGATGGCCGTTGCCGAGCGAGTCGGCAAGCTGCGAGTCCGATTCTTCAACGAACTCGATCGCCCCGGCCCAATCGTGGGTAAGTTCGTCCAAAAGTTTTACGGCGGCTGAATCTAAACCTGGGGGCGAACTAACCACGGTCTGGCAGCCGGCGGTTCGTGCCGCCAACGCACGAGCAAAGATATCGAACATAGTGTCTTCGTCATGCACACGGATAATCAGCTCTCGCAACGGCAGGTAACGCCTGAAATTGTCTTCGCCAAGCAGACCGAAAGAGTCGTGGGTGTGGTCGAACTCGGTGGCCATCCAGTGCTCGTAACTTTGGACGGCGGTGACGATTTCGTCTAGCTGATTGGTGTCGAGATGATGACGTGTGGCGACCTTTCGGAGTGAATCACAAAAATCGTCGAGCAGAGTATCGCCCAAGTCGGTCCGACGATCGAGATGATCCCCACTAGTTTCGAAATGCATGAGCGGCGCAACATAGTTGGGACCACCGGCTTTGATACCCGGCCCGATGGCGCTTTTCCCCATGCCGCCAAAGGGTTGGCGAAGAACAATAGCACCGGTCGTCGGTCGGTTGATGTAAAGATTTCCCGCACGGATACCTTCCTGCCAAAGTTTTTGCTCCCGGTCGTCAAGACTTTCTAAACCCGAGGTAAGGCCGTAACCCGTGGCGTTAACCAAATCGATCGCCTCATGCAAATCGTGAGCAGGCATGACGGCAAGTAGAGGCCCAAAAAATTCGGTGCAATGGGTGACGCTATTTGGCTGCACGCCCCACTTCACCCCAGGGCTAACCAGGTGCGGATTGTCGCCGACGTGTAACCGTGGCATAACCGCCCACGATTCGCCCGGCTCAAGCTCCTTGAGCGCGCGTTCAAGCTCTCCGCTGGGGGGGCGAATGAGTGGGCCAAGCTTGGTCGGCAGTTGCCAGGCAGAATCGACGTGCAAGCTTTCGATTGCGTCGCAGAGCGAATCGCGAAATTTGGAATCATTGTAAACCTCTTGCTCCAAAATCAAGAGTGACGTAGCCGAACATTTTTGCCCGCTGTGACTAAAGGCCGAGTGCAGCACGTTTTTAATCGCCAAATCGCGATCCGCAAGCGACGTGACAATCGTAGCGTTCTTACCACCCGTTTCGGCAAGCAGGTGCATCCGCGGTTTGGCGGCAAGCATACGCATCGCGGTTTCGGTGCCGCCGGTAAGTACAACCGTATCGACCTCGTCGTGAGTAACAAGTTGCTGCCCAACGGTCGCGCCGCTGCAGGGCATAAATTGCAGTGCAGTCAGCGGGACGCCCTGTTTCCAAAAACATTGGCAGAGCAAATAGGCAATCAGCACCGTGTCCGAGGCCGGCTTGAAAATAACCGTATTGCCCGCAGCAAGTGCGGCTGCGATGCCACCGCAAGGGATAGCGAGCGGAAAATTCCAAGGCGAAACAACCACTACCGTACCTCGGCCACTCGGCAGCAAACCTGGTAAGCCACAAAAATGCTCTGCCGACTCGGCATAAAAACGGCAGAAGTCGACCGCTTCGGATACCTCGGGGTCCGATTCAAGTAGTGTTTTTCCTCCCTCGGCAAGCATGGCGCCCATAAGCTCGCCTCGCGAGGCGGATATTTCATCGGCGACCGAAAAAAGAATGTCACGACGTTGCGCAACCGGCAAGTTGCGCCAGTGGTCGGGGTCTTGGCGAGCGCAGGTGGTCGCCCTATCGACATCCGCCGCTACGGCCTGCTGATAATAGGCAACGACCGTCCCTGGGCGAGAAGGATCGTACGACGCCTGTTTCTGCCGGTCGTCGACAAGCTGTTCGCCAGCAATCACGAGCGGCACTTGGGCTGCGTGTTGATCGCAACGGGTTTCCCAACGATCGACAATATTGGCGGCCCAATCGCTATTTTCTGGAAGCGACCAGTCGGTGTCGGGGGTGTTTGCGAAGGTAAAATGGGATTGGGGGTTGGGGGCTGGGGGAGATTCGTTTTGCCGGTCTTGTTTGCGATTGGGCTCAGCAGACACGCTTTCCATGCGATCGAACGACTGCAGGAAAGCCGCTTCGAGTCGTTGCCAATCAGGGCTGTCGACGCGCAGACTAAAGGCATGACGAAGAAAGTTTTCGCTGCCCGTGTTTTCATCAAGGCGGCGGACCAGATAGCCGATGGCATTCACAAAATCTTCTTGCCGACAAGCCGGTGCGTAGAGCAACATGTTTTGCGAAATCTCGAACAACGCCCGACGCTGGTGACTGGCCATGCCCTCAAGCATTTCGAATTGAACCTGCCCGAGGGCCCGTGCGCGCGAGGCAAGCACCAACCCGTATGCAAGCGTAAAGAGATTGTGAGAAGCGATGCCTAGCTGCACCGCAGCGAGATTGTCCGACTGCATGCCGAAGCAGAGCATCCGTTTGTAATTGGCATCGGTATCACACTTCTGGTCGAACGTAGCCAACGGCCAACCGCGAATACTAGCCTCAACGCGTTCCATTTCCATGTTCGCGCCTTTGACAATCCGAATCGTCAGGGGCGATTTGCCTTGCTCTCGACGCTTGCGAGCCCAAGCGGTAATGCGCTGCTGTGTTTGAAAAGAGTCTGGAATATAAGCTTGCAAGGCAATTCCGGCTCGAACTTGTTCAAGGCCGGGACGGTCGAGAGTCCGCATGAACACTTCGGCGGTGATCGCCTTGTCGCGATACTCTTCCATGTCGAGATAAACAAACTTGGAGGTCTCGGTGCCATCGCGACGCAAATACCGACCCTTGGCCGCTGCCCGATAAAGTAATTCCATGCGGTCGCAAAGAACCTTGATCGTATGTTCGCGAGCAAGGGCTGAAATTTGAGAATAGATGGTCGAGATTTTCACAGAGATCACTTCGATCTCAGGCCGCTGGAGTGCTTGAAGGTACATCTTCAACCGTCGCTCCGCTTCGCGCTCGCCGAGCAGCGATTCGCCGAGAAAGTTGACGTTCATCCGCACCCCCTCTTCCCAACGCTTGCGAAGATGGCCACGAAGATGCTCTTCCTCGGCTGGCAACACCACATTGGCAGTTTCTTGCTGCATCTTTTCTTTGACAAACGGCATGGCAACGCCGGGCAAGTAAGCACCGAACGACTGAAAACCTTTGAGCAACGTGCGATCGAGCGCGCTAAAGAATCGCGGAACACCTTGGACGTCGAGAATATGAATCATCTGGTCGGCGGCCCGATGGGGTAGCCGCGACCGAAAAGCCTGATCGGTGAGCTGCATAAGCGTGGCTTTGTCGCCCGCCGACTGAATCATCCGGTCAAGCTCGCTTTGCTGGCGACGCTCGGCAGGCGTTTGCAAAGCCGCCGCACGGCCCTGCATTTGCCGAGCCAAATAGACCGCCTCCTGAACATCAACACCAAGCGACGAACCCTCATCAGGCGAGAACTGCTTCAGCAGTCGCGAAACATTCTCTTCAACACATCGAATCGCATCGGAAGAAAGCGTGAAACACATAAGAGCTACGCCTCGCTATTCGCCAAGGAGGAGAAAGCCACAGACACTACAACTCTACACGAAAGCAAGGAAAAAGTAGAGTCAGATTCAGCAAGCTACCCCACAGCCGGACCGCCACGCGGTCCACGGCCCCCCACCATCACGAGGACCGCAAGGTATCAAGAATCTCTCGCCAAATGTCAAAAACCTGAAGCTGACGAGCCTGTCTGTTGATGTACTCGCGATCTACGATTTCGTCACTAATCTTGAGAATGCCAGCGATATCACGTAGGTGTTTGTCCGATCCGCCATCCTTGTAGTAGGTGAGCTTGCCAAGAATGACATCCTCGGGGGCTGCGACATAGCCAGTAATGCCTTCGGCCAACTCAATTTCAATGCGCCGCGACAACTGCAAGCCGTTCCAGCCACTATTGCCAATAACCATGAAGTCCACTTTGTTTCCCGAATCGGGATGGATGACGTTGAATGGCCGATGCAGAGAAACAGCCTCCTCGATGGCCGCTCGGCTCAGGTAGAACTGGTCGTCGGAAAAGACGCCACAGAAGTCCTCAATCTCCTGAGGACCAAGCTGCACGACTACGTCGATGTCACGGGTCATCCGCGGCTCACCCCAAACGCCGCTGGCAAACGAACCGACAACAGCGTACGGAATTTGCAGCCGTCGCAACGATTCCACGGTAAGCCGTAGTAGATCACCCAGTGTCACCAAGCATCCTCCTAGCGACTTCCGCCTGTACCCGACGTTTGTCCCAGTCGGGATGGCAGTGCCGGATTCCGGCAGCGGCCAACGATCGCGCGGTGTCGTTTGCGTCGAGTATCATAGCAATACGCTCAGCCGGAGTCTTGCGACGCACGATCTCTGCAACACGTTCGTCGACCCATTCGAGATGTATTTTTCGCGACCCCATACGGTCATTCTAGTGCAGTGCGAGCCATCAGGAAGCCGGAAATAGGGCGAATTCCATCCGATTCAAAAAAACCGGCAGCCGCCAAGTCGGCTCAGGATGATGCTCGTCATATTTCCTTTTGTTGAACCCAAGCCCAATCAACTGTCCGGCGTGTCAGCGATCCACACCTCGACTTCAAGTAGCTGCCAACCCGCTTCCTTCCAAAACTTACGTCCAAGTTCGTTTTTGGTGAACAGTCGAATATTGCAGCCAGGGATGCCGACCGCAGCCAGACTCGACAGCGACTTTTGCACCATCTGGCGGGCCAATCCAGCACGTCGGTAATCCGGATGAACGGCAAGATGCGAGAGATACCCTCGTCGACCATCGTGCCCACAAAGAACTGCCGCGACAATCTGCCCCCCATCCCGCACGACCTGGCTCAGCCCAGGATTCCGCTGCAAATAGAAATGAATCTGCTCGCGAGAATCCGACCGTGCGTCGAGTATCATTCCATCGCACCCGAGCCAGAGTTTTCGGACCTCCTCGAAATCGTCCGCCTGCATCGGAGCAAAGACCAATTCGGGTTTGCTGGGCATGTTGTCGCTATCCACGCACTAAACGATTTGAGAATTAGCCCCCAGCCGGACCGCCACGCGGTCCACGGCCCCCCCAAGGCAAGCATACCTCCAGCCACCAAGCCGACTCACCATCCAAGACGCTAAACAGGCACCCCAATTTTCTCGCTCAGATAGGCAAGAATATCCCGGATCGAAATCACCCCGGTGAGCTTGCCATCGGTCATGATGGGGACATGTCGATAGCCGCCGACGTGCATTTTATGTAAGGCGTAGGCGATGCGGTTTTTCGCTTCCAGTGTAATAGGCTCCGGCGTCATAAACGCGCTGATGGGGCGATCGACAAACTGGGCCACTTCAGCGTTGAGCTTCATGAGCGCATCACGCTCGCTGAAAATGCCGAGGAGCTTGTCGTCTTGAACAATCATCACACAGCCGATCGATTCGGCGAGCATGTTCTCAAGCACAGTGCCGATTGGCGTCTCGGGAGACACCACGTAGGGAACTCTAGGATTGAGCGTTCGAATGCGATCCTTGAGCAAGCCGCGCTCGACAGGGGTCACCGGTTGCGGGATGCTCATATCCGTGAGCGAATGCTGACAGTCATCACAAACGTCAGCACCTTCGAGGATTTCAGATCCGCAGAATGGACAGGTTATCATGTGACTTTCCAAGTTTCGCCCGAGTTGAACAGAGCTTCTAAATCGCCGCGACCCTTCTCCTTGGTCGCGGTTTCGATTTGCTCGTTGACCATTTCATCGTACCGAGGCACATCGACTGAACGGAATACGCCGATGGGCTCTGGGAAACCGTCTTCGTATCGCATACGACTGAGCAAATAGGCCAAGCTAGGTTCCGGGCAGCGCTCGTCGTGAAATAGGAGGTCGTCTTCGGCGATCCCGCTGCCAAGATCCACCACTTCCGGATCCAAACCGTTCAGTCGGATACCCTTGTTGCGGTCTTTGCCGAAGATGAGAGGCTTACCATGTTCGAGTTCCAGCGTGGTGTCCGCCTTGGTCTCGCGATCTTTGGCGTAGTTCCACGCACCGTCGTTAAAGACGTTGCAATTCTGGTAAACCTCGACAAAGGAAGTGCCACGGTGGTCGGCAGCACGCTTGAGAGTGGCGCCGAGGTGTTTGATATTGGTGTCGATGCTGCGAGCGACAAACGAGGCTTCGCAACCGAGGGCCAGCGACAACGGGTGCAACGGGTTGTCGATCGAACCCATCGGGCTACTCTTGGTTTTCTTGCCCAATGGCGAGGTGGGCGAGTATTGACCTTTGGTCAACCCATAAATACGGTTGTTGAACAAGACAATGTTGAGGTCCATGTTCCGACGAATGGTGTGCATCAAATGGTTGCCACCGATCGAAAGCCCGTCGCCATCGCCCGTAATCACCCAAACTTGCAAGTCGGGCCGACTCGTCTTCAAACCCGAAGCTACGGCCGGCGCACGGCCATGGATCGAGTGCATGCCATAAGTATTCATGTAGTACGGAAAGCGACTAGAACAGCCAATACCCGAGATGAAGACAATGTTCTCACGAGGCATCCCCAGCGTGGGCAGCATCTTCTTCATTTGGGCCAAAATGGAATAGTCGCCACAGCCCGGACACCAACGGACATCTTGGTCGCTGGCAAAATCGGCCGGTTTTAGTATCGGAAGTGGTGTTTCGATGCTCATGGAGATTGCGAAACCTTGTGATGAAAACTCACGCTAACAAATAAAATGGAATAAATGACCGTTACGATTGTGTACCTTGCAGTAGTTGATCGATTTTCTCGGAAATCTCGCCAACACTAAACGGCTTGCCCTGCATTTTGTTCAGCCCGATCGTGTCGAGCAGGTACTGGGCTCGAACCATCATACTAAGCTGCCCCAAATTGAGTTCGGGAACCAAAACTTTGTCGAACCGATTGAAAATATCGCCCAAGTTCTTTGGGAAGGGATTCAAGTAGCGAAGGTGGCAATGGCTAACCTTCTTGCCCTCGGCCAAAGCCCGATGGACGGCCGTGGCGCACGCCCCATAGGTGCCGCCCCAACTCAGGACAAGCAGATCGCCCGTATCGGGGCCATCAAGCGTTTGTTCGGGAATGTCGTTGACAATGCCGGCAACCTTTTCTGCACGCAACCTACACATGTGATCATGGTTGTTCGGATCGTAGCAGACCGTGCCGGAAATGTCTTGTTTTTCAAGTCCACCTAAGCGATGTTCCAGCCCAGGTGTCCCCGGAATTGCCCAAGGCCGAGAAAGCCGCTCGTCGCGCTCAAACGGCATAAACTCTTCGCCATTACTCAGGGGCCCAGGATGCTCGACGGGAATCTTGGGGATATCAGCAAGCGAAGGCACTTTCCACGGTTCAGACCCATTGGCAATGTATCCATCCGAGAGCACCATGACCGGAGTCATATAACGTACCGCAAGACGCCAAGCTTCGATGGCAACATCAAAGCAATCCCCAGGGCTACTTGCGGCAATGACAGGCATCGGGCATTCGCCGTTCCGCCCGTACATCACTTGGTACAAGTCCGACTGCTCGGTCTTAGTCGGCAATCCCGTCGAAGGGCCACCCCGTTGAACGTTAACGCAAATCATCGGAAGTTCAGTGATGACCGCCAGCCCAAGGGCCTCGCCTTTAAGTGCAATACCCGGCCCACTGCTAGCGGTGACGGCCATGACACCCGCGAAAGCGGCACCAATGGTAGCGGTCATCGCGGCAATTTCATCTTCGGCTTGATACGTAAGAACGTTGAAATGTTTGTGCTTGGCAAGTTCGTGGAGAATATCGCTTGCGGGGGTAATAGGGTAGGCACCAAGAAACAACCGCTTTTTGCTCGATTGTGCGGCTGCAAGCAGCCCCCAAGCAAACGCGGTGTTGCCAATAATATTTCGATACGTGCCAGCTTCAAGCTTGGCTGCCGGGACGTGGTACTGCGTGCCGATCGCTTCGACCGTCTCGCCGTAATGGTAGCCCGCCTTCAGGGCAGCCGTGTTCGCTTGAGCCACTTCCGGACGCTTGCCAAACTTGGCATCGATAAAACGAAGCGTCGGGTCGAGCGGACGATCGTAAAGCCAAAAAACCAGGCCCATGGCAAAAAAGTTACGGCATCGATCCGCTTCTTTCAGGCTAAGCCCCAAACCTTCGACCGCCAACCGGGTCAGCTTGGTCATCGGCACCGAATGCAACTTGTATTGGTGCAAGCTGCCATCTTCGGTGGGGTCTGTTTCGTAGCCGGCTTGGGCAAGGCCTTTCTTTTCGAAGGCATCTTGATTCACCAGCAAGACGCCCCCTTCACGCAAATCGGCTAGATTCGTGACGAGCGCAGCCGGGTTCATTGCCACCAGCGAATCAACCGTATCACCAGGGGTAAATATCTCGTTGCTAGAAAAATGTATCTGAAATCCGCTGACCCCAGCCTTGGTGCCCCGAGGGGCTCGGATCTCAGCCGGAAAATCTGGAAACGTGGCAACATCGTTGCCTAGCAAAGCAGAGGTGTTGGTAAACTGGGTGCCAGCCAGTTGCATGCCATCGCCTGAGTCGCCGCAAAAGCGGACGGTCGCTTCTTCAAGATTGGCGACAGCCTTCGAGGGGGTCGAGGTGGCCATAATTGCCGAAAAATCCTTCACGCAAGGGGGAGAATATTAGTGCTTTGGCTAGTTGAATTGATGGCTAACAAAGCACTCGTGCTTTGGCTAGTTGAATCGATGGCTGACAAAGCACTCGCTGGTACGGGATGAAGTTAGGCACCTTCCCGCTCGCTGGGAATTGAACCAGGGTTGGGAGGCAGGGTATAAATAGTTTCCGGAAAATGGTCCACCAGATAATGGGTGATGCCGAACACGGTCGCCATTCCGGTCGGTTTACCCTCTTGGGTGACAATGGGTAGATGTCGATAACCGCCCTGCGACATCCTTTTTATGGCTTCCCCGACGTTGGCATCCGCACTAAGCGACACCGGATCTCGCGACATGACTTGCGAAATTGGCTGGGTCAGATCAGCCCCAGATGCCATCAATTTCAGCGCATCACGCTCGGTGAAAATCCCCACCATGCTACCTTCGTCGCAGACCAAGACGCTTCCCGTCTTCTGCGCCCGAAGCAACTGCAAGGTCTCGCCAACCGTCGACTCAGGATCAACGACCAAAGGTTGGTCAGGGTAGGCCGCAGTAACCGCTTCGGAGCTTAGGCTAAGCTGAAAACTCACAGCGTGTAGTTCTCTCGTCAAGGGCTTCGGCTAGCGATCATGCAAAGAGGGAGCACATGAAATCGGGGCCGAGGTCAGGGTAATTGCCAGAGGGAATTCCGGGGGGAACGGGGCTCCATCCCGCGTTGGTCTCTGAAAACAACCAGAGGCCTCTCGAAATCTACCATGACTCGACAGGGTGTAAAACAGCAAAACAGGGTGGAATTTTACGATTTATTTCTACCCAGCAACTAGCCCGGATTTCTTGAGCCCCAAAGTAAATTCGTTAGCGGTGTCGGCCACGACATCCTTCCCACGGTTTCCCAGCAAACTTCCGAAGAGACACAAATCACGACCGAATGGAAAGCCACCCTGCACTATTGACCTTCCACGTCCTCCCGAGAATAAAAACGCTCCAACTGGATGCCGCCCCGTTGTTCCTCTTCGACAAGCTTCAGCCGGGCCTCTAGCTGCTCCACCCGACGCGACAATTGTGGCAGCAAATGCTGTTCTGGGTCGGCCAGCTTCGTGCGAGGCACCTCCGGATACCCCAGTTGCCGCTGCATCGCCGCAAATAGTAGTAACGGGTCTCTTTCTCGGTTAGCCCAGGCGATTCTCCCCTCGCGCTGACCAAAGAGGGCAGCCCCCGCACCGTCCGGCTCAGCCAAAGCCTTCGGCTCTTCGCCAACCAACAAAGCAGGCCCCGCTAGCTGAGCCTGTTTATCCTGGTAAAACTCGCTACGCACATAGATAAGGTCAGCCAATTCGACGAGGCCAATCTGCCTACGAACAGTCAATATCCAGTCTCGCCACGCAAGGTCGTACGAGGGATCGTGGGCCATCGCCTCCAACCCCGCATCGTACCCAAGCCGATTACGACAAAGGGCCTCAAATTGATACAAAAAGAGGCCTTGGCGAGAGATCGTTTGCTCCGCCCGATATTGGGCTTCTCGCGCTAGTATCTGCAAGCCCACACGAAGATCAAAACGACTACGGTCGTTTTCTGCCTCCGTCATCACATAGGTCTGAAAAGGCGTGAAGTAATGACCCAGCAACCTCATGCCATCGGCAAAGGCCCCCTGATGTCGAAGTTCAGTGAGAAGCAAATCGATCGCCATGGGCAGCTTCGTGGTCGCCAAAATCTCTTCGCGCAAAGCCACCAAAGCATCCTGCGCAGGCATATTCTCTGCCAGCCGCTCGCCTAGCACCGTGAAAAAATGAACCTGCTCGACATATTCCTCGCATGGCAGGGGCGAGAGAACCTCGGTCATGGCATCCCCCCGTCTGCCCGGAGTTTGTCGGCCAAAAACGTGGCGCATTTATCCAATGCCGTACGGTCCATCACCGCAAACACATGTCCGGCGTTGGGAACCACGTACAATTCGGCCGAGACGCCAGCGTCGTTAAGCTGTTGGCACATCGCAATGGGGCTATCGACGGGAACAAGCGTGTCGTTTTCGCCGTGAAAGAAGAACATCGGCGGATCGTCAGCCGTTACAAATGCCGCGGGCGAAGCAAGCCGATATTGCCCCTCCTGTTCTCGGCGAGTTCCGCCAAGCCAAAAGGCAAGCATCTTGAGATCGAGCGGCATGGTGCGAAAGTCGCACGGTGCCCCGCCACCAGCGACTGCTAGCAGACGCGTACTCGGCGATTGGGGCTGAGCATTACCTTCGAGTCCATCCTCGGCATCTGTCGTGCCCAACAGAGCGGCCAAATGGGCGCCAGCCGAATATCCAAAGCCGCCAATTCGCTGGGGGTCGATTTTCAGTCGCTCCGCATTCTCCCGCATCCACCGCACGGCCTCTTTGCAGTCTTCAATCTGAGCCGGGAATTTGTGCTGAGGAGCAAACCGATAGCTAATCGCCACAGCCGTCAGTCCGCGGCTGGCCAATAGCTGCGCAAATCCCGAAAGCTGGGCACGGGTACCAGTAAACCAAGCCCCGCCATGCACAACCAAAACACCAGGAAACGGCCCTTTGCCCTTCGGCACATAGAGATCCGCTTTGAGCGGGCCTGAATCACGTTCGACGTAAACTTGGCCAAAATGCGAATCAAATTCGTCGGCCTGGGCCGGCTGGCAGACCGCATTACCAACACTTATGGCACTTATGGCCAATAACGAGCCGTAGATGCTGAGTTTCCTCATTCGTCAGTACTCCGGGCCAATGGTCCTAATGATCGAGAACACTTATAATACTCGCTGACCCCCGCGTGAATGGCAAGATTTTGGGAGAGGTTTCGTGGGTCTGCCGCCCTTCCGCCGTCCGTAAGCCATATTGGACCCCAATGTCTAGTAATTTTTCAACCATCGATGAAGCTGTCGAAGCAATCAGCCGCGGCGAAATTATCATCGTCGTCGACGCCGAAGACCGCGAAAACGAAGGCGATTTCATCTGTGCCGCCGAGAAAATGACCACCGAGACGGTCAACTTTATGATCACCCACGGGCGGGGCCAGCTGTGCATGCCGATCCTACCCGATATCAGCAAACGCTTGCAGTTGCAGCCGATGGTCGAGGCCAACACCGCACCGCTCGGCACCAACTACACGGTGCCCGTCGACCATCACACGACCCGTACCGGCATCACCGCAGCCGAACGAGCCCGAACAATCACCGCCCTCTGCGACCCATCGAGTGTGCCCTCCGATTTCCACCGGCCCGGGCACTTGTTTCCGCTAGTCGCCAAAGAAGGCGGCGTGCTTCGCCGCGCAGGGCACACCGAGGCGGCGGTCGATCTGACCCGCATGGCCGGCCTCATCCCGGCAGGTGCCTTATGCGAAATCTTGGGCGAGCATGGCGATCGCGCAAGCCGCACCGAACTGCGAGCCTTGGCCGAGCAATTCAAGCTGCCCATGATTTCGATCGAACAATTGATCGCCCATCGTCGAGTACGAGAGAAGCTCGTCTATCGCAAAGCCGAGGCAAAGCTGCCGACCAAGTATGGCGAGGGCACGATCATCGTCTATGGCGTAAAGTACGAATCGCAAGAACCGTTGGTCTACGTGATCGGAAACCCAAGCGAAGCAGCCGCTCCACTGGTCCGATTACACTCCTCCTGTTTCACCGGCGACTTGCTGGAATCGCTACGATGCGATTGCGGCGACCAACTGCACATGGCGCTCGACATGATCGGTCGCGAAGGTTGCGGAGTCCTGGTTTACTTGCCCCAAGAGGGGCGCGGCATTGGATTGGTCGACAAGATCAAAGCCTACAAACTACAAGAAGAGGGGCTCGACACCGTCGAGGCAAATCTGGCCTTGGGCTACAAGGCCGACCCACGAGATTATGGAGTTGGCATCCAACTGCTCAAAGACCTAGGGCTTTCGAAGGTACGCCTGTTGACCAACAATCCCAAAAAAACCGACGCGTTTGTCTACGGCGGCTTCGATTTAGAAGTCGTCGACCAAGTGCCGATCGTACCGCCAATCCACCCACACAACGCCGAGTACATGGCAACCAAACGAGACAAAATGGGCCACCAACTCCCCAAAGAATAGCAACCCACACAACTACCATAGCCCGGCCATCCTGGCCGGACACCGTCCCCCCAGTCCCAAACCCCCAGTCCCCACCCTCTTGCTCCGCTTCCACACCAACCTATTCGGCAATCCCTACAAAGTCACCTGGGAGCAGGTCGCCGAAAAATTGAAATCGCTACCGCGAATGATCTTCGAGCCCGACGGCTCATGGATTTGGTCCGGCGGCGTCGGCCCCACCCGTTGGCAGATCGACGGCCACCTCTTCGATTTCGACGATCAGTTACATCGAGTCGAACTGCGCGGACACTGCCCAGAGCAAGCCTTCGACGAGTTATTGCAGTGCCTAGGCTGGCCAACAACCGAGCTAACCTTCGAGCAAGTCATCGAAGGCACCACCCTAAACGAAGCCGCTTTCCGCCACCAATCCTCCGATCCACAATCATAAATCTCACATCAAACATCCCCCCGTCGCTCCCAATCAACCTCCGAAAGCTTCGCCAAAGCCAGCACCAGCGAATGAGTACCTTTACGCCCATGTCCTTGGGCAGCCAATGCGAGGTAAAGTTGCTCAGCCAATGCCAAACCCGGCAGTGCCAACTGCATGTGTCGCGCTTCTTCCAACACGATGCCCATGTCTTTGATGAAATGTTCGACAAAGAAACCCGGATCGAAATTACCCTCGATAATTCGCGGACCAAGATTCGTAAGCGACCAACTGCCGGCGGCACCCGAGGCGACCGACTTCATAACCGTCTCGAGGTCGAGGCCAGCCCGATAGGCGTAAAGCAGCGCTTCGCAAATGCCAACCATGCCAGCACCGATGAGCGTTTGGTTCACCATCTTGGTATGTTGCCCGGCACCCGGGCCACCTTGCCGAACCCAGGTGCTTCCCATGGCTTCCCAACAGGGTGCCAACGCCTCAACCGTATCTTGATCGCCCCCGATCATGATCGAAAGCGTACCGTTTTTAGCGCCCACATCACCGCCCGAGACAGGCGCATCGATGCTGACCACGTTTTGAGCAGCCGCTGCCGCAGCGATCTCCACTGCCAACGATGGCTTGCTGGTAGTCATGTCGATCAGCACAGCCCCCGCGCTGCACCCAGCAAGCGCACCACGATCGCCAAGAATCACTTCGTAGACATCCCGGGGGAATCCAACAATCGAAAAAACGAGGTCCGATTGCTCAGCAACGACGCGGGGCGAATCGGCCCACGTCGCACCTCGTTCTAACAGCGGTTCGGCCTTGGCCCGAGTGCGACTAAAAATGGTCGTCGAGTAGCCCGCATCAAGGAGATGGCCGCACATGCTTGCGCCCATGACGCCCGTGCCGATCCAGCCAATACGAGTTTCCCCAGCTACAAATGTGGTTGACATGCTCCGCAACTCCCTAGGCATCGGTTTTAATGAGAAGAAGCAGTCGAATTTACAGCAACGAATTGGAACTTGTCTAGACTTCCTGGTATCATCAAGGGTCTTGCCGCGCCGCCTCGGGGTCCTACCCAAAGGACTTGGCTGTCCGACAAACCCTATCTTTTCAGTTGGAACAGAGTACCAATCTACAACCCGTTCTTTAACACAGGACGGTGCGGATTCACTTAGGAGTAAATAAAAATGATGTTCAACCGTTTACCGTTGCTAATGATTGCCCTTGTAGCGATGCAGGCGGCCCCGACTAGCGCAGCCCCTTTCGACCAACTGCTCACCAAGGTGCCAGCCAACGCCAACACGCTCGTGCTAATCGACGTCGAAGCCACGCTGGCGGCTCCCGTAGCTCAAGAAAACGGATGGGGCAAACAGTTAGAACTCAATTACGTCGAGCGGCCCATCTTTCTCCCACCCGAAGCAAGCAAGCTCGTGATGGCCGCCTCGCTCCGCTCCAACGACGATTTTTCCCGGCTCTGGGAACTGGCGGCAATGGAACTTGTCGAACCCATGTCGATGCGCTCGATCGCTCGTAGCGAAGGGGGATACGTCGACAACATCAATGGCATCTCGGCCGTCTGGACGCCAAGCGATGCCTACTTCGTCTCGCTCAGCGATCGCATGTTAGGGGTCATGTTCCCCGCAGAACGTCAATTCGTTTCGCGATGGGTCGATTTCACTCAAGCAAACAGCGACAACCTACTTTCCGACTATTTGAAATCAGCAACCAAATTCGCCAACGCGAAAGTTCCGATCCTGCTGGCCATCGACCTCAAAGATGTCGTCCGCCCACACGAATTGGAAGAACGCCTGCAAGATTCGCCTGTCGTCAAAAAATCAGGTCTTGCAGTCGCCGAAGTCTCTACCATTCTTGCCAGCATCCAGGGGGCCGTGCTTCGGGTTGCGGTTGGCAAGAACGTTCAAGGCCAACTTCGTATCGACTTTGCCGAACCCGTGGCTCCGATCAAAGGAATTGCCAAAGAGTTGGTCATCAATGCACTCGACAATTTGGGAGCCCACGTCGAAGATCTTGCCGAGTGGAAAGTTGAACTCGAAGAGAAGGCCATCACCATGCGAGGCCCCTTATCTGAAGATGGCCAGCGGCGTGTCTTCAGTGTCGTAGAAATCCCCTCGACCAAATTCAGCACGCTCAAAGATGCGGAACAAGAGGGCTCCAAAGAGGTGCCCGAAAGCAAAATCCGCGAAGCGTCGCTCACCTACTATCGGGCAACCGACGTGCTAATCAAAGACCTCCGCCGCGATCTACGGGGCAACAAGGCCAGCTCTGCCGTCATGGAACGGTATGCTCGAAAAATCGACCGCATGCCGATCCTGCATGTCGACGACGAACTGCTCGACTACGGCAGTCAGTTGGCAGAAACACTCCGTGTGATGGCCCTTTCGAAGCGTCAAGGCGGCATTCAATCCGGAATTCAAACCTCCGGCATGGGACGCGGCAGGCAAGGCGGTTCTTACAACAACTACAGCTATTACGACAGCCTGGGAGGCCGAGGCCCAGATCGACTCTACGCGGCCAAAGAAAGTGCCTCCGAACGATCAGCCATCAAAGCCAGTGCCATGGCACAATCCAAAAACAAGAGAGTCGAAGGCTTCAAACTAATCGACGAGCACAGCGCAGCAATTCGTCGGCAAATGACCAAAAAATACGGCGTCGAGTTTTAGCAGCCAACGTGCCTGTCCAACTTACTCGTTCTTGAGGTAGAGACCATGCTCAGGCTTCCAAGGTTGCAGCTCCTACTGGCAGCAGCTATCGCACTGGCAGTTCAAGGCGAGGCGGTACACGCCCAATTAGAACAACTAGCAAATCGAATACCCGAAACGGCCAATGCGCTGGTCGTCATCCGCGCAAAGGACGCCTACGCGAGCCCGTTTGCCAGGGCACAAAGCTGGGACCAACAACAAGGCCAACATGCCCACCGCGATGGCATGATCGATCTGCCCGCGGGAGCAGACAACTTGCTGATGGCCGCCGAGCTGGACTTCGAGTTTATGCAGCCGCTCTGGGAAGTTGCCGTTGCTCATGTTCGGCAGATGCCAACGATGAAGGAGGTTGCGGCCCGGTGTGGCGGTCGACTCGATCGTTTGGCCGGTGCGCAAGCAGTCGAACGGCCCAACGATAGTTTTGTGGTTGCGTTGGGGCCCAAGGTCATTGGTGCCATGTCCCCAGCCAATCGACAGCAAGTCATTCGCTGGGTTCGCAAATCTCGGAGCCGAAAAAAACCCGCGTTATCTCCTTACCTAACCGACACGCTTCGCATCGCCGACGACCACGCCAACCACATTGTCATGGCGCTCGACCTCCACGACATCCTGGCCCCAGCCGAGGTTACCAGCGAATTGGCCAAAGAAAAATCGCTACTAGGCAAGGCGGCTGACCTGGGGGCTATCTCCAAAGTGATCGCCAGCATCCGCGGCATCCGCCTCGAAGTTGAATTGCAGAATCCTCCACAAGGCCACCTATCGCTCGATTTCAACCAGGATGCCGCGATTCTCGATAAACTTGCAAAACCGTTGCTGCTCAACATCTTGGCAAAGTACGGCGCCGGCATCGACGAAATCAAGGGCTGGAAAGTTCAAAGCAAGGGCAAGTCGATTACCCTGCAAGGCGAACTCTCGCAAAGCGGACTACGCCGCGTTCTCTCGCTACTTTCCGGCCCCGTTGGCCCCATGGCTTCGGTTGCCACCCCAGAAGGAGCATCAACTAGCGACACGATTGCCGAGGCATCACAGCGATATTTTCAATCGGTGACGAACTACCTGAACGATTTGTTTGCCAGTAACTTCCGTCCCCAAAGCCTATACCAAGCAAAAGTTTGGATTAATCGGTACGCTCGAAAGATCGACGACCTCGACGATCACCAAGTCGACGAAGAGGTCGTCGCTTTTGGCCTTGATGTGGTTGATGCTCTCAACGAAATCGTCAGCATCCTCGACCGTTCAGAAATGCGATCTGACCTACGCGAAGCCAACCTGTACGAATCGGGCCGACGCCGGTATGCCCGCTATGGTGCCTACGACTACGTCGAAAAATCGTACGTCGCCCGCGACCGGCAACTCGTCCAAGCCGACGAGGCAAGTCGCGGACTACAAGATACGCAGGTAATCGTCGACGACTTGCGACGTCTCTCCGCTGAAATCCGCAAGATAATGACCAAACGCTACGACCGCCAATTTTAGGCAACCGGAAAATAGAAATTTACCTAGCCCAGATTCGTGTAAAACGCACGCCAAGGGCGTGCCTAAAGCAAGGTGCCGGTCGCGTTTGGGGGATTTTAAGCCCTCCACTAAAATGCATTCGGACGATGAAACCAAAGACGGTTTGCGAAGTGCTATTACCGGTTACGGGTGCCAATCTTCAAATCCCATCACAGGGCATCCTCCGGAAAGGAGCGCACCGGTGTTCCTTCCGCCGGTGCGTCCTTTTTTTGATTAAGCCATGGCTCAATCATTCTACTTATTCTTCTTCTCTTTTTTTAGCTTTCGCTTCTCCTTAGGGCTAAGCATCGCTTTTTTCTGCTGCTCCTTTTTGCCCTTGTCTTTGCTTCCTTTGTCGCCCATAGCAG
>JAADGV010000007.1 GCA_013152205.1 Planctomycetota bacterium
CCGCCTACCAAAGCAGTCGCACCAGCCGCTAGGGCTAGCTCTTGGCAGCAGCGGACGGCTCGCTCAGCCGGTTTGATTTCGCTCGTAATAATCTCAAAAGCCCGTGGAATCAGGGCATCGCCCACCAGAATGGCAGTCGCTTCGTCGAACTTCTTGTGGCAGGTGGGGCGGCCACGACGAAGGTCGTCGTCGTCCATCGCCGGCAAATCGTCGTGGACCAGCGAGTAGGCATGGATCATCTCAACGGCAACGGCGGCAGGCAGGGCTTGCGCAACTTCTGCACCACAGGCCCGAGCGGCGTAGATCGTCAGCAGTGGGCGCAGCCGTTTTCCTGGTGCCAACAGGCTATACTCGATCGCCTCTTGCAACCGCGTAGGGCAATCTTTGTCGAATGCGACATAATGGCGCAAAGCCGTCTCGATCTGCTCTCGCAGCTCTAGGCTTACATCTATCGGAATCACCGTCTTTGCGTTCATCGGTCGGAATCAAATTGCTAACAAAGAATGAGGAAACCTCTATCTTAGAACAGCGACGACGTATCGTCCACTTCACGCGAGGCAGATCGGCCACCTTTTACGCTCCTCCGGCGGCTTCGAGCCGAGCTTTTTTCTTCGAGAGACTCGCCCTCGGTATCGTCAAAAGGCTTGGTCCGCGCTTGGCCTGTAGGGTCGATGTCGCTGACCAACTCGATGCGGCGTTCCGCCTCGGTGAGCAGGCCATAGCAAGCATTCAGGTGCTTGACCCCGTGTTCATATTGCTCCAGCGAGTCAGCAAGCCCGAGCTTGCCGCCTTCGAGATTGGCAACAATCTCTTCTAGTTGGGCGAGCGAATCTTCAAAGGCGGGAGGTTTTGGTTTCGCGACTTTTTTCTTAGCCATGTTGTTTGCTCTCACAAATTATTTGGTCGACGGTACTCACAAGGGTTCCTTGGGCCAACTTCGTGGCAATTTGCTGTCCCTCTGTTACTTGGGTGGCGGCAGAAATTAGTCGGCCACTTGCTTGGTCGTGGGTGAGGCTATAGCCTCGGCCTAGCACTCCTAGCGGGCTTAGCGTCTCAAGCTTCCCGCTGATAGCCGCTAGACGGCTTTGCTGTTCGCGTAGCTGAACCTTCATGGCACTGTGCAGACGAGTTGCCAAATCGTCGGTCTGTCGGCTAAGAAGGTGGACTCCGTCGAGTGGCCTTGCAAACGCCGGTCGGCTGGCAATCGCGTCAACTCGATTGCGCAAGTTGACGGTTTTCGCAGTCAGGGCATTCTTTAGCCGGGCGTGCAAGCTACGCATATTCTCGGCCACATCTTGCGACGAAGGCACAACTCGCTCGGCTGCTTCGCTGGGGGTCAGTGCCCGCACATCCGCGGCAAGGTCGGCTAGGGTTACATCAATCTCGTGCCCCACGGCCGATACGGTTGGCACACGAGAAGCAGCTATCGCGCGGACCACAGGTTCTTCGTTAAAAGCCCACAGGTCTTCTAAGCTGCCTCCGCCACGTCCTACCACCAAAACGTCGAGCGACGGCACCAGTGTATTCGCTTGGTGTATCGCGGCTGCAATTTCATCTGCCGAGCCGTCTCCTTGCACGCGTACAGGAAAGATCAGCACTTCGACTCCCTGCCAACGTCGCCGCAGCACTTCGAGGAAGTCGCGTATGGCTGCCCCCGTGGGACTGGTCACCACGCCTATGCGACGCGGGAAGGTTGGCAGGGGGCGTTTGTTTTCGGTGTCGAACAAACCTTCGCGGGCCAACTTTTCGCGTAGCTTACGCAAAGCCAGTTCCAGTGCACCAATACCCTGGGGCTGCAATTGTTCGATGACCAGTTGATAGCTACCCCGCGGGGGATAAACATCGAGCCGTCCGCGGCATACGACCTCAAGGCCGTCGTGAACATCAAACTTGAGTCTTGCCGCAGTTCCTCGCCAAATGACGGCACGCAACTGGGCGTTATCGTCTTTGAGTGTCAAATAGCAATGCCCCGACTGAGGGCGAGAAAAATTGGAAATTTCGCCCGCTACCCAAACGTCGGAGAAATTATTCTCGACAACGCCTTTCAAGCGAGCGGTCAGTTGGGTAACCGTCTGCGCTTGCGGAGTGTTAGATGTATCAGCAGTGGGCAAGCTAGCGGGCATGGGCATCCTACCAAGGGTACGAAAGGAGCCATTCTACCGGAAACCGGGGGCAGGTTTATAGCCCCAACATCCCATAGGACAGGGGGATTGCAAAGTTGGTACGATCGACCAAAGTTTAGGGAAAAAGAATAACCACAGAGGACACAGAGTAGCACAGAGGAAATCTATTTTTAAGGTACTCTGTGCTACTCCGTGTCCTCTGTGGTTCAAATTATTGCGGTTTATTTTGTGCAATTGTGACTTTGCTGTTCTCCTGTTCTATGGAAACAGGATTAGCCAGTGCGGGGGAAAGTGAATGGCCCCGCCTTTGATTTACTCAGCTTCCCAGCAGAAAGAAGCCGAAAATTGGGTTAGGCGCTGAATCGCTTTGGCTCGGTTTCCTCAGCGGTCGAGAGCTGCTGGGGGTAGCGGAGCAAAGAGGGTTTTTCGCTTGTCGACGAATCGAGATCGTTGGGTAGCAAGGTTTGCGGGCTGCGTCGTTCGCAGACTTCGCCTTCGCGACGCAAACCGCTGGCTGCCCAATCTTCGGCTTCAAGGGTTAAATCGTTGAGCAATCGCTCGACCCGCTGGCGATGTGTTTCTAGCTGATCGCGATCAAGCCCTGGTGGAATTTTTACTTCCGGGCCAACCACGCCGCGAATTTGCGAAAATGGGCGGGGGACCGCATGTCGATCCCAACTTTTTGCGCGCCAGGGTCGGTCAACGCCAAACCCTAGCGGCACGAGGGGCATGCCAAGCTTCGACGCCAAATAAATGGCTCCTATGGCCATGGTTCTTCGCGGCCCTCGCGGACCATCGGGAGTGATCGCAAGATTCATGTGTCGACCACGACGCGACATCTCTAACAACGCCGCCGCCGAGCCACGATTGCTAGAACCTCGCACGCAGTCGAAGCCCATGTGGTACGCAACTCGCGCTAAAATATCGGCATCCCGATGTCGGCTGAGTAGCATGGCCAAATTGCAATGGCCGCGCAGATAAAGGGGGATGAGGATGTACTCATGCCAAAAGACATAGATGCGCGGCTGTTCGCTTTTGTAGCGGGCATCCACCGATCGGTCGTAGTAGATCGCTCGGTACTCATGCGTACTCATCCATGCGCGAATCCCTTGCGAGGCCACCAAGCCCCCCAATCGCATCGACAATGACAACGAATCGCCCATCCATCCCATCCTTGGTCACGTTTTTTTGAAAAACTTCATCCGCGTTCTATAGCTGCATCTAATTCTATGACAAATCGCTTCAGCCTGTCAGGTCCAGTTCGCTGCCGCTATTGCCGGTTGGATCTTTCGTTTGTCGGGGCGTCTTCGCCGAGGCTTGTTCGCCCTCGTCCTCACTTTCCTTTTGTTCTTCTGCGGCCTCCCAGAAACGCCGCCCATCGGCGTCGCGTTCCGAGACGCCTTGGTCTTCTTCGGTCTGTCCGATGCCGGCAGCCTTTTCGCTTTTTTCTGCGGAATCTACCTGCCGTTGCCGAGCACTTGAGTCTTTCTGTGCTCGCTCGGTTTCGCTACCTGAGGTTTGCGAAAGTGGTGCGCCAGCGGCGCTGCTTGCCACTCCAGTCATTGGTCCCACGCTCATTTTCCGGCTCCTTATTTTTTCCGGGGTGAAGTCTGTGGATTAGCGGCGGCTTCATGGGAGCAACTCTGGCAAGGACGGAGGTGCCACCGCGATCGTTAATTCTTTTCTGTTGGTAGTAAAATTATTGCTTACCCCAGCGCGGAAGCAAAGGAAAACTTCGCTTTGCCTCTCGTGTTGGGGTGGTTGACCCTGTTGTGTCCAAATCGGTCTGGATTTGCTGAAGTAGGTTGTTGATTCCTGGTAACGCTTGGGTATGGACTTGAGGATTGGATAAGGTTCCGTCGACGTCCATTTGCATCGTCTGCTGGCCGAGTTGATTGACAAACCCCTTTAGCAACGGTACGCGAATTTCGTTCCGCCCAACTATGCTGTGAAACCTCAACTTGAGACTCTGATCGAAATTCGCCTCTCCGCGTCCCAGTAGGCTGACGGCGTCGCCCAAAAAATTAAGCTGATCGAGATAGATGTGTCGCCCATCAATACGGAACCGAACATCGGCTTCGTTGAATGCGGTGCTATTGGGGGTTTCGCTTCGAAGCACCTTCAACAAACCGACCAAAATCGGCAGTTCGTAGATATTGGCTTCGGTCACCTTCACCTCGCCGCGGCCGGTCATTGTTTCTAGCGATCGCCCGTGACCTGCTAAGGTAATGCTGGCGGCAACCCGACCGGTGAAGTTTTGGTCTCCGTGGAATCGTTCTCGAACCACACGAAGTAGATCGGCGTTGTATAGCGAAGCCGTAGCGGAGTAACGCGGTATGTTGCCAAAGGTAACTTTGATATCGCTGGAAATCGTGCCGTCGTAAACTTGAGCCGTCAGCGGTCGAGCAGGCAGTCGCTGCTGTTGGGTTGCCCATTTCCCTATCAGGCATTGGGTCTCGTCAGCCCACAGCGGCCCACGAATATTCGTAAATTGCACATCCTGGAAGGTTGCCGAATCCAGAGCAAGTTCGCCTGCCGAATAGCAATCTCGTTCGGTGCTTTCGCCAATAAGCCGGATGCTTCCGTGAATATTTTTCAGCTCAACACCGGCTTGTACATTTGCTTGAAAGCAATTGAGTTGGGTATCCCATTTCGAGTTGATCGCTGACTGAGGGCCGCTGGCCTTAGAAAACTGCAACACGGTGTTATTCATGCTGAAGCTACCCTCGGGGCGCATTTGTTGGATCAGTACTCGTAGTTTTGGGGGCAGGGCGGCTAGCAAGTCGCGGCGTGGTTCAAGTCGATCGACCGATAAACCAGCCAGCTCGACATCCCAACTGCCGTTGGGGCGAAAATTGCCGCTGCCATTGGTGCGAATTTCTGTGCGTCCATGCCGAGCGCTTAGCTGCGACAAAGACAATCGCCCATCCTGATATTCAAACTTGCCAGCGATCCCCTCTAGCAGATAGGGGAAAAACCTCGGTTCTATGGTCGCCGATTGCGGCTTGATTGAAACGCCGATCGAGGGTCGCTCAAAACCGGTTCGATTCAGAACCGTGGCATCAAGATTCACCCGTCCGGTAGGGTTCAGCTCAGCCCATGCTTCTTGAACCGCTGGCGAAAGAGCTTGGCGAAGTTCCTCATCAAGCGGAATTTGCTCGCCGGTAAACTTTAGCCAAAGCTCGTTGCCCCCGGTCTCGATTGGCCGCAGGTATCCCTCAGCAAAAACTCGGCGAGATCCGCCAGAGGCAAGGTTTCGGAATGTCCAATCTTGGTTCTTCGCTTCAATGATTCCAAAAATACCGCTGAGAGGGTACGGGAATTTTTCGTACTTAATCGTGCAATCGACTAAGTCTAGCTGCAAGGCCGTGGTCGGTTTGACTTGGCCTAGTCGCGTACGTTCGAGTCGCCATGCTACGTTGAACTTGCCTTGTGGATGGAGCGACTTGATTACGCCTTGGGTTTTATCAGGAAGGGCAGCAATCATCTGAGGCTCGATGGTGACGTTTTGCCCGGTGATATTCACCCAACCCACAGCCCCAGGGCGAGGGTCTAATACCTGTCCAACGATTTCCAACGGCTGTCCGCCGCCATAGCCGACCAGCTTAATATCAAGCTGCGAAGGCAAACCTTCTTCGCCTACCTTAAAATTCAAGGTGCCCGAACCGTCATGGAGCCGATAGCGAAACTTATCTGATTCAAATGCCAACTCGCGTCCGGTGAGGGTCGCACCCGGACGCCAACGCTCGCCATCGAAAGTTAGTTGCAAATCTGCGTCAACGATACCCGTGGGACGATATTTATCCCACTCTCGCCGAAGCATCTCTGGCAACGCCCCATAAAGTTTCTCTGTAAGCGGTAAATTCTCGATCCGTAGGCCCAAGGCCAGCGGAGCGGCGGTTGTCCAGCCGCGGCGTTCCATTTGCAATGCCAGTGTGGCGGCTCCGATGTTGGCTTGCAGACGCTCGACCTTTAGCGACTGGTTCTCGCAACGAACCATGCACGACAATTCGGTCAGCGGCCAAGGCAAACGAGGATCGTCAACTCGCCCTCCAGCGACTTGAAAATTCGCCTTGATCTGAGGAGGGCTGCCCATGCCAACTTGGTGTTGAACTTCAAACTCTCCATCCACAATCCCTTGCAGCGACGATTGGCCGATCACCGATTGCGAATTGGCCGCAACCCACGCAAGCAATTCCTGGGTGATTTGCAACTGTTCGATCTCACCTTCAGCCTTGAACAATTTCGTCGTCGGGTCGAAGCTGGCCTGGATGGTAGCCTGCCTTAGGTTCGGGCCACCCAGTGTCCCACGAACTTCTATCGGTTTGTCGTGAGCCGAAGCCGCCATCGCCACGGGGGTGATGTTTGAATCCTGCAACTCGTCGGTGGGGTGGCTATCTGACTCTGCCGAGAGGACCGTTAGATTTACATCACGCAACGAGAGGCTGGGCAACTCCGGTTGGGTTGCGTCGTTGATTGTAATCTGGGCATCCTTGATGTCGATTTGGGGTCGTTTCTTCCCGTAGTTTGGCAACGGCAAAAACGTTTCCAGATTCCACTGTCCATTGGCAAGACGCGTGGCCCACACCTGAGGGTGACGTACGATGACACGTTGTACTTCTGGCAACCCCTGTACCAACTTCGATAATCGCACATCGCAGACAATCATCACCTCTTCGACGACCAGCAAATTGTTTTGTAGATGTGTGTCAGAGGTTTCAGAGATGGCAAGGTCGTAGAACGTAATGCCGCGACCTTCCACCAACCTTGCGCCGCTGATGCTAACATTCAAATGAGGAAACTGATCGGCCAACGCTTGTTGCACATGGCGTCGGATCTCGTCGTCCATGCGGACAAACAGATAAACACCAACCGCCAACACGGCAACAACCACGAGGATTGCGCCGAGCTTAAAAAAGGACCAACAGGCGTTGATGAATTGACTGACGATAAAAAACCTTCTCAACGAACTCGATCAGCGGATCACAAGTTCTTCGCTTTGCTAGCTTTCGCCTACAACCGCACCGGGCGCGCAGTTTGGGAGCGGAATACTAGGTCCAACGGGGCGAGACGGTCAAGACAAACTGCCTTCAAAAACAGATTGCTAGCACTGAGGCTTCTACTCGGCCTGCCACTGCAAGACCAGCAACCCGGCAGAGACGCGAGCTTGCACCCCGCCGGGTAGGTTGAGGACGGTGCTATCATCATCAGACTTGGCAAGCTGGGCCAACTGGTGCCACTTGCCATAAGTCATCGCCTGCTCTGGCAACCCCGCCGACCGCCAGACAATGCGCAAAGCCTCGCAAACCACCACGCTGGGGCCTTCTGAAAGCGGGAGCAGAGCGAGGGAAATCTGTGCCCGGGATGCGTCGGGTGAGGTTCGACGCACATCACATCGGCCAAGAAGCTCTTGGGCTTGCGACTCAAGGTACTGCTGAACATCGTCAGCTTGGGTCGCCAGTCTTAGCAGTGCGGCATCGACGTCGGGGTTGAAATCTTCTCGCAATTTAGGCAGCAGGTCGTGCCGAACCCGGTTTCTGGCAAAGCGTCGTTCCGAATTGCTGCCATCGTTTCGGTAAGATTGGCCAAGCGAGGCAAGATAGCTAGCCAAGTCAGCACGGCAACAGTCGAGCAGCGGACGAGCCAAAGTTACCGAAGATGTCAGTGGCCTAGTGTGAGGTATCCCAGCTAGCCCACGCAGCCCAGAACCCCGCAACAGCCGAAACAGCACCGTCTCGACTTGATCGTTTTGGGTATGGGCGATCGCCAGATAGCGGGCACCCGCTTGTTCGGCCGCAGTTGTTAGCAGCTCGTATCGTTCTGCCCGGGCCGCAGCTTCCAAGCCATCGCCGTCCGCCTCTGCCCGCTCAGCCGCGGTGCCGCGCAGGATCGTTAGCGGCACGCCAAGCAAATCGCACTGTTGCTGGCACCACTCGGCATCCTGGTCCGATTCATCACCTCGAAGCTGATGATTGACGTGCAAGGCAAAAATGCTCCCATTGCCGCCACATTCGGCTTTCACTTGCAAAAGTGCTCGCAGCAAAGCCGTGCTGTCGCACCCTCCGGAAATCGCGACAGCCACATGAATGTCGCGCCAAATTGCTGGCGGCCAAGCCTTGCACAGAGCCTGGGGCACCCCGCAATCCGTGTCAGCCTCGGAGGGTTGTGATTTGCTGGACAAGGTTTTGGCTCGTGCTGTTTCGGGAGAAAGGGAAAACTAGCGGTCCGTCAGGCCCGCATTGATGGTCCGGCTGGGTGCCACTGTCTGGCTTGTCCAGCAGTGCGAAGCGGGTACCAGGGTTCCACTGCTGGACAAGCCAGACAGTGGCACCCCTCAATACAGGTTTTATGGGCCACTAGTACAACCCTACACGGGCGTTGAAACCCCTGTAAACCACCCCCAAACTGCGTAAGCCGCGACCTTACTCAATCGACTCTAACCTCAAAGCCTGGTTTACCTTGCATGGATTCTCAATTGTGTTACGATGCGATTCGGGTGTGGCTGGGCTGACTGTGTGTCAGACTGACTAGCCTACCCGATTTGGAAGTTAGAAAAATACGTGTCTCAGACCGAGTACCTCGATTTGGGGAATTGGCATGAGAGCGTCGTGTGATTTAAGTTCGTCGCTGAGGAGTCCTATCCAGGCTCTCGATTGAATTCGAGGGCTGCCGGTTGTTGTGCAACATGCTTGAGATTTGCCAGTTAATTCTGATCTCGTTGATGCGGTTCTGTGTGGGCATTGGCCGTCGCGGCCAAATTGTCTTTTCGTCACAGTACCGCGTCTGGGCTATGTCTGTGCGCCGCTCCAACTGCTATCGCCCTCTGCAACAGCAGATGGCGTTGCCGTTGAACGAGGCTGTCTCTTGTCTGCCCCTGCTGGCAGCTTGGGAGAGGCTGTGGTGTATCGACAAAAAAGTAGCGAGGGCGTGGTGTCCCATTGTGGCTCAACCGCTTTTGCTGCACGAGCAATTAAGGCGGTAGGAAACAAGTTTGCAGTTAGGGTTACGATTCGGTTGAATGAGCCCGAGCTACGACAACCTCTTTAGACAACTTTTGGTCTCACGTCGAATTGGCTTGGCGGTTGCTGCCTGCTGTTTCAGACGCTCTCTCGTCGTTGCCGCCCGGCGGCTCCCCCCGATCTGGTGCCTTAGCGTGCTTCAAGTGCGTTTTGCCGATCAGAGACGCTCCCATTGATTTGCGTCATTCCCGGGAAGGAATTTCATGATATCACTCCTAACAGCAACGACAATCGTACAACTGCGACCGACACTCGCAGCTTTAGAAGTATGGGAAGTCGTGGCAATTGTCGCGGCCACCATCTTGGGTGGGTTTGTCGTCAAGTTTCTGGATTACTTGCGTCGACGCGATGCTGACAAAGAAGCCGCCCAAATTATCGAACACGCGGAGATCGAAGCCACCTCGCGCCGAAAAGAGGCTGTGGTTGAAGCCAAAGAAATGGCCCTAAAAGAGAAGGACCGGCTGGAACGCGAAAATAACGAAATACGAAACCAGCTTCACCAACGTGAGCGTGAACTGGATAAATCGGAAGATGCGATCGTCCAGCGGAACGACCAACTGCAAAAGCAGGAGAAAATGGTCGAAAACAACCAGCGACGCCTCTCCGAAAATCTTGACGATGCCAAACGGCGGCAGAAAGAACTCGACGACCTGCTTGACCTCGAACGACAAACGATGCATCAGCTCAGTGGTCTGAGTCCCGACGAAGCAGAAACGCGGCTGCTGGAGCGATTAGAAAAGGAACTGACCCAAGAGCAGGGGGCAGTCATTCTACGCAACGAAAAGCAAATTGCCGAAAAATGCGACGCCCAAGCGAAAGAAATGTTGATCACTTCGCTTCAACGCTTTGCTGCCGCCCACACGGCCGAGTCGACCACGAGTACCGTCGATATTCCCAACGATGAAATGAAGGGCCGTATCATCGGGCGCGAAGGCCGCAACATACGCGCATTAGAAAAGGCGACGGGCGTCGACGTCATCATCGACGACACGCCGGGCGTCGTGATTGTCAGCGCTTTCGATCCTGTTCGCCGCGAGATTGCTAGAATCGCTTTGGGCAAGCTTATTGCGGATGGCCGGATTCATCCTTCTCGGATCGAAGAATTGGTTGCCGAAACCGAAAAAGAAATCGACGTCGAAATTCGCAAAAGCGGCGAAGAAGCCATGCAGGAGGCCCAAGTCTTTGGCCTCCACGATCGGATCATCGAGCTACTGGGTCGACTAAAATACCGCACCAGCTACAGCCAGAACGTGCTGAGGCATTCCATCGAAGTTTCGTTCATCGCGAGTATGTTGGCCGAAGAGATGGGCATGGATGCCGAACTGGCCCGACGGGCGGGTCTTCTGCACGATATTGGCAAAGCTGCCGACCACGATCTCGAAGGCGGACACCCAAAAATCGGTGCCGACCTGCTCAAGCGTTTCGGCGAATGCCCAGAAGTTGTACACGCAGCCTTTGGCCATCACGACGATATTCGCCCCGACATGCCGTACACCGTCTTAACAGCTGCGGGCGACGCGTGTAGTGCTTCGCGCCCTGGCGCTCGGCGCGAAACGCTCGACCGTTACGTCAAGCGCATGCAAGAACTAGAAAGCATTGCCACCGGTTTTACCGGCGTCCAGCAGGCATTTGCCATACAAGCGGGACGCGAAGTTCGTGTCATTGCGAGCGCAAAAAACACGACTGACGAGTCCGCAGCCAAAATTTGCCGCGATATCGCCAAGGCATTCGAGGAACAACTCACTTATCCTGGCGAAATTAAGGTGACGCTGATTCGTGAATCCCGAATCACCGAGATGGCACATTAGCCTGAATTTCTGACTACCAGGAACCCAGCGAGGCAGAGCCGCAGCCGAAATTTCTCGCAAAGGCGCAGAGACAGCGGAGGAAATTGGGACATAACTTTTTTTCATTGCGTTTTCCTTGCTCACTTTACTTTCAACGGAACCATACTCTTGCGATTCCTGTTTATCGGCGACATTGTCGGACGCCCAGGCCGCGACATTGTGACGAAGGCAGTGCCTGGGCTAATCAAACGCGACAACCTCGATCTGGTGATTGCGAATGCTGAAAATGCCGCTGGCGGTTCAGGCCTGACCCCAGCAATTTACCGCGAGCTTATTCAGGCAGGCGTCGATGCCATTACGCTGGGCGACCATGTCTATCGTCGCAAAGAGATCTATTCCATCCTGCAAAACGAAGACAACATCGTTCGGCCCGCCAACTTGCCCGAAGAAGCAGTCGGGCGCCGTTGGGCGGTTGTCGAGGCTCGCGATGGGACACCTGTCGCGGTGCTGTGTATTCTTGGCCAACTGTTTATGCGACCGATCGACAATCCATGGCGGGCTGCCGATCGGGCCTTGGCTGAATTGCCAGCCGATGTCCGAGTTCGCTTTGTCGATTTCCATGTCGAAGCTACGAGCGAAGCTCAACTGATGGGACGCTACCTCGATGGCAAGGTATCAGCCGTCCTCGGCACGCACACGCACGTCCCTACGGCAGACGAGCGTATCTTGCCCGAGGGAACTGCGTTTCAGTGTGATGTCGGCATGACAGGCCCCTACGAAAGCATCATTGGCCGTCGCATCGACCGCGTGATGGAAACCACGCTAACCGCCAACCCGACGCAATTTGATGTTGCGACCGCCGACTCGCGGCTTTGCGGAGCGATCGTCGAGGTGGATACGGAATCGGGCCATGCAACGAGCATTCAGCGAGTCTGTATTACCGAGGACGATCTTCCGGAGCTAGAATTGCTAGCATCGGAAAACACGTAGCCTCAAGTTTTATCTTGAATAGGTTCTAATGGTGCATGTAACACTAGCCTGACGCGCTAGCGAGGGATTTCCTGGGGTTTCCCTCGCTAGCGCGTCGGGCTAGTGAATTCACGATGCTTCGCATTGTGAAAAGTTGAAAAACCTTGGTAGCCAACTGATCCGCCTTGTACGGCCCGAGCGATTTAGCTATCGTTCGCCCGCTTATCGCCAGGTAGTTTTGAGTGACGCAAGCCAGAAAACCGCCGTTAGGTCAGCTCTCGCTTGCGCATCGACTCGCGCTGGCTGGGTTCGCAGTCGTCGTCTTAGCGTTACTGCTGGTCGCACGAAACCTTGAACCCGACCTGCGTGGTTTCGGCACTCACGAACAACTGGGACTTACACCGTGCCTCTTCCAGCAATGGACCGGATACGCCTGCCCCACTTGTGGAGCAACAACAGCTTGGGCTTATGTGGTTCGTGGCCAATTCGTCCAAGCGGCGGCGGTCAATTTGGGCGGGGCGCTGCTGTGCGTCGCTGCGACGATCGCGGTGCCATGGCTGATGGTATCGGCAATCGCCGGACGATGGATCGTCTGTCGGGTGCGGATGCGAGTATTGTTGGTTGCCGCAACTGCGTGGCTGCTGGTCGTATTGCTCGACTGGCTGCAACGTTGTTACTTGAATTGACCGTGCAACGAGTTACTTACGTCTTATCGAGGAAAGAATGATGGAACGCTCTTTCTCCTGCCAACGGTCCTGGATCGTGGCTTCGCTGTTGGCAATGGTTGTTGTCTCGACCTCGGGCTGTGTTAGTTCGATTTTGGCAACAGGCATCTATCTATGGCAAGGCGGGAACGTCGTGCCTGCCCAGTGCGAACTGCTAGAAGATCAGCGTGTCGTGGTCGTCTGTCGCCCTCCCTCTTCCAACGAATACCGTCATGCCGGGGCCGCACGTAGTATCGGCAAACGGGTAAGCAAAATGCTCGAAATCAATAAAGTCCCTGGAATCGACGTGGTTAGCCCGAGCGAAGTCGACAACTGGGTGGACGAACAAGATTGGGACAACTTCAAAGATCTTGGCCGGGCGGTCAAAGCGAGTCGAATTGTTTACATCGAACTCGACAATTTTGATCTCTTCAAAGGTGCCACACTTTACCAGGGCAACGCGAAAGTTCAAGTTAAGGTCTACGACATGGACGACCGGGGCCGCGAGGTATGGGAACGAAACGTCGGCCAAATTCTCTTCCCGCGTAACAGCGGTATCCCCTCGGCCGACAAATCGGTGCAGGAGTTCCAAAGACAGTTCATCGAAGTTGTCTCAACTCAAATCGCCCAATACTTCTACAAACACGATCCAAACGCAGCCTTTGCGCTCGACGCAATCGCGAATAAGTAGAGCGTATCGCCGTTGCGTATTCCGACGCTCCCAACCCAGAGGGTTGGGCTATCTAGTCCCGCCGACTCGGTAAGGCGGAACCTCTGGGGTGACAATTCTCTAGAGTTCCGGCGGATTGCGCCGTGGTGGCCCCTTGGGCCGGGGCGTGGGGCGTGGCGTCGGAGGAGGCGTACCGTTTCCGGCCAACTGTCCTGGCAGCGGCGGTAAGTACGTAAAATCTTCGTCCCAACGCCAACCCAAAGGGCTGGACAATTCGCGTTGGGCCAGCATGGCCCACGGCGTGCCCTCGTGCTCAAGAAGCACGCGATTCAAATAATCTTCGGCCTTCTTGGCCAACTTTTCCAGGCTACTATTCGCAAACGAGTTATCCGCGGCTAACACCCAGGTGTTGTTTTTTTCTTTTTTGAAGGCCATGCCTTGCTTGGCAAAGGCCAAGATCGCGTTGTAGCCATCGTTTCTCACTTTGGTTGCCAACGCGCGCCCCACGGCCAAATCGTAGCCGGCTTGCCAGCGTGGACTCTTGATCGCATCGCGTGCCGATTCGCCTGCAAGTAAGACCTGACAAAGCTGATTTACTTTGGGTTGGCGAATGGCCGCCGCACGTTGGGCTCGCGAAAGAGCCTCGGACAACGATGCTTCGTCCCGCTTGGGAAATCGGGTACGAACATCCCCAATCGGCGAGGTCCACGAGAGCTGAGCCGCCTCGACAAGTGCATATCGAGCGCGGTTTTTGCTCAACCGACGCCGATACTCCTTCGTCGAAATATACTCTGGTTGGTAACGCCGCATGATTTCCGGATCAAAAAATGCGGTGAAATGGGTAGCTAGTTCGCTGGTCCGGTACTCGCTTACAAGGCGGCCTACCGTACGATTGGGATGGGCAGAAAAATACAGTCCTCCGGTTTCATAGCAAAGTCGGGTTAGCGAGTAGGGCCCATAGCCCGAGTCAAGCGAATCGTCGCGGTTACCGGCCCCAAGAAAATGCAACTTCAGCCGTTCGGGCATCAACGACTCTGGCCCTAGGTTCACCGGTACCCATTGTGGTCGCTGGTCGTAATCGGGGTCAGGGTCGATCCACTTCACCGAAGCAGTCGGTCGACCAAACGGGGCAGGGCGGCCCACCACGTAGACCGGCATTGCCAATTTTCGGCAAAGATCGGTAGTCGCATCAGCCCGATTCACGTCGTCGCCCGACTCGTCGGTGAAAACAACAATCATCACATTCCGGCGTCCGTTACGCGCCAAGCGATAACTGCGATACTTCTCGGCAACTTTCGCCACCGCCCGAAATACATTCTCTCGCCCAGACTCATCGTCTTTGATTGCGGCAACCGCCGCCTGAATTTCTTCCAGTCGATCGGTCGGCTTCGGGGTAAGCACCTGCGACTGTTCAGCAAAACTAACGACAGCCGTCAGCAATGGTTTATCTTCGTGCTTTCGGAACGCCGGATTGGCAGCTGCTTCGATAATGCCTAGATGCTCGTAGATGCTGCGGAACCGCCGAAGAATCCGCGTGCGCTCATTGCGAAGACTACCCGACTGGTCGAAGAGCCATACGACAAGCGTTGGCTGTTGTTCTACCGAAACGAGTATTTCGCTGGTGATGCGGTCGATAGCCCCCATCGCGCCGGTGGTCACGACGCTACCGGCTCCCTGCACCGGCAGATCTTCGGTAATCTCGGGGCCTTGAAAAACGGGTGAATTTACCTCGATCACCATGCGCTCGCCGTAGTCGGTGATAACGTCTGGCTCGAACAGTACCAGCGATCGATCGTCAATCACCACGGCCGAAGCGAGTGCGGAGGAATCGCCAGACTGGCCCAGGGCACCGGCCTCCTCCATCGGATTTTCTGAGGAGATAAACTCATCTGAAAGCGGGTCGATTTCCTCGGGTAGGTCCAAGGACTCATAAGACAAACTTAGCTCGTCCGGCTTGTTAGGGATCGCCAACGAAACAACTGCCAACACAAAAAGCAGCAAGAAGTGGATGCCAAAGCTTGCAAACCATGCCGCTGAATTCTGCCCAATAAGCGGAAACCTGGCCAGCGAGAACCTACTCGCGGTTGCAACCTCGCCTGCTCCTGCTTCTTGCCGCATAAGAGTCTTCCTCGGCCTCGGCCTCTGCTTGGTTAGATTTCCCCCCTGCTATTCTGTCTAACCCCGCAGAAAAGGGCAAGCGTCGAAGATTCCTAGGGCCTACGGACTCATTGGCCGTGCCGTAGCCCCCCATGCGCGGTATGATAGAGATAACCGGCTGTTTGAGGGGAATTCCTCTTCCTGCTCCTGATCGATCTCTGTATTTAAGCTTCGAGGTGAATATGCGTTGTCCAGGTCGTCATATTGTCACTGTTTGTGGACTCCTATGTGGCTGGGTAATCGGCCAGGCGATGGTTTTAGCACAACCGTCTTCGAAGTCGCAGGATATTTCGCTCACGACGAAGGATGGAGTCACACTCAGAGCGACCTACTATCCCAGCAAACTTGGACAAGAAGCCGTACCGGTCGTCATGCTGCACGACTACAAAGAAAGCCGTGCCGTGTTCAGTTCCCTGGCTAGAGAGCTGAATAGCCCGCCCGAAGAAGGCTACACATCCTACGCGATTCTAACCGTCGATCTCCGGGGGCATGGCGACAGCACACGAATGGCGGGCCGAAATGGCCAAACCCGCGAATTCGATGTCGACCGTCTCAAGACCCAAGATTTTCGCAACATGGTTCTCCAAGACATGGAAGCCGTCCGGAAATTTCTGGTGAAAAAGAATGACGAAGGCGAACTGAATCTTAACAAACTCTGTCTACTTGGTTCTGGGATGGGTGCGAACGTCGCGACCAACTACGCCGCTTACGATTGGAGCGTCCCGACTCTGGCACAACGTAAACAAGGTCAAGATGTCAAAGCTCTCATCCTCACTTCGCCCAAATGGAATGCCAATGGTCTCCCAATGATAAAACCCTTGAAGCATCGAGACGTTCGAGAAAAATTATCGATCATGATCGTGTATGGCTCACAAGACCCTCGCGCATCGAAAGACGCAAAAGCGATCCATAAAATTTTGGCGAAGTTTCACCCCGATCCGCCACGAGACCAGCGCCGCGAAAAGCAAGATCTGTTTATGATCCCGCTGTCTACCCGACTCCAAGGCACAAAACTGCTGACCGACCCTAACTTCAACATGCTCGGACGCTTAGACGCGTTTCTCGATGCACGATTGTCGGTACAAGCGTTTGAATGGGTTCGACGCAAAGGCAACTAGAGGGATCGATCGCTCATTACGGTTGCGACTCTGTGACGGAAACTACTACAGCGCATCGGGGATTCGCAGTTCGGCGCCGATTGGCAATAGATGCGGATTGTCGAGTTTGTCTCGATTCAGATCGAATATCTCTAGCGCGCGACTCGCGTCGCCAAGATAACGCTCGGCCATTTTTTCTAGCGTGTCCGTATTTCTCACCACATGCAGAACCTCGACTGGCGAGTCTTCGTCGTCTTCTGTCGCAAGATCTTGCTTGATAGTTGCGTAAGCCGAGGGTGCCGTTGGCGTCACCGGCGAGGCGGCAGACTCTGCGGATCGATCGATTGCGGCAGGATGATTGGCCAAATCGAAACTCGCCACGTTAGGCTCCCTCGAAATACCTTCCGAAACCGAAACGCTTTCTGAGGTGCTGGCCATTTTGGCAACAACATGCCGCGCCGGAGAATCGTTCGCTCGCTCGCTCGGTAGATGCTGAGCAGTGGCGGTAATGAGGGGGGCATCTTCGGGCGGTGAATTTGTTGCCTGGGGCCCTGTCGTACGAAACGGCCAAGCGAGGCCGACCCCCAGCCCAAGAATCAAACCGACTGTCAGTAGTTTTCTTAATCGGCTCACGAGAAACCCGAGAGAAAATATGGTTATCCGTTAGTGATACGCACGAGTGCTTTGTCATAACTAAAAAGTGGGAAGCGAGTCGTCAAAGCACTAGTATCAGCTTCGGACGCCAAGTTCTCTACGGATGAGCCGCTTCGACGGAGATGGTCGACGCAGGGGTAGATTGTGGCAACTCAAACCGGTCGCGCAAACTCTAACGGCTAGGCTCGAAGCATATTCTAGGTAGGGTTGTTGCTAAGCAGCCTTAGGCCCTGAGTTGGTCGAGGCTTGTTGGCCGCGTTGGCTCATCCACAACAGCACGGGCGAGGCAATAAAGATCGAGCTATACGTACCTACGATCACACCTACGACCAACGAGAAGGCAAAGCCATGAATACCGTCGCCACCTAGCACGTAGAGCAAGATGACCGAGAGCAACGTCGTCAACGAGGTCAACAACGTTCGGCCCAGAGTTTGGTTGATGCTGGTGTTGATGGTCTCGCTCGTGAGATTCGGGCTCTTGCCTTTCACTTCTCGTATGCGGTCGAACACAACAATCGTATCGTTGAGCGAATAACCAATGATCGTCAGAAACGCAGCCACAATCGGCAGGCTAATCTGGAACTTCTCAACTAGCAACAGGCCAGCAAGGTCGGGGATGCCATCGACTAGGAAAGCGCTCAAGGCGATCATCCCTAGCGTCACCAGCACGTCGTGAATCAAAGCTACGACAGCGGCCAAGCCGTACATCACATGCTGGAATCGAAACCAGATATAGGCCACAATGCCTACTAAGCTAATAACGATCGCCGCTATTGCTTTGGTCTTCATGTCGCCTGCCACACGACCGCCGATTTTATTTGCCAACGGGAAGATCGGCTGACTGTTCGTCACCGTTTCTAATTGGGCAAAGACTTGGCTGGCCTCGCTTTCGGGTAACGCAAGTTTGACTTCCCATTCGGAGAAGCGGCGAACACTACCAACCTGGTAGTTGGGGTTCGAAACGGCCATTGCCGTGCCGCTGTGGCCGGTTGCTTCAAGAGCATCTCCCACCAACTGGGCCGCTGAGTCGTAACTGATGCCCGCGTCTTCTTCCTGGCCTTCGCCCATGTTGAAAACGAGCTTGGCACTGGTGCCGCCCGCAAAGGGATCGGCAAGCGGCTCGTCTGCCGGCGTTTCCTCGGCATCTGTCTTTTCGGACTCCTCCGCAACGGCTTTTTCCTCAGCAGGTTCTGCTGCTGTTTCTTCTGTGGCCTCTTCCTTGGTTTCTTCTTGGAAGTTGACCAAATGCACGACTGGGCCAACATGGTCTGCCTGGCTTGTTAGCGAGGTGACCTCTTGCAGTTCGACGTGATACGTTTTTAGTTTGTCGCCAAACGTCTCGTGCAAGATTTCTTGCACCCCCTCGACGTCTTGGTTCACGCTGCTCACCTTGTACTGCGTTTGCGTGACTCCGACTTCAACCAACGAGAGGTTTTTGTCTTTCAGTTCGGTTTCGTCCAGCAGCTCTTTCACTTCAGAAAAAGACATCTTCGCGTCGTCATTCAAAACCAGCGTCACCGAGCTACCACCTGTGAAGTCGATGTTCAGCAAGTCTTTGCCACGCTGCGAAACAGCGAAGATGCCGATCGCAATTAGAATGGTCGACACAATGGCCCCTGCAATCGCCTTGTTGAGGAAATTGAAGTCGGTTTTGCCGATAATCTGGGCCATCCCCAACTCGCTAATTTTGCGAGTCTTCTCAGCCACATCGAAGATGATCCGCGACAAGAAAATTGCCGTGTACATACTCATCACGATGCCAATGATCAACATCACGCCAAACCCCTTCACGTTGTCTGGGGCAATTTTGTAGATCACGATCGCCGTGATCAACGTGGTGACGTTCGCATCCACAATCGTCTGAGTTGCTCGGGCAAAACCATTGCGGATGGCCATTCTCAGGGCCGCACCCCGGTTACGTTCTTCGCGGATACGCTCGAAAATCAGCACGTTCGCATCGACCGACATACCAATCGTGAGCACCAAACCGGCCAAACCGGGCAAGGTAAACGCCGCTTTGAAAAGAACCATCAAGCCAAGAATCAGCAACAGGTTGGCCGCCAGGGCAACACAAGCCACCACGCCCGCAAAGCGGTAGTAGAAGAGCATAAAGATCATCACCGCCATCAACGAATAGAGGATCGCCGTTCGGCCCATCTCCACCGTTTCGGCGCCAAGCGTCGGGCTAATTTGCTCGCGACTGATGGGATCTTTATTCAATGTGGCAGGCAAGCTACCTGCGTTGAGAATGCTTACAATAAAATCAACTTCTTCCGGGCCCATTCCGCCGGTGATTCGGCCCTGATCGGTAATTTTGCTTATAATCGAGGGGGCAGAAAGCAACTTCTTGTCAAGAATAATACCCAGGTGGTATTCCTGCCCAGAAGGATTCGGCACATGTTTTCCGGTAAGCCGTCCGAAGCGGAATGCTCCAATGGGGTTGAAATTGAAGCTTACTTGGGGGCGACCTTGTTCATCGAAATCAGAGGACGCCTTTTTGAGGAACTCACCCGTTACGTTGAGTTCATCGTTCATCATGATCAAAGCCTGCGGCACGCTACCCGCAGTTCGCGTCACCAAGTGCTCCGCTGGGCCAAACTTTTCGACATCGTAAGCCATCCACTCGGCAACTTTTTTGTCGCCCAGATGCACCTCTTTTTCGCCCGGCGGCAGCAACTTTGCTAGCTCAATGATTTGGCGGTGCTCCTCAAACACGGGAGAAGCCGTGATGCGAAACTCTAAGGCACCTGCCGTGTAGATCCGACGCTCGATAAAGTCGAGCTCTTGCTGGCTCGCTTTCGGAATGATGATTTCGATCTGGCCAAGGCCATACTCTCGAATGGTCACTTCCTTCGTGCCACTTGGATCGACACGTTCGGTCAAGGCACCGATCAACTGTCGAACAAGCCGCTGTTTGGCCGAATTCGATTGGTCTTCCTGATCCTCGGCCGGATCGCCATCCTCTGCTTGCGCGGAGGTGTCTTGCAGTTCGTAGATCAGCGTAATGCCACCGCTCAGGTCGGGGCCAAACTTAACCTCGCCCTGAGAAATCACTACCGCAGCCGCCGCCAACGTGCCCAACCCTAGCGAAAACTTCCAGCCGTGGTCAGGCATTTTCAACGATTTCGCGAGCGAACTACCCACAAACATTGGCACCACGAACAAAGCAATGACGATCGCCAGCAGGATAAAACCGGGAATGACCGACCCCTCTTCCGACGAAGCGGCATCCTCTTCTGAGGCGTCAGGCGCAGGAATGTTTTCTGCGGCCACAGATTCCGCAGACTCGGCCCCCTCTTCCGTCGTTGCCGCAGGTTTGTCGGCATCGGTGGCTGCTGTTTCTTGAGCAACCACAAAGCCAGTCATACTTAGGAGTAGTACCAGTGACAGAACCGCTCGCTGGAATCCATCCGCGATCACATTCAACGCACTGCTTCCGATCATGCTCGTCATCTTTGAATAATCCGTGGTTATGTCTAACAATTTTTTAGACCTGCGCTCCCGAATACGTAGGAGGCTATGTTTGGACTTATTTTCTAATCCCCTGGCGATGCCAGTGGCTCATGTCTATTTCTTCTTCTCTTTTTTATCTTCGTCGGTGACGACGCGAGTAATGGCTGAGGTGCTAAATCGAATCTTTGTCCCTGTCGACTCATCGACGCGGACCGTCACCTCGTCTCGGTCGCGTTGCACGTTGGTCACCACTCCATGGACGCCGCCAACCGTGACCACACGATCTTTCTCTTTCAAATTGTCGATCATCGATCGAAACGACTGCTCTTTGTTCTTTTGCGGTCGCAAGATCATGAAGTAAAACAGCACCATGATGATCGACAACGGCACCCACATATTTCCGCCAAACAGCGAGGGTAGCATGCCTTCTTCTGCCAGTAGTAGTAACAGGTTAATATCCACTTCACTCACTTTGCTTGCAAATTGAAAAAAACTATCTGTTGCGGAGCCTGTCGGCACCCGCCTGGGGTCCGAAAATCTCAGCGAGGCAACCCCTCACCAGACGCGAGCCTAGCTGGCCCCCTCTCGCGACGAAACAGAAACGGCCCGACACCCAAAGGCGATGCCAGACCCATTGCCCAAGCCCGGCCCACGGCCCAGCCAAGATCGACGTATCATAAATCGAAGCGTCGTAAGGGACAAGGGCGACCATGCAGCATCAGGACGATTGCAAAGTTGGCAATCTGCCATTGTGGGAGGCGTCTCTGACGCCGAACGAGAGTTGGAACAAAGCACTATCGGCGTCGGAGACGCCTCCCACCTGAATTCAGCCTTCCACCGGAATTGATGGGTGCCACTGGCTGGCTTGTCCAGCAGTGGAACCCTGGTACCCGCTTCGCACTGCTGGGCGAGCCAGCAGTGGCACCCACATGCAAGCCTGGCAGCCACTAACAAGCCCCCCAGAACGCTCAAAACTGCCCCCAACCTCGCAGCTTCTCTTCTCGAAATGCTGCATAACAGTCCGCCGCGATCGCCTCACGGGCCTCGGCCACTAGCCGTTGGTAGTAGGTCAGATTGTGAATCGAGGTCAAAATCGGCCCCAGCATCTCCTTCGCCTGAAATAAATGCCGTAGATAACCACGGCTATGTTGGCAAGCAGGGCAAGGACAGCTCTCCTCTAAGGGACGATTTTCACGCTCATGCACCGCGTTGCGTAGCCTCAACGGCCCCTCGTCGGTAAACGCCAGGGCATTCCGGCCATTTCGCGTGGGCATCACACAATCGAACATATCCACACCCCGGCCAATCGCCTCGACCAAGTCTTCCGGCCGACCAACCCCCATCAAATAGCGAGGGCGGTCGCTGGGAAGCTCGGGAATCGTCGAATCCAAAGTGCGGTACATCTCCTCGGGCGGCTCTCCAACGCTAAGGCCGCCGATCGCGTAGCCTGGGAAATCCATTTCGACAAGTGCCCGAGCACACTCTTGCCGAAGGTTCTGGTCGAGTCCGCCCTGCACGATCGCCAGCAACGCCTGATCGGCTCGGCTGGCTGCTTTCCGACACCGCTCGGCCCAACGAACGCTGCGCCAAGTGGCCTCAGCAACCGCCTCGGCAGAGTTTGGCAAGGCGACCACATGGTCGAATACCATCGCAAAATCGCTGCCTAGCGTTTCTTGGATGGCAACCGAGCGTTCCGGCGTAAGCTCGATTGCCGAGCCGTCGATATGCGATCGAAACGAGACCCCTTGCTCGGTGATCTTGGCCCGTTCGGCCAGGCTAAAAACTTGAAATCCGCCGCTGTCGGTCAGAATCGGCCCGGTCCAGCCCATAAACTCATGCAGCCCGCCCAAAGCGGCAACGGTCTCTTCGCCGGGGCGCAACGCCAGATGGTACGTATTGGCCAACACCATTTGAGCGCCGGTTTCTCGCACCCGGCTGATGTCGACCCCCTTGACCGTCCCCTGGGTGCCGACTGGCATGAACGCCGGGGTTTCGATCGACCCGTGAGGAGTATTCAGAGTCGCCCGTCGCGCAGACGTCCCCTGGTCGACATGATGCAAATCAAACCGGAACAACTCCGAAGGCGAGGCAGAACACTCAGGCGGCGGGACGTCGTCTTTCAACTCTCAATTCTCCGTCCCCAATGGCCAAGCAAACCCAAAAAATCAGTCGCCACGCAGCTTGAGATTGGCTTCTGTTAGCTTTTCGCGAACTTCGATCAAGCTGGTCACGCCGAAATTTTTGCATTCCAGCAGATCGTCGCCCGTGCGTCGTAGCAATTCGCCGATCGTCGACAAACCAAGCCGAACCATGCACTTGCGGGCACGAACTGAGAGGTTCAAGTCCGAAATTGGCCGGTCTAGCAATGCCTTCTCGTCGTCGCTCATGGTCGCAGTGTCGTAGGCAGGCTCTTCTTCTTTCCATCCCGAAGCAAACTGCCCCAGCTCCAGTCCCTTGGACGTGAGCATGTCGCGAATCTCTACCAGCGAAGTTTCGCCGAAGTTCTTGCTAGACAGCAAATCTTGCTCGGTCGTTTCGGTGAGATCGCCCAGAGTCATGACGCCCATCGTTTGCAGGCAATTACGGCTTCGAACCGATAGTTCAAAGTCGGTGACTGGCACACTAAGAATCTGAGCCAAACGATCCTGGCGACGTCGGGCCTCTTCGTCGTAGTACATATCGCTCGAAGCGTCGGCATCTTTACAGAACAGCCGAGCTCGCGAATGGGCCGGAAACACATCCAAAATACGCTGATAACACTGTTTCGACCGCTCGAAATGTTCTAAATCTTCGTAGAGCAAGCCCAAGTTGAGCAGTGTGCCAACATGCGAGGGAAACTGGGCAGCCGCCCGCTCGTATAGTTGGCGAGCGTATTCATCGTTCCCGTGGCGATCGTTCTCTAAGGCCAATCCAAACAAAGCACCCGCATGGCTACCGTCAGATTCAACCGCCCGTTCGAGCAGGGCCACCACTTCAGTCGAGTTGCCCCCCATGGCCGAAACCGTGGCTGAGCGTTGATAGAGATACTCAGCCGTCTGCTCAACCGCTCCCGAAAGGCTATCCAACAGTTGCAAAGCCGTCTGGGCGTCACTCATGTATCGCTTGGCCTCGGCCTGAGACAAAATCACTTCGTCGCGATGATAGCCGGCCCGTTCAGCCGACTCGTAAGCAACCAGTGCCTCGGCATAATTTTCTAAAGCGAGCTGAGCTTTACCCAAGTAAAAATGGGTCAACGCTCCGCCATCGGCATTGGTCAATGTTTGCACGGCATCCGTGTATTTGCCGAGCAAGTATTGGCAAACTCCCAAACGGGCGGAAGCAGCCGGGGTACGGCCCTCTTGCTGCTCCAATTCGCCAACGGAATCTCGAAGCAAGCGAAAATTGTTGTAGTCGGCGGAAATCGCAGCAGCGATTTGGCGGATCTCGTTCGGGCCGAAAGTGCTGTTAGCAACGACAATCTGTCTTAGGTCGACGTCGACAATTTGCGACATAGCGTGACAACTCCTGAGTAAATTATGCTCTGCAAAAACGCTTTAGTTTTCGTTCCGGCTTTTGTTTTCGTTACGGATGACGACCGCCCATTTCGATGGTACCACCGTCAAGAGCCAGCGGCGGGAGTCGAACCCGCAACCTCCGCATTACGAATGCGGCGCTCTGCCAATTGAAGCTACGCTGGCATCAGCCGCCGCCCCTTGATGCTTCTCTCTAGCGCACACCGGAACCTCCGCCAAACCGCATAATCTAGCACTGAAATGCCCTCTAGCCAAGCCCTACCTGTTCAGCATCAGGGGATTGCAAAGTCATGCTAGCCGCAGGCGGAAGCCGCGGTCGAGTCTGAAAAAACCACGGCTTCCGCCCGCGGCTATGACGGAATGGGCGACTTTGCCGTTCACCCCGTAGTCCCACCCTCAGCCGGTTGCTAGCCCAGCCTCAAGAAGAATTCTACCTACCTCGCCGTCTTACGGCTTTTCACAGCGGCAGTCGCTATTCTCCGCCTCAAAGATCGAGTTGTACACCTCGGCAATACGCTCTGCCTGCTGCGACCAGGTGTAGGCAGAAGCCTTTTGCTTGGCAGCTAAGCCCAGCGGTTCGAGTAATTCCGGGTTTCGAGCCACCCGAGTTAGAATTTCAGAAATCCGCCGCGCCACGTCTCTACGATTAGTTGGCGGCACCTTAAATCCGTAGTTCTCTTCAATAATATCGGTCGCGCCTTGGTGGTCGACGCAAACAATGGGAGTTCCCGAGGCCATTGCCTCCACCAGCACAGTCCCGGTTGTGTCGCGTAAACTCGTAAAGACAAAAACGTCCGACTCTTTCAAGCAGGCCACAGCTTCATCTCGCGGCAGTTGTCCGCTCCACCGAAACTGCGAATCAACACCACGCTGCGTTGCGAGTCGCTGCCATCTCGTTTTAGCTGACCCCTCACCGAGAATTCGCACTTCGCACTCAACATCTTCAGGCATCAAGGCAATGGCTTCGATCAACAGCTCCAGCGCTTTCCGGGTTTCTAGTACGCCAGACCAGAGTATTCGCAATGGCCCCGCTTGTCGTGTTACGGGCGAGGCAGGGCAGGCCTCTTGTTCGATGCCAACGTCGGTTAGCAGGATCGTCTCAACACCGGTCGATCTCTTGAGGTCTTCCACACCGGTACTATTCGAGGCAAAAACGGCAGCCGCTGCTCTCGCCGCTTTGCGAACCCGAGAACTGAATCGCAATTGTGTTAGGTTAATGAGATTGCGCAATATTTCTTTAGCTGAACCGATTGCACCGGCGCCTAAAAGAAATTGCCAGGGATAATTTTGCGTCCCCCCCACAGGCCCCCACACAAACGGAACATCTAGCTTCCATAAATGGGAAGGCTCGCGATAACCCCCGAACGTCACTTGATGAGTCAGATCAAAACCCACTTCGGCATGGAGTTGGCAAGCCACTCGATACGCCCGATGGTGCCACAAATGATAAGCTGCGTAAAAGCCGCCAGGCAAACGAAACAGCCACTGCTCGCTACGCTGCCGAGGAACATAAACAAAGTGTAGATGGGGGTTCGCCGGATGAGTGTCAAAATAATCTTCGATCCAAGTCCGGCAACTTTCTTCGTCGCAGACGACCCACACGTCGCAGTATTTGGCCATCTCGACCGCACGATTCCAACCGATCCCCGGCTCCGAGCCCCAACCCGGCGCGCAAGCATACGCAAGATACAATACTCGCGGTCGCCGCATGGGCGGGTTGGATCGAGTCGAGCTGGAGGGAGTAATCGAAGCTGGCATCGGTAGTCGCAAAAGTGGGTGGAGTTACTCGCCTACTTGGCTATTGCTACAATTTCTAGCAATTCTACCACGGGGTGGCCGTTCACAAGAATTCGCGCTGTCCGACCATAAACGCACGGCTCTTCTCCCAACTGCAATTTTGTTCGCAGTTCGTCGCCGGGCGTAATTCGCCACAGTTGGCAAAGTTCTACCTCTCGCAGCAAATGGTGGCGTATCATAATCCGGCCTAGGGGCAACGCTTGCGACTCAATTTCCATCCGAACAATTTCCGGCAGGTTGGCTAGATTGATCCGCATGATTCCGTATTGCACCGGCGCACCATCGCGCTGCAGCGTCAGCAGAATTTTTCGGGCATAGAAATCGCCATCGCGATGTTCCTCCAGCACCCGAACATCGACCATGCTATTGTGCCAGGCCTCGACCGTTACCGTCATATGGTCGTCATGGGCTAGCAGCGACTGATACTCGGTGGGCAAATCGCTCGCTTCGATCAGGCTGAATTCGCCCAACTCGTCGCGCGATGCGAAGAATAAATCGGTCAGCGAGCTGATGAGGTCAGACACTTGAGCAATACTTTGATGTCGAGGGGCAGGGCAGGGGGGAGGGCACGCTTTGAGTAGGTAGACTCTTGCGGCAGAAGTGCTAGGAAGGCAGTGTCGGCATAACCACAATCTTCTCTGGCTCGGTTGGCCGTTCCAAGACCATGTCGATCATGTAGTAGAGCAGACGCCTTAGGCTCTTGGGCTCGGTCTGGTCGGCAATAGACTCTGCGCGTTCCTGATACTTGTCGACTAGCCGGTGTGCTTTTTCAAAGATGCCAGCGTCTTGATAAAGGCGTTGTACTTGTTCAACCCGTTCTGCTGGCAGGGCATTGGAGGCTACCAAATCTTGTAATTCTTGGCGTTTGGCGTCGTCGAGGCTCTCTAGTGCCAACGCCCACAGCACCGTGGGTCGGCCGCCCAAAGTATCCAGCCCAGCGGCCAGTTTATTGTCTTGGTCGCCATGCCAATCCTTGAGATCGTTAAGAATTTGGAATGCGATTCCCAGGTGCTTGGCAAACTGTTTCATCGGGGTTGCACGGTCGCCGAGCGGGCCAGCGCAACGCAGACCGCAAAGCAATGCCGCTTCGAATGCCGGTGCTGTCTTCAGAGCGTAAATTTGCAGGGCATCAAGCGGCGAGAGCTGTTTGTCGCCCGCGTCGCGCCACAGCAGTTCGGCGCCCTGTCCTTCGCTCAGCCGTAGATGGGCGTCGGCCAAGCGGTCGAGAATTTCGCCTGCTACCTCACCCCCCAAGGTCCCCACTTCACGACTGACCAGTCGATAGCCTAGGCCGATCAAGTAGTCGCCAACATTAACCGCGGTGGGAATACCGTAACGCCGATGGATCGATGGCTCGCCGTAACGAAAATCGTCGTCGTCTTCGATATCGTCGTGAACGAGCGAAGCTTTGTGGAAGGTTTCAATCGATAAAGCGACTCGCCGCACCGCATCGGGAATGTCCGCCAGATGCTTGTCGCCATCGGGTGCCACCCCCTTTGCGCCGGTCATTGCGTCGTAGGCAGCTAGGGTGATGAATGGGCGTGCGTACTTGCCGCCCTTAGCAAGAAAATCGTGTGCTAGGGCCTCGGTTCCTGCAATCGGGTTGGTGAACAACACCGGTTTTTCTGCGAAACCGTTCTGCTGCGATCCTGCGTCAACTTTGCCATTCGAGGTCGAGCTAGTCAATTTTTGCTCGCGAAGCCTTGGTGCCAATCGGCCCAATTCTTCGTGTTTGAATAGGTTTTGCGAAGCTCGCAGCAAGTGCAGGTAAGTGGGCGTTCGAGACTCGGTGGCTTCCTGCCGTACTTGGATCATGTCCTTCACCCAATCTTCGTCAACCGACGTGTTGCGGCAATCGCTCGACAGCAATGGCACCGCCATACAAGGAATGCCAGCGAGCAACACTTTGTCGATCGACTTTTCTAAAACATTCAAGCAGGCGACCCCGACAATCGCGTCGATATAACCGCTGATGATGATTTTTAAGACGATCGGCGACCCCTCGGCCACCAGAACTTTGTAGCCCAACTCTTCGGCTTGCTGGCGAAAGTCAGCAATGCTGCACGCGCCACATTTTTCGCAATCGAGGCCAAACTGGTCGTAGTCTGCCGGGCAACCTTCTGCGTGTTTCAGGCAATGTGGTAATAAGAGCAATCGGCGTTCGGGAGGAACGATTGCGACTTGACTCCGCCAAAACTCTGACGAGAGCACCACCATCACCCATCCAAGGTAACCTTCCGGCTGGTGCAGCTCGTTTAGAATCTGTCGAGTAACCTCTTCCAGATCGTCCTTGGTAAGTACATGGCTCGGGTCGAGCTTCGCTGCGACTTGCCGGCAATGATCGCGCAGTTTTTCTCGAAGCTCGCGGGTCGGAGGAACGTCTTTGAGATGGCCTGTTCGGCGTCGGCCTTTTTGGCGAGAAGTGCCAAGCGGCGAGTCGGTAGTCGTAGCGTGCCCTTCGCTCAACGGTGCAGTGTCGACGGTCGCCATAAAGTGCCTCTATGAAGTGCCGATGCTCCGATCATGCTTCGGGCAGCGGGCCTGGGTAGTTTGCGAGGCAGATTTTCACTGCCGCCGTGCCCTTGCGGTTCATGGGCCAGACAACACTCAACGAGCCGTGTCCAACGGAACCGGAACAGCATGGACCGCACGACACGCACGAGCTAGGGCGCGAGTCGCAAAAATCTGCGGGTACAGCCGTTCATAATACCATATTTTAGCGAAGTAAAAACCGATCGGGGCCGGTTCTAGGTGCCGATTCGATTCGATCGCTTCGATCAGCCACGATATGCCCTGTTTGACGCTTGACGACACCTGCTCGTTGCCCTCGCAAAACGGTAGGAGGGCGTCGATTGCCAGAGCCGTTTCCTCGACGCTTCCGGCCAATTCCTGCTCGCCAGCGGCACCATGCTCAGCCCCACCCAGCACCGTCCCCCAGCCGCCCGAGGCAAGTTGCACCTCTGTCAGCCAGTGCATACCTTGCCTAGCCGGTAGGGAATTGCCCAAACCAAGCTCCTGAAAAGCCAGCAAAACCTTGGCTGTGCCGTAGACCGGGTTGGCCTCGTCGGGATGCGCTTGGTTGCCAAACCACAACGGGAGCCAGCTACCATCCTCCCCTTGCTGCTGTTTCAAATATCGTAAGCCGGCGCGGGTAGCTGCACTAATGCGACGTGCGTAGGGCGCATTGGTATTCTCTAATCGAAGCAGTTCGCGCCAGGCATACAGTGCCCGTAACGCATGGGCGGTAATATCATTCGAACTTCGATCGAAGGGCAACCGGCTCCAACCGTGGCAAAAGGTCGGCCAACCGCCATCTTTATTTTGCAGGCCGAGGAGCCAATGAACTCCGGCCAAAGCTGCTCGCTTGATCTCCGCAACCCGATCTTCCGGCCAACTCCGTTGCCAAGCAGCGAGCGCCAGCAAAGCGGCTGCGGTATCGTCCGCGTCGGGCACCGCACCTGGGAGATTGGTCCACCCCCACCCGCCGGGCGCTGCTCCTGTGAATGGGTGACGCTCACTGTGCTGACAACTCAGCAGCCAATCGAGGGTTTGTGTAATCGATTCGGTGGCGATGTCAGTGGAAGGTTCGCCCTCTGGCGACGTAAGGCAAATTGGCTCGCTTCCGGCTTTTTCTTCCAGTGCCAATAACGCTTGCGAAGTATTCCAGGTAGCAAGGTTAGTATCGATTGGCCAGCTACCGTCTGGGCGGACCGACGCCAACAAAAACTCAACCCCACGGCGGACCACGGCATGGTTTGCTAAGCCCATGCTTGCCAGGCTCATCACCACAAAGCTAGTTAACGGCGTCGCCTCTAAAAAACCACCCGAGCTTGGTTGAATCTCTTCTAAAACGGCCAAGCTACGTTGTCGGGCTGCGTTACGAATCCAACGCATCAACGGGTTTCGCGAGGGTGAGTGAAAATGTTTTGCTTGACCAATCGCCACCAAAGCTGGGATCGCGTAGCTAACGACTGGCAGGTTCAGCTTGTGATACCAATGCTGAGGAAGACATGCCAACTCGAACGGCAATGACGGCACTTTGCGCCAAGGAACCAAGTCGGCCAAGGCGCAATTCGCCAGAATCGGCACTGCAAAAGTTTTGTCGCCCTCGAAACGGCTCTTCAGCCCTGCCAGGCCGCCTTGCGATTCGACATACTGGTTTGCTCGATCCAATAGGTCGGCGTATTTTGCCGGTACTCCGGTCAGATGAAATGCCGCTTGCACCAGCATCGTTGTCGCGATATTTGAGAAACTTCGATCCGTATCGCCCCAGCCGCCGTCTTCGTTTTGTTGTTCTGCGAGCCAGTGCAACGAGTGAACAATCATTTCGCTCAGATCGCAGCGATAAATTTCGTCGACATGCGAGGGCTCTTGCCCAGGAGTATAGGCGGGCAGCCCACTGCTGGTGCCGCCTTGTTCGGCCAGCACGAGCGCACTGATAGCGGTAGCCGTCGATAACGGCGAACTTGAAAGCTCTCCTACCCAATGCCCCTTCGCGTTACGCTCAGCTAGCAATTGGGAACGGACAGTACGATGAGCGGCAGCAAGCCGATCACGATCCACATGAAGAGTCATACGAGCCGATAGGCCCCGGGGTTGGTAGGACTGGCGGCACATAGCCGACAAGCGCGCAATTCTAAGCAGCGAAATACCCGATGTCGAGCGTCTGGCTGGCCGAAATCGCCGGATGTGGGTAGCCGCTATTGGCCCCGCTGCTGGTGCCAAGGCCCGTTTTGAGGCATAATTGCCGCTACTTGGCGAGAATTCCTCGGGAAACCCCGCTAGGAATTGCAAAGTCATGCTAGCCGCAGGCGGAAGCCGTGGTTTTTCCAGGGCCAACCGCGGCTTCCGCCTGCGGCTACTATGGAATCTGCGACATTGCAGTCTTCCGGTACCTAGCCCCACAAATTGGACAAGATTGGCGATTTATCTATGTATTTCCGCTACGCCAAACGCCTGCTGACCGAGACCGACCTTCGGCTGCTCTGGAAGATCGCTTGGAATTTTGGTTTCAAAGGGGCGTTGGCGATTCAAAAACACAAACGTCGATTGGCAAAAGGCGATTTTTTTCCGCCGTTTCTCTATATCTCAATCATCAATAGCTGCAACCTGCGCTGCCAAGGCTGTTGGGTTGATGTTGCCGCCAAGCAAGAGAAAATCGAAATTGACGCCCTTTCGCGCATTATCCGCGAGGCAAACGAGCAGGGGAACTACTTTTTCGGAATCGTCGGCGGCGAGCCCTTTATGCACGCCGATATTCTAGAAATCTTCCGGCGCCATCCCGACTGTTACTTCCAGGTTTTTACCAACGGCCACTTTATCACCGACGACGTGGCGGCTGAACTTCGCAAATGTGGGAACGTCACTCCGTTGATTAGCGTCGAAGGAAGCGAAATCGTTAGCGATCAACGGCGAGGTGGCCAAGCGGTCTTCAACAAAACGATGGATGGCATCCGCAACTGTGTCAACAATCGTCTGATCACCGGCGTTTGCACTAGCGTTTGCAAAACCAATCTTGACGACCTTGTCAACGAAGCCTGGGCCGATCGTTTGATTGAGCTGGGGGTGCTCTACATGTGGTATCACACCTACCGACCGACGGGCCCCGATGCTTCACCCGAGTTGGCGCTCTCTCCCGAAGAGCAACTGCGTATCCGAAAATTCGTGGTCGACATGCGAGTGAAAAAAGCCATCGGCATTGTCGATGCCTACTACGATGCCGAGGGCCAAGCTCTTTGCCCTGCAGCGACCGGGTTTACGCATCACATTTCGCCCTGGGGCGATATCGAGCCTTGCCCGATCGTGCAGTTTGCCAAAGATTCGATCTACGACGATCGTCCATTGGCCGACACATTTAATGATTCGCCGTTCCTCAGCGATTTTCGCGAATTGGCCGCGTCTCACACCCGCGGCTGCATTGTGCTTGAACGCCCCGATCTGCTTCATGAACTTACCGTTTTACACGGTGCCAAAGATACAACAGCTCGAAAAAGTGCGGTCGCTGAATTGCAGGCCATGACCCCACGGCCATCCCAGGGCAATACGGCAGAAAAAATCCCCGAGAAAAGCTGGGCCTACCGTCTCGCCAAGCGACATTTCTTCAATGACTTCGGTGCTTATACGGCCCCTCGCAATCCGTTAGAGAAGAGGGCTGCGACTGCGACAAACGAAGACTGAGGAATGGCTAAAAAATAATTTCTGCCCTCAAATTCTCGCCATGACGGAGACGGGAAGGGAGGCAAGGAGAATCGCAATGGCCAATGGTTGCCCGAGCTGTGCTGCAAAGGGGCTAAGGGTTGAGCCCGTTACGCTACGAGCATTGCTCCGGGACGAATTCGTCGACAGCGTGACCGACGAGGAGTTCAGATTCTGTGGCACTGTCGGCTGCGATACGGTGTACTACTCCAGTGGGTCGACATTCACGAAGTCGCAGTTGAAGGTGCCCGTCGGCATTAAGGAAACAACCGGCGAGCGTCCGTTATGCTACTGCTTTGGCCATTCGATTGCCTCAATCATCGAAGAACTGCAAACCAAGGGCAGCTCGGATGCGCTGGATGATATACGAGCAAAGATGAAAGACCCCGGCTGTCATTGCGAGACCGAGAACCCGTCCGGTTCGTGCTGCTTGGGGAGTGTTGCTAAGGGCATTCAAATTGCAAAAGCGGAACTGGGAATCGTCGCTTCCGATGTCCAGCAGATGATAACCGTTGCCAAGCCACCATCGCATCGTGGCGAGATGATCGCCAAGGTTGGTACACTCGTCTCGGCGATTTTGGCGTCGGCCTGTTGTTGGCTGCCGTTGGTCTTGCTGGCGATTGGCGTGTCTGGTGCTGGGGTCGCCTCGACACTTGAAGCCTATCGGCCTCTGCTTATTGTTGTGACCTTCGGTTTTTTGGCGGCGGCATTCTATTTCACCTACCGGCCCAAAAAAGCGGCTGACGATTGCTGCGCGCCCACGGCAAAGGGGCGTTTGAACCTGATGGCCCTGAACAAATTTATGTTGTGGGTGGTGACGGCAATGGCCATCGTTTTCTTGTTTTTTCCCAGCTATGTCGGTCTACTGCTTGGGACTAGCGATAGCAGCAATGTCACCGAGAACATGAATACCGTTGTATTCAAGATCGATGGCATGACCTGCGAGGGTTGTGCATCGATCGCTAAAAAGGCGGTTCGTGATGTGCCTGGAGTGCTGTCGGTTGAGGTCGAATATGAGCAAGGGCAAGCCATTGTTGGCTCAGACATATGCTGCCCTGTCCCAAAAGATCAAATCATCCAGGCACTTCAGCGAGTCGGCTATGAAGCACAAATATCAGAATTTTCCGTTGCAAATTAGGGGATCTTGTGCTTTTGGGGCATGAGAGACGGGGTGCTTTAGCTAGCTTGCATAGGAAAAGCGTGTTGACACCAGCATCGCAGATGCCATTATATTAACCATGCTGGCATTGGCGCACTCGCTGTTTGCCCTTGACCCCGCCTTGGCCTTAATAGACCATTCCCCCCCTCCAAAAGAGATTTCAATCTAAAGTTTTGCACCCAATTCTCCTGTAGTTATGTTTTGTGACGAACCGATTAAGTGAGAGGAGCCTCTTCGTCAGTTGGGCCTTTAGGCACAGGTGGACGGGCAGGCAGAACAAAAGCAATTAGTATGTGGATCACTCAACCAATCACGACTCGCCTATTCGTATGGCTTGCTGTCATAGCAATTCCCTTTCAGGGTTTGCCTGCAGCGGCTTGCGGCTGTCCTGATGGTGCCACGCTCTCTCACAAAACAAATAGCTCTCACGAAACAAGTGAGCTTCCGAGTTGCTGTGAGCAAGAGTCGGATTGTTGTTCGGCTGGTGTCTCGTCCGACAGCGGCTGTCAGTGCGGTACCGATTGCCAATGTGGTATCAGTTGCCAGTGCGGTGAAAACAGTACTCCAACAAAACCTGCGACTCCTCCAGTTGAGAGTAGCTCGCCCGAGAGAATTTTAGCCGATTCGGCTTCGGCGGCTTTCTTTGTCGCCGTCTATCTGCCTTCCACAACGGGGCAGCATTCGAATGGAAGTGTTGGAGCGAATGCTCTGACTTCCCGCGATTGTTGCATCTCTCTCTGCCGGTTCACTCTCTGAGCCGTTTCTTCTAGCACCCGTGCGCATCACGAGTTTTGTGCTAGCTGCTTGCATTGCTTGCTTCCGAAAATCCGTCGTTACCGACGGCGCTAACGCAATCGTCTGTTAACGCTGTCGGCTGTGACGGCCCCAAATGACAAAATTTTCAACCCTAGTGTCGTGATATAACTATGAATGACAAAAAAACGAAAGCCGACCTATCGCCAGAACCGTCTGACGTACCTCCAGACGTAGACAGCACTCAACGTGAGTTGTCTCCTTCGGCCATCGACAGCCAGGAGTCGGGCCGTTGGTGGATCAAGCTCATCGTGCAGCCGCTGCTGATGTTGGCCGCTGGCGTGGTGCTGATCGTTGGCCTCGGTGTTGCTCAAAGGGCTGGGTGGATTTCTTCAGGCGGCGGTGGCGATCATGCTGCTGCAAGCAGCGAAGATACCAGAAAGCACATCTGCCCGATGATGTGTACGCCCCCTCAAATTGGCCCCGGTCGCTGCCCCGTGTGTGCGATGGAGCTTGTCCCCGCGTCGTCTGGCGGCGGAGATTCCGACTCGCAATCGGTCAATATCGACCCGGCTGCTCGCCGCATCGCAAACATCCGCACCGCGTCAGTAACGTCGATGCCAATGACTCGTACGATTCGCACGATTGGCGAACTCAGTAGCGACGAAGGGTCGGTAAAAACGCTCTCGGCGTATGTCGATGGTCGGCTTGACCGGCTGTATGCCGACTACACAGGAGTCGTCGTCGAGAAGGGCGACCACTTGGCGCTGGTCTATTCGCCGCGGCTCTATTCGAGTCAGGTCGAGCTGTTACTAGCTAAGAAGGCCCATGAAAACAGTCGGAACGCGACGCTCACTCGTGTTATTGAATCGAATCGAGATCTTTATGAAAGCTCCCGAGAGCGGCTGATCGAACTGGGCATGACCGCGTCGCAGATCGACGAGCTCGAACGATCGGGAAAGGCAAACAGCCGCATGCATCTTTGTGCCCCGATCCACGGCACGGTCATCAAGAAGTACGCCACCGAAGGCCAATACGTCAAAGAAGGCCAGGCGATCTACGAATTGGCCGACCTATCGACAGTCTGGCTGATGCTCGAGTTGTTTCCAGAAGATGCAGCAACCATTCGTTACGGGCAAAAAGTGGAAGCCGAAGTGCAGTCGTTTCCGGGGCGAAAATTCAAAGGACGCGTTGCTTTCATCGATCCGACGGTTGATCCGAGTACGCGTACGGTGGGAGTTCGTGTTGTCATTCCCAACGAAGAAGGTCTATTGCGAATAGGCGATTATGCCAAAGCCACGATCGAAGTCTCGCTCGCCAGTCAGCAAGGAGGAGTCTACGATCCCGAGTTGGCTAACAAATGGATCAGTCCGCGACATCCGCATATCGTCGAGTCTTCTCCTGGGAAATGTTCGGTCTGCGGTGTCGACTTGGTCCCCGCCTCTCAGTTTGGCTTTATCGCAGAGGCAAGTGGTGGCGAAGCGCTCGTGGTGCCGCGGAATGCCGTGCTCATGGCGGGCAATAACAGTGTTCTTTACGTAGAAACAAAACCAGGCCGCTTTGAGATTCGGCGCATTGTTCTCGGCCCAAGTTGCGGCGACCAGATTGTCATTTTGGAAGGTGTGGAGGAAGGCGAGCAAGTTGCCACGCGTGGTAACTTCTTGATCGACTCGCAAATGCAGCTGGTGGGGAATCCCTCGCTCATCGATCCGACCAAAGTTGAGCCGAGGATGGACGAAGGCCTGTCGGAAGAAGCGCTTGCCGCGATCGCCGAACTTCCCGAGGAAGATCGTCTGCTGGCTGAAAGCCAACGCGTCTGCCCAGTGGCCGATTATCAACTTGGTTCAATGGGCCCGCCTATCAAGGTCGACGTGAACGGAACGCCCGTTTTTATCTGCTGCGAAGGCTGTCGCGAAAGCCTTCTTGATGAACCGGTAAAATATCTTGCGAAACTCTCCGACGGCCCTCCGTCCGGAGGTTCAGGCGCTGGCGAGACAATGGACCTGCCGCCGATCAGCACTTTCGAGATCGTGGAGCCTCAAATGGAGCTTCCCCCGATCGGGGCCTTCCAAGCGGTTACTGAACGTATCGCAGAAGACGATCAAGCGCCTGGTCAGCCAGTTGCCGAGCTACCGACGGAGGTTATCCGATGATCAAGAAGATACTCGATTTTTGCATCCGCGAGCGATTGGTCGTCCTGGTAGGAATGGTCGTGGTATTCGCCTATGGCTGGTACGCAACCCAAAAAGTTCCCCTTGATGCAATACCCAATGTGGGTGAGAACCAGGTAATCGTGCTGGTGGAATGGTTGGGCCGGTCTCCTAAGGATATGGAAGACCAGATTACCTATCCACTCTCGGTCGCTCTGCAAGCCGTGCCGGGCGCGAAGAGTGTACGCGGTAAGAGCATGTTCGGTTTCAGCTTCGTGCAGGTAACGTTCGGCGACGAAATCGATTTCTATTGGGCCCGTTCTCGCGTTGCCGAGCAACTCACCACGGTCTCGAACATCTTGCCTGATGGTGTTACCCCTGTGCTTGCACCCGACGCGACGGCGTTGGGGCAAATTTACTACTACGTGCTTGAACCGCCGCCAGGTATGGATCTGGCCGAGCTGCGTTCAAAGCAAGACTTCTTCATCAAGTATGCCCTGCAATCGGTCGAGGGCGTGGCCGAGGTCGCATCGATCGGTGGCTACGTCAAGCAGTACCAAATTGAAGTCGACCCCGACAAACTGCGCTACCACGACATCCCGCTCCGTAAAGTAATTCAAGCTGTCAAAGAATCGAACATCGACGTCGGTGCGAAGACGGTCGAAGTCAGCGGCATGGAGTTCCTCGTTCGCGGCAAGGGGTTCATCGGCTCGGACAAGACCGAACCAGAGACACTCAAACAGATCGAAGACACGGTCGTACTGACTCGACATGGAATTCCGGTTCGTGTTCGTGATTTGGCCCAAGTTCAAATCGGTCCCAGTTTTCGACGCGGGGCACTCGACTATAACGGGAAGGAAGCAGTCGGCGGTGTGGTCGTGATGCGGTATCGCGAGAACCCGCGCGAAGTTATCGAACGGGTCGAGGCCAAGGTGATGGCCCTGGAGTCCGAACTCGACGGAATCAAGATCCATGCCGTCTATAATCGCATCGATCTGATCGACGAAACAATCACTACGCTGACCGATGCCTTAGGGCATGAAATTTTGATCACCATCGCGATTGTTGTTTTGTTCCTGCTGCATATACGGGCAAGCATCATCATTGCCATCACCTTGCCGATGGCTGTCTTGATGTCGTTTATTGGCATGAAAGTCTACGGCGTGGATGCCAACATCATGTCGCTTGCCGGCATTGTGATCGCCATTGGAACGATGGTCGACATGGGGATCATTATTCTGGAGAACATTTATGACCACCTTTCCGAGTGGGAGGCGAAAGGCTCGCCCGGCGGTCAAAAACATCGACTCGTAGTCATTCGCGAATCGGCCGCCGAAGTGGTACCCGCCGTGATCACGGCCGTGACCACCACGATCGTCAGTTTTCTGCCCGTGTTTTTATTGACAGGGCGTGATCACCGCCTTTTCTCGCCGCTAGCTTGGACGAAGACTTTTGCGCTTGCATCCAGCTTGATTGTTGCCGTGACCGTCGTGCCAATGCTCTGTCGTATTTTTCTGAAAAGCTCGCGTACGCCGCGGTGGGCGAGTCTTGCGACGGGGCTAGCGTTTGCCGCCTTGAGTGCCGGGCTTTGCTTTTTCGTTTGGGGAGACCACATTGCGGCGCATTGGACGTTGGTGGGCTTGCCATTGGCAACGGTCGCAACCGGGGGGATCGGCTTTTTGATCGGTTGGTGGATGTCGCAAGAGAAGATTCGACCGATGGAAGAAAACCCAGCCAGCCGGTTTGTGTTGTGGCTGTACGCCGGACGATTGAAACTGGCTCTGAGACGAAAAATGTTCATGCTCTCCTTTCCCGCTATCATTTTAGTAGTCGGATTGGGCGCTTGGGTCGGACTGCCCACAGTACTCTACCCGGTCGAAAAGGTGTTTTCATCCCTGGGTGCCGACCTTAATGCGGTACCCGGATATGTCAAAGTCAAACACGTTTTTACAGGCCTTAAAACCGACGACTGGATTGCGCTCGACGAAGGCAGTTGGTTTTACATGCCCAGCTTGTATCCGGCTGCTAGTTTTTCTCAGGCAATGGAAGTGCTCCAAACTCAGGATGTCATGATCAAGGCAATTCCTGAGGTCAAAGACGTGCTTGGAAAAATTGGCCGCATCGAATCGGCCCTCGATCCGGCCCCGGCTGCAATGGTCGAAACCTACATCATGCTCGAACCTCGTGAAAAGTGGCGAGAGGGCATGACCGAAAGAAAAATTTGGGACGAAATCAATTCAGTAGCTACGTTGCTGGGCATTACTCCTGCCTCGCCGCTGCAACCCATCGAAGGCCGTGTGGTCATGCTCCAAAGTGGCATCAAGGCTCCAATGGCCGTGCGTATCTACGGCGACACTTTGGAAGGATTAGGCAAGGCGTCGTTGGCGGTGGGCGAACGCCTGAAAAAACTCCATCATGTCAACGCAGGCACCGTTAATCCTGATATCGTGATGGGTAAACCCTATTTGGAGTTCGAGGTAGATCGCGAAGAGGCGGCACGCTATGGCATGACGACGATGATGGTCAACGAGATCGTGTCTGCTGGTCTTGGCGGCCTGGACGTGACCACGACCGTCGAAGGCCGCGAGCGCTATCCAATTCAGATTCGCTACCAACGAGACATCCGAGAACGGATCGACGAATTGCGTCAAATACCAGTGGTAACCCCCACCGGCGATGTCGTCCCCTTAGAACGGCTTGCGCAGGTCACCACCACGTGGGGGCCCGGAGCAATCAACAGCGAGGATGCTCGTCTGGTAGCGCATGTTTCCTTTTCACCCTCCGGCGCCGCGGGCGATTTAGAGACCGTTGAATCGGTGATGGCCGCTTTACGCACCGCCCGAGAAAGCGGCGAGCTGGTGTTCCCCGAAGGCAACTTCGAATTACAAGCAGTCGGATCCTTTCAGAATCAGATCGAAGCGAACGAGCGTTTGATGTGGATCGTGCCGACCGTCGTCTTGATCAACTTGTTCCTCCATTATATCCATTTCCGTAATTTCTCGCTCGCGTTGGTCGTCTTTTCGGGTATTCCCGTTGCAGCAGCAGGGGGCATGATTGCCGTGGCTGTGATGGGGGTCGACATGAACACCGCGATGTGGGTTGGTTTCATTGCGTTGTTCGGCTTAGCTGCCGACGACGGCATTGTTATGGCTACCTACATGCGTGAGACGCTCCGTCGCCGCAAAATCCGAAGCGTTCAAGATCTTCGAGACGCGATTTATGAAGCGGGCCTCAAACGGATTCGTCCCTGCGTGATGACTACCGTGACGACCATCGTTGCGCTCATTCCTGTTCTGATTTCAACGGGACGAGGGGCCGACGTGGCTCGAGCGATGGCCCTACCGGTGTTTGGCGGAATGCTGATCGAGCCGTTCACCACTTTTATCGTACCAACGCTGTACTGCGCTTACATGGAGTTCAAGATGCGTGCAGGACTACCAGATGAATGCTGGGCGGAAACGGAAACCCTCGATCAATTGGGAGAAGCAAGCGAATCGGTCGTTACTCCCGCGGCCTGATGTTAAGAGAATGTTGCAGCAGTCATGTGGTTGCTGTTGTTTGAACTGTGTGGATTCGAAGTCGGATCCAATCTACCTTTTGTAAGGAGTACTGAAATGAAGTTGATGAGCATGATGGTCGCAGTAGCTTTCACTGTGTTTACCTCCCAATTTGCCGTAGGGCAACAACCTACCGCGCAAGAGCAACAAAAACGTGATCAGTTGCGAGCGGCGGTCCAGGAAATCTGCCCTGTCTCGGGCGGAAAGCTTGGCTCGATGGGCGCTCCCATCAAGGTGCAGATGGGCAAAGAAACTGTTTTTCTGTGTTGCAAAGGATGTATGAAGAAGAAGGTCAAGCCAGAACACTGGGCAACAATTCATGCGAATGTCGCAAAGGCGCAAGGCATCTGCCCAGTCATGAAAAAGAAGCTGCCCAAGAATCCGAAGTGGACCGTTGTCGACGGCCAAATTGTCTATATTTGCTGCCCCGGCTGCGATAAGAAAATCGCCGCAGATCCCCCTAAATTTCTGCGGGCCATCGATGAACTTTATGCTACGTCGCTGAATGCGAGGAAGCAAACTAGATAACTAATAAACCCCACGTAAGGTCTGGGTAACTCGGCGTTCAGAGTGATGTTGAGTTGCCCAGACCGATTTTGAATAGGATTCGTCAATCAATGTGCGCACGGTGTGCACTTGCCACGAAAAATGGATTTCAAGGAAGAAAAGCCATGTTTTCAAAAACCAGGTCATCCAAAAGGGCTTGTTTCGTTCTATTGTCCGTTCTTGGCGCGTCGGTGATGCCGGGATGCCGTGGCAATAAGTCGGCCTTCTCTTACGCTCCGCCACAAACGTCGGCAACATCGTTGGCTTCCGTGGGACAGCAATCCAATGCGGTTCCAATTCCCACGCAGCCAGCGGAATTAGTGCAACCGACCGTTGCGACTTCGTATTCGCCGCCAGCACGCTCCTCCTACACGCCCTCGAATTATTCGTCGGCACCAAGCAAATCCTCGTCGGGATGTCACTAGAGTATTTCTTATTAAAACATAGTCACAGAGCACTCCGAGGTCTCAGAGAAAATACTGGAGCGAATAACCTTCTCTCGATGTTCTCTGTGTTACTAACGATTCAAGTTTACGCTACGAGCAAAAATTTTGGCTGACTAGGCCATTAAAGATAGGACTCTCGCAAAGGCGTGCTAAGACGCAAAGGAATTGCAACAGTTATCAATTTGAGTTGGAACACTAATCTTCGCTAATCAGCGCTAATCTGATTAGTGAAGATTAGCGCCGATTAGTGTTCTTTCAATTACTTTACTTTTTGTGATCGACGGTATGCCGCGCATCCGGTTTATCCTGTTATCCTGTCAAATTTTACCTGCTTGGTCGCGGCTTTGCCGCGCTGGGTCCTTTCTGGCTACATAATTGAAGGAACTGCTCTAGCGGCAGAAGAAACTAGTGGACGCAAGCGTTATGCTCACCAAGTACGATCATTTAGCGGCACAATACGACCGACGTTGGCAGTCGTACATCGAAGGCACGCTAAACGTGGTGCTTGAAGGGGCGAATTTTCAAGGCAACGAAACGGTTCTTGACGTGCCCTGTGGAACGGGGGAACTCGAACGGCGACTACTTGCAAAATGGCCTGACCTCTGCATAACAGGCGCCGATCTTAGCACTGGCATGTTGGCAGAGGCCAAGGCAAAAGACGAAACCAAGCGTGTGTGTTGGATCGAAGCAGACGTTATTGAACTTCCGATGCCTGACGAGAGCTTCGATTGCGTCATTTGTGCTAACAGTTTTCATTACTTTCGTTCTCCCAGCGAGGCCCTTGCGTCGATGCGACGTGTACTCCGCCCTGGCGGAAGGCTCCTCTTGGTTGATTGGTGCGATGACTATTGGACGTGCAAAGTTTGCAGTATGTGGCAGCGGCTGACGGATAAGTATTTCTATCGAACGTACACATTGCAGGCCTGCGCCGCCCTGGCTGAGAATGCTGGCTTCCGGGTTGAGCAGCGTCGGCGCTTTCGCATCAACTGGCTCTGGGGGCTAATGGTTTTGGAATGTTCACGAGTGGAATGAGTGAAGATGTGTCCGTACGGTAAACGCTAGCGAAGTTTTCCTAACCGGAATAACTGTGACAAGCCGACCTGAAGTGCCGGTTTCAACGAGAGTTCTGATTGGTTGGAGTGTTCGGTAGGATTGGATTTTACCGATAATAAAGGTGTTACCGTATTCTCATACGATGTTGAGGGGGGGGCCAAGGATGGCCAATCGACTGAAGTTAATCTGTTTATGTCTTCTGCTGGCTACAACGCTGGTTGCTGGCTGCCGTACGTCGCGGCAAATTCGCGACCCTGAGTACGCTCAGGTAGTTCGTACGATGCAAAGGGCCCAGTCTGCCTCGCAAGCGTCGGTTGTGGCAACGGCTCCTGTTTTCACAGAACTCGCCGGCCCACATGCTGTCGAGCAGTATATTCAGGTTGCGCTGGCGCAGAACCCGAAGATTCAGGCCGCGCGTAAGAAAATGGAATCGTTCGCGCATCAGGTGCCTGTCGCTGCGAGTCTGCCCGATCCGACATTGAATGTCACGGCATTGCCAGAACCGGTTCAGACTGCTGCCGGCCAACAGGAAATGATCGTAGCTGCGAACCAGAAGTTCTTTTGGTTTGATAAGCTCAATACTCGGGCAAGTGTCGCCGAGTCGCAAACCAACGTAGCGCGTGCCCAGCTCGCGGCGGTCGAGCTGGCGACGATTGCCGACGTGAAGCGAGCGTACTACGAGCTCTATTTTATTCAACAGGCAATCTTAGTCACCGAGGCCGAGCAACAGTTGCTTGTCGAAATTCGCGAGGTTGCCAACACACGATACAAGGCTGGTATGGCGAACCAGCAGGATGTGCTTCGGGCCGATCTGGAAATTTCCAATATCGAAAACGAGCTGATTCGGCTCCGACAACGACTTAAAAGTGGCCAAGCCCGACTGGCGAGCCTGCTCCACATTGCACCGCAAACCCAAGTTGCGGCGATCAACAACTTGACGCCAGAGCAAGCCCCTCGCGATCTGGAACTACTGCAACAGCAAGCCGTAACGGCTCGGCCAGAGCTACACGCCCTGTTGGCTGCTGTGCAGCGAGATCGCAACTCAGTCAATCTAGCGAGGCTCGACTACAAGCCGGACGTAACACTTGGGCTCTCGTGGATCGACGTGGCCAACATCGGCCTCAGTCCGGCTGCAAACGGCCGCGATTCGTTTCTATTGAGCGCTGGGGTAAATCTGCCGATTTACCGCAAGCGTTTGGACAGCTCGGTACGATCGGCGGAAGCCAAGGTCGTCTCGACTACCCGCGAATATGACTCGCTACGTGATGGAACGCTCGAAGAGGTGACCGACTTGCTCGCCCAAGCTCATAGCCAAGAAGACCTGCTGATTCTGTTCCGCGAAGACATCCTGCCGAAGGCACGCCAGACACTGGAAGTATCGAACCAGGCGTACAACGTCGGTGAAGTCGACTTCTTGCAGCTCATTGATAACTGGCAACAACTATTACGCTACGAAGTCAATTTCTACCGACTGGAAGCTTCCTTACGACAGACGCTAGCGGAATTGGAACGCGTGGTTGGCGGCTTTAGTGGCCCGGTACCAGAAGCGATTCCAGCACCGCTCGCCGAACCAGTACCCCTCCCACCAGAAGAGAACGAGCAAAACTAGGTTCTCTTCGCCCGCCCAAAAAACCTACCCACCAACCAAGTTTGATCCCACCCAGGGGCTCACGATGAAAAACTCAAGAACGCTAATGCGCGCACTCTCAACGATGGTCTTATTGCTTGCATGCGGCTGTGCATCTGCGTACCACTCCTACTCGGAGTGCCGCGTCAATTGTAAATACTGCCCACCGTCTCCGCTGCCACACTGCCAGTACAAGCTGTGTGTGTGCCACTCGACCGCTGCGTCGAAGTATCTGTCGCCTCTGCCGCAAAGCCCTCTGCTGCAAAGCATGGAACAACCTATTCCAGCGGATTTGCCGGAGGCTGTAGAAGAGGAAACATCGGAAGAGAAGTGATTGGGCCACGCTTAGATGCCTGCCAAATCAGATTTCTTCACGAGTGTGAAAAATTGTACTGCCAGCTAAATTAGGCTTGCCGGAATGCTGATCTTTTTTCGTCGAGTCGATATTATTTTTACGAAATTCACATTGACGTGAACCGGTGGCTGGCGATACACGTATACTAACCTTATGAGTAGCGAAGACAATAAATTCGGTTTTGTTGATCGTTCACCTCCAAAGGGACGATATCGAGAAATACGGTCGATCGCCGTACTCCACTGGATGATTAATGGATTGATCATGAATCGGTTTGTTACACACACTACGAAAACCTTGGCGCTGCTGGCTATCCTCTTGCTGCCGGTGCAGCGGTCGATGGCGGCGACCTGCGGTTGCCATAGCGGTGTTAGCCAACCTTCCTCTGGAGCAATGGCCTCTGGAGCAATGGCAAGCTGCTGCTCGCGAGACGCAGTGAGTTGCTGCTGTAGTTCGCACGATCTCGGACAGTCGTGCTGCCAAGCAAGCTCCTCCGGTTCGAAATCGCAGTCAGAACAATGTCCCGACCGATACTGCGAAACAGCGACTACCGAGGCAATTGCTCTCTCGGTTGATTCGTCCCTCGAGATTGATCTTTCTGCCATCACGGTCCATCGTATATCAACCATCGCTGACGAAAGCGGGCCGCAGAACTCGCTTGCAAGCACCGTTGCCGCTGGCACAACGAATGGTTCTGAACTCTGCGTCCAGCTCTGCCGCTATCGGCTCTAATCTCTCCTTCCGCGCGGACTTGTGGTAATCGAACCACGGGTCGTTCTGTAATCTTCCGACGTAGCGTATTCCAGGATTCGTACGTCGATTCATACCGTGTTGGAACCCAGTAACTTTTCGCCTGCGTTGCGTCGAGCGTCTCGTAGGGAAGGAGATATCAATGATTTCACAAAGCTCTCACGTCATCGTGGATTGCCCGATTTGCGGTCGTCCCTTGGAAATACAACCACAACTTCTCAACCACAAGATCGCATGTGGCCATTGCTGCGGTGAATTCATCGCGTACGAAGCAGACGATGGCTCGTTGACCACCCTAAATTTGAGAGGAACCGACCTGCTGAAACGGGCAGAACAGTTGCTGCGTGCTACGTGCGACTCGGGCTTATCTGCTTCGGAGAAACGCTGCCAACCGCGGTTTTCGTCGGCTTCAGAACTGGACGGCGAAACACGTCTGGACGATCCCGTTCGCACCTTGCCTGAAGACGCAGAGTGTGAGGGAGAGCCGAAGCCGACCGTGCTGTTGATTGAACATCGCGACGAAGTCTTTGCACGACTTGCAACCGACATGGCCGAATTTGGGATGCGAGTTATCCGCGCCAAATCGGCGGCTGAAGCGATGGAACTGTACAATACGTACGAGCCGACATTGCTTGTTGGTAACATCGATTTGCCCGACCAAAGCGGTTGGCAAATGACGGCTAAGCTACAACAATTTGGTCGCCGGGTTCGTGTTTGGCTTTATCAGCATCAACCCTCTAGCTACGGCCACAAGATCGCCAACTTTCTGGGTGTCGAGGCCCCGTTAGCCTATCGAGGCGATTTGCTCGGTCTGTCTGAAATAATCGTAAATCGGATGGACGATGGATACGAGGCGTGTGATGCCGCTCGCCACGCCGAAGGAACCAAGCTAGCTTTCGGCAACCCGGTCTTTCCTCCCAAAGAAAAATTGACAGGACGTGAAGAATGACCGAGGGCGTGCATCTAACACCTATGACAGCAAGTAACTTTGTCTTGTTTCGCTGTGCGGCATCGATTGGTGGCTGGTTTTGGCAACCGTTGGCATGTGTTGACACAAAGGGCAGGGCAGCTTCACCCCCCCCACTATTTTTAGAAAGGATGGTCTTTGATGACTATCACACGACCTCAGATTCGGCTGACCTTGGCACTCGCTCTGATTGTCAGCAGTTTTAGTTCTGCCATTGCTTTTGCAGACGAGAAGCAAGGGCATGACCATGATGCCATGAAGGCGGAGATGGAGATCAGCAAATCGCTTGCGACTTTGTCTGCCGCAGATCGCGAGCAGGCCGTGGCCCAGCGTTATTGCCCGCTCATGCCGTACAGTCGACTCGGCGCGATGGACCCACCGCATAAAGTAGTAATTGACGGAACGCCGGTATTCGTATGTTGCGAAGCGTGTATTGAGGATGCCGAGGCAGGTGGAAAAAAGACATTGGCTATGGCGATGAAGTTGACGAAAGCTTCAGCGGCGATAGCAAAAATGTCTGCCAAAGACCGAGCTGCTGCCGAGGCTCAAAAGTATTGTGCGATTGCGAACAAAAATCTTCTCGGATCGATGAAGGCACCCATCAAAATTGAATTGGGTGACAAATCGGTCTTCCTATGTTGCAAAGGCTGCGTCGCCAAGGCGAAGGCCAATCCGGCCGCTACGCTGGCGAAGGCCGAAGCTCTCATAAAAGCGGGAAAGCACAAAGGCCACGGGGATGATCACGCTCATGGCGATCACAAACAGTGAGTTGAGCAGTTTACCCGCTACCTTTATTGAGATATGCGCCAGGAAAACGGCAGACCGACCAGCGGGAGTGCCGGATTTAGCGAGTGAATTTAGCGAGTGAATACTGAGGCCAAGTCAAGTTCCTGAGGCACACATCAATAACGCGTTGACGCTAGATCGTGCCTGGAGCGGTCGGAGCCAAAAATTCTTTGGTTCCGGCCTGCTCCGGGTTAATTGTTGCCGTATTCGAGCAGTTGCTCGGCGGGCACCAATTGCTGAAAGCTACCCGAACGAAAACCCTCAAGGTCGATCGTGACATAGCGGAAACCAATTTCGCGCAGTTTGCTGGCGACCTTGGTTCTTATGCCGTCTTCGCTCAGCCGTGGTAGGTCGGCGAGGGCGACTTCGAGGCGGGCCAAATCGTCGTGGTGATATCTCACTCGTACGTTTTGTAGCCCAAGGCTACGCAGAAACTGTTCAGCCGCATCGATGCGAGTGAGTCGTTCGGGAGTGATGTCGAGGCCGTAGACAACGCGGCTTGAGAGGCAGGGAGTCGCCGGCTTGTCCCAAACTTCTAGATCCCAGTGCTTGGCAATTTCGCGGACCGTAGCTTTGCTGAAGCCGCACTCGGCCAATGGGCTGCGTACTTGATGTTCGTCGGCTGCCTGCAACCCGGGGCGGAAATCGCCAAGGTCGTCAGCATTTGCGCCGCTGAGCAAGGTCGTCTTGCCAAGCCGACTGGCAAGTTGCCTGAGCTGATCGTAGAGTTCTGTTTTGCAGTGCCAGCAGCGGTTGGGCCGGTTGTCTAAGTACGCCTGTTTGCTAAGTTCATCGGTTTGAACGATTTCGTGCTGAATGCCGATCGACTTGGCGATCCGCTCGGCCGTCTCTAGCTCGCCCGTTGCTAGGCTTGCGCTAACTCCGGTGACGGCGATCGCTCGGTTACCAAGGGCAAGATGCGCAGCTTTCGCAACGACGGCACTGTCGACACCCCCAGAAAAGGCCACGATACAATCGGGCATTTGGGCAATAAGACTAACAAGCTGTTCGTGTGCAGGAATCATCGGCAAACCGTCCTTGGTTTCTATTGGAGCAGGCACCGTGAGAGGAGTCTAGCACGTAGCATTTCCGGCCAGGATGGTCGGGCTATGGAGGCCATTGTCTCAATGGGAGCAGGACACCTACTTTTTGTAATAATTCAGCCACCGGAAGTCATAGAACGCGGAGGAACACAGATCAGACGGATTTTCACGGATACAAAAAGAAGGTTGTTGAAGTCATAGGGGCTAAAGATCGAAACAGACAGTTGCCCAAAATCGTCTTGTTATCTGCGACAATCTGCTAAATCAGTGTTCATCTGTGTTCTATTCTGCTGCACTCGGCTGAAGTGTTACCTATTTTTTAGTAATGTCGCGTACCACTCGTTCCATGGTTTTGGTGTTGCGTTCGACCGCCAGAATAATGGTACGTTGTTCCAGCCCATCACTAGAGCTAGCCACCACGGGGATGACTTGCCGTTTGTCGGGCAGACTCATGCGTACTGCAAAAGTTCCGTCATCGCGTAGTTGGACCGGTTCGCCTTTGAGCGTGACATGAGCATCGCGATCGGCAGCACCGTAAATCACAACTTCTGCGTCAACAGCAAACGGCATTTCTTCCTGGCTATTGAGGGCGGTTGCCCCGCTGCCATACCGGGTGGTCATGGGCGATCCGAGTGGGCGGCGCAGACGTTCTTCGAGCAACTCTTGAAGCTCGCGGCTAGTGCCTCCTGGCGTGTATCCTCCACTCATGGCATAAATTCGGTCTGCGTTCTCTGCTACGTCGGCCCAATTGTCGTCGACGGCGTCGCTGGTGCTGGCCGTCGGGGTTTGGACCGTGTTACTGCGGGCTAAGCAATGAAAAAATCCATCGGTGACGAGATAGCCAATTTCCATTCGGAAGTCGTCGGGAGGGTCTTGGACGTCGACGTACCAATGGCTGACCCCGCCGTGTATGGCGATGTCTTTGGCGATCGTCGAAGAGCCGTCTTCTTTTAGATGATAAAGTCGCAGAGTGGGTTTCGCGTTGTGCCATCGTTGCCCCATCGCAACTCGGGCGCGCTCGATGCTCCGCTCGGATAACTCCCAGAAAGCGTGGAGCCAATAGGGGTCGCGGACCATCACCACCAGGCGATCTTCTTTTGTTGCCGACGTTTTTGAGTTCGTCGAACGAGAAGAGAGGTTTTTGATCGAAGCCAGCTTGTGCTGTAGTTGGTCGATTTTACGGCGTATCTGCGGACTGGTTTGCTTGGTTCGGAGGCTATTCGGTTTGGAGGTTCCCCTATTTTTGAGCCGCCCGTTCAACTGACCGGTACTGGCGCTAGAAGAAGTGCGTTTTCGAGAAACTCGCACTAAAGCGATAACAAGCTCTTCTTTTCGCATGGAATGCCAGCCGGCAACGCCGTTTAGGCGGGCCATTTGGGCCAAGTCTTTTGCTGTATGCGATCGCAGTGTGGCTGCAGTCATCAGTTGACGAACCTCCAATTAGTGGAACGTTCTCTGGGACAATTGACTGTCCCCCTTGAGAACGGGGCGATCGTCCCTGACAACAACCTAGCCGAGCAAAATCTAGCTTGAACGACATTTACTGCCGAATAGCTAGCCAATGCACAGACTTGTCACCGGTCGTCCATGAACCAGTTGGTCAAGTGACGAACCACGGCAAACATGCCGCCATTCGAGAAACTAGCGCGAATGGCAAACATATCGTGAGACGCACTAAAAGGGGGGAGCAATACCTATCAGCATTCTCGCTGCGAGAGCCGATTGGCTTTGTAACCTGTGGGCGTCTGTAAGGTGGGGGAGGATAAAGACGAGAACCGCTCGTCCGCTAGCCTGCTTGGCCATGTATCCGTCACCCCCGATACTAACAGAAAGTTTAGAAAAATGCAAGTTTTTTACATTAGGGATTTCACCTAAAGTCTTTCACCAAAACAGTTTACGTAATTTTTTATCGAGAAACCATGTTACTGACGCTAGGGGGGAGCTGAAACCCTTACCGTCAGTAAGAACTGGCTAAAGCGCGAATGATTTCACAGTTTCTTAACCCGTTGGCAGAAAAGGAATTGTGAGCAGCCAGAAGACTTTGTGAAAAATTGCACGAATTACCGGCTTGAGCCGTTGACACCCGTTTTTCCCGTAAATAGATTGTCCGCATACGATTTATTCACATGCCAACTCTTTTCCCCTGCGATTGTGATAGCAGTGGCTATCGCAATATCTCCATAAGTTGTTTTCCTGAAATTACTTACGGTGTTTTCTCGGTGAAAAGAACATGACGGCATGTTAGTAGAGGTTCGAGATATTTGTCATGGCTGAGCCAAACTCGCCCCACCCGATGGCAGCAGCAATGCAGTGGGTGGCTCGAATTATGGCGGCCGGGATGATGATGGTTCTGCCTGGTTTGGCAGGCCAATGGCTCGACCAGCGGTTGCAAACAAGTTTTTTGGTGTTAGTAGGTTTTGCGGTAGGGCTTACTTCGTCGATGGCCTACTTGCTGGCTATCACCAAAGCAAATAACCGCGAAGACAAATAGCGGCTCGGCGACGAGATTGAGCCGAGTAGTAAAACACATTAGCCGACCAGAGACCGAAGTAGTTAATTGTGGCCCGATTGCTGAAATACATCGCGATACTAGGGATTGCCCTTGCTTCAGGCACGGCAGCCGCGAGTTCGGTTGTTGCCCGTAGTGTGGGAACACAGGCTTATGTTGCTGGTGCCACGGCGGCTTCGGTGGTTTGGGTAGCAGCGAGCTTGGCTTTGGTGATTGCATTTTTACAATCGCGGCAGCCTAACAAAGACACTGCAGTTACGAGTGTCTTATTGGCGATGTTGGTTCGCATGGCCTTGCCCTTTGGTGCCGTGATTTTGATTGGACAGGTAAACCGACCGCTGATGGAAGCCGGTTTCTTTGGCTTGCTGACCATCAATTACCTGCTCGCACTGGCTTTGGAAACTGTGTTGAGTTTGCGTTTGACCAAGGAGCCAATGTCGACGGTATCGTCGACCCCATCATCATCGACATCGTAAGCTAAGCAGAAACGCATTTCGCAACGCCCCACCTTACCTATACTTCCTCCCAAGCCTGAATATAAACTCTAAAGCAAGCTTAGGCTTGCTGAATCCGAACGAGACCTATGTCAGCACTGTTGCATATTAAAGACAGCTACTACTTCGAAGTTCCGAAGGAATTGTGGCGATCCGGTCGTACGTCTCGGGACGATTTTCCTGAGCATTGGGTTCGCTTGGATGGCGAGTATCAATACTGGGAAGCGGAGCGACAGATCGATGCTTTGGCGGCTGACGGCCAGTTCAACGAAGTGCCAGCCAAGGCCGAGTTGCTAGAAGCCTATAAGCATTGGCGACATGCGGATAAGAATTTTGCTAAGCCATTCGACCGCTACTTGGAAGAATCGGAAGAGACCGATTGGTTTCAGCAGCAACTGGACTCTGAATCGGTGCAAGCCGCTTGGGAACAAATCAAGGTAGAGGCCGAGGATGTAGGGGCCTTCAATGCAGAGGCTCCCGCTTGGTCAGAAGCAACGATCACGGAGTACAACTCGCAACTGGATGGCAAAGTCCTGATTCCTCAGCCATTTGGTCAGTTGAAGAATAATTACGAGCCAGAGGCCGGTTTCTGCATTTCAAAGTTCATGATTCTGCTGCCATTAGTGGCCGTCATGATGATTTTTGCGTTTGGCACGCTGGCCGGCAAGGTTCGCAACGGGCGCCCTGCGAAGGGCAAGTTGTGGAACATGCTCGAGGCGTTTTTGCTGTTTATCCGCGACGAGGTAGCTCGCCCCGCGATAGGCAAGCATGATGCTGACAAGTTTGTACCGTTGTTGTGGACGATCTTCATGTTCGTACTGGCGTGTAATCTGCTGGGGATGATTCCCTGGGTAGGTGCGCCCACGGGTTCGTTTAGTGTGACGCTAGGTTTGGCTTTGGTCACTTTTGCGACCGTGCTCGTAGCGGGCTCGATTCGATTTGGTATTATCGGTTTTTGGAAAAACCAAGTTCCGAGCATGGGTTTGCCTCTGCCTTTGGCAATTCCCATTGTCCCGATGCTTTTCTTGATCGAGGTAGTCGGGCTCTTTATCAAGCATGCGGTACTTGGCGTTCGTCTGCTGGCGAATATGGTCGCTGGCCACTTGGTGTTGTTGGCGATTATGGGGCTGGCGGTTGCAGCCGCGGGTAGTCCGAGTTGGCCGGTGACGGCAGCGATTTCGGTAGTTGGTTCAGCGTTGTTTAGTTGTTTAGAACTGTTTGTAGCTTTCTTGCAAGCCTACGTTTTTACATTTTTGTCTGCCCTGTTTATTGGTTCGGCTGTCCACCAGCATTAGCGTGGTAGACGAACAATTGGGGGAGAAATTTCCTCGCATTTTGAGAAGGAGTTGGTTCTGTGACCCAGGTAACGAAGATTGTGGCTCTTAGCGTTCTCGCGGTTTTGGTGATGGCAAATCCTGCCGCCGCTGCCGATGGTGGAAGTTTTTCCGGCGCATTTGGAGCCGGTTTGGCAGTTATTGGTGCTGCTTATGGCATCGGCAAGTTGGCTGGTTCTGCTCTCGAGAGCATGGCACGTCAGCCCGAGGTTGCTGGTAGCATTCAAACGGCGATGATTATCGCAGCAGCGTTGATCGAAGGTTTCACCTTCTATGCGTTGTTCATTTGCTCGCAGCAAAATCCGTTTACGGGTGGCTAGTGCGAATTGCACTCCATGCGGTTACGCGTTTTTCCGAAAGTTGCTCTAAGTCTACCGGCTAAGGCTGGTATCGCATTTCGGTGGCCCACACAAGAGATGGTCTAGCCATGTTCAGAAGAGTTATGGCTTTGCTGGTTGTTGCCAGCTTAGCAACTTATGTATCAAGTCTTGCTTATGCAGAAGATTCTGCCAAGGAAGCGCATGCTGACGCCGATTCCGGACACGGGGGCCATGGTGCCCACGACCTGGGGCACGGCAACGCAGGCGCAGGCTTGGAGGATCCGTCTGAGTTCCGTACTCAGTTGGCGATTTACACCTTTGTGGTGTTCATGCTGTTGCTCGCAATTCTTGGAAAAATGGCGTGGCCATCCATCGCAGCTGCTCTAGAAGAACGCGAGAAGCGGATTGAGGGCAACATCGCGGATGCTGAGGCTAAGCACGAAGAGGCAAAGCAGCTTCTTGTGCAGCATGAGGCGAGATTGGCCAGTGCTGCCGATGAAGTGCGTGCCTTGATGGAAGAAGCACGGCGGGATGCGGAGCATACCAAGTCGCAGATCCTTGCCGAAGCCAAACAGCTTGCCGATCAGGAACGCGACCGTGCGGTACGCGACGTCGAGCGAGCTGCTGATAGCGCGATGGCAAGCCTCGCGGAGACGAGTGCCAACTTGGCAGTCGATTTGGCAGGCAAGGTTGTTAAGCAAAATATCTCTGCCGAGCAACAGGCCGAGTTGGTCCGTGACGCACTTAGTAGGCTGGCGGCAAGTAGCCCCAGCCAGAATTAGCGGGCGACAAAAAGCAATGAGCAGCGAATCTGCAAAAAAGCATAAGCCCCGTGAAACAGTGTTTGACGTCGATGCGGAACAATTGGCCCGCATCTATGCCAAAGCAGCCCTTGATGCGGCGGGAGATTCCGCAGCGCAAGACTTGATGATGGAGGAGTTGGACGCCATCGTTGACGAGGTACTCAATAAGTATCCCGACATCGAGCAAGTGTTCAGTTCCGCACTGATTTCACAGGAAGATAAACAAGGCATCTTGGATCGTATTTTCGGTTCACGACTGTCTAGTTCGACCCTTAGTTTTCTCAAGGTGCTGTCCGACCACGGGAGACTGGGCGCGTTACGCGATGTGGTTCGTTCGGCGAGAGAGTTGTGGAATCACCGTAGTGGACGCGAACCGGTTGAACTGCAAGTTGCCCAAAAGCTCGACGAATCGCTGCATCAAGAAGTGATCGATTCGTTGCAGAAGATTTTGGGCATCAATCCGGTGGTTACCACCGTAGTCAACCCCGACCTAATCGCCGGCTTTGTCGTGCGAATTGGTGATAAAGTCTACGACGCTTCGACGCGAGCAAGTTTTGAACGAGTACGACAATCGATGGTTGCCCATGCCGTGGAGGCCATTCAGCAGCACCCACAGCAATTTATCGATAAATCTAGCTGAAACAAATCACAAAAATAGTTTGAATCAAGATATATTCTTCGGAGCGTTTCGATGAAGTTTAAAAGCGACGAGATCGCCTCAGTCATCCAAAAGGAGATTGAGCAGTTTGCCTCACACATCGACGTTCGAGAAGTCGGCCGCGTCTTAGAGGTCGGCGACGGCATTGCCCAGGTCTATGGCCTGGCAGACGTGATGGCCGGTGAGATGGTTGAATTTGCCAACGGTGTTAACGGTTTGGCGTTTAACTTAGAAGAGAACTCGGTGGGCGTCATCATCTTGGGTGACTACTTGAATATCAACGAGGGCGAAGAAGTTCGTAGCACCGGCAAGCTGCTTAGCGTGCCGGTTGGCGACGGATTGCTTGGCCGCGTGGTCGACCCGCTGGGTAACCCGATGGACGGGAAAGGCCCGGTTGTCTCTAGCAAACGTCGCGATGTCGAGGTGATTGCAACCGGTGTTGCCGAGCGTCAACCGGTGTGCGAACCCTTGCAGACCGGTATCAAAGCGGTCGACGCACTGACCCCGGTCGGGCGTGGCCAGCGTGAATTGATCATTGGCGATCGCAAGACTGGCAAAACCGCCATTGCGGTCGACGCCATTATCAATCAACGCGATTCGGGCGTGAAGTGTTTCTACGTCGCCATCGGCCAGAAAGAGTCGACCGTCGCTGGCATCATCGAGAAACTTCGCGATTCGGGAGCGATGGATTATACAACCGTCATCCTCTCGGGTGCTAGCGATCCTGCCCCGCTGCAATACATTGCTCCCTACTCGGGCACAGCGATGGCTGAAGAATACATGTTCAATGGTGGTCATGCGTTGGTGGTTTACGACGATCTCAGTAAACAGGCCGTTGCCTATCGCGAGTTGTCGCTGCTCATGCGTCGTCCCCCCGGTCGCGAGGCGTTCCCGGGCGACGTGTTTTACTGTCATAGCCGATTGCTAGAGCGATCGTCGAAACTCTCCGATGCCTTGGGCGGTGGTTCGATTACTTCGTTCCCAATCATCGAGACGCTGGAAGGCGAAGTTTCGGCCTACATTCCGACGAACGTAATTTCGATTACCGATGGTCAGATTTATCTGCAACCCGACTTGTTCTTCTCGGGCGTAAAGCCGGCGATGAATGCGGGTATTTCGGTTTCGCGTGTCGGTGGTGCGGCTCAGATTAAAGCGATGAAAAAAGTGTCCGGTGGTCTACGATTAGACTTGGCTGCTTTCCGCGAGCTAGAAGCCTTCGCTCAGATGGGCACCGAACTCGATCCGGCCACCCAGGCTCGACTCGACCGCGGTTATCGCATGGTCGAATTACTCAAGCAGGGCCAGTACAAGCCGATGCACGTTGCGGATCAAGTGTTTGTGATCTACGCAGGTACGCGAGGCCACCTCGACAACGTGCCAGTGGATGACGTTCGAGGATGGGAAGAACAGTTCGTCACCTTCATGCAAGATCAGAAATCTGAAATTCGCGATGAGCTGATTGAAAAACAGGATATGAGCGATTCGTTGATCGAGAAGCTCGAAGCTGCCTTGACCGAATTTGCAACCCAGTACACGGGCAGTTCGACCGCCGGGTAGAACGTTTCCTTCATCCCCTCAAAATCCAACCCTGTTAGCCGCCACTTATGGCCAATCCAAAAGAACTTGATAAGCGACGCAAATCCATTCGCAATATGCGCCGGATTACGCGGACGATGGAACTGATTGCCACCGCGCGGTTCAAGAAGGCGATGGACCGAGCTTCGGCTGCCACGGCTTATACCGATCGGATTACTCAACTGGTTTCGGACCTAACCAAGTCGGGGCTCGAAGTAAGCCACCCGCTGCTGGAGCCACGCGAAGAAACCAAGAGTGCCAAGCTATTGGTGTTGACGGGCAATCGCGGTTTTTGCGCCGGGTATAACGGCAACATGATTCGCGCGGGGCTAAAGCGTTGGGGCGAGCTGACCGACGAGATCCCACGCTGTAGTGCCGAAGTGTCTGGCAAGAAGGGAATTAGCGGTTTTGCTTTTGGGAATGTTGAGCTTGATGAAGAGTTCACCCAGTTCGAAGACAAGCCCTCCTACGACGAAGTCGAAGTGATCGCCAACCGATACTTAGACGCCTATGCGACTGGCGAAATCGACCGTTTGGACGTTGTTTACACGAGATTCGAAAGCATCTCGCGTCAAACCGCAACCGTAGAGACGCTGTTGCCACTCGGATCGCTTGTCGAGGCGACAGATGAAAGTGCCGACGAATCTTCAAGCGACACGATCTACGAGTTTGTCCCCTCGCCAGAGAGTATTCTCGAAGAGGTCGTGCCGACGAGCTTCAAAGTAAAACTGTTTAAGTGCTTTTTGGATGCAGCCGTGAGCGAGCAAATTGCTCGCATGGTCGCGATGAAGGGTGCCACCGAAAATGCAGGTGAGTTGATTAAAGATTTGAGTATGAAATACAACCGAGCCCGCCAGGGCCGTATCACGTCGGAACTGATGGACCTCATCGGCGGCGTCGAAGCTTTGAAATAGGATTTCAGATTCTAGATTTGGGATTTAATTTAGTAGCCGCGATTCAAACAATCGCCGGGAGTAATTGATCAGAAATGGCAACTAGTACACAAAACATTGGCCACGTTACGCAGGTCATCGGCTCGACATTCGATGTCGAATTCGGAGAAGGTCAGCTTCCGGCAATTTTCAATGCTGTGAAAATCACTTCCGAGAACAAAGGTGTGAAACTCAATCTCACCGGTGAGGTTCAACAGCAACTGGGTGGCGGTCGAGTTCGCTGCGTTGCTTTGGGGAGTACCGATGGTTTGATTCGCGGTCAGGAGTGCATTGACACCGGGGGGCCGATCACCGTGCCCGTCGGCGAAGCAACGCTGGGCCGCGTATTCAACGTAATTGGCGAGGCCGTCGATGGTCGTGGCGAGGTCAAAGCCGACGACTACTGGCCCATTCACCGTGATGCCCCCCCATTGGAAACTCTGTCGACGAAGACCGAGCTGTTTGAGACCGGCATTAAGGTGATCGACCTGCTCACGCCTTTTGTGCGTGGTGGCAAGGCGGGCCTGTTTGGTGGTGCTGGCTTGGGCAAGACGGTGATTCTCACCGAGTTGATTGCCCGAATTGCTTCGGCTCACGGTGGTTACTCGGTATTCGCCGGTGTTGGTGAACGTACGCGAGAGGGTACCGACCTTTGGTTGGAAATGCAGGAAGCCAAAATTGGCGACACGGGCCGGAGCGTTATCGACCAAACCTGTATGGTGTTTGGTCAGATGAACGAGCCGCCTGGTGCTCGATTGCGAGTCGCCCTGTCCGCGCTGACGATGGCTGAGTATTTCCGCGACAAGACCGGCGCTGATACGCTGTTGTTTGTCGACAATATTTTCCGCTTCTCGCAAGCGGGTAGCGAAGTCTCCGCGTTGCTGGGACGTATGCCCTCTGCCGTGGGTTACCAGCCTACGCTTGCTAGCGAAATGGGTGCGTTGCAAGAACGGATTGCCTCGACTGACAAAGGTGCGATTACCTCAGTGCAAGCCGTTTATGTACCGGCAGACGATCCGACCGATCCGGCCCCCGCCACGGCGTTTGGCCAGCTCGACGCATTCATCTACCTCGAGCGTTCGATTTCAGAAAAAGGTATTTATCCGGCGGTCGACCCCTTGGCCTCGTCCAGCCGTATTCTCGATCCTCAATATGTTGGCGATCGTCACTTCAACTGTGCCCGTCGCGTGCAGATGACTTTGCAGCGCTATCGCGAGCTGCAAGACATCATCGCGATTCTCGGTGTCGACGAACTTCCCGAAGAAGATCGCTTGATTGTTCATCGTGCCCGTCGTATCGAACGCTTCCTGTCGCAGCCGTTTTTGGTCGCCGAAGTGTTTACCGGCAAGCCGGGTGAAATCACCTCGCTCGACGACACCATCCGCAGCTTCGAAGAAATCTGCGATGGCAAGTGGGATCATCTGCCCGAAGACGCCTTCATGTATGTGGGAGCGATCGAGCAAGCCGAAGAGCAGTGGAAGAAAAACCAGAAAAAGTAAGAAATGACGAAGCACGAATGACGAAGTTTTTATGTTCGTCGTTCTGGCTTCATTATTTCCGTAAGGAACTTATAAATGTCTGAGACAACCTCCACCGATGTCCTCCGTTGCGTTGTTGTGACGCCTGAGGAAACCGTGCTTGAGACCGAAGCGGATTTCGTTGCTCTGCCGTTGTTTGACGGAGAATTGGGAGTGGCGAAGCACCATAGCCCCATGATCGGTCGGCTTGGATACGGAGAACTTCGGATTCGGCAGGGTGCAGAGACAACTCGGCATTACGTCGAGGGTGGATTTGTTCAGGTCACCGACAACGTGGTTTCGGTACTCACCAACCGAGCGATCAAAGCAGACTCGATAGACACTACTGCTGCTCAACAGCAACTTGATAGTGCGTTGGGCCAAACGGCAGCAGGCGACGAGCAACTAGCAATTCGCGATCGGACGGTAGCTCAGTCGCGGGCGCAGCTACGAGCCGCTCGTCAGTCGAAGTAGCGGCAACGGGGTGTTGTGTGGCCAACGCTTCCGACCCAGAGGGCCAGCCTATATAGCCCCACCGTCTCGGTGGGCAAAACACAGTACCCACCGTCTCGGTGGCGAAACCTTCCGCTCTAAATCGCCTCCGGCCCGCGTTCGCCGGTTCGGATTCGGATGCAGTCGTCCATCGGCAGAATAAAGATCTTGCCATCGCCGATCTGTCCTGCGTCGCCAGATCGGCCACCTTCGATAATGGCATCGATTGTTGGCTGCACAAAATCGTCGTTCACGGCAATCTGCAACTGGACTTTTCGTAAGAGATTCACCGTGATTTCGCGACCGCGGTAGACTTCGGTTTGCCCCTTCTGCCTTCCAAAACCTTGAACGTCCATAATCGTCAGGCGAACCACTTCGACTTTGGACAGAGCCGTCTTGACGTCTTCGAGCTTACTGGGCTGAATGATGGCGAGAATGAGCTTCATGGGAATTCGGAATTTGGAATGCGGAGTTCGGAATGCACGGTGCTTTATGCTTATCCTAAATCCGCGTTCCGCATTCCGCAATCCGCATAAAAACAGAACACCCCCGGCTTAGATAGGAATCAGGCGGAAAACCCATCCAAGCTTAAGGGGTGTTCTTTGGGGAATTCAAAGCCCCGGGGTTCGGGCCCCGGGGCCTTGGGCAACAGTTATCAGGCAAAATTCAGTGAGAACCGCCGTAGGCTTGCATCCCATGCTCGCTGACGTCGAGGCCCTTCTGCTCTTCCGCTTCGCTGACGCGGAGGATGCCGAACGCCTTCAATGCAGAGAACAGGATGATCATCGTGACGAACGACCAACCACAAATGGCTAACGTACCGATCAGTTGGATACCAAACGAGGTGGCACCGCTTTCCAGGTGCGTATTCGGCAAAATGCCAATTGCCATACAGCCCCAGACGCCGCACAGGCCGTGAACTGGCCAGGCGCCTACCGGGTCGTCGATCCTCAGCTTATCTAGCAGCATGACGCCGCCGATCACCAAGCCGCCGGCCACCAAGCCGACCACGATCGCCATGTCGTTGCTCATGCAGTCGCAGTTGGCCGTAATGCCAACCAGGCCGCCTAAAATGCCGTTTAGGCCCATCGAAAGGTCAGGCTTGCCGAACAGGAACCAACTAAGCAACGTGGCACACAGGCCACCTGCAGCTGCTGCCAAGGTTGTCGTGACAGCAATGTGCATGGTGGCATCAATGTCGCTGGTCGATTGAAATGCCAATTGGCTACCCGGATTAAACCCGTACCAACCGAACCACAGAATAAATACGCCCAGTGCCGCGAGCGGAAGACTGTGCCCAGGCATGGGGATGCTTTTTCCGTTGACGAAACGCCCAATTCTAGGGCCAAGCACAAGTGCCCCTGCCAAGCCAGCAAACCCGCCGACGCCGTGGACCACGGCAGAACCGGCAAAGTCTTGGAACGCCATTGTCCATTCACCATCAACTAGCTCACCGAACTGCGTCAGTCTGCCACCGCCCCATTTCCAGTAACCACTAATTGGGTAGATCAACCCGGTGAGAATCGCACTGTAAAGCAAATATCCGGCCACTTTCATACGCCCGGCAACTGCCCCAGAAACAATCGTTGCCGCGGTAGCTGCAAATACGGCTTGGAAGAACCAATCGACTTCGGGGCTAAACGTACGATCTGCCGCTGCGGCGTAGCCATCCAGCCCTGAACCGCCGAAGGCAAAATAGGCCGAGACACCCTCCCAGTCGCCACCGTATAGCGTGGGATACATCAGGCCAAAGCCGATGAGGTAGAACAGCAAGATGCCGACGCAGATATCCATGGAGTTTTTGAACAGGATATTCACGGCGTTTTTCGAAGAATTAAAACCTGCCTCGACCATGGCAAAGCCAGCTTGCATGAAGAATACAAGGATTGCTGCGATGAACAACATGACGTTGTCCAGAGCGTAGCCGACCCCCAGGTCGGCCTCTTCGGCTTCTTCGGCTGCGGCCGGTGCTTCTGTTTCTTCAGCGTAGGCTGTAGGTGCCCCGCCGAGTAAGCCAAACGACATCACTGTCGCCATGAGGAGCGCAAAGCACCCCTTTTCAAATACCGATAAAGTCATTGAATCGCCTTTTTTAGAACTGTGTAGAAATGAGGTTTGCTCGCGAGATCTTACGTCACCTAGAAATCCGCCTTGAAGATCTCGTTACGACGAGCGAAGTGCCACGCGCGCTCAACTTGCTAAGCTAGCTAGCCGTGCGAGTAAGCAATCGCTGTGCCAAGTCGTCAAAGGCAAGTGCAACCGCGGCCCACGGTTCGACACAAACCTTGTGGTACAAGGTGTTTGCCGCCTTTTCAGAAGGGGCTAAAAAATCCCCAGACATGGGCAGCAACTAAGTTGTGCCTACGAGCTAAACAGACACTGACGCGCAGCTAGGCAGCCGACGAGAGACCGGGCGCCCCTACGGTGTATCGTTTTGCCTTTTTCCGTGCCTGAGGCCGATGTCACGAGCTACTAAACGGAATTTGCAGTCAGGGTGGAATCGTGATAGAAGTTCCCTACAGGGTTTGCGCTGCCGAACAGGATTGGGACAAGCCAGCAGTGACACCCGTGCGCTCAAACGCAATTCCGGTCATGAAATCACGGCCTAGTTGACAACACTGCAATGATTACACGGCGTAAAATTCATCCAGTGCTATTCGTCGGCCTCCTGACGACAGAGATGATGCTGTTTCTCAACGGGATCGATGGCAATTGTTTAGCTCAACCCGCAACGAGTCAGCCATCGGCAAAGACGGATCAGAGTGTTGGCTCGGAACGAATTGTTGATCGGGAGCGAGAGGCGTCAGGGGTTGACACGGCTACCACCCCTTCCGCAAATTACCCTGATAAGGCGCTGCGATTTTCGCTTCCAACAGCGATTTTCTCCCGGCAAGGCAATACTCGTGTAGCGAGGGGAAATCCTGCGGGGCCGTGTCAGCTTGTCCAGGGGCCTGTTTGGTCGCGAGGCCCCAAAGATTCGAAGAACGACGCGCAGATCACTATCAAATGTGCGACGCATGCTGGTTCCAGCGGTGGTGAAATTAAACAAGCAGATTATTGGGCGTTCCTGCAGTCGTATCATCGCCCATTCGACACGGAGAAATGGTTCTCCGGATACGCCTCTGACGTGAGTTTTTACCACTTGCTGGCCCCACCGTTCGACTCAGCGGCAACGAGCTTGCGGCTCTGCCGAGCGCGCATCGTTCGTATCGGAAAAGATCAAATCACGCTAATCGTCCCGGCAAATTGCTTCGACGAATTTGCACCAGGCACGTGGACACGTCTGATTCCGGCGAATGCTACCGAACCGGAATTCGAGACAGTTCCGTTGCCGGCACCGGTTGTATTTGCTACCGAAGACAATCCAATGCAACTTGCTGAAGCTCGGCTAATGCGAATCGGTAACGCGATGCATAAGTATCTTGGCACCCTTGGCTATTTCCCTCCTTCGACCGTCCGTGGGCCGGATGGGACTCCGTGGCACAGTTGGCGTGTATTGATTTTGCCTTACCTGGGGCAACAAGAGCATGAACTGTTCCGTCAATACGATCTTACCAAACCATGGGACGACGAACACAACTTAAAGCTGATCGCTAAGATGCCGGAAGTCTATCGTGAGCCAGGAGCAGAACATGAGGGCGATACTCACTCTCATTTCGCAGTCGCCGTGGGCGAGGGCACTGTTTTTCCGGACAAGGGGTGCATGCTTCCCAACAAGTTTCGCATCGGCACGTTTTCAGAGCCTTTTCACGAACTTCGTTATCCACCGAATAACAGTAGTATACGTTTTGCTCACCACTTGAGAGATGGAAGCGCCAACACGGCCCTCGTTGGAACCGTTCGCACGAGCGAGCAAATACCCTGGACTCGACCCGTAGACGTCACCCTCGGGACTCAGCCGAATCTCAATGGCCCAGATGGCTTCATCGCGTGTTACCGAGATGAACGTGATCGTGTTGCATTGTTTTTGTTTGCAGATGGGCGTGTGCATCGCGTTCCAGCAACAATCTCGTCTGATGTTTTGCACGCAGTATTCACTGCAAACGGACACGAACGTATCATTGCAGGCATGATTCCGAAGTCTCCCGAATACCCAGGCTACATGGCACAATTCAACTGGTTTGCTGAAATTCGCGAGAAGGATGGAAGTGCGAAAGTCCACGTAACTCGGGAAGCCCCTTAGCCCCACCGAGGTATTGAAAGCCTACTCACTAACCCGCGGCAGACACATTGCCCGCTGTAGGAAATGGACGTTTCCCAACTCGCATCGAAGTGAAACACCGAAGTCACGAAAAGCACCCAGTCCGTAGGATGGGCCAGACGGAGCGGCGGCCCATCGATTCTATCGACGTAGACCCTCTCGAAACGATGGGCCTATCGGCACCATCCTACCTCTGTTTTGGTGCGTCGGCCACATCGTCCTTGGCAGATTCGTACTTGCCCCGAATCTGCTTCGGCGTGACGGACCGAGGCAGTTTTGGATACTGGGCAAAGACGTGTCAATTTTTGGGCAGGGGCAGTTTCGGGAGAGGGGCCTAATGGCACATGTCCCTTCGACATTGTGCACAAACTGGGGCACTTACATTTCTTCAGTAAGCGTTACAAGGATTCTCATTGGGCATAAGCACAATAGGACAAGTTTTGAAAAGGCTCCGCACGGGTTTCCCTAGCATCGAGAATAGCAAATATGGACTATCGAGCCGACGAGAAAATTTCGCATAGGTTTGGGCATCGACCCGCTCCAATCTTCATCCACGTTTGCCAAGAAACCATTGGGGCATTGAAGCCTCGTGATTGTGCTCCCTGACACTACGTTACGCAGATTCCTCAAGCTCAGCTGTCCTGTACTCGTTGTGGCACAGCCTTCCAGTCACCCAACTCTAATGCCGTGTTTTCCGGAAAAATCGATCTTTACGTCATTTTCTGTGGTTGGTACGTCAGAGCCGGGAAACTATACTATATTTAAAAAGACTAGAGCAACAATGGCAACACTAAAACTAAAGCCAAAACCTGAGCAGATAAATCAGCTACTTCACTGTGCTGAGATATCGCCTGATCATTTAGCCCAATTAGTTAGCCATCTTGACCAACTCTCAGATCCACCTCTTCTAGCCGATGAGTTGCTGAGAGAGTTCCAGAATTACATTTCTTCTGAAGAGTCTGAGGTGCTGTTAGAGCAAGTCCTCTCTCTAAGCATGCTTGTTCGTCAAAGTGACTCAAAGCCTCTAGAAATAACACGGGCGCTTCGCTCTTCGATCGGAGCAGAGGATAGAGCTAAGTGGGATTCAGTTGCCACACACTTCCAAGCACTCCTCGAGTCGACAGCGGTTCGCTTAGTAACCAAAGCGATGGAGCTAAGTCTTGATTACGCGAACTTGCTGCGCAACGCAAGAATTCTTACAGATCTACGACCGCTGTTTGACGAACTAGGCGATCAAGTCGTAGGCGGCGTTGTTACGCACACTTTGCGAATTGACTACTACGGCGATGGCGGATCGCACGAATTGAGCTTAGCGATGGATATTAGCGACATTGAGGGACTTCGTAATCAATGTGAGCGTTCGATCACAAAGGCTCGAACAATCCGCGATCAATTCGTGCAAAACATGAAGAAGCCATGTTTGATCTCAGGAGAAACGGAGGGCAAAGGTGAGTAACCTAACTCTAGATCCAAAGGAAATCATTCGTGAAGCGCGGAAGTTAGAGGAGCAGAAGCGGGAGGAGCAGAGTTTGGGAATGCGCAGTCCTAGAGACTGTTATCGGTCCGCCAGTCGCAAGAATCGGCTGCTTCCTGTTTACAGTTGGGAATATTTGGGACGGCATGACGATGAATCTCAGGGTGAGAGTGAATTCACTTCGACAAGTACTGAGAGGCCCGATGAATTCGATTATAAAAATCTACAAATACAGGACCAAAAGTCCTATAAGCTTAGCGAAGGAATTTTTGCTGATTATCCACGTCCAGACGTCAACGAATTCTCGAAGTTTCTCAAGTCGATGGATGCAAGAGTAGCATCTCGGGAAATGTGGACACAAGTTTTTGCCTATACCGACTTTAGTGCAATGCCGACATACGCATCTATCTTAGCACTTGCAGCGACCGCCGGGGAGAAACAGCTTTCTGCTCGCCAAGTTTTTGCCGAACGTTGCCGAAGTACACTACGCGCACGTGGAATTGCAGAGGACATACTTGAGTGTCTAGCCGAAGACACGTCTACCGAATCGACCGTTGCTCGTTACATTGATGCGGCGCACATGGTAGCTTGCTTGGAAGAGCAGGTAGCCACAGACGGGTACTTGGATGCGGCTATTCATTTCGAGCGAATTGATGACACTCGGTCAGCGCTCGCCTGTGTTTATCGTAATGCTCGACATCGATTACGTGACAATCAATTTGCTGAATTAGATAAAGATATCGAAAAGTTTGATATTGGAGCCGCTGGAATCAATACCATGCTGGCTGTGCTAACGGTAACTGCACCTATAAAGTCCAAGCTCACGAAGCGCAACCGCTTGTTCCGGCAGATCAAAGCTGAACTCAAGAAGCGTGGCCTACTTGAGAAGGGGCTGCTGGACGGCTTGAAATAAGAAGACATGGATCGAATTCACAAGCAATCTGATAGGACACTTGATGAAGTCGAACACATCGCAGTCGTCATCGGTGAACCCGGCCTGAACCAAAGACATACGGGTATCTTGTATCGCATTTCAGATTCAGATCCCCTTGGATTTCTACATTTGGAAGGTCATTGCAGGCTCTTTTGCGAGGCCTCAGTAAAACCGGAATTTAGTTGGGTTGCCCCAAGAATCAACAAATTAAGGTTGGTGCAGCTTGCTGGAATATGTGATGCAATCGCGAGCGAAAACGCATCTAACTCCATCCCATACGGTCTCAGTGCGCCGGTAGGTGTTTTTGACAATGCTACAAAGAGGTTCTTGCTTGGTCCAACCGAGGGAGGCCTCACATGCGCAAGTTTTGTGTTAGCCGTGTTCGACAACGCTCAATTACAACTAGTGAAATACTCTGGTTGGCCCCCTCCAGATGCGGAGGACTACCAGTGGCAAGAGAATGTGCTGAAACACTTGCGAGACTTGCGTTCTAAGCATCCAGACCTAGTTTCGAAGGAACACATTGATTGCGTGCAAAGCGAGGTCGGTACCTCTGTACGCTATCGACCCGAGCAAGTAGCCGCGGCATCAGCAATCCGAGAACGTAGACCAGTAAAGTACCGGTACGCTCGAGCACTCGGCGAACAAATTGTAAACCTACTGAGGGGCAATCCCTTCGGTTCAACAATGCAATACTCGGCATGGGACCGAATTGTGCGTTGGTTTGATCGTATGCGATACTAACAGGTTTAAAGACGAGGGATGCTGTAGTGGCATCATTGTCTGTACACGGTGTCCATGCATGAGTACCCATGGGACGTCCGCAACGTTCGCGCTGTATTGAGAGTAGAGTTGAAAGCGTGACTGCGCACCAGAACGACGATATATTTGGTGCACTATTTGACCCGGGAATTATATTAAAATGTGTGCCTTGAAGCCGCCTCGGTTTGTAAACACCGAACGCTCGACATGCACCCAGAATCAAGCTTTCTCCCGGACGGCTGAAAAGATTCCTTCGCGTGTATCACGGCAGCAAAATAGGCTTCGTACGCGTCAATCGGGTAGTTGCTTGAATCGGAGGGCGTGTCGCTTTTTGTGTTTTGGTGTTTCCGGCCAGGATGGCCGGGCTATGGGGGGATGTTGCGAAAACCTGGAGGGGGGGTATTCCTCTCATGAGCCTATTCTTTGGCGACATGTCTACTGGAATCAAGAATGTCCAGATCGAAACATTAAACAATTATCACGCTGGGGCTGGATCTATTATCGACGCATCAAAACAGGTAAATCCTTTTGCCGTCCAATGAATCGCGTTGCTCATGCTCACATTCGAAGTCTTATGCTCGGACATCAAGATCCCGACTCTGCGGTATTTTTCGGAGGTGGAGCACGTCCAAACGATCGTTTTCGTGAGTTATGCCAGCTTGCAAAGGTCAAGCCTAAGTCCGATATAGAATCGGGTGAACAGAAGCCGTGGGTTTTGAAAGACCTAAGAAAAACATGTGCGACCTACTACGACGAGCATATGCCAGAATCCTCGATAGAAATCCTTGGCCATTCCGTCAGCGGAGTCACATATCGACATTATGTCCATCGTGCGCCACTGGCATTCAAGGCAATCATAAGCCAGTTGGTGAACCGCAGCGGAGTACAATCGGGGATTTCAGGGCGGATGTTACGGCAACTGCCAACTGGCACAGACACGCCCACCATACGCACTTTTGATCCAACGGATTGCGGTTTAGTAGCATTGTTTATCGAGAATTAGAAGCATTCGTGAGATCTGAGAATGCGCAAAGCGGTAGATACTATCTTGTGATTTGCGGTTGATTTCTTCTTTCTTTATTGAGCTTCTATTGGCCAGTCTTCGTAATCTTCTCGTGAGCTGCACAAAGCTTGCTCGCTAGTGTTTCTAGGTAAGTTTTGCCTTGTTCTCGATCTTCTAGATTCTCTAGCAAGTGGTTAGGGATCGCTGGTCCTAAGTAAGCTCCGCTGATGGCCCCAGCCATGGCCGCGATCGTGTCGGTATCTCCACCCAAGAGAATCGCGTTACCGATCGTCTCTTCATAGGAGTATGGTGACAGCCCAAAAGCAGCTATAGCGGTTACGACTGAGGATGTCGCTTCAATGCCATTGCCAAAGAGAGCCAGATTCCGGACATCAGACAATTGCGCAGCTCTGCGCAGTGGGCCACTATATTCTAGCGAATTACACTTGTCTGACAGGTTAGTGAAGAACTCATCCCGATCGAATGCTTCGGTCGTTGACGCAATCCCCACAGCCAAAGCAAGGACCTGAGCCCCTTCTATCCCCAGGGGATGCACGTGAGTAGGCAAGGCTGACAGTCTTGCCTCTTGCCAAAGCTGCTTTTGATTGTGCCTAAACATGAGGCCAACCGGCGCGACACGCATTGCAGCGCCGTTTCCAAAAGAGCCGCCAGGAAAATGATTCGCAGCAAGAGCCTTGTGATCACGCCCGTCCACCATTGCTTCCAATACGACCTTTGCCCCAGCTCCGTAGCCCCGCTGTGGCAAATAGTTGGCAGCAAATCGTTTACATAGCTCTCTTTCATTAATTCTGCCGCACTTCACTAGAGATTCAGCAACACCGATTGCCATTTGTGTGTCGTCGGTGTACCACAGCTCGCCAGGTGGTGGATTCTCGATTAAATCTTGGGCGTTTCGGTACTGTCGAGTAATGTCATCGGCCGGCTTACCTTCGAAGGGTGCTCCCAGCGCATCCCCAACCGCTAGGCCGAGCAAGCAACCTTCAAAACGGCTCTCAATCGTTAGCTGTGATTTATCGATCATTTAGCGCCATGAATAAGAAACACTTGTCGTAGCTGAATTACCTTGAACGTCAGTGGAATTCGCATCCACCAAATAGCAGCGTATGCCTGCAATTGTCGCATGCAACGGCCGATTTGTCACCTGCGCCAGACTTCGCCGATACGAAACTACGGACCTACCATTCATGGCAAAAACTGAGTAAAAATATAGCCATGCTAATCAAGATGACTTCCGAGACGGGATCCGCAGATGTTCCCGAGAACATTGCCGCAGAACTAGAGCTACCGCTCCGTCAGGTGCTTGCGGCAGTCAAGCTTTTGGACACAGGCAACACCATCCCGTTTATTGCCCGATATCGCAAAGAAGCGACCCAAGGCCTCGACGAAATCGCCCTCCGAGCGATCGAAGATGCCCTCGAACGCAGCAAAGCTTTGAACGCTCGCAAAACGACCGTGC
>JAADGV010000003.1 GCA_013152205.1 Planctomycetota bacterium
CTCGGATATCTCACACCCACCCAATTCGAAAATCTCAACCAGCCACCAAATTAAGAGAATCACCTGTCCGTCAATTCAGGACCACCTCACTGTCTCTTTTTTTCGCGGAGGTGTCGATAGGCCTGATATTTTGCTACCCCGCACGCCCAAGCAAGAAATTCGCGGTCTTGGTTGTATTTGCCCCACTTCTCCCAAAGTAAAATGTTGGTTTGCTGCATCACCTCTTCTGCTTCGCCCGCATCAGGAAGAAGCATCTGGAGAAACGAGTGGATCTTCATCTGGTTCTTCGAGTAAAGACGAAGAAACGTATGGGTATCCGCTACGCTCGGTTGGTCCCCTGCCATGATTCCACCCCTGCGTAAACAGATCCGCATCCAATGTCGCGCCAATCGCCAATTAGGGGTCAACGCGGCCAACTAGGCCGCGTTGGCGCAAATTCACTATCCTCGACTCCTTCGAGAAAAACAAGCCAATCCAAAGATTGCAATCGCAAATAGCGCGCCCCCCGTGGGTTCTGGCACAACCGCAAAGACAACCTCGTTAAACGAAACGCCATTGGCACTACCATTGAACACTGGGTTCGAAAGTGTCAGCGAGCTGACTGCGACGGAATTGGCGAACGTAAGTATCAATTCACTCACAATAGGCAAACCACCATCAACCGCGATCTGCAACGTTTGCGTCCCTGCATTGTAGCTCGGCGTAAATCCCGCAACTGAGAGCGAAGCCCCCGGATCGCTTGAAAATCCTTCGAGAAAGAACGCGAGGTCATTTCCGCTGATGTTTCTTACGGTGAATGAACTAGCAACGACGCTTCCTAGGGAGCTGAAATTAAACTCAATGGCTTCATCACCGCCAACGGCTGCGTTTGCACCGTTTCCAACCACGCCCGTGGTGGAAATAAAACCACCAAGGTTTGCAGGCGAGCCTGATGGCAGAGTTGAACTGATCGCTACACCACCGACGGTGAGCGAAGTAACTCCATAATTTCCGAACCCACCACCCGCCGCAGTTTGAATATCTCCAGCCGTAATCGTCGTTGCCGACGCACTACCAGCTATTAGTGTCGTGATGACCACCAAAGCAGCGGTCAAAGGTAACTTCCCCCAATTTTTCATAGGAGCCCTCCTCAGTAAAAAAGTCAAAGAGAGAAAAATTTCTCTCGGAAAAATTATGATTGTCAATTTGCAGGCGATTTACCAAGAGCCTACACCCTCCCATCAGAGGTATATTGCGCGCAGGCAGTGGAAATTCGGAAGAAAACATCGATTTTGCCAAGAATTCACGATATCTTCTCAAATACTATCGCAAAATCGGCTTGGCTTTTTCGTATGATTGGGCATGGCACCCGACGAATCCTATTGAGGTATGCGCCAGGAAAGCGACAGGCCGACCAACGGGAGTGCCGGATTTAGCGAGTGAATACCGAGGCCATGTAAAGTTCCTGATGCACACATCAAGAGAAACCACAGAGGGCCATCTCTAGCAGCCAACAGATCAGTCGACACAAGCCACGGCCCGGATGGGAGAGCCATCGCGGCCGATAAGATTCATCGGAAATCCGATGAATGTAAATTGCTCTGGCAATTGCTCTAAGTGGGTCAGCCCCTCGACAATGACAATCTCCACGCCTTGCTTGAGCAAAATATGATGGCACTCAAGCCAATCGGAGCTAGGCGTAGGGGTGTCCATCCCCAAGAGCCCGATCTTTCGATCCGCGATCCATTGTGCTGCTTCAAGAGTCAACGTAGGGAAATCGCTGAAGAACTCAGGCTGACCGAACATGCGATCCCAACCGGTACGATAAAGAATTTTGGCGCCAGGAGTAAATTTCTCGGCGTGGGACTGAAGCATTTCGACAGTTATTTCGCTTTTAGCTTCCAAAAATGAGCCTGCAGCTAAATCGATCCAAGTGGCCGGACCATAAAACTGGTTGAGTGTCATTTGATCCAGCGTTTTGCCATCGTCGTAAAAATGAAACGGTGCGTCCAGGTGCGTCCCCTGATGGCTAGACATACTGAGTTGGCTAATGTTGTAGCCAATTGATTCAACCGTATTGTGGACACGGATCGTAAGCTTCGGATCCCAAGGGAAATTGGGTTGGCCATGCTCTAGTGGATGCGAAAGGTCGATAAGCTTTGACATGACAATCACTTTCCTGACAAAACGATTAGCGTTAATTCACGATGTTCGGTATCGGGAGGCCCTTTAAGGCGCGCCGACAGGCTTTGGAGCCTTTGACTCGCATCTCAAGAAGTCCTTCCTCGCAATAAAACGACGAATGCGGATTGATGATTAACCGATGGTAGGCCTGATGCTGGGGATCGCGCCACGCTTGCAGCAGCGGATCGCTATCGTCGGGCGGCTCTTGTTCTAACACATCGATGCCAACGCCGGCCAGATGCCCGTTGGCCAGTGCCTCGGGGATGGCCCTCACATCGACGACCCCACCACGCGCGGTATTGATTAGGTACGAACCTTTTGGCATTTGCGCAATCTGATCAGCCCCGACCAGGTGTTGCGTTTCGGGCGTCAGCGGACAATGCAAGCTCAACACAAACGCCTCGGCAAGAAGTGCATCGAGCGTTTCGGCGCGTCGTACCCCCAAGGCCTTGTCATAGCCGTCCGGCTTATAGGGATCGAAATACACCACCTCCATGCCCAACGCCTTGGCCCGCAACGCCACGGCTGAGCCAATTCGTCCTAGACCGACGATGCCAAACACACGTCCGCACAATCGGCGTAGCGGCGTCACTTGGGTATATTGCCAAGCCCCCTCCCGGGCACGCAGACGGCTATTGAGATAGTGAAATCCTCGCGAGTGAGCCAACATCATCCCAATGGCCGAGTCTGCCACCTCTTCCGAGCCGTAATCCGGAATATTGGCGACTGGGATACCACGCTGCCGGGCAAATTCATGATCCACAAGATCAAACCCAACGCCGCAACGAACAATCACCTTGCACTTCTCTAGCCGCTCGATCGTCATGCGAGACAGTCCTAAATTGTGGTAGACCATGATCGCATCCGCATCTTCGATATTCCCGACCAGCTCCTCCTCATGAAAAGCGTTGAGCGCCTCGACCGAGGCGGTATCGCCAAACACTTCTCGCTCCGGTTCGAGAGCGTCGTGAATAAAGTCGACGATTACAATTTTGTAGGGAGAGTCCAAGCCAGCCGCCTTTCAAGAGCTTCTAAAAAGTCTGTGTTTTCAGATCCGACAACGACGTGTCGACGTGTAAAACCATGGCAGCACGGGCACAGTCGACATCATGCCGCCTGACAGCCTCCAGAATACGCTGATGGTGATCGATTGCCTGCTTGATTCCCTGCTTAGCAATCGTGTGACGTCGCGATTCAAGAAGCAGCTCGGTTACTGACCCAAGCAGTAACTTGAAAATCGGATTTCCCGTTGCCTCGGCCAACTGCTCATGGAATCGCAGGTCGGCTGCGACTTGTTCCTCCAAAGTCACAGCCTCATGCTGTGCTGCGATCGACTGCTCAAGCAATTCAATTTGCGCATCGGTGATTCGTTCTGCCGCTAGGGCCGCGATATCTGCTTCCAATGGACGACGAACCTCGGCCAAATCCGTCAAACTTAATGCACCACGTTGAAGCAACACATGCAAACTCTCAGCCGCCGCACTTGTATTGGGCGATTGAACACGCGGACGCTTGCCGTGAGCTACCTCGACCAAGCCACGCGCGCCGAGCAATCGCATTGCCTCGCGAACAACCGTACGCGATACAGCAAGCATCTGCGCCAATTCCGCCTCTGGCGGCAAGTATTCCCCCGCTTTCCACTCCTCGGCAATCACCCTTTGGGTCAAGGATTCGACGACCTGATCAACCAGCGCGACTCGCTTTTTCTGGCCTGACAGAGGTTTTATGCCTGAGGGCATTGCATTGCACCTTGCTTTTGGGTTAAACTTACTTTTGGTATGATATCATACCTTGCGTCTGCTTGGCAACATCCCAAGAACTTTTTCGCTAGAGCTTTTAAGACACCAAAGCATTGCTACCAAAAAAATAACCGCGATCTCCCAGATCGCCGGAGCCAGCAACCCTTTCGTTGACCACAAAAGCAAGGAGAAAACCATGCGGGGACTTTCCGAAAACGTGGCCATCGTGACAGGCGGAGCCCAAGGAATCGGCCGGGCGATCATGGAGCGACTCTGCCAAGAAGGAGTCTCGGTCACCTTCAGCGACCTCGACGACGAAGCGGCTGCTGCGACTCAGCAGCAGTGCCAGCAACTGGGCTACTCCGTACATTTTGTCCAGGGCGACATGGCCGAAGAGGCCTTTTGTCACAGTTTGGTTGAGCAGGCCCTGAGCCGCTGGGGGAAAATCAACTACTTAGTCAACAATGCCTTTTCGTTTCTAGCCGAAGGCATGAATGCCACACGTGAGCAATGGTCGCACGTCATGAACGTCGGCCCCATCGCTTACGCGACCATGGCCACCGCTGTCGTCGAACCGATGAGAGAGCAAGGCGGCGGATCGATTGTCAACCTATCCAGCATTTCCGCTCACATCGCGCAGCCCAACCGCTGGACTTACAACAGCGCCAAAGGGGCCGTCAACCAACTGACCCGTTGCATGGCACTCGATTTGGCACCCTTTCATATACGCGTCAATACCATCAGCCCCGGCTGGATTTGGACGCGCGAAGTCGAGAAGGCTGCCGGGGGCGATCGGGAGAAGTGGGATCCTATCTGGGGAAAGTTCCACATGCTCAGGCGACTTGGCAATGTCGAAGAGTGTGCAGGCCCCGCCGCCTTCTTACTCAGCGACGAAGCCAGTTTTATCACAGCAGCAGAAATTATGGTCGACGGTGGCTACCAAGGCATGGGTTCCGAGGGCCTCGGCGAAAGTTCTTCCTTTGCCGGTTCGGATTAGTTTTTTGTAACATTGAAGCCAGTTGCAGCAAGCCAAGAGGATTTACCAGAGAGAACACCGAGGAAAAAAACCACGGATGAACACGGATTTTGTTAGATCCGTTCAGAGCTTTCCGTCCCTTTCTTTCAACAATCGAATCCATTGATCCCCCCTCTTTTCATCTGTGTTTATCCGTGTTCATCCGTGGCTAAGTTTATTGCATTCGCTGGAAGTATTACGTAGTTATAAGAAGGTGTTTGATGGAATTTTTCATTGCCATTTTGCTAGTTCTGGCGGGAGGAGTCTGCGAAGGCCTCTTTTCGTTGGGCGTGACGCGCACTCCCAAATGGCAATGGGAAAACATTTGGGGACTCGGCTCGTTCGTAGCGCTGGTTCTTGTGCCCTGGCCTGTCGCCTGGCTGACCGTTCCCAATCTCATGGAAGTACTCCAATCGGTCTCGCCGAGCGTGCTGTTAACCACTTTTCTGTTTGGATTAGGTTGGGGGCTTGGCGGAATCTTCTGGGGCAAAGCCATTGCCGCGGTTGGCGTAGCGCTGGGAGTCTCTCTGTTGATGGGACTCACCACCGTTTTTGGATCGCCAGTCCCCTTAGCAATCCAAGACCCGGCAGCCCTTGGCACCCCAGGCGGTCTTACGCTGCTGGCTGCTCTGGCAGTGATGGTCGTTGGCGTCGTTGTCTGTGCGCTGGCAGGGCGACAAAAAGATATCGAACTACGCGAAGCCCAAGATCCAAACAGCCAAGCCTCTAAAGCAACACCATTTGCCATTGGACTACTATTTTGCGTGATCTCCGGCATCTTGTCAGCCATGGTCAATTTCGGTTTGGTTTTCGGCCAGCCTATTGCAGAAGCTGCCAGTAACGCGGGAGCCACCGCCGCATCAAAAAACAATGCCCGGCAGTCGTCTTTACAGGCAACTATTTGGTCAATGTCATCTACGCAGGTTCGCTGATGATAAAAAACCGAACCTTCGGACAAATCATCTCGCACGGAGACCTGACGCATTGGTTCTGGGCTTTATTCATGGGCATCACTTGGCCGCTGGGTATCGTGCTGTTCGGAATCGGAGCAGAAAACATGGGCCCCTACGGGCCGTTCATCGCTTTCCCGATGATGCTTTTGTGCGCCATCCTTACCGGCAATCTTGCCGGCGCCCTCACCGGCGAGTGGCGCAACACCTCCTCCAAGCCAAGAACCACGATGGCTATTGGCATCGCGATTTTGTGCATAGCGTTCGCAATTTTCGCCGCTGCCCACATGCTGTTGAGTTGAATAAGAAAAGCAAACTGAGAGAACCGCTTGAACTTATTTCAAAACACGAGACTGACATCTGATTGACCTCTCCAACCAAGGAAATTAACGATGAACCACATCGCAAGATATTCGCTACTGCTTGCAGCACTGATTAGTATTTTCGTTTCTCACTCCGCTTTGGCAGCCATTCAGCCGGAGCATCTTCGTTGTGAATATCGCATCAATCCGATGGGAATCGACGTCACCGCCCCGCGTCTAAGTTGGGAGTTGAAGTCGGAGTCCCGAGCCCAAAAACAATCGGCCTATCACCTTCTCGTGGCTTCGAGTCCCGAAAAACTGGCAGCCGATCAGGGAGACCTCTGGGACAGCGGGCAAGTCGAGTCCGACCAAACGCTTCATGTCGAATACGCCGGAAAACCGCTTACCTCCCGCACACCATGCTACTGGAAGGTGCGTGTTTGGAACCAAGAAAAAACGCCTTCCTCGTGGAGTGAGCCGGCCTCCTGGAGCATGGGGCTGCTTAACAAGAAAGACTGGAAGGCCCAATGGATCGACGATGCTACCAACGCCTCTCAATCGCCCGACAACATGCTTCCGGCTTCGTATCTCCGCAAGGAATTTCACGCGGCCAAAGACGTCCGACGCGCAACCGTTTATGTCTCGGGGCTAGGCCTATACCAAATCCACCTCAATGGCCATAACATCAGCGACCAAATCCTTGCTCCTGAAATCACCACCTACGATAAGCGAATCCACTATCAAACGCTGGACGTCACCGAGCAAATTCGATCCGGTGCGAATGCGATCGGTGCCATCCTCGGCGATGGTTGGGTGAGAAGTACATTCTTTCGAGCGCCGGCTCCCAGCGAGCGAGTCTTCCAAGGCCAGCGAGGCTTGATTTTCCAATTAGAAATCGAATTGGCAGATGGAACAAAGCAGATAGTCGTCTCCGATGCCTCGTGGCGAGGGACCAACGATGGCCCCATTCGAGAGCAATCTTTCTACGGTGGCGAAATCTACGATGCTCGCAAAGAGCACATCGGATGGGATCAGCCGGAGTTCGACGATTCCAAGTGGACAGCAGCCCACCTCGCCAATTTCTCTGGGGCCAATCTCGTTTGGCAACGAAACGAACCAATCCGTATTACTCGTGAACTTCAACCTGTCGCACTTACCGAGCCACAGCCCCAAACCTACGTCTTCGACTTGGGGCAAAACATGGTTGGTTGGGTCCAATTGAAAGTCCGAGGCCCAAAAGGAGAGACCGTAACTTTACGTCACGCTGAAATGCTCAACGAAGACGGATCGGTCTACATGGGCAACCTTCGCAAGGCGACCCAAACCGATCAGTTCATCAAAGGACGCGACGAGCAAGAAATTTTCGAACCTCATTTCACCTACCACGGCTTTCGATACGTTGAAGTCACGGGGCTCAAGCAACCGCCCAAGATCGAGGATCTCGTAGGAAAGGTCTTCCATTCGTCCTCACCCGAAGTCAGTTCGTTTACCTGCTCCGATCCTTTTATCAACCAATTGATGAGTAACATCCTTTGGACCCAGCGGGCGAACCTAATGGGGATGCCGACCGATTGCCCGCAGCGCGACGAAAGAGCCGGCTGGATGGGCGACATCCAGGCGTTCTCTCAAACGGCCATCTTCAATATGGACATGGCCGGTTTCTTAGACAAGTTTTTGCAGGACGTCCGCGATGTTCAAACCGCTGAGGGCGTTTATCCAGACTACGCCCCGCATCCGGCTGTTCCTTTTCTCGGTGCTCCTGCCTGGGCGGATGCAGGCGTCATCCTTCCTTGGCGTTGCTACACAAACTACGCCGACCGCCGACTCCTCGAACAACATTTTGAATCGGCCCGTCGCTGGGTCGACTATGTTCATAAGCACAACCCAGAATTGCTTTGGAAAAACAAACGTGGAAAAGATTGGGGCGACTGGGTCAACGGCGATACCCTGATTCACAAAGACTGGCCCCAAAAAGGAGGAGCCATCCCAAAAGAAATACTAGGAACCGCGTTCTTCGCCAACTCGGCACGCCTCGTTTCAAAAATGGCCCGGGTCATCGGCCAAGATGAGGCCGCAGACCAATATCACCAGCTATGGCATAATATCCGATCTGCTTTTCAAAAAGCCTACGTCCAGCCAGACGGAAAAATTAACGGGGAAACTCAGGCCGGATATGCCCTTGCTCTCCATTTCGATCTGTTGCCCGAGGACCTCCGGCCGAAGGCCGCTGCCCACATGGTTCGCGGCCTCGACCGATACAAGGGTCACATGTCTACCGGCATTCAAACCAGCCATCGTCTCATACGCGAACTTTCTCGTTTTGGATACGAAGCCGAGGCCTATCGGCTGCTAACACTACGATCGTTTCCGTCGTGGGGGTTCATGATCGAAAACGGAGCGACTACCATTTGGGAACGTTGGGACGGCTATGTAAAAGGACGAGGATTCCAAAACCCAGGGATGAATTCGTTCAATCATTGGGCATTAGGATCGGTGGGCGAATGGGTCTGGAAAAATATCGCGGGCATCAATCCATTGGAAGAACATCCGGGATACAAAGAGTTCGTTGTCTGTCCGCGGCCAGGAGCGGAGATTACCTGGGCCAAGGGCGAGTATGATTCGATTCGCGGTCGTATCGTCAGCGACTGGCGAATTGATGGCGATCGTTTCACTCTGAATACAAGTACCGCCGGGTACCACTGCGACAGTGTACCTGCCCAGCAACGATCCAACGGCAATAACCGAAAGCGGAAAGCCAATCGATCAGGCACTTGGTGTGCAGTCGGCAGGTGTCGAGGAAAACAAGGCCGTCTATCGAGTCGACTCCGGCCGATATATTTTTGTGACACCCTGGTCGCAATCGCGATAAACGAACACAGACAACCTAGCGAGGCCTTTGGCCGCAAACAAATAGGGGAACCGCTAATCAGCGCAAATACACGCTGATAAGTCAAAAATCAAAGTGAAAAGAGAATAACCACCGAGTCACGGAGGACACTGAGAAAACAACCATCCCATCCAATTTGAAGTAGGGTAGGATTCGGCGTTCTGCGATAGCCCAAGATTGACGGATACCGGGCGGGGGTAGAATAATACCCTTGAAAGGAATCCTCATGAGCGAAGCACAATCCCCGTTAT
>JAADGV010000127.1 GCA_013152205.1 Planctomycetota bacterium
CAAATAGGCCCGGAGGGCTGGTACAACCCTAGCCGGTGCCGTGAGGCACCGGACCTCGGTACGAACATGGTTTTCCAGGCCCGAAGGGCCGGCATAAAACGGGTGCGGCGAATGTGTCGGCCCTCTGGGCCTGCTAACCCCTATCAACTCAGTCCGGTGGTTGACACCACCGGCTAGGGATGTGTTGGCCCTCTGGGCCTGAAAAACAAGTTCGCCTTGACTTGTGTAAAACGACAGGCTTGGTGCCTGTCAGGCAGCTCTTTAGACAGGCTGGAAGCCTATCCTACGGTGGCGGAATTGTTTGCCTAAACTTGCGGCGAGTGTTCGATCCAGCCAAGGTTTCGGGCAGCAATCAACATTTTCCACTCTTCAAACATTTGCTGAACGTGACGGGCAGCCTCTTTGGCTTCTTTTTTTAGCTCGGCGATTTGATGCCGTGAAGTTTCTATTTTTTTCTCCATCGCGAGCTGATATTGCTTCTTTTTGGCGGTCCATTCCTTCATGGCATGGCTGAGGCGTTCTTGACTGGCATGGAGAGACTCGAGAATCGAATCGGGTATCGAAACTCCTTGAGGAGTTGCAAGGTGCTCTTCGAGCCTATTCTGCTGCTCGAAGATTTGCGCCTGCATGATTTTTTCGTCAGGCACTCGACGCAATCCCGAAGCGAGACCGACCTTGTTCAGCGCCCAGATCATCCATTTGGTTGGATCGTAGCCCCAGGGCTTAACCGCGTTGCGGTAGTCGTACTGAAATTTATGGTGATAGTTGTGGTAGCCTTCGCCATAGGTGAACAAGGCCATGATCCCACTGTCACGGGCGGTAGTTTTTGTATCGTAAGGGCGTGTGCCAACCATGTGGCAAAAAGAATTGATGAAGAATGTGAAATGCTGCACCACTACGGCACGCAAAAGACCCGAAATCAAAAATGCGGCCAGGGCCCCACTCGCACCATTCCAGAGCCAGCCAATCAGTGCCGGTGAGCCGAAACCGACTAGAAAACAGAGCGGCACGTAATAGCGATGCTGGAACCTCAGCAAACGAGATTTTTTCAAGTCGCCTACGTTGTCCAAGCAGGTTGATCCCTTGGGGGACATCAGCAGCCAGCCACAATGGGCGTAGAAGAAGCCCTTGTTGATGTTGTAAGGATCTTCGTCTTGATCGACATGTTGGTGATGACGGCGATGATCGGCTGACCATGCAAGTACCGAACCTTCAAAAGCCCCGGCACCAAAAAACACCGTCCACCAGTCGACTAGGCGGTTTGCTTTGAATGCTCGATGGGAATACAAGCGGTGATAACCTAGGGTGATGCTCATCCCTGTGGCAAAGTAATAAAAGACAAACAGCAGGATCTGAAAGAGATCGAGATCATGCGTCCAGAGGTACCAAGGCACAATCGTTAACGCACCCAAAAAGGTGGAAAGCAAAAAGGTGCTGTTCGGCCAATTCATCCGTTGCAGAAGGTTGTCGGACATAGATTATTTCGTATTTTGAGGAAGGGTTTTGATTGAAAACGCAAATCAAACGAGCCAAAATGCATGGCTCAGGTGGCTTCTAAGGATATTCCATTTCAAGAGTGTCTGCTAGGCCACACCGACGCAAAAATACTCGACGATTCCCATTTCCCTTGCTATTACGTAGGCATTCCTAGTCGAGTTCGCGAAAAGAGTCCCTAGTGCTTTGTCAGAGCTAAAAGTTGGGGCTCGAGACACCGGAACTGCTGGCTAACCCATGACTTCCGACGTCTCGAACCCCAATTCTAAGAGTTGTCAAAGCACTAGGCTAAGTATCGTCTATTCTGGGTTGCCACCGCGTGAAACTTTAGCCAGGACTTCTCTGTAGCTAGACACTTCGATCCCCTTTTTGTCGACAATAAATTGCACGGCACCGCGCTGGGCTGTATGGATCACTTGGGCTCCGACACGGCGGTAAGAGATATTAGTTAGCGAATCTGAGCTAATTTGCCGACCGCTGACGACCACCCAATCAGGCGTACACCAAGCCGCAAAACCTGGTGGGTCGCTGTTACTGCTACCGTGGTGAGGTGCTAGCAAAATGTCGCAGTTGAGAGGTCGTTCGGCCATTACGGACTCGATGCCGGGAGATTCCAGATCGCCGGGCAGAAGAATAGAGTGTCCTGCGAAGAGTATGTTTAACAAAATGCTGTTGGCGTTGTCGCGTCCTAACATCCCGGCCCGAGGCGGATGCAAGACCTCGATCTCCAAGTCTGCATGGGCCACTCTCAGCCGATCGTTCATCCAAACTTCGCGGAGCGGTATCTCTGCTTGCTGAAGCGTTGTGCGTAGAAACTCGGGGGCGTCTAACTGGCCGTCGTTCGCCCAGGCATCGAACATCAACGGTGAAACGTAAACAACGCCTACGGCAAACCGTTCGAGTAGCCCCGGCATGGCGTTGTAGTGATCGACGTCGGCATGAGAAAGGACGACTGCATCGATGCGAGTAATTCCTTGCGACCAAAGATAACCGGCGATGGTTTGACTAGCCCCTTCAGGCGAACCGAGGCTCCCGGCGTCGTAGAGCAAGGTTTGACCGCCAGGTAGTTCAAGCACCACGCAGGTGCCATGCCCCATGGCGAGAAAAGTGCAGCGTAGTTGTTCGTCGTCGCCACGGGTCGCGGCGGCTGCCAATCCGATTGCTACCCATAAAGCCGCCAACGAAGCAAGCGGCTTCCATCCGACTTGAAGTCGTGGCACGACCGTGATGAGTGCCATTACTCCGTAGAGAACGAGAAGCCACCAAACGGCTGGCCCTGGCACATACTGGTGACCGAAGCTTAGCTGCTCGGCAAGTCCGACGATTCTTTCGGTCGTACCAAGGCACCAGGAGCATACCCAACCGAGCAGCGAAGCGACCGGCGGCAGCAGCCAACCGATTGTGCAGATTCCCAATCCCGATACGAGTGCGGCTGCGACGAGTGGCCAAATAAGTGGCGTGATCAATACTCCGACGGGTGTGGCGATGTGGAAGTGGTAGGCAACAAGCGGCGCGGCAACGATCCAAATGACGAGCGAAACGGCGAAAAGATTTACGAAACGACTACTAAGCCAACGTCGGACCTTGAGATACCATTTTTCGTAGTCTCGGATGACACGTGTGAGTGGATCGACGAGTCGACGTTTGTCGGCGTAATAGCCGTAGGTCGCGAGCGCAGCCACGCAGAGGAAACTGAGTTGTGTGCCGCCGCGGAACAGTTCGCTTGGGTTGTAAGCCAACACCGCGAGCGCGGCTGCCGCCAGCACGACTTTTACTGCGGGAACACGGCCGACCGTCAACGCAGTTAGCCCCATCAGCACCAGGATGGTTGCCCGCACGACGGGGGGACGTCCTCCGGCAATTATCGCGTAGGCGATCACGAGCAGCGCAGTTAGCACGACCGCCCAGTGTCGCGGCAAGGCTCCGGCCCGAAAGATTAGCCACACCGCCCAAGCCAACATTCCGACATGTAGGCCCGAGACAACCAAGAGATGCACGGTGCCGGTCTTAAGAAACGACTTCATCACGCGATCTTCGAGACGCTGGCGAGCCCCGAGCAAAACAGCCAAGGCGAGGCCGCTCTCCTCGGCTCCCACGTAGCGTACAAGTTGATCTTCGCAGCGACTGGCGGCTGCACCGAGCCAACGACTGAGGGTTGTGTTTTTGCCAGACTCGACAACGGATACACATTCGGGCTCAGTGCAAAAAAGCTCGCAGTGTCGGCCCGCACCACGCTCGGCTAGTGCCCAATCGTATTGGCCAGGGTTTAGGGCAGGTATTTGTCGTTTGAATCGTGCAAAGACGTGCAGCCGATCACCAGCTTTCAGATCAATCAGCTCACTCGCGACACGCAAACGACAATCGCCGCTGACGGTGCGCCAATCTGTGCCATCGCGAATGCGCAGCACGCGCACTAGCGTATCGCTACGCGGCCCTGCCGGCATCGCTCGCAAAGGATTGCGTGCGGGAGCAGGACTGTGTTTGGTGCGGCCAGTTACGACCGCTTCGATACAAACAGGTTGAGCGGCTTCGCGTGAGAAGCGGGCCAGATCGTCGGCAGCAAAATAGTTCCAACGTAGATGATGCCAGGCACCGCCAACGCATAGGGCTGCGAGCAGGAGCGTGCAGGTGAGAGCACGAGTTTTTCCATGTCGACGAAAGGCAAGGCATCCAGCAATCGATAGCGTCCCGGCGACCCACCATAGAAAAACACCCCTTGGGATTGTCGAGCCAACGTAGCGGTCGGCGGCGATGCCAAGGCCTACTGCCATTGCGACCAACAGTAGGGGCCGGTAGGGCATGCTTGGGGCAGCGTTGCTGGTGGGTGCCGCTTGCATGGGCGGGTTTGTTGAAGAGGTGAAACGCTGGGGTAGCTTTCGGTGCTAGTCGCATTCTAGCGAGAGAAGGCACACTGTGCGCGACTTCTGGGCCTGTAAAGTTTTTTGTGTCACGCCATCAGGGCACAACATTTGCTAGTTCAATTCGGGGATTCGGTCTTCGTACAAAATGGCGAAATGATTCAGAGCCGGTTTCCAGTTGCGAATCGGCATGGTCCACTTCTTCGATGCCTCGTGAATCGCCATATAAATCAGCTTCAAGGCCGATCCCTCGTTGGGATAAATTTTGCGGTTTTTGGTAAACTTGCGAATCACGCTGTTAACCGACTCGATGGCATTGGTCGTATAGATCGCCTTGCGAATCGGAGGCGGAAAATCGAACAGCGTGATGATGTCAGTCCACTTCGCACGCCACACCTTAGCAATCGTCGGATACTTCGCGTCCCACGCTTGAGCGAAATCCTCCAGTGCCGACTCCGCTTCTTCAACCGTCGCCGACTGGTAGATCTTTTTCAGGTCACGGGCCACAGGTTTGCTATCTTCGGTGCTCACATAACGCAGGGCAGCACGGACCAGATGAACGATGCACAACTGCACCTGAGTCTTCGGATAAGCAGCGTGAATCGCCTCGGGAAAGCCACTGAGTCCGTCGATGCAGGCGACAAAAATATCATTGAGGCCGCGGTTCTTCAGATCGGTTAGACACGAAAGCCAGAACTTGGCCCCCTCGTTTTCGCTGAGCCATAGCCCAAGCAGCTCTTTTTTGCCTTCCAAATTCACGCCCAGCGCCACGTACATCGTGTGCTTTGAGACGCGACGATTCTCACCACGCACATGCACCACGATGCCGTCGAAGTAGACGATCGGCCAAACCGAGTCGAGTGATCGAGATCGCCAGGTAGTCACTTCCGCATCAAGATCCTCGGTGATGGCCGAGACCAACGTCGGGGAGACCTCGACGCCGTACAGCTCTTTGACAATCTCCTGAATGTCCCGTGTCGTCATCCCTTTGGCATACAGGGTCAGAATCTTTGTATCAAAATCCGGGATGCGGCGCTGGTGCTTACCGACAATCTGCGGCTCGAACGTGCCGTTCCGATCACGGGGCGTGGTGATCGTCATTTCGCCCTGATCGCCTTGCACGGTCTTCTTCGATCGACCGTTGCGACGATTCCCCGACTGCTTAGCTTCTTCAGCAGCTGGTCCCGCAAACTCCGCAGTTCCCTTACGGCCCAGATGGACGTCCATCTCGGTGTTGAGCATTCGTTCTAGGCCCGACTTCATCATCAGCCGCATCAGGCCGTTGAGCTCGTCGATCGTTGTCGCC
>JAADGV010000112.1 GCA_013152205.1 Planctomycetota bacterium
AATCATCTACGGCGTACTGAAAAATCAAACTATTTTCGATCCCACTCTAAATTCCGCTTGACGTCTAACGGACAATCTTTGCGAGAAATTCTTACCAATTTGGTTGCGCCCGGGGCAGCGTTGTGTCCTTCGTGGTTCAACCCTTTTCATTCCACCAGCGGTTCCCCTTTTTTAGTTTGAGTTGTTAGCCAACGTTTTGCCGATCGATTTCCCACCCGCTTATTTCAAAAATGCGATCGACAACGGATACTTCCACACTTCGCCATTGTTGGCCTTAATACCAGCGACAATCGGAAAGATGATTGCCAGAAGCCCAAGCAACATCAAAAGCGGCACCCCGATTACAACGAAAGCCAATAAAACGAAGACCGCTCCGTACAGCACAAACGAGATGATCCAGTTCACCAGGTTTTTGCCATGCTGGTCGAGGATAGGCAGGTCCTCCTTCTTGGTTTGCCAAATGATGATAGGAACCAATAAGCCTGCAATGGGCACGACGTAGCCCAAGAAAACAGACAGGTGCAAGAACATGGCCCACATCCTCGTTTGTCGATCTTCGCGCTGATCTTCAGAATCCATTGGCTCCAGGCGGCTCATATTATTTCCCTCCCACAGGCTTTGTTACCGTCGACCTAGTAGACCGACTGTGGCCCGCTCTTTCAAGCGATAGGCAAGGCCCCGAGCAAACGCCCCCCGGCCAAAAATCGTGCTCGCATTTGCCCCTCAAATTCAGATAATAGAGCCACTGCAACTCATTGCACTCGCTCTTTGAAAACCTAACCAGCCTGTCAAGATAGGCAAGATGCCAGCACACTAGCCCGCTTCGCTAGCAAGGGATTTTGGCGCCAACCAAGGACAAAACGGTCGTTAATTCACCCATTCCAGTCACTCAACCAACCAAAAAAACCCTTAATTTGTAGTGTCAACAACGTTAGCAAGCGAGCAAATCACCCGAATTTTGTCCACTTCAATGCGTTTTCAGCCTTTTGGTGCCAAAACCTCGGCCATCCAAAGCAACAAACCCTGAAATTACCGAGTAAAACGCACCAAACCCCAAAAGTTTTGACCTTTCGTCCACACAATCCTCCGACAATACCCCCCGCTTGCGGCTTAGCCCAATATCCAGCGATTCAACGAAAACACTGGCGCGATTAGGCAAACCTTGCCGATCATTCCGATTGAATGGATTCGTGCGCGCAGAATATGCGTGCCTGCCGTGGCCCCTTTTCCACTGGTGATAACCTACCAATGCGACACAACGACCAAACATTTTGCCTGCGTATCGCTGCAAAATTGGACACTGCAAAACTCGTAGCTTGCCTATTGATGTTGCTAAGCATCTTGGGCCCTGCCAACGAGGTAGCCGCCCAAGGACCATCGCTGGCAGAAGCGAACTCGCCTGAGAAAACTGCGCCCTTTGTCCGCAGCTATCGTGTGCAGGCAGGCAACGAAGTGCTCGTAAAAAAGTTGCTCAAACAGTTTAGCAACGAACGTCAGTTCCGACAGATCCACGATCGCCCCACCGCCCAATGGGTAGTCGTCGCCCCCAAACGAATTCACGATTTGATAGCTGCGCAACTGACGGCGATCGAAGAGCAACCTCAGCGCGGCAAGCCAGCCCCAACGAAACAAGTCGCACCACGCGACAACACCAAAACGCAAGCAACCAACCAGAAACTACAACTCCGATCGCTCACCGCACAAACACTCCACGCTCGACTAGAAAAAGTGCTGAACCGTCGTCTGCCGATTCAGCAAGACACCACCGGACATTGGTTTGGTTTCAACGTCGACCACGAAAGCGGCCGACCCGTGAGTATTTGGGTGAACAAGCAAAGTGGCCAAGCCCAAATCTCTGGTACTGCGGGCCAAGTGCGTTCCTGGCGTCAGGTGATTTCTGCCCTAGATACCACCCCCAGCGGAATCGCTTCGACCGAAGTCGTCCGAACAGCTCCCAAGTCCTCAGCAAAAGTACGCCAAGCAGTCGCCGAAATTCGCCGCTCAACCATCGCCGCAAAAACCGTTCAAACGGAAGTCGATAACAGCAAACCCAAACAATCCAAAAACACCGACGCCAAGGGAGCAACTCCAAAGGACAAACCAGCCGAGGCCGTAAGCAGCTTGCTAGGCCCTGTCCAAATCGAAACCGTCGAAGGCACCGACATCCTTGTGCTTCGCGGCAATCCTGAAGATGTCGAGCGGGTGATGGAAATCATCCGAGAGATCGAAAGCCTGGCAGAACTCGGCGAACCGATGATTAGCGTCGTTCAACTGCAACACATAAAGTCTTTGCCCCTGTCGATAACCTTACAACGTGTGTTTGCAGAGTCTCTGACTATCGATTTTGGTTACGAGCCGCTAGTCGCGGTACCACTGCTCAAACCCAATGCCGTCATGCTCGTCGGCTTGGAAGACACCGTAGAAAAAGCCAAAGAAATCGTCAAACAACTCGATCAACCCGGCGAAGACCTAACACAATTCGAGGTCTTTCGCCTCGAATTCGCCCAAGCAGAGACAGCACGTCAGGTGGTGCAAGACCTCTTCAATGCCGAAGTCGGCGAAGGGGCACCCACTCTGGAACGCACAGCCGTGGTGATTGCCGACCTGCGAACCAACGCATTGATTGTGCGAGCCAACATCAAAGACATGGACGCCATTCGCACGCTCGTCGAAGCCATCGATCAGAAAGCAAGCGACTCAGTCAACGAACTACGCATCTTCAGACTCAAGCACGCCTTAGCGGTAGAAATCCAAGACATTCTCCAAAATGCTTTCGACAACGGAGCGGGAGGAGATGCAGGCAACCTGTCGCGTCTACTCCGGCTAATGACCATCGACGCCGAGGGTCGCAAGAAGCTGGAGTCCGGCGTCCTCGAAGGCGTTGCTGTCAGTGCCGCACCGAGCGCCAACGCACTGATCGTATCCGCTCCGCCAGACAGTATGCCATTGTTGGCCGCGGTCATCGACCAGTTGGATCGAACACCGGATGCCGTCGCCGAGTTAAAAGTATTTACCATTTACAATGGCGATGCCACCGCCCTTGCCCGAATGATCGAAGGGCTCTTCGGAAATCCGTCGCAACAACAACGGCGTGGCCCGGGCGGCCCTGGGCAGTCGGGCCTCACCGGCTTGCGTGTCGAAGTCGACGAACGGACCAACAGCATTATCGCCGCCGGCACGTCGGACGATCTGCTAGTAGTCGAGGCCGTCTTACTAAAACTCGACGCGGACGAAACTCGTCATCGCGAGAACAAAGTCTACCGGTTGAACAACGCCTTTGCTGAAGAGGTCGCCCTCAGCCTCCAAGATTGGCTCGAAGGGGTGCGAAATGTCGAGGAAACCGCCCCTGGCACAACCAGTCCTTTTCATCAAATCGAACGCGAAGTCGTGGTCGTGCCCGACATAGGTAGCAACAGCCTGATCGTTAGTGCGTCGCCCAAATACTACGCCGAACTCGACCGCATTATCCATCAGCTCGACCAAGAAGCACCCAAGGTGATGATTCAAGTGTTGATCGCCGAAATCGAATTGGGCGAAGCCGACGAATTCGGCGTCGAACTTGGCCTACAAGACTCCGCCCTGTTCGACCGCAGTTTGTTGAGTGACATAGAAACCACTACAAGTACAGTCACCACTCAAAATGTTGGTGGTACAAATACGGTTACCCAAGAAATCATTCAATCAGCCGATTTAACCCCAGGGTTCAATTTCGGAAGTGGTTCTGCGCTGGGTAACTCAGGCAGCGACGTCTCGCTAGCTACTGCGGGGCGCGTTGCAGCACAAGGTTTGGCAAGCTTCGGAGTGAACCGAATCAGCCCGAATGCAGGTTTTAGCGGTCTGGTTCTGTCGGCCAGCAGCAATAGCGTCAGCATGTTGTTACGCGCACTGCAAGAATCACGGCGACTAGAAGTTTTGAGCCGCCCGCAAATTATGACGATCGACAATCAGGTAGGTCGTGCGTTTGTCGGCGAAGTGGTTCCCTTTATTACCGAGGCTCAAGTCACGCAATTTGGAAATACTATTAACTCGATAGAACGCATTGAGGTGGGACTCAATCTGGAAGTGACTCCGCGAATCAGCCCCGAGGGCTTGGTCGTCATGAAGGTTTACGCCGCCAACGAACGCCTGGGAGACCTAGCGGATGGCGTGCCCGTTTCTATCTCTCCAAACGGTATCCCGATCAATGCTCCGATCGTCGACACCATCCAGGCAGAAACAACCGTCAGCGCACGTTCCGGACAAACCATTGTCCTGAGCGGGCTACTAACCAAGCGAGACACAGCCTTGCACCGCCGCGTTCCGCTCCTTGCCGATATCCCATTGCTCGGCCACATGTTCCGCTTCGACGCAATCGGCACCCGCCGTACCGAGCTACTGATCATACTCACCCCACACATTGTGCGTAATGAGTTTGATGCAGAGATGATTAAGAAAATCGAATCGGCCCGGATGGACTGGTGCCTGTCAGATGTCGTCGACCTGCATGGCCCCGTGGGCTTACGCAGTCGGCGCGATCCGGCCGGCGCCACACAGGCTGAGGTGATCTACCCCGAGCAGGTTTCGCCAGAAGAGTTCACCCCAGCGACCGAACCCATGGTTCCCAGCGATGGGGAAACACCTATCGAGAACCTACCAACGCTAGCCCCCGCAGAACCGCTGTCAGCAACCCAAGCACCGTCTAGCGAAGAAGTAACCACCAAAAAGAAAAACGGCTTCAGCTTGACGCGGCTCTTCGGAAAGTCGAAAGAGACGACAGCAACCAAATAGACAGAAAACACCTAACTCTGCGTTACCCATTGAAACCTACAAGTGTTCTATGAGCTTCAAAACTAATATCATTTCGCTCGGCCTAGTGATTGCAACAATTGCAAGTGTTGGCTGCAGCGCTGGCAAATCAACCAACTGGAAATTTGCCAAGAGCTGGGACATCCGACGAGCGGTTGGTCTAAAATCCAACAAACCTCTGCCGCCCGAAATGCCAGAGCGAATGGCTACTTCCTGGACCAATACGGTGCTTACCAAGCCGGGCACAAAAGCAAAACGCGGCTTCGGTGGCAGAATCATGTTTTTCGGCAGTAATGGCGATGCACCAGTCCGCGTTGATGGCCAGCTTGTTGTTTATGCCTTCGACGAATCGTTAGGCGACCCCAATGTCATCCATCCAACTCGCCGATATGTCTTCCCAAGAGAACAGTTTGTCCGCCACGAAAGCGAATCTCAATTGGGGCCTTCGTATAGCGTATGGCTCCCGTGGGATGTCGCAGGAGGAGAGCAAAAGAACATCAGTTTGATCGCAAGATTTGAACCCCACAAGGGGGCGTTGCTTGTTGGCGAGCAAACCCGTCACATGCTGCCCGGCACAAGCCTAGCCAGCAAAAAACCGACGACTGCTCCGCCGCAAGCAACCGAGGGGGTCCAACTTGCACAACACTCAAACACGCAAGGCATGGTTCAGCAGGCAACTCATACGGCTGAGGCAAAGCCAATAGAAAAGTCACGAAAGAGAATGACGTCGACAACCATCCAGTTGTCGAAGAATTGGCACCAGCGGCTTGCGGACCAACACACCACCACAAACGAGTACGGAAGTATGAAAGAATAACTACGGCACAGGCTTTAGTGGCAATACCTCGATTGCAATTTGATTCTCTACCCGCGAGATCCCCGGTTCGATCTTCGTGAGTTTCTCCAGCAATCCACGTTCGTACTCGCTACGTACGGTACCACTCAATGTCGCTATGCGGTTTTCAATCTTCACGCTCACCGATCCGGCACTACGGATTTCCAGCAACTGGTTTAGTCGCGTTTGCACTCCAGAAGCCACTTGAGCAGAGACAAGTCGGCTAAACTCAAACTTGGGTTGAAGTTGAACATGGACTGGCGGAGGCGGATTCTGCCGACTACGTCGCCGTCGAGATCTTCGTCGCTCGTTAAGATTCTCAACGCTCATATCAAGATTCTTCCGCTGACGCTGCGTTCCACGGAGTTCCTGGAAGACCTCGCGAACGTCCTCAGCAGTGGAACCAACCACCTCCTCCTGCCTATCTTGTGTCGGGTCAATACTCCCTCGTTGATCGTCCGCAGATTGCTCCTGTCCATTCTGCTGCGTAAGAGCCGATAGCCCCGCCACCTGTGCCAAGCTTCGAGTAGAACCGGTCGTCCAAACGATAACCAAGATCGCAATCACTGTAAGCTGTCGAAATACCATCACTTCGTCTCCAAATCTACTTCCTAGAAATCGGCCTCTGGCCATTATAACATCGAGGGAATGATCAACCAAACTTTCTCAGTGCTAGTTACAAAATGGTGCTATACGATTTCTACCTATTCAGCAGCCAAAAGCCTTGAGGGGAAGAACTAGTAGGTGATCGCCCCTGACTGTTGCAATCATCCAGGTTGACATTTTCAAAAAAAATGTTAGAATGATGAAAACCTAGGCGAAAGTCTGGGGTTCTAAGTTCCAGGCCAGGTGCGGGGGCACAGGTCATTCGAGGAGCGGGCTAGGTGGGGGGGCAAAGTGGTCAGTCGGGGCGATTGGCTTTTTTGCAAAGGTTGCCACTCAATGTAGCAAGGACAGCCGGATCGGTATCGAACTAATACGATATCAGGATGGCTGAGCTAGGGAACAGATTCTTCTCAAGTGCTTTGCGCTGGAGTTACGCGCTAACACAAAAAAGAAAAGGTGTTTCACCTCGCGCAAGAGGTGCGCACCAAGCCGATCGCCAAAGAAAGCCTGGGGGCTTTTTCGTGAACGGAGAACTTTTCAAATGTCGAAATCCCGAAGACGTAACAACAAGAGAAGAAATCGAGTCTCTAGCACAAGAAGAGGCATGCGTTTTGAAGCTTTAGAGTCGCGTAAGTTGTTGGCAGCTGACTTTGCATCGATTGCCCCCCCACTTGTGGATATCGATCCCATTGATCTACCTGATGAGGTTATCCTCGTTCAGGGCACTGAAAATAACGACTTTATCTTTGCATTTGTTGATCCGTCAGACACATTGCGTGTGTACGTCAATGGCAACGAATCTACCTACGACAGTAGCGAAGTCGAGGGAATCTATGTTAACGCCAAGGGTGGCAATGACGTTGTTTGGATGAATCCGACCGTCATGCAATGGACCGTAGTCCGAGGTGGCGCCGGTGCGGACATAATCTCTGGCGGTAGCGGCAACGATTACCTTCGCGGTGGGGACGGCAACGACCGAATGTTTGGCGGATTCGGCAACGATCTGCTTGTCGGTGGCGCCGGCAACGACAACATGTACGGCCAGTTCGGCAACGATGCTTTGGTCGGTGGTCTTGGCAACGACCGTCTTTATGGCGGCCGCGACGCCGACGCGATGGCTGGAGGCCAGGGAGATGACTATCTCAATGGCGGCGGTGGCAACGATTGGCTGTTTGGTGACGCGACGAACGATGTCCCTGAAAACTACTCAGGGCTAGTGGACTACGCCATCGATTACGCCAACGTCAACAGTGGAAACGACAAGCTTGAGGGTGGTGCAGGCAACGACATCCTGCTGGCCGGCAACGGTAGAGACCTTGCCTATGGTGGCGATGGCTCTGATATCATTCTCGGTGGCTGGGGAGACGACGGAATCCGCGGCGGCAATGGCGCCGATTTCATCCTCGGTGGAAATGGAAGCGACAACCTAGACGGCGGAAATGGGAACGACCTTGTCGTTGGCGACCCTCGTACCGCAGGCGACTCCGATCCCGGTGATCCCTTGGACGAGCCTGATATTTCGGGAATCATCGAGCGTGAGGGGCTTCCTGAAGCCAATGAGATTTTCCGGAAGATCGACAGCTCAGGCCATTCACCCGGAGACGTCTTGGCTGCGGCTGTAGATGTTGTGTTTAGTTCCAATGATGTCATCTTTGGCGGTGCCGGCAACGATATCCTGCTAGGAATGCGCGGCAACGATCAGATCTATGGAGGGCTGGGCGAGGATGCTATCCACGGAGGAGTTGGTAACGACCGCTTGTTTGGTGGCGAAGGCAACGATGTGATCGTTGGTGCTGCCGGCAACGACAGGATCTTCGGCCAACTTGGAAATGATCGATTGTTTGGAGGCCGTGGACAGGATTACATCTATGGCGGTGCAGGCAACGACCAGATACGAGGCGGATCGGGGAATGACATTCTGCTAGGTCAGGCCGGAGACGACTCTCTGCATGGCGGTGCTGGCAACGACGTCCTCGTCGGTGGACTCGGTGCCGATAAGATTTTGGCTCTGGATGGTGAAATTGATTTCCTAGTGGTCGACGATGACGACGAAGTGGAAGCGGACGACGATGATGTAATCTTCACCGTTTAGTTTCCAATACTCCCTAGCAATAAGCTGCGGCGTCCCGTCCCAAACTTTGAGACGGGGCGTCGTACTTGTCTTAAACAGAGCTGGCCGCGATAATCGAGCGTTCTTCAATGTGTGCGGTTGTCGCACCGGTTCATCGACGAGACGCTAGTTTATTACGGGGAGCCTTTTCATGACGTACTCGGCCACTAATTCGAACGGCTTGATTGCCAAGTGGGTGTCGCGTGGCGCTACTTTGGCGGAGTTACACGTCCCAGACGGCAATGGCAATCTGGCAGATGTGGTGCTCGGCTTTGATGATGAGGCAGGCTATGCCTCGGGCGATAATCAACACTTTGGTTCTACAACGGGTCGTTATGCAAATCGAATTCAGGCTGGGAAATTTGAGCTGGATGGGGTGGAATACCAATTAGCGTTAAATAACGGCCCGAATCATCTTCATGGCGGACCCAAACGGGGCATCGATAAGGTTTCTTGGGATGCTGAGCCCTTTGAGTCCGTGGATGGCGCTGGGGTTCGCTTTCTGTACACAAGTCCTGATGGCGAGGAAGGCTACCCTGGCACTTTGGCCATGGAAGTGACTTATACTTTGACCAATGATAATGCACTGCGGATTGAATACCTTGCGACCACCGATAAAGCGACGCCGGTAAATCTCACGAACCATAGCTATTTCAATCTCTCGGGTCATGGGGCTGGGAGTATTTTCGACCACGAGGTACAAATCGAAGCCGATCAATACACTCTGGCCGATGAGGGGCTGATTCCTACTGGGGAACTTGCCGACGTGGCCGATACCCCACTCGATTTTCGACAACGGCATGCCATCGGCGATCGGATTAACGAACTTATCGAAACGCCTCCATGCGGCTACGATCACAACTTTGTGTTACGCGGTGAGCCTGGTGAATTGCGGCTGATTGCGGAAGTTTACGACCCGAAATCAGGTCGCGTGATGCGAGTTCATACCGACCAACCCGGGGTGCAGCTCTACACGGGCAATCACTTGCATGGCCGTGTTTGTAAGGGCGGCAAGACTTACCCGGGGTACAGCGCCTTGTGCCTTGAGACGCAGCACTACCCCGACTCGCCAAACCAGCCTAGTTTTCCGTCGACGATACTTCGACCGGGCGAGACTTACCGGCACACCTGCATTTATGAGTTCGATGTTGAGTAGGACAGGCTACTCCTCGAAACGCAGCTCTATGACTTCAAAGTGGTTTGTGCCGGCGGGGACTTCGATTTCGGCCTTTTCGCCTACTTTTTTCCCAAGCAAACCTTGGGCAAGGGGGCTGGTGATGAGGATTTTTCCGCTGTCGTAATCTTCTTCTCCCGCGCCAACGAGCGTAAATTCCTCGGTGTCTCCAAAGTCGAGATCTTTCACCACCACGGTAACCCCAAATACGACTTGGTCTTTGGGAAGCGTGGCCGGGTCGATAATGTCGGCTCGGGCCAGCTTATCTCGAAGGAGATTGATCTTGGCTTGAAGCATCCCTTGGCTCTCGCGAGCGCCGTGGTACTCCGCGTTTTCGCTAAGATCGCCTTCGGCACGTGCGGCGGCGATGCGTTTTTCGATCACCGGCATTTGCACATTGTCCATGTCGTTCACTTCGGCCTTGAGCTTGTTGTAGCCGGTGCGGGTCATTGGTACACGTTCGGACATGGAAACCTCATCTACTATCTATCTGTAAGTCGCAGCCAATACTGCCATCTGAAAAACCAAACAAAATGGGTCTCCCTAACGAGAGACCCTAAGCTGTCCGCCTATTGTCGCTCGGGGCCGAAGTCGTGTAAAGAGCGACTGCTGCAAGGGAATGGCTCAAGATTCGCTGATATAGAGCAAACAACCACACGATTTGCAGAAAACTGGCTTGGAAAGCAATAGTTGGTTCTGCATATTGAGAGTGATCGAGACCCCACAGCCCAAGCAAACACAATCCTCAACCTCTGCCATTCCCTCGGCCCCTTTGCTGCGAATCACTCGCTGGTAGTCCGCTTTGATGTCGGTAGGCAACCCTTTTTCTGCCTCCGCCAAATCTGCTTCAAGTCGCTGAATATCGGCTTGAATGACTTGCGATTGCTGCGCTACCGTTTCGCGGCATTTCGCAAGTTCGCCATTCGTCACTCCGAGGAGTGCTTCGGTCTTAGAGACTTCGGTTTCTAGTTGATCGACTTTCTCGAAGGATTCGAGAATTTCGTCGGCCAGCACACTACCGGCCATCTCGGAAGCGGCAATTTGCTCCAGTAGTGCTTGATACTCTTTGTTGCTTGAACAACCGTTCAGTTTGACTCGAAGGTCGTCGATTTTTTGTTCGCTCGCCTTCAATTCCAACTGTTTTCGGTCGGCAGCCATCTTTGTCTGCTTGACGTTGTCGAGTGCCGCGTCGAGAACTGTTTGTTGCTGGGCGACATTTGCCTCGCGAGCTTGCACCTGTCTAGGCCCTCGATCTAAGCGATCGCGTAAATCGCTAAGTTGGCTATGGATACGGTGAAGTTCCCGCAACGCTGCCGTCGAAACCGCCATTCAATGTCTCCATATCTGAAGGGGACCGTATCGATCGCCCTGTTGGTGCTGAGGAACTGTGCTGCTCTAGAGCGTCTTGTCTTTTTCTGTTCGCAAGAGTGTTTTGCGGGAGGATGTCGTGGCCGACACCGCTAACGAATTCGGTAGCGAGCGATCACTGTCCCCCATTGTAGCGTTCTTGTTCCGATGTCATAAGACGTTGAAATTGGGCCAAAGTTCGATCGTTGATTTTCGTAGTCCGGGCAGGATGGCCGGGCTATGGTGCCTTTGTCCTCGGTCGGATGGAACACTCAGTATCGATTTTCTAGAAAACTGCGGGGAAAACGGTAAATCGTGATCGCATGGGTGTGCATCTTGCACTAAAATCGCGGTTTATCGGGGTTTTCCCGCAACTGCTTCAGTTCCTTTCACAACGAACATAGGTAATTCTCGCGTGACTGCATTTCCTGAAATCGACCGTATCCGTTACGAAGGCCCCGAAAGCAAGAACCCGCTGGCATTTCGACACTATAACGCCGACGAAGTGGTCGAGGGCCGCTCGATGCGCGATCACCTGCGGTTTAGCGTGGTCTACTGGCACACGTTTCGCGGGCAAGGGGCCGATCCATTTGGCCCTGGCACGGCTCTGCGGCCCTGGGACGATGGTAGCGAGTCGGTCGAAAACGCGCAGAATCGGGCCCGGGTTGCCTTCGAGTTTATCGAGAAGCTGGGGGCGCCGTACTATGCCTTTCACGACCGCGACGTTGCTCCTGAGGGTTCGACCCTGTCTGAATCGAACAAGAACCTGGATGCGGTAGTCGAGGTGTTGCAGGAAGAGCAGGAACGCACCGGCATCAAGCTGCTGTGGGGGACGGCGAACCTGTTTAGCAATCCCCGTTATATGCACGGAGCGGCAACCAGCCCCAATTGCGAAGCGTTTGCCTATGCGGCTGCTCAAGTGAAGAAGGCTCTTGAGGTGACCCTTCAACTTGGTGGCGAAGGCTACACCTTTTGGGGCGGGCGAGAAGGTTATCAGAATTTGTGGAACACGGACATCGCTCGCGAGTTAGACCACTTGGCTCAGTTCCTGCACATGGCGGTCGACTATGCAAAAGAGATCGGTTTTGAGGGGCAGTTTTACATTGAGCCTAAGCCTAAGGAGCCGACCAAGCACCAATACGATTCGGATGCTGCGGCCTGCCTGAATTTCTTGCGGCAATACGATTTGATAGATCATTTGAAGCTTAACTTGGAGACTAACCACGCGACACTAGCCGGCCACACGATGCACCATGAGCTTGAGGTGGCAGGCTCGTCGGGTGCGTTGGGGTCGCTTGATGCGAATACGGGCGACCTGCTGTTGGGTTGGGATACAGACCAGTTTCCTACGGACATTTATTTAACCACGCAGTGCATGCTTTCGGTTTTGAAGTATGGCGGTTTGAAAACGGGGGGCGTGAATTTCGATGCCAAGGTTCGGCGCGAAAGCTTCGAGCCGATCGATCTGTTTTACGCACACATTGGCGGCATGGATGCGTTTGCTCGCGGGTTGAAAATTGCAGCCGACATCCGAGCCGATGGCCAGCTGCAAGGGTTGCTCGTCGAGCGTTACTCTAATTGGGACAGTGGCTTAGGAGCCGAAATCGAGGTGGGTCAACACAACCTTGCTTCGCTTGAGAAAATCATGCTCGAAAAGGGCGAAGCCGAGGCGAACCGTAGCGGGCGGCAGGAGATGCTTGAGAATCTTATCAATACTTTCCTTTGATGTTTGTTTTGGCTAAGCCGCGAGCGGCTGGGGGACTTTATTGGACAAAATTGTGTTGGTTGGTGCTTCTATGGCAGTGTTTGGTGGGTTAGTTTTGGCACGAATCGCGGGGAAAACGCATTGAGGTGGACAAAAGGGAGTTCGGAATGCTGAATTCGGAGTGCGGAAGGGGATAATATTGTCCATTTGGGCGCGGTAAATGACGAAATCTGAATGACGAATGACGAAAAAGCTGATTGCTAACGGCTAAAAGCTGATCGCTATTGTCTCAGATGTGGTGGCCTAATTTCAACTGTTAAGTTTGGCCGGGGGGGTACGAGTTTTGCTAGTAGGTTTTGTTGGGAATCGGGGTAATCTGCGGGGAGGGTACTTCGTCGGTAGCTTAGCTTGAGTAGGTAGCTGTCGGGTGGTTGTAGAAAATTGCTCAATCGTTGATCGTCAAAGGGCGATTTTACGAGAACAGGCAACCATTCTTACTTGCAATGATAGGACCTACCCGTGGCAAGTGCCGATCTCTCGCAACTGACTGCTATCATCCCTGCTTCGAATCGCAAAAAGTCTATTCAACGGCTAGTGCGTAGTATGCGGAAGAGCTATCCGACGCTGCGTATTCTTGTCGCGGACGACAGTGGCGAACCGCTGGCTTGCAAAGGTGCCGACTGTTTTCGGTTGCCAACAGGGGTTGGTCGGAGTGCGGCTTGCAATGCCATGCTAGCACGTCTACGCACCCCTTATTTTTTGATGCTGGACGATCGGTGCGAGATGACCAAAGAGACCAGCATCGAAACGCTGCTGGAATTGGTACGCGACGATAAACTCGACGTGGCTGCTGGCGATCTTATCGGTAGCCGACGACGGTTTTGGTTTTTTGTTAGCCGACAGCCGCAGCCTGGGCACGGCACGTTTGAGCTGGCAGGCGATCAGCTCACGCTGCATGGCGGCCATCGGACCGTGGGCGAGGGGTATTCTTGGTGCGATATCGTGCATAATTTTTATGTCGCCCGAACGGATAAGGTTCGCAACATGGGCGGATGGGATCCTGAGCTTGTGAACGACGAGCGCGAGGAATTCTTTGTTCGCGGCCATCGGCATGGCCTTCGGGTGGGTATCTCGCCGGAGGTGACGGCCTTGCTTTGGAACGAGCGAGAGCCGGCGACCAGCACTGAGCCTGCGCCCAATCTCAAGAGCTTGGCTACTGCCAAGATGGGGCTGACGCGGATGACTGACTTGGACGGGCAGGTGTTTAAGGCACCGCGTCGGGTGATGGCTGCTTAGCTGCGTTTTTTGCTTGGTTGTGGCTTCCGGCGGATCGTAGATCCGCGGCTATAAGAGGCCGGAGGCGAATTTCTCGTCGCGAAGGGCACAAAGAAATTACGACGTTTTTTTAGTTTTTTCTATTGCTTATATCGTTACATTGCGATATAGTAATATACAGACAAACGAAAGGCGACTATGGCAAGTACCAAGAAAATAAAATTGACCGACCTGAAATCGCTGGAGCAGGCGGCGGAGTGTTTGCGTACTTTGGCCCATCCCCACCGGCTACGGATTGTGCAGATGTTGCTGCAAAGCGAATATACGGTGGGCGAATTGGCCGAGGCTTGCGAAATCGCACCCCATATGGCGTCTGAGCATCTTCGCAAGATGCAACACTGCGGTTTTTTGGATAGCGAAAAGGATGGTCAACGTCGGTACTACCATGTGGTTGAGCCCCACTTGGCCAATATCCTTTCGTGTATTGAAGCCCGATTTGAATAGCAATTTTTTTCGCCAATACATCGCATTATCGCAACATACAGAGATATGAAATTTCACATGAATTATCCCATAAACATTAACGCAGAAGGAATTTGGGACTACCAAAACTACCTAAACCCTAGGAGTTCGTCATGTCTATAAAAACTATCCATCCGAGAGAACTTCGACAGCTAGTCGCTCAAGGCAAAGCGATCGATCTGATTGATGTTCGCACTCCCGCCGAATATCGAGAGGTCCATGCCACGCTTGCTCGCAATGTGCCACTCCTAGCACTTGATCCGGAGGACGTTATTCAGGCACACGAGGGAAGCTGCGACGAGCCGTTGTATGTGATTTGTCGTAGCGGGAGTCGTGCGAACCAGGCATGTCTAAAGTTTGTCGAGGCCGGTTTTACCAACGTGGTAAACGTCGAAGGCGGAACGCTGGCTTGGGACGGAGCGGGCCTTGAAGTTGTGCGTGGGAAGAAGGCCATTTCGCTGGAACGTCAGGTTCGTATCGCAGCAGGCTCGCTGGTATTGCTGGGGGCCGTGTTGGGGTACTTCGTGAATCCGTATTTCATTGGGCTGTCGGCGTTTGTTGGTGCTGGCTTGGTGTTTGCGGGCATCACCGATACATGTGGGATGGCGATGATCTTGGCCCGGATGCCCTGGAATCAGGTTTGTGGTGCGGACAAGGCAAGTTGTTCGCGTTGAAAATTGTCTGGAGAATAATCGTCTGACAAGAATTTCATAAGCACGGTCGTTATGCACGGTAGAATGAGTGCGAGACATTCCCTCGCGATTTTTAGAAAGGAAAAACTGATGGACAAGAACAAGTTGATCGATAATCTGAACGAGGATCTTGCAGGAGAGCTTGGGGCGATCATTCAGTACCTCACCTATGCGGCTAAGACGACCGGCCCTTATCGGCCGCAATTGTCGCAGTTTTTTCTTGCGGAAGTTGCCGATGAGCAGCTTCATGCCCAGTTTCTGGCCAACAAGATCGTGGCACTCGGTGGAGAGCCTACTACAACGGCACGAGCGGTTCCTGCTGCTGCGACGAATCGCGAAATGCTCGAAGCCGTTTTGGTTGCCGAACAGCGGGCAACGAAAGACTACACCCAACGGGCATTAGAAGCAGAGGACTTCGGCGACAAAGGGTTGGTCGTCCAGTTAGAAGACATCGTTCGCGACGAAAGTAATCACTCGGAAGAAACCGAGCGGATTTTGCGCGATTGGCCACTGTAGGACTCCGTAGGAAAGTTGAGGCGAATGATGAAAATTGTCATCGTAGGTGCTGTCGCTGGTGGAGCGTCGGCAGCCGCTCGGGCGCGTCGTTTGGATGAAGATGCTGAGATTGTCTTATTTGAGCGGGGCGAAGCTCCCTCGTTTGCCAACTGTGGCCTGCCTTACTACGTGGGAGGTGTGATTCAGCAGCGCGAGGCTTTGTTGGTTGCTCCGAAGCAGCGTTTGGTAGATCGATATCGGCTTGATGTTCGTACTCGTACGGAAGTGACGGCCATTGATCGCGAGGCGAAGGTTGTCAGCGTTCGCAACTTAGAGACCGGCGAAGAGTATGAACAGGCTTACGACAAATTGATTCTTTCGCCAGGGGCTTCGCCGCTACGTCCGCCGATCCCCGGCGTAGACTTGCCGAAGGTTTTCACGCTGCGTGATTTGCGTGATGCGGATCAACTCCATGAAATCGTGCAGACTGCAAAACATGCCGTGGTGATTGGAGCCGGGTTTATCGGGCTAGAAATGGCCGAGAACCTTGTTCATCGGGGTTTGAAGACAACGGTGGTCGAGCTGGCAGACCAGATTTTGCCGCCCTGGGATGCCGAAATGGTAGCGCCAGTTGCAGAATACTTGCAGCAAAAAGGGATCGACCTGAAGTTATCGGATGCGGCTGAGGCGATCGAGGAAGATGGCCAAGCGATGCGGGTTCGCTTACGATCGGGGCAGCAAGTGGCGGCTGACCTTGTTGTGATGAGCGTTGGCGTACGACCCGAAAATGCTTTGGCTGTGGCAGCCGGTTTAGAAGTCGGGCCGCGCGGTGGCATCCAAGTCGACGGGCACATGCAGACGACAGATCCGGATATCTACGCGGTAGGCGATGCGGTGGAGGTGCGTCATTTTGTCGATGGCTCGCCGATCCAAATCCCCCTCGGCGGCCCGGCGAATCGCCAAGGACGGATTGCTGCGGATTGCATCTTTGGGCGTGACTCAACCTATCGTGGCACGCAAGGCACCGCGGTTGTTGGAATCTTCGACATGGTGGCCGCCATGACAGGCCATAGCGAAAAGGTACTTGCGTCTGCCTCGCACCCATACCTAAAGGTGTATGTTCACCCCAAAGATCATGCTGGGTATTATCCGGGAGCCGAGTCGCTAACCATCAAGCTTTTGTTTTCGCCCGACGACGGCAAGATATTAGGCGCCCAGGTGGTGGGCGGTAAGGGCGTGGATAAGCGAATCGACGTTTTGGCGGTGGCCCTTCAAGCGGGCATGACCGTCTACGATCTCGAAGAGATGGAGCTGGCCTACGCACCCCAGTTTGGTTCGGCCAAAGACCCGGTGAATATGGCAGGGTTTGTCGCCGCAGGTGTATTGCGTGGCGACCATCCGATGCAACACGTCGAGTCGCTACTGGGCGACGCGGCTGACCAGCCGCCGTTTATCTTGGATGTGCGTTCGCCGGCAGAGTTCGAGGCTGGCCATGTCCCGGGCGCGGTAAACATCTCGGTCGATGAATTGAGAAACCGCCTGGATGAATTGCCGAAAGACCAACCGATAGTTGCCTATTGCCAGGTTGGAATGCGCGGCTACTTGGCCACTAGGATTCTTATGCAACGGGGATTTAAGGTGAGTAACCTCGGCGGCGGGTATACGACCTATGGGGCAATGGTATCGAGCCGGGGGGCGTAGCCTGGATTTCTCACTACAAGGGTGCAACGCAGCAAAGCCATGGCAAATCAACTACAAGACAAACTAATCGAAGCGGCGATTGCCACCCGGGGTAATGCCTATGCGCCCTACTCGAAGTTCCCGGTCGGAGCTGCTGTGCTTGCCGAAGATGGCAGTATCTTCGCGGGGGCGAATGTCGAAAACGTTTCGTATGGTTTGACCATTTGTGCGGAGCGAGTAGCGACTGCTTCTGCGGTATCGGCAGGACATCGCAAGTTGCTGGCGGTGGCGATTGTGTCGGACAGCGGGGCACCGCCTTGTGGAGCGTGTCGGCAATTTCTGGCCGAATTTGGTGGCAGCATCGAGGTGATTTTGGTCGAAGCCGATCAACCCGAAAACGTGCAAGAAACTACGCTCGATAAGCTTTTGCCTGAGCAGTTCAAACTAGAGTAACTTGCCTCCAAAACGGCTAATTCGCTCAACCCCAATTCTTAGCTTTGGCAAAGCCCCAGAGCAGATCCTTCAATTGTCTAGCCACAGAATTCCCCACGCGGCAGAGCCGCAACCCAGCAGACAAAATTTGACAGGATAACAGGATAAACCAGATGAGAGGCATCCCGTTGATCACAAAAAGCAATTGAAAGAACACTAATCGGCGCTAATTTTCGCTAATCTGATTAGCGCCAATTAGCGAAGATTAGTGTTCCAACTCGAATTGATAACCGTTGCAATTCCTTTGCGCCTTAGCATCTTTGCAAGAGTCCTACTTAATGGCCTAACCAGCCAAGATTTTTGCACGCTGCGCAAACTTGAACCGTTAGTAGCACAGAGAACACCGTGCGAAGGTTATTTGCTTCAGTATTTTCTCTGAGACCTCGGCGTGCTCTGTAGCTATGCTTTTATAGGAAATGCTCTAGTTCTCATGGGTATTTGCTTGACAGCCAGGAGGAAACCGCGATACTCGATCTACTGGGGGGCTGCCCGCTATTTGCAGCAGCTACGAGGCATTCTTTGGTTTTCGTTCGGAGGGAACCCGTCGTGCAAGAGATCGCTACGCGAAAGTCAGTATTAGAGGCCATTCGTAAGAGAAATATTTTGGATCGCATTAGGCAGGGCGAGTGGGATTGCGAACCGGAATGCGTCGAAGAGGGCCTTTTTGATGCCACGATCGCGATGCCGGGCACCGACGAAAAACTCTCGGTAATGGCCGCCCGCGTCGAGGCAGGCTTGCCCTTATGGCACGGTTGCGATCGTACCGAATATGAAGACGAAGGGTAATGTCCACGAGAGACGGTTTCGAAATGCCGAATAAGTTTTCAACGGCAAGGGTTGATACCCTCGGAAACAGTCGACTGAAATTTTGAAATCGACTGAAGTTCTCAGCCACAGCGAACCAGAAGCGGGCGCGTGTTTGGCAAGAGGCCGATTGTTATTACATGAATCAGGAGAATTAGCGTGCCCAGCATTAACTTTGATATTCCTCATACGCTTTCGACCGAAGATGCAAAAGAACGTCTCCAGCGTTTTGTCGACTTCAATAAATCAAGCGATAAGGTGAGTGATTTTAGCCATAGTTGGGAGGGCGATACGTTAGTTTTTGGCCTGAAAACCTTTGGCATTAAAATCAAAGGAAATATTGCGATTCAAGGCGAAAAAGTAGCGGTCGATTGCGAGATCCCCTTCTCGGTGATGATGTTCAAAGGGAAAATCGAATCCGAAATACGCCAACAAATCGAACGACTTCTAAAATAGATGGCCGTTCGCAGAGCTACGGTAGCCCTATTTTCTCTGCTGTCTCAGCGTCTCTGCGAGAAAATCCTACCGATCTCCTTTGCGTCTTCGCGCCTTGGCGAGATGTTTGCTTGCGGCTTGACTGCTAGAATCGCTACGACTGTTATCGATTAGGGTTTTTCTTTCCTCGATCCTCGCTCGATTTCCCGCGAAGCTACTGCTCTCAAGCATTTAATTCTTGACTCAGGGACGGCGTGTTCTACGTTACGGTATGGCAAAGGCCATCGTGGCAAAGGCGTTTGTAGATAACGCCGGTGCCACTCAATCGATAAAAAATGACCAGGGGTATGGAGAGGGGATCTAAAGATGGGCACACGAGTTCTCGTTGCAGATGATTCAAGCACTATGCGGAAGATCATTCTGAGATCGCTTAGCGCAGTCGGCGTTCCGTCGGCAGTCGAAGCGGCCGATGGCATCGAAGCGGTTGATCTATTCAACCCAGGTGACTTTGATCTCGTCCTGACAGACTGGAACATGCCAGGTAAGAACGGGCTTGAGGTGATCACCGAGATCCGCAAGATGGACGCCAACGTCCCGATCATCATGGTGACCACCGAGGCCGAAAAATCACGCGTGCTTGAAGCCATTCAAGCCGGCGTCTCCGATTACCTCGTCAAACCGTTCACCGCCGATACATTGCGAGAGAAGCTGGAAAAGCACGGCTGCTAGAGCGTATCAGATTTTCCTGTAGCGATATTTCGTCGGTTTCGTTCGGGATTTACGCCACTACAAACGCTACATGTCTGTCCGACACGGACTAACACAGCCACGCTAACGACCCACAGCTTGCGACCAACTAAACGCCCTTTGCACTTGCAAGGGGCGTTTTTTATGGGTTCTCGAACTTCACTGCCTACTCATCCGTCACGCATCCTTCGCTCGCGCTCTTCACGTTCTTGATGTATTTATAGAGCGTACCCCGGGTCGACTTAAATGCAGGCGCTTTCCAAGCAGCACGGCGGCGCTGCCATTCTTCGTCCGAGATATCAACATCAATCGTGTTTTTCTCAGCATCGATGGCAATCTTGTCACCTGTCTTGACCAAAGCGATCGGGCCGCCCGTTTGGGCTTCAGGGGTAATGTGCCCCACAATAAAACCATGTGACCCACCGCTAAACCGGCCGTCGGTGAGCAGTGCCACGTCGCTACCCAACCCGGCGCCCATAATCGCACTGGTCGGCGTCAGCATCTCGGGCATCCCCGGCCCACCTTGGGGGCCTTCGTAGCGAATAATCACCACGTCGCCCTTATTGATCTTCTTTTGCTCCAACGCGGCAAGCATCTCTTCTTCCGAGTCAAAGACGTTGGCTGTCCCCGCGAATTGCAGGCCTTCTTTGCCTGTAATCTTCGCGACCGCACCCTCGGGGCAAAGGTTTCCTCGCATAATGCAGATATGCCCTGTCGCTTTAATCGGATTGGACAGCGGATACACCACGTCCTGCCCCTCAGCCAACCCAGGCAAGTCGGCCAAGTTCTCGGCGATGGTTTTACCGGTAACCGTCAGGCAGTCCCCATCCAACAACCCCTCAGCCAGCAGCAGCTTCAGCACTGCAGGCGTACCGCCTACCTTATGCAAGTCTTCCTGTACATACTGGCCACTAGGTTTCAGATCGGCTATCAAAGGCACACGATCGCTGACCGATTGGAAATCATCAATGGTCAGTTCCACGTCGACACTGCGGGCCATGGCCAACAGATGCAGCACGGCATTCGTCGAACCGCCCACAGCCATAATCAGCACCATGGCATTCTCGAATGCTTCGCGAGTCATAATGTCGCGAGGTTTAATGTCTTTTTCTAAACAAATGCGAATCGCTTCGCCCGCCCGCAAACATTCTTGCAGCTTGTCGGGATCTTCGGCCGGGATCGACGAACTATAAGGCAACGACATCCCCATCGCTTCGATGGCCGACGCCATGGTGTTGGCCGTATACATTCCGCCGCACGCGCCAGCCCCGGGGCAACTCTCGCGGACAATATCCTGACGCTCCTCCTCGGTAATCCTGCCAGCCAGAAATTCGCCATAGCACTGAAAGGCGCTCACTATGTCGCGCTTTTCTTCGCCGCCATCCGATTGAGTAAAACCCGGCTTGATCGTTCCGCCATAGACCATAATTCCCGGACGATTAAGCCGCCCCATGGCAATGATACAGCCGGGCATATTTTTGTCGCAGCCCGGCAGCGAAATACAGGCGTCGTACCATTGAGCCTCCATCACGGTTTCGATCGAGTCGGCAATGATGTCTCGCGACTGTAGCGAATAGCTCATCCCCGACGTGCCCATCGAGATACCGTCCGACACGCCAATGGTGTTAAAACGCAGGCCCACCATATCGGCCTTCCCCACGCCCTCTTTCACCTTCAAGGCCAAGTCCAGCAGGTGCATGTTACACGGGTTCCCCTCGTACCACATGCTGGCGATGCCCACCTGGGGCTTTTGAAGGTCGTCTTCGGTCAGGCCCGTACCGAAGAGCATGGCCTGAGAAGCGCCTTGAGATTTAGGTTGGGTAATATGACGGCTGTATTTGTTCAGTGGTTCGCTCAACGTCTCGGTCCTTACGTACGGTTGATGGCGTATTTCATATCAGCAGGCCAAAGCCCACATTGTACCCAACAACCAGGAGTAAGGCAGGGGGCCTCCACCAAAGGCCAGGACGATTGCAAAGTCGCATAGTTCAAAAGATAGAATAAGCCACAGAGAACACCGAGGACACGGAGAATCCCGTATTTCAGCACTCTGAGTTCTCGGTGTTCTCTGTGGCTAGATCCTTATCGGGCCGAGTTTATGACTTTGCAATCCTCCTGACCAAAGGCGAACATCCAGCATATTTGGCGTAATCGCGACCTCCAGAACCCATACCGGCAAGGGCACCGTTTGCGCCCTACATTTGCACTAGAACATCACGCACACACCAAGCGTTAGCGGTGGCGGCCACGCCACCAAAAATAGTGAAAACAATCCGTCGCAAAAAATGCACAAAACCGCCAATTTTCCAAAGAGATACCACTCACATGCTTGTTGCTGATTCCCCCACAGCCGAAGATTCGCAAACGCCCGCCGCCTTAGCCCCGAGCCGAGAGGTGACGCTAGCCAATGGCCAACCGCAATCGCTAGAAGGATTGAGCGCCTCCGAACTTCAAGAGTTGCAGTGGGACCAAGAGCAGCAGTTTGCCGCCGCGATGAAACAGGCCCCCCGAGGTTCCGACCAACGAGTGGCAATCGTCGGCCAAGCCTACGACACCGTCTGTGCGATTCTCTCTGCCCAACAGACCGACGACCAGCCATTGGTAATGGGCCTCGATGCACGTTACATACGACTGGTCTTGAGCCAACTCAACCGCCAAGTCCGACAAGGCATGGGCCAGCCTCGATTGTTTGAAGTTGGCTACGGCAGCGGCATGATGCTCAAAGAAGCCCGCGACCGCGGCTTCCCCGTTGGCGGAATCGAAGTCTCCTCAACCATGCGCGACGAAGCAATCGGCGTTTTGGGCGAGAACTTTGCTGACCAACTTTTGCTCGGCGATCTTCGTAGTGTCGAAAAGGATTCGCTCTCGGGACGCCCAAGCCTCATCTATTGGAATGATGTCTTCGAGCACATCTGTCCCGACGAGATCGAGGACTACCTTGCCAAAATTTACGAACTGTTAGCCCCTGAGGGTGTTTTAATCACAATCACGCCCAATTGGCTACTACGCCCATCAGACGTCACCGGCGATTTCTGCCCCTTGCGCACCGAAGCCCGCGGCTTGCATCTCAAAGAGTACCGACTCGCCGAAGTTTCCCACTTACTGAAAAAGGCCGGGTTCCGACGCGTCGCCACCCCATTGGTCGTCACCAAAAAACGCATCATCACCTGCGGCAGCGGACTCCGGCTAGCAAAGCAACTTGTCGAACCCCTATTCGACCGCCTACCAGTCCGCCCCGCCCATCTACTATGCCGAGGCTTCGGCATGTCCTGTACGCTTGCTACCAAGTAGCAAGCTAACCCTCATCAAGGCGCCTCTTGCCGCTTTGCTAACCTGCTTGTGGGCAACCTGGGCTACCCACTACAATCTGCTGGTCCGACATGGTGTCGGCCAGAACACCGTTGAGTGGCATCATTCTTTCTGTACGCTGTGATAAGGAGAGATTATGGTAATCAAAAAAATCGAGGCTTTTTCTTGCGGCAAAGTCCTGGGAGCACTTTATGCTCTAGCCGGCCTTATTTTCGGGGGGATCTTTTCGCTAATTTCGCTCGTAGGTGTCGCGGGAGCAGCTCAAGGTGCCGATGGCGTTGCACCCATGCTGTTCGGCCTGGGAGCAATCATTATCTTGCCCGTTATGTATGGGATAATGGGATTCATTGGCGGGATCATTGGGGCTGCCTTATACAATGTAGTCGCATCCGTCGTCGGTGGTATCGAACTCGAAATACAATCGTCAGCAGAGTAGAAATTTCGCGCCGGACCTACTGGCCATAGCTGCGGTGCAAGCACCTATTCTGCAATCTGATGATATAGCGATTTCACGCTAGTCAGCATCCCCTGGGAGACCGCACCGATGAAAACGTACCTCCGATGCGCCATGGCTCTGTTCTCTCTGGCCGCCGTTGTGCCCGCAGCCGCCGATCAGCAAGACGCGCCACCCAATATCGTGTTCATCTTTGCCGATGACCTAGGTTGGGGCGACCTGAGTTGTTACGGCAATCGCCGCGCCAAAACACCTCGACTCGACCGTTTAGCCAAACAAGGTACTGCAATCGAATAACAGCCAGTGTGTGAGGTCAAATCATGAGTGATAAAAGCATGAACCCAACTCTGTTTGCCTTTTCGTTTCTCGTCGCAATTCCCGCCGTTGTCCATGGTTTATTTGAGGGGGCATACCAACCTGACAATCTTGGGACATTTTGGATTGGGCCAATCAGCACTACAGCTCCTTACGTTTTTTTGGCGTTACTATTCCTAGCGCATTACCCAAAATCGCAGCGTTCAGCGTACTGTGGCGCTAGCATGGCATGGTTGAGCATGATGGCATTCACGGTTTTCCTGATCTCCCAGACTCCTGGCCCAAAAATTTCATCGACGATGGGAATTGCAGTGGGGATGACGCCCATTATCTATATTCCATTTCTCGTATTGCCATACATTGGCGGAGCGATAGTGGGCTGGCTCTGGAAAAAAATGGAGGAGAAAAGACAGTAGGAACCATTCTCGCCATTTCGATAAAAGCAGGAAGGTATTTTGGTGCTTTTCGCTAACGATTCAAATTTGCGCTTTGAGCAGAGGTTTTTGGGACGATTGGATCTGCAATTAGACTCTCGCAAAGATGCTAAGACGCAAAGAAATCACAAAGAGTATCAAGACGAATCGGAACACTCATCTTCGCTAGAGCAGTTCCTTCAATTGTGTAGCCACAGAGAACACTGAGATAAGGTTACTCGCTTCAGTATTTCCTCTGAGACCTCGGTGTGCTCTGGGGCGACACTGGGTGACTGTGTTCAGAGCTTAGATTCTTGACATCAGAAACTCTACCAGATCGGCCAACTCCTGTTCGCTAAGTTGCTTGTCTAGGCCAGCAGGCATTACCGAGATGCTGCTCGGCACAATCTCTTCGATCTCGTCTTTCGATATGCGTACCTGCTGATTGGGGCCGGTAACAAGCACGATCTCCGATTCGGTTTCGCCGTGGATGATGCTTGTAGCTTTTCCCTGCGTCAGAAACGATCGTGATTGGCTCGTAGCTGCGGACCAAACTGGCGCTGGGGAAGACGATCGCTTCGAGCAAGTCTTGCTTCTTGCGAATTTTTGCAATATGGCTCAGGTCGGGGCCAATTTTGCCGCCCAGGTAGCCGATCGCGTGGCAAGCTGAACAGGAGGCCTTGCTGCCATGAAACACCTTTTGCCCGCGACGTATATCGCCCTCGGGCAGCACAGTGAGCAGCGATTCAAGTCGGGCTCGCTGTTCGGCCGTCTCTTGGCGTAGTGCCTGGTATAGCTGCTCGGCTCGTTTTTGTACGGCGGGAGAAAAGTTTTTGATGCGCTGCTCGATGGTTTCGATTTGCAAGGCCGAGCGGGCCGGCGAAGCTTCGATTGCCGAAATCAGAGCAAGGCCGACGCTTTCGTCCGTCGATTTTTTAGCGATCGCTTCGAGCAATGAATCGATTTCTAATGAGCTGACGGTCTCGATGGCCTTGGCAACTTGCGCCAGTTGCTCTGCATCGAGCGTAGCCTTCGCCAACACCTCAACGGCAATAGTACGAACGTCTACCGGTTGTTCGTTATCGAGATGCTGCGTGAGCAGTTTCAGCAAAGCGGGGTCGACATTCTGTAAGCCCGCCGGAATAGTTGATAGTGCTGCCAGACGATGTTCGATTTGGCCATCGGGGTCACGCCCCAAACGAACCATGATCTCGCGGACCTTAGTCGTGACATCTTCACCAGCGTTAGCAGCGAGTGGCAGATGGCGAAATACTTCGATCGTATCGCGTGCCATGTCCGAGGTGTTGTTTTCTAAGAGCCGACAGAGTGGATCGATCCAAGGGGCTGGCATTGTCTTATGTGCCGACCGACTCATCACATGGACGATAACCGACTTCGCCGCCGACGAGAGCGAGGCGCTAGCAAGGCTCTCGCCCAGCAAGGCGGTTGCTGAGGGTTGCGCAGCGAATCGCGACAGTCGATCTTCCAACTCGGTTAGCGAGTCGCTGCTCGATCTGCTAGAAACCTTGCCCAACTCCGCTCGAAAATAGTCGACCATCGCCTCCGCCCAATTCGGGTGGCGATCGACCAACCAATCGGCGGCGGTTTTCAGCGTTGCGTCCTCGGATGACAATAACGGCACGACATCCGAAGCTTGCAAGTAGCTCCCTCCCTGTGCTTCGGGGCGCATCTGGTCGAGCGCAAACAATGCGGCACGACGTGTGAATGGATTTTTTGAGGCAAGGTCTGCCGAGGTCGCTTTGGCATCGGCTAGCTCAATCAGAGCGTAGGTGAGCGAATGCTCCAAAACTCGGTCGTGGGGATGTCCTGCCGCTTCGAGCAGAGCTGGAACCGCTTGCTTGTCTGCCACGCGACCCAAAGCTTCTGCGGCGGCTCGCTGGTTGGCGGCGGTACGGTTTTTGAGAACCTCGAGCAACGCGGGTACCGCTTCGCGATCTCGCCACACACTCACCGAGTGCAGGGCTGCCTGTCGAACAATTTTGTCGGGGTCGTTCAGTGCCGCCCGAACAGACTCACGCGCTGCTGGGGAGTCAATGCGACAGAGTGTCCAAACGATACGCCGCCGCACATCCGCATCGTCGGCTTGTTTGCGAGCGTCGGTGAGTGCCAGAACAGCTTCGTCGCCGAGTTTGGCCAATCGATGGGTTGCCCGATCTCGTACCGCATAACGTGGATCGCCTAACAGATCAGTCAGTTGCTTGGCGGTTGCCTTGCCCCAGGCGATATCTTTGCCACGGGGCGCAACGACCGAAGGGGCCCCTGCGCGGCGAATGCGATAGATAGCGCCTAGCACATCCGGCTTTTTCATTTGCGAGGTTGGACAGCAGAGTTTGTACCAGCCACCCGTATCGATCACTAGCAAGCTGCCGTCGGCGTCTTCCAAAACATCGGTGGGGTGAAAATCCAGATTCTCTCCCACCAGAAAATCCTCGACGTCGTTGGGAGCCGTCGTAAAGCTTGCCCCGTCGGGGGTGAGTACGTGTCGAGTCACTTTTCGCATATTGAACAGGCAGGCGAAAAAATTGTTTTGAAAGCCATCGCCCAGCGTTTTAGATCGATAACGAGTCAAGCCGGACGTCGCACCTGCGCCGAAGTGCCGCAGCACAGGCATCAGTTCGCCCGTCCGTGGATGACCAGCAAGGCTAGAGATGAGGTTTTTACCGTAGACGCCCCCATAGATGGCGTGGAGGAGGCCATCTCGAAGGCCACCACCAGGGTGAACAACGAACGTCGACGTTAAAATACGTTCGCCGCCAGGAGTAAAAACAACATCCACCGGGTTGTCCATTCCGCCAGTCATCACCGGTTCGATGGCCGAGGTCAAGACGGCTCCCGTTTTTGGATCGCGTGGAGCATCTGGGCGGCACCGGAAAATGTGCGCCGCCGTGGTTGTCCAAGGCTCGCGTCCGGGCCGTTCGTAAGATTGTTTTGCAAAGGCGCCCTTGCACCAATAAATCCAACCATCGAGGCCAAGGTATGGTCCGTGCAGATCGTTGCCGCAACCGGTGAGGGTGCCCGGCTGAACCCAATCTTCTCGCTTGTCAGCAACCCCGTCGTCGTTGGTGTCGGTAAACTTCACAATGCTTGGCGGAGCCGAGACATAAAGCGAACCGTCGTACCACATCGTCCCCGAAGGAAACATGACCCGATCGGCGAACACCGTTTTCGCATCAAAAATACCGTCGCCATTGGTGTCTTCAAGACGAAGAATTTGATGGGTTGGATTTTCCACCTGCTCCTTGAGTGGGTCGTTCGAGCCCGAGGAGTCAGAGACATAAAGCCGACCTTGCTCGTCAAAGTCGGCGGTAATAGGCCGGTCGACCAGCGGCGGGCCAGCGGCTAGTTCTAGCGTAAACCCCTCGGGAAGGTGAAACTTTTGCCCATTAACAACAACCTCAGCCGCGTTGACAGGCAGCATTTCAAACACCGCGACACACATAGTGAGCAGAATAAATACGGAAATGCTTATACGAAGCAGAGTCGTAGAAAGGAAAACTTGGCAATCTATAAAGTGGCGGTAGTTCATTGGGAGGCTTTCTTGATAATCGTTCAAATCCAGACAACAAACTATTTTACGGTCAAAAAAAGTGGCCCGGGTATTACACAGTCACACTATTTGAGAAGCTTTTGTACAACTCCCGAGGGAAGCACCCCGGTGAGCCGTTGATCGAGCCCTTGGAACGGGAAACTGATTCGACTGTGATCGAAACCAAGTAGGTGGAGTATCGTCGCGTGTAGGTCGCGCACGTTGACCGGATCTTGTGTAACATTGAAACCCAAGTCGTCGCTCTCGCCCAAGGTGATCCCCGGCTTGATGCCGCCGCCGGCTAGCCACATGGTGAATGCATTGGGGTGATGGTCGCGGCCATCATTGCCATCGCCCTGGACCATGGGGGTACGACCAAATTCACCACCCCAAATCACAAGAGTATCGTCGAGCAGGCCTCGCTGCTTGAGGTCTTTGATCAACGCAGCAGCACTACGATCGGTGTCGGCGCAATTCTTTTTGAGATCTTTCACCAAGTTGCCATGTTGATCCCAAGATTCGTGAAAAAGTTCGACAAAGCGGACACCCCGTTCAACGAGCCGCCGAGCAAGTAGGCAATTCTTAGCAAACGAAGGCTTTCCTGGTTCCACGCCATACATATCAAGTGTTGCTTGCGACTCTTGGCTTAGGTCGATCAACTCCGGGGCGCTCGATTGCATCCGGTAGGCAACTTCGTAGGAATTGATGCGAGTGGCGATTTCTGGATCGCCTTTTACTTCAAGCCGCATCTGGTTGAGTTGTTTCAACGTATCAAGAGAATCACGTTGTAATGTATCGTCGACGCCTGGCGGATTCGAGAGAAACAAGACCGGGTCGCCCGCGCTGCGAAAGGGCACCCCTTGATAAACCGTCGGCAGGAAGCCACTTCCCCAGTTCGAGTTGCCCCCGCTCGGGCCTTTTTTGCCCGAACTAAACACCACAAACCCAGGCAAGTCGCGACATTCGCTGCCGAGTCCATAAAGGCTCCAAGCTCCCAGGCTAGGTTTACCAAACTGCTGCGAGCCCGTATTCATCAGAATTTGAGCCGGGGCATGATTAAAGGCATCGGTCACCATCGATTTGACAATGGCAATGTCGTCCACCACCTCAGACAGGTGAGGAAGCAACTCCGAAAGCTCCGCACCAGACTTCCCGTGTTTGGCGTACTTGAATCGAGGCCCAAGCAATTTCGAGTCGGGGTTGATAAACGCAGCTCGGTAGCCTTCCAAAAGCTCGGCTGGCGGAGCCGTACCATCAAACTTGGTGAGTTGCGGCTTGTTGTCGAATAGTTCTAGATGACTGGGTGCCCCAGCCATAAACAGAAAGATGACATTTTTGGCTTTGGGTTCAAAATGCGGCTGCTTAGGCAGCAGCGGATCCGCTGCGCGATGGGGGAGTGATGCAGCAGCGTGTTCACCGAGCAGTTGCCCCAAGGCAATCGACCCCAGCCCTACCCCACACTGTTGGAGAAACCACCGACGACTCAGCGAAGTCGGAGCAACAGTTCGATAAAAAGAGTCGTGACAATTCATGGCTTTCCCCAAAAAACTCAAAAAGCTAACCACCGAGTGGCTAGCCGCTTAGCGAACCTATTGTACTATTCTTTGCAAATCGTTTCGTCCAAGTTCAAGAGAACACGCGATACAGCAGTCCATGCGGCAAGTTCAGCAGGAGTAGTCCCTGCTGGTAATTCCGGAGTCTGAGTTGGATCGACAACCGCCAATTTCCAAGACTCCACTTCTTCTTGTTGTGCGAAACGCTTGGTGTGGCGTTGTAGCAGCCCCAGCAGGATTTTACTTTCCGCAGCAGTCGGCAGTCTGGCGACACATTGTCGAAAAGCAAAGGTCAGACGCTGGTTGTCGTCCTCGCCGCCCTCTCGAACAGCAAGCAACGCCAAAGCCTTGGCGCATTCCATAAACAAAGGTTCGTTCAGTATGGTCAAAGCCTGCAGGGGCGTGTTCGATCGAGATCGTCGGACGCAAGCCGATTCGCCTTTCGGAGCGTCAAACGTCTCTAAGGTGGGGTAAGGCACCGAGCGAAACATAAACGTATACATCGCCCGTCGATAACTGTCGTCGTTAGCTCGATACTTCCAAGACTTGGTTCCATAGCTAATCGGCGGCTTGTACAGTATCTCGGGAGAAGGTGGATAAACACTAGGTCCGCCAATCGTCAGATTGATTAAACCGCTAGCGTGGAGCGCAATGTCGCGGACAGTTTCTGCACGCACTCGAAAGCGTGGCCCTCGCGCTAATAGCCGATTGTCTGGGTCGCGTGAGGCTAATTCCTCCGATACATCGGACGACTGACGGTAAGTTGCCGAATTGACGATCTGACGATGCAGATGTTTAAGGCTCCAACCATGATCCATCAGTTCTACGGCCAGCCAATCAAGAAGATGCAAGTGCGAGGGAGGCTCGCCCTGCGATCCAAGGTCGGAAGTGGTTCGGACGATACCGATGCCAAAGTAGGCTTGCCATACCCGATTGGCAATTGCTCGGGCCGTCGTCGGCGAATCACGGGCAACCAGCCACTTGGCAAACGCTAGCCGTGGCGGGACTCCTTCGCCGGACAGTGCATTCATAAAATCGGGAACTCCAGCAGAAACCTCATCGCGACGGCTGAGAAAGTCGCCACGCTCCAAAAGATAGGTCTTCCTGCGTTCAGTTCGCTCAGAGACCACCAGCTGAGAAGTGCCCTCAGGGTGTTGCTTCCATAGCTCCTCGATTTGCTGATTCTGCTTTTGCCATTCAGAAACAGTAGTGCGCCAGTAGCTAAACACCTGCTGCCGCTGCTGCTCGGTCCGCTCGTTCCCTGGAACCGAGAGAATATTGCGAACTTCCAGAGGCAGCGGGTCGGCGGTTGCGTTTGGGTCGGCAGTCAACGAAATTCGGAACCGACCAACCCCGTTAGCTTGCCGCTCATTGCCATTCGAGCCGCCGTGGCGATGAGAAAGATAGATAGACAAGTGAGTGTCGCTCGTAAGCTCAATCGGTTTAGCAAGATTGAAAACAGCTTTTCTCGCTTGATTGCGGCGCCCTGGGCCACTGTTAATCCCCCAGGCGGTCGTCCCGTCGCGGTCAATCGCCATCTCGATAGGGCCTGTAAATCGGTCTTTTTTCGAGTTGTCGTCATACGCCTCTTCCAACGGCATTTTCGATTGCGAGTAGTCTGCGGTCGCCTGAGCGATATCAATCTTCGTTTGCTTGGTAATATCGTTGGCTGGTGAGGTAACCACCTCAAATTCGGTCAGAGCGAACGTACCACTCAGAGAACGGCCTGGGCCGCCTAAGGGTAGATTGGGGTCGGGTAGCACTTCGTAACGAATCGCAGTGACTTGAGCCAAGTCGGTCTTAACAAGCATTCGCGGTCGCGATTTGATTGGCGAGTACCCGCTGGCCAGATAAGAACCATCTGCCTGCAAAATAAACTTCTGCCCGCCTGCCGAGGTATCGTCGAACTCTAACTCAGCGGACACCCATTCAGGCTGCGGTTGTTCGAGTGTCTCTTTCTCCCACTGGGCCATCTGCTCAGCCCAGTCGGGATGGGCTTGCTGAAGTTCGTTTTCTTTCTGACGCACTGCTTTCAGAACATCATCCCGCTGTTGTTGCTGCTCGGGGCCATAGACGGCAATTTGCGATTCATTGCAGTTATTCAAAAAAGCGAACATCTGGTAATACGCTTTTTGAGTAATCGGGTCGAACTTATGGCTATGGCATTGGCTGCAACGAACGGTAAGACCAAGGATGCCCGTACCGACGGCATCCATGCGGTCGAACATTGCCTCCATGCGAAATTGTTCAGGGTCGATGCCGCCTTCTTCGTTGACCATCGAGTTGCGGAGAAAACCCGTAGCGACTCGTTGGTCTTGGGTGGCGTTAGGCAAAAGATCGCCAGCGATTTGGTCGATGATAAACTGATCGTAGGGCAAGTCAGCATTCAACGAATGAATTACCCAATCGCGATAGAACCAAACATTGCGAGGCAAGTCTTTTTCGAAACCATCTGAGTCGGCATAGCGGGCCGCATCGAGCCAAAGTTTTCCCCAATGTTCGCCATAATGGGGCGAAGCCAACAGTCGATTCACCTGCCGTTGGTACGCCCCCTCTTTTTGGTCGGCAAGAAAGGCATCCACCTCAGACGGTGTGGGCGGCAACCCGATCAGGTCGAGGCTGAGCCTCCGCAGAAGCGTGGTACGGTCGACTTCCGGCGAGGGACGCAGTGAGCTTTCTTCCAATTGCTTTTGTACGAACGCATCAATGGGATTTCGGTTCCACGAGGGATCAGCTGTCGTGGGCAACTCCGGTCGCCGTGGCGGCACAAATGCCCAGTGCTGCGACCACTTAGCGCCTGCCTCGATCCAACGCTGGATCAATGCGACCTCTTCGGACGAAAGCGCTTCGCCCGAGTCAGCCGGGGGCATGCGCTCGTCGGGGTCGCTGCTCGTGATCCGTGCCATCACGCTACTATCCTCGGGCTTCCCAGGAACGATAGCAGCATGTTCCCCCAAGAGCCCCTCTTCGGTATCCAATCGCAAGTCAGCTTCCCGATTCTCGGCATCAGGGCCGTGGCAATGGAAGCACGCCTTAGAAAGTATTGGTCGAACTTCGCGATTGAAATCCACCTCGTCCGTTCGACCAGATATCGGGACAAGCAGAACAATCGCCCAACTGAGTAGGCCAATCCAATATGAATAGAAGGTGGGCCCGTAGTTTTGATGATGGTTGGAGTAGGTCTCAGACATAAATATCGCTCAGTAGTGCAAAAAAGATTGCTTCACCTTTGGATCGGTCATTTGGGCATTGGTCATTATTACCCAGCCAGCACTATGCGCTAGCCCCACCGCTTGGCGACTTCTGTTTTCATGAATGCTAGGCCATCTTCGGCTAACTGCATTTCGCTCTCGAACATCCTCCGCCAAATCTTTGTCGCTGCCGCAATTTCTGGCAATCGGTTTCCAAAGGCCTCGACGGCCATCCAGCCATCGTACCCAACTTTGTGGAGCGTGTCGAAGTTGGCCTTCCAATCGACATTGCCTTGTCCAGGCGTGCTGCGATCGTTTTCGCTAATATGCACATGGATCATTTTGTCGGCACAAGCTTCAATCGCTCCTGAAATGCTCTTCTCTTCGATGTTCGCATGAAAAGTGTCGTAAAGCATGCCGCAATTGGGATGGTCGACATCCCGAGCAAACTGAGCCGCGTCGGCTTGGGTGTTCAGCAGATAGGTTTCAAACCGATTCAGTGGCTCAACGGCAAGGTTGACTCCGACGCTGCCCGCGTGCTCAGACATCTTACGCACACTTTCGACGCCCCATTTCCATTCATCTTCGGTGGGGAAATTTCCGCTAAATTCTCCTAGTGCCGAGTGATAGGGGCCGACTAAGGTCTCCACCCCAGCGGCAGCGCAGCTGTCGAGGACTGCTTGTACCGCCTCAACCCCTTTTTGTCGCACCGCGGCGTCGGGGCTGATGGGATTCGTCTCGCCAGCGAGTATCGTGACGGCTGTACGCCCAAGCCCGATGTCGTCGAGCTGCTTCCCAAGCTTTTCATGCTGGGGCAACTCACCCGCATCGAACATCGGAAGCTCAACACCATCGTATCCCATCTCTTTCAATTGCTGGATAATCGGCAGATCATCCTCGGTCAACGAGCCGGTCCAAAGCAACAGGTTCATGCAATATTTCATCGAAATAATCCTTTACAAGCAGTTTAGTTGGTTCAAAACCCTTCTAGAACGAGCAACACCAGCCCGACTCGCTAGTGTCGGTTATGAAGCAAAGCCTAATAGAGATGGCCGTTTTATTTGTGCCCTCTGCGACTCTGCGGTTCAGTACTTAACGTGCAATGTTTTCATCTCCATAAAACCATTCAATCGGTATCGAGCGAAATCGAGAGGAAATTCGGCCTGTCTCGTTGTCGCCAACGTAATAGCTAATCAGAGATCGATTTTCGGCAAAGGTCAAACTCGTATAAGCGTAGGTCTGATCATCTCGATCTTCTAAGAGTTTGCGATGAATCCAGGTTTTTCCCTCGTCCTTAGAGATCGCAGCGGCAAGAGGCGTTCGGCGGCCATTATGTCCTACACCTTCTTGATAGTTCGGATTCCAGATCAGCAGCAGATCCCCCGTGCTTGGAATCCGGCGTAGCGTAGTTGGTGCTTCCGGGGCCTCGACGGTCCAGGGTTCTGGCTTGCTCCAAGTATTGCCGTCATCCTTGGAGTAGCTGGCGTAGATTTTTGGGAATTGTGTACGAACAATCATCAGCACCCGACCGTCTTTCAACTCCAGAACTTCCGGCTCCATCGCGCCCCGTTTGGGTAAATCAACTCGATTTTTGCTCGCTTGCCAGGTTTTACCACGATCGTCGGAGAAGTAGCAAAACGAAACAAAGTGATTTTCTTTGCGAACGTCACTTGTCCAAGCAACTGGGCAAAGGAGTCGACCGCTGCTCAGTTGTTGCACGCGGTCGTTGTTCATCACATGGTAACCAGGCTGATTGGTAACCAAAACCGGCTCACCAAACGTCTCTGCTTCGTCGGTCGAGATTCGCATGTAAATGTTCAGGTCGTCGTAGCCATTTTTGACCAAATAGAACATGCCGAGGGTCGGGCGGTCAGCGTTCTGAAATCGCAAGAAACTAACCGACATCACGTTCAGACCGCCGACGTTTTCTTGCAGAACTCGAGTAGGCCCCCAGGTGCGACCACCATCCTGCGACGCTTTGGCGATGATTCTAGCCTTGGCAAAGTCGCTGTTGCTACCAATAAATTGGGTAGTTGCGTAAAGCAAAGTGCCGTTCTGAAGCGAGACAATCGACCCCTCGCTAAAGCGAGGATATTCTTCTGTTGCCGCGTAAACCTCATTGGAAATGAGGTCATTTGCATTAACAACCCCTAGGCTTGCCAATGCGAGCGAAACCAACGCGATCAAAAAAGTAGCTAAAGATTTCATCAGCACAATTTTCCCAGCCGGGGTCTGAAAATAGAAGGCTGCGTAGTACGCTACGCCACGAGGATGCCACGCCCTGCTGCCCGTCGCGCGTCAGCAATTTGGCCGCCGTGAAAAGCCAAGTGCGTAGTCAAAATCGCAAGGCATTTCCCGATGGTGCCAAAGTATTCAGCCGATTCTTCTGGAGCATGAGAAGCTTTGTCGAGATCGGCATCGGTGATCGAATCAACGTAGGCAAGCGTTTCGGCACGGACGCTTTCAAATTTCTCAAGCAACTCGCTCATCGGCGGATACCCAGCACCATCGGCAGACGGCTGCGAGCCAATACCGAATATGTCTTTCCACTCAACCAGCGGGTTTTCTTCGCCGAGAACATAGCAACGAAGAATATTCGACTCGCTATAGACCAGATGGCCAATGGTCCACCAGGGATGGTTGCCCCCGTTGGGAGTAGGAGCGGTGAGCGGGACATCTGCAATGTCGGCCATCAGTCCAGAGACCCAGGCCATGCTCATTCCCATTTCTGTTTTGATATAATCCGTGGCCTTCATGATGGTCGATCCTTAAAGATTCGAATGGTATGCCGTGCAACGCCGGTCTGGCGAATTGCTACAGATTACCAAAATCTTTGATCAACCGCTTGCAACAAATAGGAGTTCTTCGGGCTTGGGGAAGTTCCAGCAAGCAGATCCGTAAAAACCTGCCAAATCGGCGTTTTTTCAGGCACCGCTGCCCAGGACCATTGCATAAGTACTACCCCATAGCGCTAAGTCCGTTGGACCACGACGACACGACGAGCACAACGACGCGGTAGCCAGCGTGGTTGAGGTGAGATTCTGAGAGTAAACCAGCTGAGACTGGATGCAATCAACAAGGCTATCAGGTTAGACCCGTGGCTAGGGTTGGTAAGCAGCCGTGCTAGAGACCCTTTTCGTTGTGCTCGTCGTGTCGTTGTGGTCAAACCCCTAACGCCGTAGCATTTGATTGGCGTCGATGGTCCAGATCAAAGGCATCCGGCCTATCCTGTCATCCTGTCTAAAGTCTTTTTGAGTTTTTTTTACGCCAAGATACCCTCAACCGGATTCTGATCCAGAACGCCCGTAAGCCGTATGTTGAGCCCTTGGTATTTGTAGCCCAGCCGACGGTGATCGATCCCAAGGCAATGCAGGATCGTCGCGTTAAGATCGTGGATGTGAACCGGGTTGTGGGCAATGTTGTAGCTAAACTCGTCCGTCTCGCCGTATACGACCCCCGGCTTGATGCCGCCACCGGCCATCCAAACCGTGAAACATTTGGGGTGATGATCGCGGCCATAGTTTTGGCGTGTCAAATTGCCTTGGCAGTAGATCGTTCGACCAAATTCACCGCCCCAGATGACAAGCGTATCTTCGAGCATGCCACGCTGTTTCAGATCTTGAATCAATGCCCAACTGGCTTGATCGATATCTTTGCATTGCTTAGGGAGGTCGCCACCGATGTTGCCATGTTGATCCCATCCACGATGGAAAATCTGAACAAAACGCACATCCCGCTCCGCCATCCTACGCGCCAGTAAGCAACTGGCTGCAAACGTGCCCGGTTTGTTTACGTCGGGGCCATACATGTCAAGAATATGCTTGGGTTCGCCCGACAAGTCGGTGAGATTGGGAACCGAACTCTGCATGCGGAACGCCATCTCGTACTGAGCAATCCGCGCCTGAGTTTCTGGGTCGCCATATTCCACGAGCGTTTCGTGGTTGATCTTCGCCAGCGAATCGAGCATACGACGACGTGTTGCCGGGTCGACGCCTGGAGGGTTTGAGAGATACAACACCGGGTCGCCTTTGCTCCGCAGCGCGACACCTTGATACTTACTGGCAAGAAAACCGGACCCCCAGAGACGATTGTATAACGCCTGCGCATCTCGCTTCGCCGACCAAGTGGAAGTCATCACCACAAACGACGGCAAGTTCTCATTCGCAGTTCCCAAACCGTAGCTCAGCCACGAGCCTAGACTGGCACGCCCGGGGAGCTGGTGCCCGGTGCAAATATAGGTAATCGCCGGGTCATGATTGATTGCTTCGGTGTGAACCGATCTTACGATCGCAAGATCGTCGACCATGCGGGCATGGTAGGGCAGCAGCTCGCTGACCCAAGTCCCATTTTTGCCGTATTGCTGGAATTTATATTTCGACGGAGCCAGCGGAAACCGTTCCTGCCCGCTGGTCATGGTCGTCAGCCGTTGGCCCATGCGAACCGACTCGGGCAGATCTTTGTCGAACCACTTGGCCATCTGGGGTTTGTAGTCCAGCATGTCGATCTGCGACGGCGCACCGGCCATGAACAGATAGATCGCCCGCTTGGCCTTGCCAGCAAAGTGAGGCAAGCCTGGCAGCCCGGCTGTCGCGGCACTAGCGCTGCCCGGTAGCATCGAAGTCAAAGCTGCCGACCCTAAGCCAAGCGCACCTCGCTTGAAAAAATGTCGCCGAGTTTCTGTTTGGATATGTTGTTCTACTGGGTCCATCGTTGCACCTTGGGGCAGAAATGGTTTAGTTTTTGTTAACAGTTTCGTCCAAGTTGAGTATCACATTGGCCACCATGGTCCAGGCGGCAAGTTCGCTCTTATCCGTGGGTTCGCTTTTCATCGGCTGGCCTACGTGAATCAACGCCTGGGCAGCTTCTGGGTTGTCTTTGAATTTTTTCAATTGTTCGTCGTAAAGACCACGCAACTCATCAACGGTCGCCTGGCTTGCCGGGTGTCCAGTACAAAGTCTGGCCATTGCTTGCAGGCGATCGTCGAACGTGTTGCTTTCTAGGCCCAGCACTCGTTCAGCCAATGCCCGAGCAGCTTCGATGTATTGCGGATCGTTGAGCAACAACAAAGCCTGCAAAGGCGTGTTGGTCCGCTCGCGTCGGACGGCACATGCTTCGCGCGAAGGCGCATCGAACGTACTCATCTGCGGCGGCGGAGAAGTTCGCTTGAAAAAAGTGTAAAGCGTACGACGATGCACTTGCTCAGGCTGGGTGTCGGCGGCAAAGCGAACCGTGTTCGAGCCAGAATAGCCAACAGCAAACCAAAGTCCGTCCGGTTGGGGTGGTTTGACGCCCGGGCCTCCCAGTTTACCGGATAAAAGACCGCTTACCGCGAGGGCTTGGTCGCGAAGCATCTCGGCATCAAGCCGAAACCGTGGGCCGCGCGCCAACAGACGGTTTCCTGGATCGCGTTTTACAATCTCGGGACTCATGCGAGAAGTTTGCCGGTAGGTATTCGACATGACAATCGTTTTCATGAAAGCCTTGATGTCCCAGCCGCTCTCGATAAATTCAACCGCCAACCAATCGAGTAGCGCCGGGTGGCTAGGCACTTCGCCCTGAGAGCCAAAATCCTCGGCCGTTTTTACGATGCCGGTGCCGAAAAACTGTGTCCAAAATCGATTCACCGTGACTCGCGCGGTAAGCGGATTTAGACGATCAACAAGCCACAGCGCAAAGCCGAGCCGATTCTGCGGCGCACCTTCCGGCATGGGGGACAAGATACTCAGCGTGGCACGCTCAACCTTCTCGCCCTTCTGGTCATACTCGCCCCGCGTGAGTAAAAACGCGTCGCGAGGCTCTTTGCGTTCTCGGTAAACTAACGTAAAAGGCAGGCTTTGTTGCAACGCAGTGACTTGAAGCCGCAGTTGGTTTTCTTGAGCGGCGATTTCGAGAAACGCAGGATCGACCTGATGTAGGTAGTACTCTCGCAATTCTTGAAGCTGTTCGGGCGAGGTTTTCTCAGGCGTTTGGAGCAACAGCTTATCAACCCCATCAGCTAACATCACGCTAACCACTTCTGACTGGGGTAGAACGCGATCGTAAAACCGCAACTCGTCGACCTGCCCTTCCGCGAATCCATCGCCATTGCCAAGTCGGCCGATTAGAAAATGGGCGTCGCCACTGTCCACCGATTGCAACACCACCCGATCGGTGAGCGAATCTTTTTTGACCTCGACGGCTTGCCGTTGCCCGTCAACATACAGGGTCAGCCCCGATGCTCGTGACGACCCGTCGTAGCTAACAAACAGATGATGCCACCCCGGCTTATTCAGCACGGGCGAAGAAGTCGCGATCTGAATCGCTTGAAGGTCGTCTCGATGGATCAGGGCAAAAGTTACCTTCCCCGTCTCCACCGCTAAGGCGTAGCCCCGTTTTTGGCTGGTCGTTTTCGAGAGAATGGTTCCCGTCGCATTTTCTGGAACATTTACCCAGACGCCCACGCCAAAACTCTGGTCGTGTTCAACATCAAACACATCTTCCAGATCGAGATAACCTTGCTCGGCAATCTTGATGCCGTTGCCATAACGGCCTGGGACTGATGTTACGTTGCCTTTTGTCTGCCCGACTCGATCCGACTGGATTACGTCGGCAACCTTACCGCCCTTTTGTAACTCCAGTGAATAATAGCCAAGCAGCCCTTCGGTGGGCGCCGAGAACGCTGTGGCCTTATCGGCGGCCGCCTCTTGGCGTTGCTTGGCGTACCACGCTTGAAATGCTTCTTCGCCCGCTTCCCGACGCTTGCTTTTTTGACTGGCAAATTCCTCAAGCTTGGCATCGTTTTTTTTCAACTCGACCACTTGCTCTGGCGAGGGCGCAAGCAAGCTCGGTTGTGAGTCTTTGATATTCCCATCCATCGCCGGGCCATCGATGTTGTTGAAATAGGCGAACAACGAGTAGAAGTCGTTCATCGTCAGCGGATCGAATTTATGATCGTGGCAACGTGTGCATTCCAACGTGAGCCCAAGAAACACGGTGCCGGTGGTGGTCACCCGATCAACAACATTCCGCACGTAGAATTCTTCCTCGATCACGCCACCTTCGTTCGTGCTAACATTGCAACGATTAAAGCCTGTCGCAATCTTCTGCTCCAACGTGGCGTTGGGTAACAAATCTCCCGCCAGTTGTTCGATGGTAAATTTGTCAAACGGCTTGTTCTCGTTAAAGGCGCGGACAACCCAATCGCGGTACGGCCAAATCTCGCGGTAGTTGTCGAGATGCAGCCCATGCGTGTCACCATAGCGGGCAACATCAAGCCAGAAGCGGGCCATGTGTTCGCCATAATGAGGCGATTGCAGCAGTCGATCGACAACCTGCTCGTAGGCCTCGGCTGAGTCGTCCGCTAAAAATGCGTCCATCTCCTCAAGAGTCGGAGGCAGCCCCGTCAGGTCGAACGTCACCCGACGCAAGATCGTTTCTTTGTCCGCAGCTGTCGACGGCTGTAGGTTTTCCTTCTCTAGTCGCGCCAAGATGAAAGCGTCGATCGGGTTCCCTACCCAGTCCTTTTTCTTGACTTCAGGCAGCTCTGGACGCGCGGGCGCGACAAACGCCCAATGTTCTTGCCATTCAGCCCCTTGTTCAATCCATCGCCGGATGAGCGCCACTTGTTCGGGGGTGAGCGACTTGCCTGAATCCGCAGGGGGCATCAGCTCTTCTTCATCATCCGTCGTGAGACGTCTAAGAAGTTCGCTTTCCGCGGGCTTTCCCGCCACTACTGCGAACGCACCAGAGGCCGATTCGCCAAAAGCAGAATCTTGCTTGTCGAGCCGCAACTCACCTTCGCGATCTTCCGCGTTGGGGCCGTGGCACACATAGCAGTTGTCTGAAAGAATCGGCCGGATATCGCGGACGTAATCGATCGCGTTGCTAGTGGTCTCTACGCCGTAGATACCCGTAGCCTGCCAAGACAGCACACTCAGGCAAACAAAAAACAAGGATAGTCGTACAGTACAAAAATTCACGTTCCACTCCCCATGAGGATCACCACTGGCTACGCCAGCGAAACGAATTTGCTTAGTCGCCCGATTATCACCTAAAGGACGCCCACTTTCCAGCAGTTATTGATAATGCGTTTCAATAACACAACGTAAACAATTTTTCAGCGGTTCTGCAAGTCTACTTGTCGTCTAACTAGCCGGAGCCCCGCGCGGTCCGCGAAAAAGGCAAGTGTGCTAAATCGCACGCTCTTAATCCTTAGAATCTTCGATCCGATAAAGATGCGTCCGCGTTCTCACAAACAAAGCATTACCCGACACTGCCGGCGAAGCCATAAACCCTTCGTCGAGTTCGTTCTCGACCAATACTTCGTACTTGCGACTCGCTTTGATCACTGTTGTTTTGCCTTCTTGATCAAAAAAGTAGATACGCCCGTCGGCATGAATCAACGACGACGAAAAGTTACTGCCCAGACGTTTCTTCCAGACCACTTCTCCCGTCAACGCATCGAGACAAGCGGCGACCCCGGAGTCGTCGACCATGTAAATCGAATCGTCGACAATCACAAACGAAGAACGCCTCGGTACAGCTACTCGCTTATGTCTCCAGACGATCGCCTCGTCGCCGAGTACCCCCTTACCGCCTGGCCGGATGGTCCACAGTTCGTAACCCCCGCCCGTCTGAAAGTAAATCAAACCGTGTTCAAAAATCGGACGGCAGGCTCCTGAGTGACCCTCGATAAAATCAATTCTCCAGAGTTCTTTGCCATCTGCCGGATCGTAGCCGTACAGCGCCATCGAGCCAAGGCTTACCAGCGTAGCTTGGCCATCACTTTCGACGACCAATGGCGTCGAAAAAGCTTTCCGCCAGTCGCCCTCCCGCTGTATTTTACCGGTCGACGGATCAATATCTTGGAAATCGACCGTACGGTCAGTCCGCCAGAGTGTTTTGCCCGTGTTTTTATCAACAGCAACAACATACTGCTGATCGCTACCGTCAAAATGCAAAATCAGCGAGTTGCCGTAGATCAACGGCGACGACCCAGGCCCACGAAAGTGATTGCAGACAAAATCGGTTCGTTCCCAGATCACCTCGCCAGTTTCCATATCAAGGCAACCGTTGTAGGGCGAGCCAAAGCTGACATAGAGTCTGTCTTCTTCGACCACGGGCGAGCAAGAAGCGTAGGAATTGAACGGATGGCAGTATTGCGGCAACGCAATAGTAAGTAGTCGCTTGTTGTAGAGTACCTTGCCGGTGTTCTTGTCAACACAAACGACCGACAGGCTAGAGCCATCCTCGGGCGCATTCGTAAGAAAAATCCGATCGCCCCAAACGACAGGCGACGACCACGCTTTGCCTTTGATAGCGGTCTTCCAGGTGACGTTCTCTTCCTCGCTCCAACGGAGTGGCAATTTCGCTTCGTCCGCGTGACCATCCTTCGTCGGCCCACGATAGTTCGGCCAATTCTCGATTCCCGCAGCAAAATTGATGGCTGGAAACAAAACGAACGAAAAAAGGAGTAGGGCCTGTATTTTTTGAGAAACCGTCTGCTTGTGAGTCATGCTTAATTCTTCTCCCCCCAAAAGATTTCGGCAAACAAACTGCGCCGAAGACAAACACCCCGATCGACGAGGAACTGCGGTTATCATACGGGTTGCTTGTGCAGGAAACCACATCCGCAGCAATTGTTCAAATAATTTTTCCCACGAATTCGATTTTGTGCGGTAAATCGCAAAAAAAGAATAGAGCATCTGCAAGTTTGGCGCAATCAACCAATCGCTTTAGGAAGAAAAGGACAACCGCTATTCAACGCTGATAATCGCTAATCGCATGTTCTGTTTTTCGCATTTCTTTCACCTATTAGCGTGTATTAGCGCTGATTAGCGGTTCCTTTTTTTTGTTTGCGGCCAAAGGCCGCGCTGTGGTTCAACTAACTGCAGTATGCTTCACGCAATTGTGGCTTTGCATCCACCCGCAAAAAAGATGAAAACCTTGCAATATTGCGCCGTATTGGTCACAATTAAGGGCATACCCCGCCTGAAGACTCCTTCCTACATATCGACGATAGACATAGCAGCCTCACCTTGGCTCTTCTGACTCCTTCCTTCAGAAGACATCGTTCCACGAGGGTAATAGCTTGCGAAACACACTCTTAATAAGTTGGTCTGCTTGGCTAATTCTACTGGCCGCCGCTGCGGCGAATGGTCAAGAAAAAAAGCTCGACCCGGCTGGGGTGGAGTTGTTCGAAAAACATATCCGACCGGTGCTGGTCGAGAAATGTTATTCGTGTCATTCCAAATCGGCTGAAATGCTCGAAGGTGGCCTCGAACTAGACTCCTCGATGGGTTTGATTCGCGGTGGCGAGTCGGGACCTATCGTCGATCTTGAAAACGTCGATTCGAGTCTCTTGCTTCGCATGCTTCGACACGAAGAAGACGTTGAGAAGATGCCACCCGAGGAGAAACTGGACGACGAGGTTATTCGCGCCTTCGAAAAATGGGTTTCCATGGGACTACCCGACCCTCGCGATAAATCGGCTCCGACAACCAAGGAATTGCAAGAAGAAGAGCGCCTACAACATTGGGCATTTTTGCCACCAAAAATTACGCCTCCACCAACGGTCAAAAACGCCGATTGGCCTCGTAGTGCGATCGATTCTTTCATCCTGGCCAAGATCGAAGCGAAAGGCCTTCAACCCGTAGCCGATGCCAGCCGCGCAACGCTGGTGCGCCGTCTCTACTTCGACCTAATTGGCTTGCCCCCGTCGCCCCAGCAAGTGAAGTTGTTTGTCGAAGATCCTGCGCCCGACGCCGTGGCGAAACTAGTCGACCATCTTCTTGCCTCGCCTCGTTACGGCGAGCGTTGGGGGCGTCATTGGCTCGACGTGGTGCGCTACGCAGAGTCGAGCGGCAGAGAATTCAATTTCACCTATCCCCACGCTTGGCCCTATCGCGACTACGTCGTTGATGCCTTCAATGCCGACAAATCTTACGACCGATTTGTCTGCGAGCAGATCGCCGGAGACTTGCTGCCCGACGAACCGTATGGCTCGGCAGAAGACCGCGAAGCTCGACTCGTTGCTACCAGCATGTTGTCCTTCGGTACAAAACGCCACAACTCAGGCGGCATGGCTTATCGAATGGAGATCGTCGACGACCAAATCGACGTCACCTGCCGAGCCATCCTCGGCATCACCGTTGCTTGTGCAAAGTGCCACGACCATAAGTTCGATCCGATCCCAACCAAAGACTATTACGCACTGGCAGGCATATTCCTTAGCACCGAGCCTCTCTACGGGACTATCCGGCAAAAGTACAGCAACAATCCGACCGAGCTAATTCCCATCGGTCCCAACGCCGCAGAAATGCACGCCGCTGCCGAAGAATACGAAAAGATCATCGACGGCGTAAAAAAACCGTGGGATGCAAAAAAAGCCGAATTGACCAAGGCCGAAGAAGCGAAGAAGGCAGCCGAGAAAAAGAAAACCGATGCCGAGAAAGCAGTCGCCGAGGCGAAAGAAGGCGATGCCGCACCTGCCGAGGCACTCAAAAAGGTGGTTGCCGAATTAGCCGCTGCCAATTCGCAAATTGCGAAATTCAAAGCCGAAGCAACACCGCTCGAAGCAGCTGTGAAAGAACTCGAAAAGAGTCGCCCACCACGCCCGCCTTACGCCATGAGCGCCCGAGACCGCGCGAATCCTGCCGATACTAAAGTTGCGGTCCGAGGCGATATCAATCAGCCCGGAGACGTTGCCCCTCGCGGTTTTCTCGTAGCTTTTTCCACCCCCGACGTACCGGCAATCGACCCCAAACAGAGTGGTCGACTCCAGTTGGCCAAGTGGATGACGAGCCAACACAACCCCCTGCCGGCCCGGGTTGTCGTCAACCGAATTTGGCATCATCTCTTCGGTCGCGGCATTGTCGAATCGGTAGACAATTTCGGCTTGATGGGCACGATGCCTAGCCATCCGAAATTGCTCGACACGCTTGCCGTCGAGTTCATGCAAGACGGCTGGTCGATCAAACGGACCATCCGAAAAATTGTACTCAGCAGAACCTACCAACTTAGCTGTGCAACGAACGAAAAAAATCAAAACGTCGATCCAGAGAATCGACTGCTTTGGTGTGCGACGCCCCGACGACTTCCTGTCGAAATTATCCGCGACGCAATTCTCGCAGTAAGCGGTCAGCTCGACATCAAGCCCCCGACGGGTTCCCCGGTCACCGCTCTGGGCGATCAGATGGTACGCGGCATAGATGTCAAAAAATTGCAACCGCCAAGCAACCATCGCAGTATTTATTTGCCCGTAGTTCGCGACTATGCGCCAGACATGTTCGACCGTTTCGATTTCCCCTCCTCCAGTTTGGTGAGTGGAAAGCGGGCCGTGACCAACGTCCCCTCGCAAGCGTTGTTCTTACGCAATTCTGAGTTCGTCACCCAGCAAGCAAACCACGCCGCTCGCCGGCTACTTGCAGACAAAGCCGCGGCAGACGATGCGGCCCGGGTCGACCTGGCGATGCGCTGGGCTTTTTCGCGTGCGCCAACCGATGAAGAACGCCAAGATGCATTAAAGCTGCTCGAACCGATATTAAAGGCTAAAGCAGAGATAAAAGATCGCGACGCCAGCGCTTGGGCCACCCTATTCCAATCGCTGTTCGCAACCGCCGAGTTCCGCTACCTAGTCGACATCAAGTCCCCGTAGTTGGGTCGTCCCCCAGGACGAATAACCACCAATAAGCTCAATCAAGACGTCGGTTCAAAACATTTCAGCAGATTGACGACAAGGAAATCTCATGAACTGCGATTCAACGAAACCCAATATGTCTCGCCGCGAGTGGCTCAAGCTCGGCTCGTGCGGGTTCGGCTCAGTAGCCCTAGCTGGCATGACGGCCAACCAAAGTCACGCTGGCCCGCAGACTCCCCGCATGCCTCACTTTGCTCCCAAAGCAAAGCGGATGATTTTCCTTTTCATGAATGGCGGCCCCTCGCAGCAGGATTTGCTCGATTACAAGCCAAGGCTTTATCAGGATGGTGGAAAGACGGGGCAAAACAAGCAAACCCTCTTGTCGCCTCTCTGGGACTTCACACAACACGGCGAAAGTGGCCTCTGGATTTCTGAACTCCTGCCGCACTTAGCGAAGCAGGCTGATCGCCTTTGCGTGATCAACAGTATGCAGACCGACAGCCGGGCCCATCCTTTGGCGATCCCACAGCTCCACACAGGTAGCTTCCAATTTGTCCGCCCGTCGCTTGGTGCCTGGGTTTTGTATGGGTTAGGGAGTCCCAACCAAAACCTCCCCGGCTACGTGACGGTCAAACCGACTCGCACATTCGGCGGCCCGTCGAACTACGGCAATGCCTTTTTGCCAAGTGCTTACCAAGCAACTCGCGTCGGCTGGGAAGGGCGGCCGGTGAAGGACGCAACGATCAAGCATCTAACAAGCACAGAGGTTGTGCCAGGAGTGGCAAAAGGCATTCTCGACTTCACCCAATCGATGAACCGTCGCTTATTGCAACGCAGCGGCCAGAACCCCGATGTCCAAGGCGTGATCGATTCGCTCAGCCTGAGCAGCAATATGCAAAAATCGATCCCCCAGGTCATGGATCTGGCCAAAGAATCGAAAGAAACATTAGACCTGTACGGCATCGGCGGAGAACTTACCGACGATTTCGGGCGGCAATGCCTGATGGCACGCCAACTAGTCGAAGCAGGCGTAAGATTTGTCGAACTCGCCAACAGCGGCTGGGATCAACACTCGTCTCTTGATACGACTTTACCAAAACGTTGCAAAGAAGTGGACCAACCGATTGCCGCACTCCTCATCGATCTTGAACGTCGCGGTCTGTTAGACGATACCCTAGTATTCTGGGGCGGTGAATTTGGCCGTCAGCCGGAGACGCAAATCCTATCTGGCAAGGTCGCCTTAGGACGCGACCACAATGCCAAGGGATACACAATCTGGATGGCCGGCGGCGGCGTTCGCGGCGGTCTGGCTTATGGCTCCACCGACGAACTTGGCTACGAGGCAGTGGTAGACAAGGTCCACCTTCACGACCTACACGCCACCATGCTACACCTGCTGGGCTTAGACCATAAAAGGCTCACCTATCGCTACGGCGGACGTGATTTCCGCCTCACCGATATCCACGGCGAGGTCGTAAAAGACATCATTGCATAAAGCAACTTTCCAATGGACGCGCTCACCTGCCACAAACGGTGGAAATGCCCCACCACAGAAAAAAGTAAAATGTCCTAAAAGCATTCGACTTTTTTTAGCGGCTCTTTTAATAATCGCCGCATCCACAAATACCATTCCGCCCACTGACGCCGCCGAATGGCTTCCGCCGGAATCGCTCGATGCCCTGCCATCGATTCCTGAACTGCCCGACCTATTCTCGTTTGCGGACGGCAGCCCTGTGCAATCGGCCGATGCCTGGAAAATTCGCCGAAAAGAAATGAAGGCGATCCTGCAATACTACCAATACGGCCACCTTCCTCCACGTCCCGACACGATCACCGTCGAAAATTTAGAGAGCGGCCCAATCCCCGGCTGCGAGGGAACCGAACAGCGAATGACGCTGATCCTCGGCTCGAAAACAAAATTACGAATGCGTATCGCCGTCTACATACCTCCGCATGATGGACGTTTGCCAGTCATCGTCCGCGAAGAAGCGGCCCTAGGTCACCTCGACGAAGTCCCTTTGCTAATGAAGCGAGGGTTCATCTTGGTGGAATATGCCCGACAAGATCTCGACCCCGACCAGAGCGGCGTCGTTGGCCCAGCGCAACTGGCGTACCCCGACTACGATTGGGCAACCTTAGCCGTTTGGGCCTGGGGCGGAATGCGTGTGGTCGACTATCTCGAAACGCGGTCGGACGTCGATCTTCAGCGCATCGGAATTGTAGGACATTCGCGCGGAGGAAAAATGGCGCTACTAGCCGGCGCGCTCGACGAACGGTTTGCGCTGATCGCCGCAAACGGCTCAGGATGTGGCGGCGCAGGTTGCTATCGGATTCAAAGCAAGAAGTGCGAAACGCTGGGGCAAATCACCGATCCCAAACGATTCGCCTATTGGTTCCATCCTCGCCTTCGCTGGTTCGACGGCAAAGAAGATCGGCTTCCCTTCGACCAACACTTTCTGAAAGCGCTCGTTGCACCCCGTGCCTTGATTTGCACCGAAGCCAACGACGACCTATGGGCCAACCCTCTCGGTACCCGAGCCACAACGTCCGCAGCTCAGAAGGCATTTGAGTATTTAGAAGCCGGCACAAAGCGTCCAGCCCAGAACGATGTCGGAGGTGTCCAGCGGCCGGGAGAGCTTGAATATCCAGGTAGTTCTGAGACGTGCAGTAAAAACGCAATCCACTTTCGCGAAGGAAAACACGACCTAACGCCCGAAGATTGGCAAGCCATCCTAGATTTCGCCGAGTGGCACTTCCGCGACAAGACACCAAAAAACCCCAAACGATTCCGCCCCACCTCCCCCCACCGCTTGCGGCTTAGCCACTAAAATTCCTGAAGAACCTTTTTCGCTAATGATGAAAACCGTAGTGCGGTCCGTAGTAGCTCGGGGGGCCGTAACAGTCGACGACTACTGGCCGTCGTCCCACGACTACGGGAGCTGCCTGGATCGGCGGATTTTGCATGGTTTGAATGACATTGCTGCTAACCCCGTTGTTCGACAGATAGATGAGATCGTCTGGAGGGGCCCTGCTACGCCAGAGGTTTGGATGTAGTTTTGAATCAATCGTGGATCGACCCCCGCTTTGGTCATCGAAACAACCTCGTTGACGTTTGCGGCACCCACCTGAACCTGTCGACCCATTTGGGCGGCGATTTGAGCTCGATTTTGTGCCGCCATTTCGTCCATGCCACTACCAACCGCGGCACCCGTCAGCGCACCGAGGCCCGCTCCAATCGCGGCACCCGCGCCGGCATTGCCGGTTTGGTTGCCGATGATTGCTCCGGCTCCAGCTCCGGCAAGGGCACCAAGGCCAGCACCACGATCGGCGTAGTAGGGGGATTGGCAGCCTGTGGCAAACGTGCCGACACAGAGCAGCCCAATGGCAATTCGACGTACAGGTTGGGGCAACGATCCAAGCATGGCAACACCAGATGGATGATTTGGCAAGAAAACGGGGTGCGGATCGTCCCAGGAGCCAGTCAGCCCGTCAATACCGACCTAAGCTGAAAAATCAACCTTTTCGCGTCTATTCGCATGATTCGAGGGCTTTATCATGCCTGCGTTTTCACTTTGAGTGATCAGGTGCCGTTCTCTTCTTCCAGTCGACGTAGCTCTGCCAATAGTGATCGCAGAAAAGGTTCGACATCAGTTACAAGCCCGACGGTTTGAAAGCTGCCGCGGTCGCTGAGTTTGATGACGGTCGAGGGATTGATGTCGACGCAAACCACGCTCACCCAAGCCGGGAGCAAATTGCCAACGGCGATAGAATGCAGCGACGTCGCGATCATCAGACAAAACGTGACATCGGCGATGCTGGCGCGCATGAGGCGTTGATTTTCCAAAGCATCGGTAACAACGTCTGGCAAAGGGCCATCGTCGCGGATGCTGCCAGCAAGTTGAAATTCAACGCCATTTTTCACACACTCGTACATGATGCCCGACTTCAGCAAACCTTGTTCGATGGCAGCCGAAATCGATCCGGCGCGGCGAATCTGATTGATAGCGCGAAGGTGATGTTCGTGGCCAGCATCGGCTAAGCTCCCCTCTTCGAGGTCGACACCAAGGCTCGTGCCGTAGAGCGATTGTTCGATATCGTGGGTTGCCAACGCATTGCCGGCGAATAGTTTGTGAATGTAGCGGTCGCGTATCAACTCGCTGACAAGCTCGCCGCTCCCCGTGTGTACAATGGCAGGGCCACCAACCAAAAGTGTTTTGCCGCTGCCGGTACGATTGTCGAACAATTGACGAGCGATTTGGCGGATGACAACGCCTTTAGGCTTTTCGGTGGACACGCTGCTATTCATGAAGGCAAACGCATGACCCTGTTCAACTCGTTCGACCGGAAAAACTCGCGTTCCTTGATGCCCAACAATAATCGGCATTCCTCGCCGAACGTCAGGCATGGCAACGCATCTCGCTTCCGAGGTGGCAGGATCGACCGTAATGCCACAATCCATTTCTTGCTGAGCAACCGGCTGCCAACTGCCGCTTAGCCGAACTTCGGTGCGCTGATTGGTGGTGCTGTAGAATCCCTCGGGAAATGCACCCTCGATATCGGCCGAGACCAAGAGGCAATCGTGGCTCGCCGTGGGGACGGCCCCGTGATCTGCTACTTGGGCCAAAATGCCTTGCAGAGTTCGGTCGTCCGCCGCCTGGACTTCGATGACAGCTGCGCTGGGGTCCGAACGGTTTTGCCCAACCGTAATATGTTTGATCTGAAACGCCCCGCCCGCCGCGGTGATGCAGTCGAGTACCTTGGGCAAGATGAGGCTATCGATGATGTGGCCGCGAACTTCCACTTCTTCTATGGATGTTAGTGTTGCCTGTAGGTTGTCGGTTTCGGGGTGTTTGGCAGCCATGTCGAGGAACCTCTGTTGGGAAGGCGAGGGCGGTAGGGGCCGATATCTGCTGGGCAATGCCGCGATGCCCTCAATATTTTATCCACTGGCAATTATTCTGAAGAGACCGACTTTTCGGGCTGAATTGGCCTAATCGTCGACTTCTCTCTGCAAGAAGTCGGCTCATCACCACATTAGCGTACCTTTTCGGCAATGAGGATAGGCCGTATATTGTGTGTATTGGGCGAAGGGCCTGAACGCGACAATTTTCAAATAATCTAACATACCGTGGCGTTGAGCTGCGTAGACGTATTTCCGTTTTTCCAATAAAGAGACTATGGACGACAATAAATCAAAATCGCCGTGGGATGAGTTAGCTGACGACCTCGGAGCAGAGCCGGCGGCCGAGTCCTTTGAGCGTAAGCAGCCTCCAGCAACCGATATTCCGACGGTCGCATCTGAGACCTCGACCGACTCCCCGCCCGAACCACAGCAAGCGTCGCCCAGCGATTGGAATGCTTTGGCCGGTTCGCTTGGGTTGGAAGTGGAGGACGATCCCGTCGCCGAAGTCGACGAGCCGGACGAGGTAGCTGCCGAGAAGCCCACCGCCAAGCCCCCAGCGGCCAAGGTTGAGAAGCCGGAGACCGATGGTTTTGCGGCTGGAGTTTCGGACGATCAAGATTCGATCGAGTCTTTGCCCCCACTGCCCAGCGAAGTCGATCGGGTAATGAGCGAACCCGAATGGTCGGACGACGACGATTCTGAGCTTGAAGAAGATTCCGTAGACGAAGATTCCTTAGACGAAGATTCCTTAGACGAAGATTCCTTAGACGAAGATTCTGAAGGCGATGACATTTCGGAGGATTCTCGCAACGCATTTGATGCCTTGTTTACAGCCAGCGGTTCGGCATGGGCCAGTCCGGCCTCAGAAGCCAAGTCCGAAGAGTCGGCGGAAGACCTCTCTAGGTCTTCGGAGCTTGATGCAGAAATTCCGGGAGAAGAGAGCGGCGAGAAATCAGAGGAAGAAGACGAAGAGCAAAGCCCCCGACGACGCAGGCCACGACGTCGACGCCGTGGGCGTGGGGGCCGTAAGCCTTCGGAAGAGAAATCGGCTTCGAGCGACGACGAAACCACGACCGACGAAGAAGAAGGGGAAGAAGGGGAAGGGGAAAGCCTTTCAGACAACGTGGCTGCTCCTCAAGACGAGGAAGAAAAGCCACGACGACGTCGACCACGGCGTCGTTCCCGACGTTCGGCTTCTAGCGGCGATCCAGCGACGGACGATAAAAAACAGAGTGACGAGGTCTTGGATGGCGGTGACGCTGATGACGATCTGGAAGATGGCGATGACGATCTGGATGACGGCGGCGACGACGACGAGGGGGCCGAGGGGGCCGATTCGCAGGACGCGGCAAAGTCTCGCTCAAGTCACCGAAATCTTCCTACCTGGGCGGATGCGATCGGCGGGATTGTCGATTCCAATCTGGAACTACGTAAAAAATCGCCTAGCAAGCCGAACTCCTCGCAGGGTCGTAGCCGGGGCGGACGCCGCCGTGGTGGCAGCAAAAAGAAAACTTGATGCTGCGTTCTTAGGGCCCGCTGGCAGTAAAACTATACGGGGGACTTTTCATGACGTCTGGCTCGCAGCGAGTTGTGGGCAACGTGGTGGATGTGCTGGCCCGCCGTGTGTTTGCCGCAGAGGTTCTTGTCGTCGAGGGGCGTATTTCGGCAATTGAGCCGGTCGACGCCCAACCTTCGACTTTTCTATTGCCGGGATTTATCGATGCCCATGTTCATGTCGAAAGCTCGATGCTGGTGCCGAGCGAATTCGCCCGAGCGGCGGTCGTTCATGGCACGGTCGCGACCGTAAGCGACCCGCACGAAATTGGCAACGTGCTAGGAGTGGCGGGCGTCCATTACATGCTCGACAACGCGGCTAAGGTGCCTTTTAAGTTTTACTTCGGAGCCCCTTCGTGTGTGCCCGCCACGACGTTCGAAACGGCTGGTGCCGAGATCACGGTCGAGGAGGTCGAACAACTGCTAGACGATCCGCGAATTCTGTACCTCAGCGAGATGATGAATTTCCCTGGGGTGTTGAACAACGACCCGGGATGTATGGCGAAGATTGCCGCAGCTCGGCAGCGAGGCAAACCGGTTGATGGGCATGCGCCTGGCTTGCGGGGCGAGGAGGCCGCCCGATATATCGCCGCCGGGATTTCGACCGACCATGAGTGTTTCACCAAGGAAGAAGCGCTCGACAAAATCGCGGCGGGGGCAATGATCGCAATCCGCGAGGGTTCCGCAGCTCGCAACTTCGACGCGCTTTATACGCTGATTGGCGAGTACCCCCAGCAAACAATGCTCTGTAGCGACGATAAACACCCCGATGAATTGGTGGCTGGGCATATCAATGCCTTAGTTCGCCGTGCGGTCGAGCGGGGGATTGATGTGTTCGATGCCCTGCGAGTGGCATGTCTCAATCCGATCGATCACTATTCGCTTAACGTCGGCCAATTACGGGTTGGCGATCAGGCCGACTTTATCGAGGTCGATTCATTGGAGAACTTCGCGGTGCAGCGAACGTGGATTGACGGCAAGGTAGTTGCAGAACGAGGAGCCACCACGATATCGAGAGTCGAGCCGCCAATCGAGAATTACTTTGAACCTACCTTGGTCGAGCCCGGCCAGTTGTCTGTGCCTTTCAACGAGGGGATGCTGCAAGTAATCGAGGCGCTCGATGGCCAACTAATTACCAATCGTCTTTCGGTGCAGCCAACGGTTGTGAAGGGCAAGGTAGTCAGCGATGTCAGTCGCGATATCCTGAAGATGGTCGTCGTCAATCGCTACCGGTCGGCCGCGCCGGCGGTCGCTTTTATCAAAAACTTTGGGCTAGAACGCGGAGCAATGGCGTCGAGTGTCGCCCACGATTCGCACAACGTGATCGCAGTTGGCGTGAGCGACGACGATCTCTCGGCTGCAATCAATGCCGTGATGGAATGTCGAGGTGGTTTAAGTGCCGTTTGCCACGCGGATGGCATACGAGAGGTGTTGCCGTTGCCAGTCGCGGGGCTGATGGCTACCGGTACTTGCGAGGAAGTCGCAGCTGCGTATCAACAGCTTGATGCCGCTGTGAAAAGCTGGGGGTCAAGTTTACGGGCACCGTACATGACCCTCTCGTTTATGGCTCTGCTGGTGATTCCCGAACTAAAACTCAGCGACCTAGGGCTCTTCGATGGCGGAAAGTTTGAATTCACCCCGTCGCTGGCATAGGGCAACTTCAACGGTTGCAAATTTGAGCTTCTAGAGCAGTTCGTTCAATTATGTAGCCACAGAGTTCACAGAGAACACTGAGAGTAAGGTTACTCGCCCCAGTATTCTCTCTGTGACCTCGGTGTGCTCTGTGGCTAGCTTTAGGAAATGCTCTAGGCGATTGCAAAGCCAGCGATCTGTGATTGTGGGAGGCGTCTCCCGACGCCGAAATTCACTGTATTCGACACGCTTGGCGTCAGAGGATCGTGAAAATCCAGCAGAACGGAAATCCACGTAAGTCTTTGTGGGTAAAGTGTTTATCGCGTATTTCGTGTGGTTTCCAATCACTCAATGGTTATCTAATCAGAAAAATCGTTGACATAATCTTCTCGGGTCACTAGACTACTGTTACTTCTACTCAGACGAAATATACACCCACGAAATACCTGCTTGCTCGTGAATCTTACTGGTACCAATTAATTTAGTATTCCTGGCGTTTCGCCGGGCTTCATTGGCTCAATCTGAGCCTCGGTACCTGATCTCTTTTTTTGTCCGCCTTGCGGATGATTTCTGTTTCCCATCGCTTTAGCAAATACGGCTATAGATTGGGCAACGGTCATGTACTGAGATTTACGTAAGTTTTCGTCCGTCCGATTTTATGAAGAGGGAGTTTAGCATGCAAAACACAATCCTAATGACAATCGTATCCACACTTTTTTCGGTAAGTTTCTTAGCGCTGGTTGGAATGGTTTGGACCATGATTCAGAAGCGTACTGCCGAGTGCAATGGTAATACCGCACTCGGAACCTTGTACGCAGGTTTCTTGCCAAAGCCATCGACCGCGATTGCATCGATAGCTGCGGTTCAAAGCCGAAAAGTAACTCGTCGTCGGGTTAGCCGTCGTCGCAGCGCTTGGGGATTTTCCACAGCCATGCGTCCTGTCCCCTCTCTCAACGCCGGACGCAAGTTGAGCCGTCGTCGTCAGGCACAGGCAAAGTCGACTCGGCGTGCCCCTCGCTGATCATACTGAACAGAGAATGCTGAAATCGGACGAGTACGCCGGACGTGAGAGTGTCTATTGCTCTTGCGTTCGGCGTATTTTATGTTTGGGGGTACGCGGAGGAACGTAGATGAGGCGGATATTCTCGGATCAGAAAGAAAATCCAAAAAATAGACGTTGCCCTATTTTTTGCACGAGAGTTGTGGAAATGTCTGAACAAGGTCGTCTTTCTTAGCAGCAAAAATCTGTAAAATTCGTGTTCTATCCTTCTTCACTTCGCTGAAGAAATGCTAAAAAACGAGCCTTTTTCGCGTCTATTCGCCTGATTCGCGGGCTCCTTTCTTTTCAGTTTGAGGGAGTAATGAAGACACATCTACTAACCAGATCAAACACCCGTAGCCGCTTCTACCCACCCTTTCTCTCGTCCAAACAACCAACATGCCCAAGCCCGCTCCTCATATTTTGATGTGCCCGCCAGACTACTATGGCATCGAATATGAGATCAATCCGTGGATGAGTACCGAGCGTCAAGCCGACCACGGCTTGGCTGTCGAACAGTGGCAACAACTCTATGAGTGTCTAGTCAAAGCGGGCGCCGAAGTCTCTAAGTTAGCGCCTCAGACAGGGCTTCCCGACCTCGTCTTTACGGCCAACGCGGCGATTGTCTACCAGCATCAGGCGGTTCTAGCACGATTTAAGCACAAGCAGCGTCAGGGCGAAGAGCAGCACTTTTGTCGCTGGTTGGAAGATCATGGCTTGCGCGTTCAAGAAGCGCCTGGCGATTTTTCGTTTGAAGGTGCGGGCGACGCTTTGTTTTGTGGCGAAACATTATATGCGGGCTATCGAATGCGAAGCGATGCCGGCGGACATCAGGAGATCGGCAAACTGCTTGGCGTGCGTGTCTTGCCTTTGGAGTTGGTCGATCCTTACTACTACCACCTCGATACATGCTTCTGCCCACTGGCCGTAGACGAAGCGATTTACTTTCCTGGGGCATTCGACAGTTATGGCCTGCAGGTGCTTGCCGAACACGTCCCCAAGTTGATTGCCGTTGAAGAAAGCGAAGCCCGTAGCTTTGCGTGCAATGCCGTGGTTGTAGGTCGTACGGTCATTACCAACACTGGCTGCCCGCAGCTTCACAAGCAGCTCGAACAAGCGGGCTACTCGCCGATTGCGACGCCATTGGGCGAATTTGTCAAAGCCGGCGGCAGCGCTAAGTGCTTGACCTTACGACTCGATGGCGAAGAAGCCGCCGACTGGTGAAAAATCTGGGCTAGACGGTGTTCGGCGGCGATTCCTTTGCCAACGCACTGATCTTTTTGAATTCCTCGGTCCCTGCTCGCACACACCACTCGAAAAAGGCCGACTCGGTGGTTGTCAGCACGGCCCCCGACGCTTCCATCCGACGCAGGGCAACCTCATAATCGGCTGGATACCGAGATGTAACGGCATCGACAGCCACGATCACCTGATACCCAGCAGCCAACAGATCTAGCACCGTTTGCTGCACGCAAACATGGGCTTCGATGCCGCAGACCAAAACTCGCTGTATTCCTACTTCGCGCCACTCAGAAAAAATCTCGCCACATTCTCCACAACTAAATGCCTGCTTGCCAGCGGGTTTGGTTTCCAACCGCTCAGCTAATGATGAGACGGTCGGCCCTAATTTCTCAGGGTACTGCTCGGTTGCGTAGGTCCGCACCCCCAGCACCTTGGCAGCATCGAGCAGCCGCCTGATATTCCATACGACAGGCTCAATTCCCGTCTGCACGACGACCAAGCGTTCTTGCACGTCGACGACCAACATCGCTGTATCTTCGCGACGCATCAATTCAGGACTTCGTGGCAACCCTGCAGGCTGCTCAGAGCGATTGTCTGGAGAAGGGGCGGTCATCGGTGCCTACCGGTATATTGTTGAAGGAAACCAAGATTCAAGTCCCCCATGATACGCCCTGCCCACGACGAATCCCAGTGCTTGCTTTAAGTTCCCAGGACGATTCCAAAGTCACTAATTCTGTAGTAGCTGCGGGCGGAAGCCGCAGTTTTTTCAGCCTCGACCACAGCTTCCGCCTGCGGCTAGCATGACTTTGCAATCGTCCTGGCAGCCCCCCCCTAGCCGTGCGACAGATGGTTGGCGAGAATGGATGGCTCCCCTCTTTTTTATCCCCATATTGTTCACATTATGAAAACACGCTCGACAACGATACTCACAGTCCGCCACAACGGCCAAGTTGCCATGGGAGGCGATGGCCAAGTCACCATGGGTCAAACCGTGGTGAAGTCTGACGCAGTGAAAATCCGCCGGCTGGTGGACGACCGCATCCTGGTAGGTTTTGCTGGGGCGGCGGCCGACGCCTTTGCCCTGATGGAACGGCTGGAAGCAAAGCTGAAAGATTACCCAGCCAACCTGCCCCGTGCGGTAACCGAACTAGCCAAGGAATGGCGTACCGACCGTGCCCTACGTCGACTCGAAGCCTTAGTGGCGGTGGTCAACGACGAGCATACTTTTCTGTTGTCGGGCACAGGCGACGTGATACAGCCTAGCGATGGCATCCTTGGCATCGGCTCGGGAGGCAACTACGCCTTGGCAGCTGCCCGAGCATTGGTCGACAATTGTTCGCTTTCAGCAGCCGAGGTGGTGCGAAAATCGCTAGAGATCGCTGGCGATATCTGTGTCTATACGAATCGCAATATAGTCATCGAAGAGCTTAACGAGGCCTAGCCACTGGGGCCTTTGTCTATTTTTACAGCACAAAATCGCTCGCCTTTTTTTGGGCGGTTACTGAAAGATATCAACGTGAAAAACCTGACTCCCCGAGAAATCGTCGAAGAACTTAACCGGCACATTGTAGGTCAAGCCGACGCAAAACGTGCGGTGGCGATCGCTATCCGCAACCGTTGGCGCCGTCAGCAATTGGACGAAGAATTCCGTAAGGAAGTAGCCCCCAAGAACATCCTGATGATTGGCCCCACCGGCGTCGGCAAAACCGAAATCGCCCGCCGACTGGCTACGCTCACCGGCGCACCGTTCATCAAAGTCGAAGCGTCGAAGTACACCGAAGTGGGCTACTACGGCCGCGATGTGGAAAGCATGGTCCGCGAGTTGGTCGAGAATGCGATCGGTCTGGTTCGCGAACGCGAAATGGCCAACGTCAAAGAAGAGGCTGAGCGACGTGTCACCGAACGGCTGGTCGACCTTCTAGCTCCTGCGCCTGCCTCGTTTGATGTTGGTGTTGATACTAGCGATTCGCCTGAGCGATACGAACGTACTCGCGAAAAAATGCGGGCAATGCTCGTCAACGGCGAACTAGAGACACGCAAAGTCGAACTTTCGATCGAGCAAAAAGCCCAAGCAATGATGATCCCTGGCATGGGCGGGCCAGGCAGCGAAGGGGTTGATTTTGATATGCAGGGCATGCTCGAAAAGTTTTTGCCGAAGAACGTCATCCACCGCGAGTTGACTGTCGCCGAAGCCCGAAAAGTTCTCTTCGACCAAGAGTGCGAAGCACTGATCGATCAAGACAAGATCAACGCTTTGGCCATCGAGTTGGCTGAAGACACAGGCATTATTTTTCTCGACGAAATCGACAAAGTGGTCGCCAGCGAAGGGGGCCGAGGTGCGGATGTTTCGCGCCAGGGTGTCCAACGCGACTTGCTACCAATCGTCGAAGGCACCACCGTCCAAACTCGCTACGGTTATGTTCGCACCGACCATGTCTTGTTTGTCGCCGCGGGTGCGTTCCACTCGACCAATCCGAGCGATTTGATGCCCGAGCTTCAAGGCCGATTCCCGATTCGCGTGGAGCTTGATGACCTGACGAAAGACGACTTTATTCGTATCCTTGCCGAGCCACGTAATGCGTTGACGAAGCAATATGTTGCACTGCTGGATACCGAAGGCGTCAAAATCGAGTTCAAAGACGACGCCATCGAATCGCTAGCCACCTATGCCTATCAGGTTAACCAATCGACCCAAAACATTGGTGCCCGACGTCTCCAGACGATCATGGAACGCTTGCTCGAAGAGCTTAGCTTCGAAGCACCAGACATGAAAATGGGTCGGGTCGAGATCAATGCCGCCTACGTTCACGAACGGCTGGAAGAGATCGCCAAAGACGAAGACCTCAGCAAATTCATTTTGTAGAAGACGCTTTGGCGGCCAATTGTTCAACCATTTTATCCGCGGTCGGCGAACTGCCGGTCAAAATGAACTCGCGTTTGCTTTCCTCCAACACCTCAATCTGAATCTTTAGGTAGTCGAGCGGCAGGCAGCGTTCGACTCGGTCGGCCCATTCCACAAAGGTAAGCCCTTCTCGATCAAAATACTCTTCCGGCCCTAGCTCTAAAAATTCGTCTTCGTCGCGGAGTCGGTAGGTATCGAAGTGGTAGATCGGACGACGCCCTTCAGTGTATTCATTCACCAGGACAAACGTAGGGCTGGTGACCCTCTTGGCTGGCACCCCCATCGCAGTCGCCACGCCTTGAACCAATCTCGTTTTCCCCGCACCCAATGTGCCGACAAGCGCTATCGCGGTGCCAGCAGGCAACACGTCGGCAAGCAATTTCCCCAAACGGTCGGTAGAACTCTCGTCGTCTGCGATATAACGAAACTCAGTCATTTGTTGCCTTGATGTTCACAGCCACTTAATGTTCATAGCCACATGGGGCAAGCGGCAAACGCTTGCCTGCCTGATCGATCTGCCAAAGTCCGGGGGTCTCGATAAGTTCGCCGATGCGAGTCACTGGGACATTCAGCGGCTGATCCGCCAAAATTTTCTCGGCAACATCTGCGGATGCCGCCAGTACCAATTCAAAATCTTCGCCGTCAGACATCGCGTGTTCAAGGGCTGATCGTCCATCTTGTTCGCTTAGCCGATGGGCAGCCTCCGCAATAGGCAGGGCTGACAGATCGAGCACCGCCCCAACCCCGCTCGCCTTGGCCAGCCGCGACACATCGAGCGACAACCCATCAGAGATATCCATTCCCGCAGTCAACTCGTAGCGTTGATGAAGTTCGAGGGCTTCCGTAACCCTCGGCTCAACAGCCAAATGCCGACCAAGAATGCTCCCGCCCAATTTTCCGGTGACCAACAGCTGATCGCCCACTTGGCCACCACTTCGGGTGAGTGGCCCCTGCGAAGTAGTTTCGCCGATAGCCGTGATGCTTACGACCAAGGGTCCATCCCAAGCATTGGTATCGCCGCCTGCAATCGTTACTTCGAATCGTTCAGCTAGCGGTATCATACCGCGATACATGTCGATCGCTAGCTCTAACGGCGTTCGTGTTGCCGTCCCCTGCCGCGGCAAAACCAACGAGACAAACGCTGCCACAGGCCGAGCTGCCATCGCCGCCAGATCGCTGAGATTCACGCCGAGAGACTTATGCCCGATCTGCTGCGGATCGACTTGATCGACCAAAAAATCGACACCATCGGTCAGCGTATCGGTAGTCACTACCGTATTGCCCCCCCCAACCTGGCCCAATACCGCAGCATCATCGCCCAGACCTACTAGCTCGCGCGAGCTGGTAGGCAGGTTCTCACCGAGCCATGCAATAAGTTCGCTTTCCAATGCCATGGGTTACGGCCCTTACCAATTTTTCTTTGAGTCGAAACTTCTTCGCCGCCAACTACAAGGCCACAAGTTCTGTTATAGCCGCAAGCGGAAGCTGCGGTCTCCTAGCCTCGACCACGGCTTCCGCCTGCGGCTAGTATGACTTTGTAATTCTCCTGACCAAGCCCCACCTCTACCGTTGCTTGGCGGGGAGATTTACCCCAAAAACCGAACCCCCATTTCGCGCCCACTGCCTAAACTACCATCATTTTGTACAAAACTTGGCTTTTTTGCTAGCCAAACAGCTTGCAAACGGCACTAGCTATCACTACCGTTACGCTAAAGCGGGTTGCTAGTCAGCACGTAAGTTTCACGGGGTAAGCTGGTTTCGGCCTGTAGTGGTGTTCTTCTAACTGCGTGGGGAGAAAGGGAGTTCGCGACGTGTTAGTTGTGTCTCGAAAAGTTGGCGAGCGTATCATCATTGGCGACAAGATCACGGTAACCGTGGTCAAGATCGGCAGTGGCGGTGTGCGTATCGGTATCGATGCCCCCACTGAAATGGCTGTCATGCGCGAGGAACTGTCCGAAAAAATCCGCCAGGAAGAACGCGACCGACAGCTGCGTGCCGAGGAGCAATCACATGCCGAGAGTCAATCGCTCGAGGCTGCCCAATCACCCAACACGGATGGCGATCCTTCTTAACTGGCCCACGTTCCTCTGGTTACTTACGACCGGGCCTCTGGTTATTTTACGACCGGGGTTTCTTCGTCGGTGGCAGGGTTTTTCTTCACCGTTCGTGGCGTGAGAGTTTTTTTAACCGTCCGAGGGGTGATGGCCAGTTCTTTGCGTACATCAACCACCGCTGGCCCACGCACCGAGTCTAATGAACCATGTTCCTCGGCATACTTTTGCAGACGCTTCAGCTTGGTCTCGAACGTATCCTCGCCGGGCAAGCCTTTGTCTTGAGCGGCCCCCCAGACGATTCTTGTGCCTCCGCTGGTAATCAAATCGAACACAAAGTAGCGTTGGTCGTCCTGAATCTCTTGGCGGGCGGAAGGCAATATGTCGACCAGATGAAGCGACTCCCACACGTCGGATAACCCCTCTGCCAATTCAGCGGCTCCGGCAACGCGGGGGTCGGTCCATGGTTGCCCGACCGGTGGGCGACCAATGATACCGCCGATACGCGGAAGATAACGCTTGCGAATCTCTGGCACATCAGCCGCGGGCAATTGCACACCGAGGCGATCGACGGGAATGAGTTCCACCCCCCGTGGGCCCCCCAGTTCGACAACGGCTGCAGGCCGGCGGAATGTTAGGTCGACATGAACCTGAGGTGGATAACTCTTGGTGATTCGATCGACCGATTCCACCCAAGGATGAAGCACAAAGGCATCTCTCACCACGTTCACAAAGGCATCGTCCAGCACCGACAAACGGCGATCCAGGGCTGAGTTATGCACCACTTCGGCCCGCACGTCTGCCGTGATCCACTCAGGCAATGCGGTGGTGGTAATATGGTTGGCCGTGAGCAAGTAACGATCTCGGTGGATAACCGACGGAGCAACTTGCTGCCAAGCCAACTGCAATCCCCAGCCCAAGAAGACGACCACAGCCAGCACGACCACGACCCGAATCCGCCGGCGCAATTTCGACCTCGGCTGAGTCTGGGGGCTTTTGGACGGCACCTTGTCCGATCCGTTGCGTCGTTTTTTCTTAAACCGTGCCACTGCAACACCTCCGTGCGCTGTCAGTATCCGTCGCCGCTCGAACTACCAGATTTCAAGCTCTGTTTCCAACTCGACCCCTAGCCGCTCGGCAACGCGGCTGCGAATGATATCCATCAAACGCAACACATCCTGACTGGTCGCACCTTCGTTGGCCACGATAAAATTGGCATGTCGTTGGCTTACTTCAACCGCCCCCACGCTAGTTCCCTTGAGTCCGGCTTGATCAATCAGAATACCAGCACTCATGCCGCGAGGGTTCTTAAAGACGCTAGCGACGTTCTGATACGACAGCGGTTGCCCTGCCTTTTTAACGATCCACTGCTTCTGCATCCGCTTCGTCAATTGCTCGGGGTCGTCGTCTTCCAACTGAAATTCGGCACTAAGAATGACAAGCTCATCAAGGCTACTCTGCCGATAAGCGAAAACCAAGTCTTCGCGGTCTCGCTGCAAGATCTCGCCCGATCGAGTCATCACCGTCGCGCGACAAGCCCACTGGCCGATGTCTCCGCTACGGCTGCCGGCATTGCCGTGCAAGGCGCCGCCGATTGTGCCAGGAATGCCAACCAATGGTTCGAGCCCTGCTAGGCCTGAACGAACGGTCTCGCTGATGGCATGAGCTAGCTTGGCACCGCCACCGGCGACGAGCCGACCATCGCGAATTTGGATATCCGTGAAGACGGCACCGGCGAGGCTTACGACCATGCCGTGTACGCCCTCGTCGCGGACAAGAACATTGGAACCGCTGCCGAGAACACGGATCGGAACCTCTTCGTCGCAACAACGGCGAACCAGAGCCGCTAGCTCGTCAACCGACTTTGGCTCGGCATAGAACGTCGCAACGCCCCCCAGCTTGAGCCAAGTACGGGCGCCAAGCGGCTCGTCACGTAGAACAATTTTTTCAAAACCGCTAACTAATGTCATCGCCACAATTTCCTCGGAAAAGCAGGCTCCATGGTGACCGGTTCGCTGCTCGCCGTCAATCTGGGCTATTCTAGCCGAAAGCTGATTGGCACCTACTTCTGCTTGGTAACCCTATCGGATCGCCCAGTTACCGGGGTAGAGAACAAGTACCGTTGCTCCGATCATGCTGTAGCCGCCGGCGATAATAGTCGGGAAATTGGCTTTCCGGGGTCGATTTTTCTCAAGCTGGGGCCACAGGAGCGATTGTAGCTACAAGTGTAGCCTGCCGGCCAGATCGCCCGTTTGACGTAGAGATTCGTACGCCGCGATAGCCACCGAATTCGAGAGATTGAGGCTACGGACGTCGCCACGGGTAGGAATCCTCAGGCATCGCTCGTGCTGCTCTGCAAGCATTTGGTCGGGTAATCCCTTGGATTCCGAGCCAAATACCAGCACCTCGCCCTGCCCCAACTGTACATCGGCATAAGACCGGGTGGCCTTCTTGGTAAAGTACCAGAACTGCGATCCAGCGAGCCGCTCGACCAGCATGGGCCAGTCGTCGACGACTTCCCACTCGAGATGCTGCCAATAGTCGAGCCCTGCACGGCGGAGGTAGTAGTCGTCGACCCGGAAGCCCAGGGGCCGTACGAGCCACAGCTTGGCGCCTACGGCCACACAGGTGCGACCAACGCTGCCCGTGTTGTAGGGAATCTCGGGCTGATAAAGCACGATGTGCAATTTTGGGTCGTATGGCATGGCCGTCTGTTGGCTGCTTCTTTCAATGACTGGCAAACGAGCAAAAGTCGACTCTTATGGCTGCGGTTGGAATTTACTATGATAGCAGACTTAAATTATTCACGCTATCAAAGGAGATTCAACACCATGGCTTATGGTATCGCAATTATCGGAACCGGAATGATCAGCCACTTTCACGCCCGGGCAATCGCTGACGTGCGAGGTGCCAAGTTGGTTGCTTGCTTCGATCGGGCCCCCAAGGCTGCGGTGAAGTTTGCGAAGGAAACCGATTGCCAAGCATACGCCGACCTCGACGAGATGCTGGCCGACCCGGCGGTGGATATTGTGAGCGTAGCTACGCCGAGCGGTGCCCACATGGAACCGGCTGTAGCGGCTGCGCGAGCTGGCAAGCATGTCATCATCGAAAAACCATTGGAGATTACGCTCAAGCGGTGCGATCGCATCATCCGCGAATGCGACAAGGCAGGCGTCAAGCTGTCGGCAATCTTTCCTTCGCGGTTTCACGATTCGTCGATCAAGATGCGTAAGGCGGTCGACGATGGCCGATTCGGTCGGCTAACGTTGGGCGATGCCTACGTCAAATGGTTTCGCACCCAAGCCTATTACGACAGTGGGGCATGGCGAGGTACTTGGAAGCTAGATGGCGGCGGGGCGTTGATGAACCAAGCTATCCATACGGTCGATCTGCTCACTTGGCTGATGGGGCCCGTCGAGGAAATTCAAGCACAGACAGCTACGCTAGCTCACAAACGGATTGAGGTGGAGGACGTTGCGACGGCGACGCTGAAGTTTGCCAATGGTGCGTTAGGGGTAATCGAGGCCAGCACAGCCGCCTACCCGGGCTACTTGAAGCGAATCGAACTGCACGGCAGCGAAGGCACAGCGGTGCTTGAGGAAGAAGACATCAAAACTTGGGACTTTGCCAAGAAATCGCGCGCCGATGCCGCGATTCTGAAAGCGATGCAAACGAGCAAGAGTACGGCAGGCGGCGCAGCCGACCCTTCGGCCATTGGTTACCATGGCCATACGATGCAGTTCCGAGATTTTGTGAAAGCAATTAAGACCGATAGCACCCCCGCCGTTGATGGACACGAAGGTCGTCGATCGGTGGAGATCATCTTGGCCATCTACAAGTCGGCCATGTCGGGCAAATTGGTGAAGTTGCCATTGAAAAGCGATCCAAAGCTGGGGTAGCGGGAAGGAGGGGCGAAGGGGAAAAGTGGGGGTTTGATTTGGCTAAGCCGCTAGTGCAGTTCCTTCAATTGTGTAGCCACAGAGAACACCGAGAGAAGGTTACTCGCTTCAATATTTTCTCTGAAAGACAAACCCGTAAAAGCTTGTTTTCTTGGTGCACTTTTTGAAAGAAGAAACCGCTAATCAGCGCTGATAGTCGCTAATCGCAGATCTGTTTTTCGTATTTTTTCACATCAAAATGAATACAAGAACGGAATTTGACCACGGAGCCACAGGGGACACCGAGTATTTTAAATTGAAAAGATGCCGAATCCTAGCCTACTTCAAATTGGACGGGGTGGTTGTTTTCTCAGTGCCCTCCGTGGCTCTGTGGTTATTCTCTTTTCACTTTGAGTTTCACCTATTAGCGTGTATTAGCGCTGATTAGCGGTTCCTTTTTTTTGTTTGCGGCCAAAGGCCGCGCTGTGTGCTCTGTGGCTAGGTTTTTTTAAGAAATGCTCCAGCCCCCCCCCCTCTGGGCGGAAAAGAAGTGGCCAAAAAAAAGGCTTAGCAATTGGCCACCAAACATGCGAAAATCATTAGAGCAACTTACCAATTGACGTTCCCAAGAGTCATTCAGTAGTTCCAAGTTTGGTGTGCCGAGCAGTCCAGGCCGTAAGTCCTTTACGCCAAAGGCGTTTCACATCGTAGCCCAGGGTTGCCGCGAAGCGGCGCACCCTGGGTTGTGGGTCTCCGAAAACCTCAACCCTGAAAGGGTTGCACAATCGTCGTGCGATCAAAAATGCCTGAAAAACATGCTGTTTCAACTTGTGGAACCCTTTCAGGGTTCGCTTATCTCAAGCACGATTACCCAGGGTGGCGCGGCTTCGCCGCTTACCCAGGGCTACGATGTGCAACCCCTTCGGGGTATTCACCTTACAGCAAGTCTTCTGGTTAGGCCAAACTTAGAACTACTGTCATTCGGATTTCGTCATTCCCCCAATCCCCAAAGCGAAGCGCAAATGACAAAACTCCCCCCTCGAACCCTGAAAAAACAGTCCTTTCTGCTCAGTTTTGTCCACCCCAATGGGGCCCCCCTGCATTTCGTGCCAAAACTAACCCACCCTACGCTTCCATACCAGCACCAACCCGCACCATTTTGTCCAATAACGTCACCCCAACAGCGACTTGCCTGCCAAAAACATCCGCTTTCCGATTTCCGCTTTTGTTTCCTCCTCGTTTTCCTGTTGCTAGGGGCAACACTGTCGAAATCGAGAGCTGCCGATACCATCGATAACCAGCCGCCGCAGCGAAGTGCTTATCCCAGAACCATGCAGAAGGTGTCCAGCGATCGAAAAAGTCTGGGCAACCAAGCAGCTTCGGGACGTGCAGTAAAAGTCGGGGCGGCAACATGTATTATTACGCCGCCGGTCGGAAGCTGGCAGCAAGGCGCAGGCGTGACTCGAAAAGGAGAACGCATTCGAGATCAGCTCGAAGCCAATGCGTTGTACCTCACCGACGGCAAAACGCCGCTACTACTGATGAGTTGCGACCTTGTCGGACTTGAGCTATCCGCGGTCAAACCAATTCGCGACGCGATTTCTGCCGCATCAGGAATCCCTGCACGCCAAGTGATCATCACCTGTACGCACACACATTCCGGCCCATCCCTGACTCGCACCAACTACCACATTCCCGTGGATACGACATACATTCAGCAACTCAGCCTGAAATTGACCGATGTTGCCAGTGATGCCATCGCGGCAGCGAGGCCCGCAAAAGTCGGTTGGGGCAAAGGCACGGCGCAAATAGGTTTTAACCGACGCGTCTGTTGGGCCGACGGTACCCACACCATGCACGGCAACACCCGGCGTCCCAACTTTGCCGGGCTAGAAGGACCAGATGACCCTACGCACTTAGCGATCTTCGCCGTCGACGAGGCCGACAAACCGATCGCGGTCGTGTATCACAACACGTCGCACCCAACGACCTTCTATGGAGCAGGCCTTTTCTCAGCCGACTACCCCGATGCTGCTCGAAAACTCATCCGCCGCGAACTGGGACGCATCCCGGTGCTCTACCTCAACGGCGCGCAAGGCGATATCGCCATGGCCAACCAACTCAAGCCGCAACGAGAAGACCCTGAGGCTCGGTTAGAACGCATCGGTAAAATGCTTGCCGAGGAAACCTTACGCCTCTATCACAAGGCCGAGTTTCACTCGCGCATTGCTCTTGGGCATACCTACGAGGATTTGCAAATCAAGGTTCGGCTGCCGGAACCAAAACAGTTTGAAGAAGCGAAAAAAGTTCTGAAACAGGTCGAGGCCGGCGAAAAAATCAGCGGCATGGAACTCATCTTCGCATTCGGTGCCGTGCAACTTCAAGAGCGTTACGGCAAGCAACCAGTCGATACGATGCCGATCCATGCAGTACGAATCGGAGATGTCGCCTTGGTCACACAGCCCTGCGAACTGTACTGCCAATTCGGGATCGACATCAAACGCCGAAGCCCCACGCCCTTGACGGCTGTCGTTGGATTGGCCGATGGCTACTGCGGATATTGCCCCACCATCGCTGGCGTCCTGGGCGGTGGCTATTCCAGCAAGCCCATTAGTTGGGCGCGACTAGAGCCCTACGCCGGCTACCGCATGGTGGAAGCCGCCGGACCGATGCTAAATAGCCTGTGGAACGAGAAAAATCCCAAGTAAAACGCGGAGAACATATCGGTAATACGGCCAACTAGAGCGAGCTGCTCACTGCGACATTGTTTCTTCACAACAGGAATGCTTTCCGATGAAACTAAACCAACGCTCATCTTGCCTGTGGATTGCAACAGCAACTCTCTTCTTGATCTACGCCGCAGACGCCCTGGTTGCAGGCGAACCAAAGATACTGGAAGTCCCTACCAATCCAATCGCCATGCCATTGGCCGTCTCGATCGAAGAAGCGAGTACCTTCGATCTCGCGGCGCCGTTCACACTGGTTGAGTTAAATATCACGGGCGAAGCTCACGGTTCGCCACTGCCGGTACAGCTTGTCTCCGAGGCGGCAGCCGATGGCACCAAGCTCGAAGGCGGTCGGCAACTACTAGCGGTCATTCCACCCGCTGAGACTCCCAATGGCGCACGCCGTTTCCGCCTACAATCGTCCAAGAGCGAATCGTCTGGTGACTTTCGTTTTGAGGCAGTTAACGACGCTTCGCTCGGTTTGTGGCAAGGCGAGCATCCCGTTTGGGTCTACAATCACGGCAATATCACAGGTCAGCACGTCCCCAAAGACGACCCTCGCCGCCGGCGAGGCTGCTATATCCACCCGATTTGGGGTCTTCGCGGCGAGGTGATCAGCGGCGATTTCCCCGAGGACCATTACCACCATCATGGCGTTTTCTGGACTTGGCCGCATGTGCGAATTGGCGAGTCGAAGTACAATCTCTGGGCCGATGTCGATATTCAGCAGCGGTTTGTTCGCTGGATTTATCGACAGACCGGACCCGTGGCAGCGGTGTTGGCCGTAGAGAACGGTTGGTTTGTCCGCGATCGCAAAGTGATGATCGAACGCGTCTGGATACGCACCTTTGCGGCCAGCGAAGGACGCCGCGCACTCGATATCACGCTGACTTGGATTCCGATCGATCGCGATGTCACGTTGCAGGGAGCCGCCGGCAAGAGCTATGGCGGGCTCACCATGCGTTTCGCCCCTCGCGACGACAAGCAAACAGTCATCACCACGCCATCGGGACGTACCTCAGAAGACCTACCCGATACGCGGCTCCCTTGGGCCGATTACACCTCGCAGTTTGTTGGCGCCCAAACGCCGAGCGGCGCGACCGTAATGATCGATCCCGATCACCCCGACTTTCCCCCGGCTTGGCTGACGCGACACTATGGCGTGATGTGCGTGGGCTATCCCGGTGTGCAAGCAAAGATATTTCCGGTCGATGAAGCGTTCACGCTAAACTACCGTATCTCCATACACGACGCGTCAGCCGAACTTGTTGATCTCAAACAGGATTACGGTGCCTATACGTCCGCATTGCAGGCGTGCTGGCTGAAATGACTCTCGTTTGGAGGGGCACCATTGAGTGGCAATATGGTGGAAAAAGGCGCCGCCGTTACTGAAATACTGAACGCAGATACTTTTGATTGTGGACGTAGCTTTCTTTTACGCTTTTGCCTTTCCCAACAGCCGACTCGATCACTAGCCAACCACGGTAGCCAATGTCGTCAATCGCCTCTTTCACTCGACGAAAGTCGACGCGGCCTTCGCCGAGCAGAGAACCGTTTTCCTTGCAGTGGAATTCGCAGATCCGTTCTCGGCCCAATTGGCGTATTTCCTTGTAGATGTCGTAACCCTGTTTTTCCATGTTCGCCGTGTCGTAGTAGACCTGCACCGCTGGCGAGCCCACGGCATCGAGGATTCGCAGGTGTTCGTCGGCGTTTAGCCACGTCTCTAGCCCGAGTACAACACCAGCCTCCTCGGCCTTCGGTGCCACTTTCTTGAGGCGCCGAATCACCTCTTCCTGAAGCTCTGGTTTGCCTTTGATATCCCCTAGATGAAAAAACGCCAGAAGCACAATCTTCTGCTGAAGCTTGGGCATCACTTCGATGCACTCTTCAACCCACCGCTCGGCATTTCGGTCAGAAGAATACGGAACGCCATTGAGCACGCCCATGGCCAGCGAAGCGATCTCAACGCCGTGTTCTCTGGCACTTTGTTGATACTGCTGGCGAACAGCTTCTTTGCGCAAATCGTACTCGTCATCAGGCTTACCAAAGCTCACTTGAACACCATCAAGCCCGATCTCCTTAGCAAGCTCAAGAGCGCTAAGCTGACCACCGCGTCCTATCGACCAGTCGCAGGCGCCAATCTTGAACTGCCGAGGCGTATCGACCGCAGCCGCCAACAGCGCAGGCGATAGCGAGAAACCCGCCGCTGCGGCCGTGCCCAGCGCCTCGCGACGTGTCATCTTATCGATCATCATAATCTCCCGAAGCCAACGGTCTCTTGGTTGCGAGTTACTGACTGGCGGGCCGCTGACTCACGAGAAACTCGACGAGGTCGGCCAAGTCCTGCGGACTCAGATTCGCTTTGACCATCTCGGGCATAATCGACACAGTTTGGCGTTTGCGAAACTCGATCGTATCCGCAGGTATCGCATGCTGCTCGCCCTTAGCGTCCTTGAGAAGCACCGGATCGCCTTCGCCCACGACAAACCCCGTCAGTACCTTGCCGTCGTCGGTTTCGATGAGCCACGTCTCGTAGCCGAAGCTGATCGAGGCGGATGGATTCAACACCGAATCGAACAGGCGTGTGCGATCGAGCTTGCCCCCGATGCCGGTCAAGTCAGGGCCAACCGACTTGCCTTCTCCGGCGAATAAGTGGCAAGTGGCGCACTCGGCTCGCCCAAAAGCGAGTTGCTTACCGCGTGCCGCATCGCCCGACATCTTCAAAAGCTCTTTAAGCGAAGGAAGCGGCTGGTCGCCAACCGTCGAGCGCGAAAAATACTGCCCTGCCAGCGCTCGCACAGATAAATCGGGGTTGAGGTAAATATGCTTGCCAATGAGGTCGTGCAACTGCTCAGGAAGTTTGCCCTGCGAAGCCAAACCCAATAGCCGCATTCCCCCGACCTTGCTGCTCGCCATGGCGAGAGCCGCCTCCTCTCGCAAGGCCAGCGAAGCTGTCGCGTCTAGCAATACGGACTCATTCGCACGCGCTCGCGCCTCAGGCGTCGGTCCATCGTGATAAACTTGAAACACGACCGACGGTTTTTCGCCCGGGTAGTCGGTCCCGCCCAAGTCGCGGCGGCCATTGTCTAGCCCGCCACGGGCCACAAACCGTTGAAAACCACGGTCAGCAATGTCATAAACAATCACCGAAGAGGCATGAGTGCCGATGCCGTAGGGGACCGGTCGATCGATGATCTTGAGCGGCAAGCCCCGGCAGTTCTTGTCGACCAAGACCTGCCCGTAGCTGGTTGTCGCTTTCTCCCAGTCAAAACTAGTCAGCTTGATCTCGCCCTCGGAACCCATCAAATGTGGCTCGGCCCAGTCGGCCCAGTCACACGAATTGCCGTCACCGGCATCTGTAACTACCAGATAAAGCCGCTTGGCTCCAACGACATCCACCCGGATGTCGGCCACGTCCCCTCGGTTAATCACCTCACTTGTGTAAGCGGGGCTTTGAGGCAACCGGACGCCGGCAACTTCGGTTGGTGCGACAGGTTCGCGAACGTATTGCTG
>JAADGV010000110.1 GCA_013152205.1 Planctomycetota bacterium
GAAAACAGCCGTGCTGGACGAGGCCTTAGTCCAGTCCGTCTGCGCCGCCCCCTACATCAATCGCGCTACTTCAGATTAGAATGCGTATTAGAAGCCTCCAAGCTCCCAGGCAGCGATTCGACGTAAGCTCGAATTTCATCACGAACCCGTCGATAGTGCGATAGCCCCTCTTCCTCGGTCTCTGCCTCACGAGCCAGTCGTGGTGGGTCGTCGAATGGGCGATGAACCACTTTCGCGCCGCCAGAAAACACCGGGCACGCCTCAGCCGCGTTGTCGCATACGGTTACCACAAAATCAAAGTCGACGTGGCTGAGTTCATCAACGTGCTGCGATTGCTGGCCCTTGATATCGACCCCCGCCTCGGCCATGACTTGAACCGCATGAGGGTTCAGCCCATGCGTCTCGATACCTGCCGAGTAAGCCTCAAACGCATATGCCTTGAGATGACGAGCCCAGCCTTCGGCCATTTGGCTACGGCATGAGTTGCCCGTGCAAAGAAACAATATTTTCAGCATTTACATTCACTCTGCCGCCAGCAGAGTTCCTCCGGTTCGATTTTGAGAACTGCCTTGAGGGCCTTTCTCATCAGCTTTGGTTTGTTCCCCTAACGTCGTCAAGTGCTATCCGGTGAAGCTTTTGGAACAGTAGGTAGCCAAGTATCCCGCAACATTTGAAAATGTTCCTCCCACTGGCTGCGTTGCTCGTCGTCTAAAACTTCGGCGATTTCCTCGGCCAGTTGGTCTAGTTGACCTTCCAGCCGTGGCTGAAACTCGCGTCGCATCGCCTGGATGTCATCCTGTCGATTACGCAGCACAGTTTCGACCTGCTCTGCCTGTTTATCGCTCAAGCCGAGCTTGTGCCGCAAGCGGGCAGTCACAATCGCCGGCATCTCTTCCGGATGGTGAATCCTATGCAGCACACGCTGACGCACCGCCAGCAGGGTGCCGCCCGTGCCGACGATAGCGCCTGACAGAAAGATAACAAGCAACAGCAAAACGCGCAGCCACGGCTTGCTCTGGCCGGGCCGCGGCGGATTCGTTCGGTTGTTGCTTTCAGTAGTTTCACTCATGACATCACCATAACCAGAGAACTTAACCAATCGCCAAAGGGATCAGTCAACGAAATACCTTCTTGCATGACGATGGTCATCATCACCATAGCAGCGGCAGCCGACAACCCGGCAGCCGACCAAGTTGGCCAATCACTTGCACGCGGTACAGCACTCCACCGAATGCGCTCGCCCACGCGCTCGGCCACATCCACCGGTGGGGCCGGCTCTTGCCGGGCCCGATCGACCAGCGATTGAAATTGTGATCGATGTTCGTTCATAGTTCGATCCCCTGTTGTTTACAGATTTTTGCGAGTCGTTTTCGGGCGCGAAAAGTTTGCACTTTGACCATGCTGGTACTCCAGTTAGTAAGTTCCGAAATTTCGGCCACGCTACGCTCTTCGAGGTAAGCAAGGGTCATCACCAGCCGATCTCGCGGGGCCAATTGGGCCAAGAGTAAATGGACAACTTCCGCCGCCTCCTGGGCAGAGGTCGGGTCGGAAGTGCCATCCGAAACATGGTCGGTCTCGGCGACGATCGAAACTTCGCGTTGTCGGCGGTCGCGCTGCTTCCAAAATCGATAGCCCACTCGCGTCGCAATTCTCTTGAGCCAATGTTCCAACGGCGCTCGGCCCGCATAGCTTCCCAAACTCAGATACGCCTGGACAAACGTATCTTGAACCAACTCCTCCCACTGTTGCCGATCCCGGGTAAATCGCCACAGATAGGCAGCAATCGCCTGCTGATGGCGACCCACAATCCGCTCGTAAGACGCTCCATCGCCTTGCAAGGTGGCCTGAATGTCTGGCCAGTCTTGCTCGCTCGTATCCGTTGACTCGGTCATCTCGTTGCGATCATTCCGGATATTTTCCTCAGTAAGCTCGGCTACATTGCACATGCTCACCTGCGTTTGAACAACTAGACACGGATTCACCCCACCTGGATGCTTCGTGCCAGACAAGCAAAGTTCCACCCATCGTACCAACTCGCAATAGGCAAGCGATAGATGGGTGGAACGGGCCGATAAAAGCAGACAGCCATTCATCAGACCGTTTACTTCCCTTGGGCAGCGTTGGTCAGAAAGGTGTCGACCGCCGCACCGTTTTCCACGAAAAACTTGTCGATCAACTCATGCTGTCCCGAAGTCAAGATCGGAGAAATCTCTCCGCGAAGCTTAGCCCCTTTAACCGCAGCATCGGCGATCGCCTTGCCTAGTTCATCCGCAGCCGCACGAATAGCGGCCTCTTGAGGGGCATCCGACCTAACCACGTCACGCAAAGCAACTCGCTTATCGCGGACCGACTTCACCGTCCCAGCAATTTCTGACCGATGGCTCAGCAGCACCTCGCGGATTTCGCCCCGTTGTTCGTCCGTCACACCAAGCTCAGACCGCAACACCATAAGCCGACCGATACACCCAGAAATGGTTTGCCCCAACGGCGTACCGGCGAGTGCCCCGTTGCACAACCCTCCAACCAATTTCGCTTGCGGAGCAGCCGCCATGGCCACCGATGCAATACCCACCAGCAACAGACCCGATAAAATCAAATTTCGCTTCATCGCTTCTCTCCTATTGTTCTCACTTGGATTCGAAAAACGCCCCTTTCAACGATTTTAAGGGGGCTAACTACAAAGAGAGTGGCAAGAAACGACGCCAAGGTTACAGCAATCAGAAAAAAAGAGGATTTTTTTGGGGTGAACCCAAGCAACCCATAATTTTACCCCAAAACGGATTCGTTAGCGGTGTCGGCCACGACACCCACCCACAGAACACTCATGCAAACAGAAAAAGGTAAAACACTCTAGTATTACTTCCCAAGGTTGAACCACAACGGCACAACGGACACGACGAAAGAAGACTGGATTTCAGGTGTTTTCCACGATCCGTGACCTATCAAAATTCCACAAGTGTTGTTTCTTGAAATTTTTTTTCCTTTGAATTGGTTGGGGCAGAATTGCATGTTTCATGCTAGATTCACGTCGTGGTCGTTGTGTCGTTGTGGTTAATTTGACCCTGCGCTGTAGTACTAGTCACTCTCAATCCACTCTCAATTCAAATCACCAACCCGCCATCCACCTGCAGCGAGGCCCCGGTAGTAAACGAACTTGCCTCCGACGCAAAGTAGATCGCCGCGCCAGTGAGTTCGTCGGTTTCACCAATACGCCCTAACGCTTTGCTCGAGGTCACCCGCTTTTCAACTTTGGGGTCCGACCAGATCGCTTCGCTCAACTTAGTTTTGATCAAGCCCGGACAGATGGCATTCACTCGCACCCCCTGTCGCCCCAGTTCGCGAGCCATCACCTTCGTCAGCATAATCAGCGCCGCCTTCGAGACCGAATAGATGCCCTGATTCTCAAGTGCCGTCAGGCCTGCGATCGAGGCAATGTTAACGATCGACCCGCCCTCGCTCATCTGCTTGGCCACCATCTTCGACAGCAAATAAGGGCCTTTCAGATTGACATCCATGGTTTTATCCCAAGCCGTGTCAGGAGAATCCACGATCGGACCAAAGTAAGGACTAGTGCCCGCATTATTCACCAACACTTGAACCGGCCCAAAGCGTTCCTGGGCAGCCGCGAGCAGCTCTTCCAACGAGTCCCGCTGGCCAACGTGCGCCGTTTTCCCCAACACCTTGTCCGCATGATCTTTCAACTGCGATAACGCATCGTCAATGCCCTCTTGCTTCCGGCCACAGAGGGTCACCGTCGCGCCAGCTTCCAAAAAACCTCGGGCGATGGCCAACCCGATGCCACGGGTCGACCCAGTAATAATCGCGTTACGCCCTTCGAGTGAAAATCGCTGCTTCATCGGGTTATTTCTCCTGATTTGTCGGTTGTCAGATTCTTACTCAAACGGATAGGACTCTCGCAAAGGCGCTAAGACGCAAAGGAATTGCAACGGCTATCAATTTGAGTTGAAACACTAATCTTCGCTAATCGGCGCTGATTTGATTAGTGAAGATTAGCGCCGATTAGTGTTCTTTCAATCAATTTTTGTGATCGACGGGACGCCTCTCATCTGGCCTTATCCTGTCAAATTTTCTTGTTTCCTTTGCGACTTAGCGCCTTTGCGTGAGATCCTCTTCCTGTTCGTCAATTCGCAAAAGGTTATGTTATATCTCGCCCGTTTCAATAACCCGCATCCCCGTCTTACCAAGCGATTCAACTCGCTTGTTCAAATGAGCAAACCGCGGATCGTGCGTTTTTCCAGCAGCATACCTCGCATAAATCTGCTGCACGATAACTGCCAGCTTGAACAAACCAAAACAATAGTAAAACACCATCGAAGGAACTTCAATCTCAGCACTTTGTGCGTAGCGCTCCACCAGTTGTTCGCGCGAAAAGCTGCCGGCTATCATCGTGGGTCCGAAGGCCAACGATTGTTCCTTGGCCGAATCCCCGGGTTCGACCCAATAGGCAAGCACCGTGCCCAAATCCATCAACGGGTTGCCGATCGTGGCCATCTCCCAATCGAGCACGCCAACGATGTTGGTCAAGTCGCCCGGATCAAGCACCAAGTTATCGTACTTGTAATCGTTATGAATCAGTGCCGGCGGCGAATCAGCCGGCATGTTTTTCGTAAGCCACTCGCCCATCCGTTCCATTTCAGGATAATCATCCGTCCTCGCCGCGGCATACCGTTTCACCCAACCCGTCACCTGCCGTTCCACATAACCCGCGGGCCGACCGAGATCCCCCAAGCCGGCGGCTTGAAAGTCGAGTCCGTGCAGCTTCGCAAGACCGTCGATAAACGATTCGCACAATTTAGCAACGAGCGCCGGATTGGCGGTCAACTCGTCGGGCGTGTTCGATTTCCGCAAGATGATGCCGCGCAGACGCTTCATCACATAAAACGGGCTACCAAGGATCTGCTCATCCTCGCAAAAGAGCAAGGGCGTTGGCGCCGACGGATAAACTTTGCTAAGCCGAGAGAGGACACGAAATTCGCGGCCCATATCGTGCGCCGATTTCACGACGTTGCCCACCGGAGGCCGCCGCAGCACGAGTTCGGCAGTTCCCAACTTGAGCAAGTAGGTCAGATTAGAAAAACCGCTCGGAAACTGTTCAACAACCAAAGGGCCACCGGCCCCAGGCAAATTCTCAGTGAGATACGCCTCGAGCCGCGCAACATCAATTTCTTCACCCGGCCGGACTGGCACGGCTTGATCAACTGGGGTGCTCATGGCTTGGGATACCCGTACTCTTTAAGAATCTGACGAGCGACAACTCGTTTGTGAACTTCGTCAGGACCATCGTAAATTCGCGCCGCTCGCTCGTGTCGATAGAAACTTTGCAAGACCGTGTCGTCAGAAATTCCCAACGCGCCATGCACCTGAATGGCCCGGTCGACCGTATCGAGCATCGCTCGGGCGGTGTAGAACTTGATCGTCGAAATCTCGATACGCGATTCTCGTGCACCGACGTTATCAATTTTCCAAGCCGCGTTGAGCACCATCAGTCGGGCCGCATCAATCGCGGCTCGGCTCTCGGCAATCCAATTCTGCACGGTCTGTCGACTGGCCAACGCTTCGCCAGGGGCAATCTCTCGCATCGCAGCACGCCGACACATCAGGTCGAGCGAACGCTCCGCGATGCCAATCCAACGCATGCAATGGTGAATTCGCCCTGCCCCAAGCCGTGATTGGGCAATCGCAAACCCCGACCCTTCCTCGCCAAGGCAGTTCTCAACAGGCACTCGCACATTGTCGTACTTGATCTCTCCATGACTCATCCAATCGTCGCCCACATGCCCCATGCAAGGAATGTTGCGCACCAGACTGAAACCAGGAGTATCCGTAGGGACAATAATTTGGCTGGCCCTCTTGTGGGGCGGGGCCTCGGGGTTGGTCACTGCCATCACAATCGCAAAAGCGGCCCCATCCGCCGAAGTCGTGAACCATTTCTCACCGTTAATCACATAGTCGTCGCCCTCACGCACCGCCGTGGTATCCATCCAAACAGGATTCGACCCCGGCCTATCCCGCTCGGTCATCGAAAAACAACTGCGGCTCTCACCCGAAAGCAACGGCTGCAGCCAACGCTCGCGCTGCGCCTCGGTGCCATACTCAATCAGAATTTCAATGTTTCCCGCATCGGGGGCCTGGGCACCACACACGTAATGACCATAGGGACTGCGAGCCAGTTCCTCGCTAACCATCGCATGGTCGAGAAACCCAAGCCCCATCCCGCCATATTCCTGAGGAACTTGCGGCTGCCACAGCCCCAAGGCTCGAACCTTATCCCTTTTCTCGTGCAGCATCGGAACCAGTTCACCGAAACGCTTCCCCTGATCAATTTTTTCAATGGGATAAAGTTCCTGCGTCACAAACTCACGCACGCGGGCAAGAACCTCTTTGGTTTCTTGGGGAATAGAAAAGTCCATGAGAAGTCCAATAGGGCGAAGGGAGTGAAATGCGCGACAGCCTCAACGATAGGTCCAATCGTTCTGGTTTGGCAAGTGGGAGAGAGTATTGAAAGAGTCGAGCGTAAAGCGATCTGCGGTAAACAACATCTGAGTCAGCGAGCAGTTACGCAAACGCCAACCCGTCGAAACCGCCGATTCGTCGCTACAACCGGTCGACCGCTGAAATGCAACGGAGATCGGCCCCACCGAAGAGAATACGGCAACGCGACGCCCCGTTTGCTGAGAATTTTCGCTACCAGCAAGAACCAAGCGGATCCCTCGATTCACACGATCCTGGAAGTCAATCCAAGACTCAACCCCGTGCCGAGCAACTTTGCCAGCAAGCCATCGCTCGGTCACCGCCTCAAACAGCAGTTGAAAACTTCTAGCTTGCTCATGCCGTCCGGTTGCTTTTTCAAATGAGTGAACCAGATCTTGCAACTCGGAAAACTCTTCGACCAACGACTGCCGGTGCTGAGTCACGAGTTGATCCACTTGATGCTCATCGAATTCCCGCAATTCAAGAATCTCAGACGACGAATGCCCACTCGCAGCCAGCGCAATCTCCGCCGTTTGCCGATGCCGCTGACAAGGCCCAACAACCATTTCGGTAAACCGCTTGCCCTGAGCTTTCCAAAACAGCCCCAGTTGCTCCGCCTGCTGCTCGCCATGCTCCGAAAGCTTATCGTAATCCTTGCTAAGAAAAGATGCTTGAGCATGACGGACAAATACAAGACTGCTCATCGGGCAACTTTCCAATAAATGAGGCAACCGCAACAGGTAGTAGCCGCGAGCGGAAGCCGCAGTCGGGCCTGAAAAAACCGCAGCTTCCGCCTGCGGCTATAACGGAACCTACGACTTTGCAATTCGTCCTGCTGCGACAGAGCGGTAAATTGACAATTCTAACGGACGGCCTTTAGAATGCCATCCGGTTCTTTTGCGGCCAAATGCCTACCTCGCGAGTAATTCATGAATCTAAAAGATCAAGTTATCGTCGTCACAGGCGGGGCCAACGGCATCGGTCGTGCGCTTTGCGAGCGATTCGCCCACGAAGCACCAAAAGGGATTGTTGTCGCCGATGTCGACGAGCAACAGGCAAAGACTGTTGCCGAAAAAATCGGGGGCTTGCCCGTTGTTTGCGACGTAAGCAACGAACAAGATATAAAACGGCTGGTTGCGCAAACTGAAGACACCTACGGCCCGATCGATCTGTTTTGTGCCAACGCTGGTATAAACATCCAGGGTGGCCTGTCGCTGGATGACGACCAGTGGAGCCGGATTATCGACGTCAACCTAATGGCCCACGTTTACAGCGCGCGGGCAGTAATTCCCGGGATGTTAGAGCGAGGCAGCGGCTACCTGCTCCACACCGCCTCTGCGGCTGGCCTGCTGACCGAAATCAGCTCAGCGGCCTACGCAGTTACCAAGCACGCGGCTGTCGCCTTCGCCGAATGGTTGTCGGTCACCTATGGCGATCGAGGGATTAGGGTTTCCTGCCTATGTCCCCAGGGAGTATGGACCGACATGATTGCCGGCGACGATCCCGTAGCAAAAATGTTGCAGGCAACCGCCTTAGAGCCTGCCACGCTGGCCGACGTGGTTGTCCAATCGCTCGAAGCAGAGGAGTTTCTCATCCTACCGCACCCCGAAGTACGCAAGTATTTCCGGCACAAGTCCACCGACTACGACCGTTGGCTAGCAGGAATGCGACGACTCCGCGCAAACATAGTCGACGCCCCCGCTTAACCCAAGCACCACCCGTTAGCGGTGGCGGCCACGCCACTCCAGCACCGCGATCGCTACAACTCCTCGCCAACCGCGCCGAGCGGCAGAGAATCGGTCGTAACCTCAACATGACATTGCACGCAATTTGCACGCTGCGAATGCGTGCAAACAATTTCAGGTCGAGCAGCCACGCCGCTGTGACACGCTGCGCAATTGCCCCTCATGCTACTCGAGTGGGGAATCACCGGAGCAGCAATCGCATGAGCACGTTCCGAGGGTTGATATTGCTGCTGGAGCCCGGTGAAATCCGATTCGACAAACAGCTTGTCGGTTAGGGCAAAGAGGTGACATTGATTGCAGTTAGTCAGCGAGTCTCCGCGACGATCGCCCAGATGCGGATTTGCCGGCGCAACGCCCACCGTGGGCACCACGCGGCCCTCTGCTGTGTGGCATATCGTGCAGTCAACTCCGAACGACTCGTGGGCGATTACTGGCGGGGCCCCATCAAATGCGCGGCGCTGGGCACGTACTTTGAAACTTGTTGGCTTCACCTTTACCGTCGGCTTCGAGCCCGGTTGGATCGGACACAAACCCAACGGCTCGCAACCAGTTGACAGCAGAAACAGGCCCATCAGCAGCAATGGCAACACAACCGCCGATCGCTTTGCAACGTTACTCAAAATTGCCGGACGTTTCATCATTCTAAACCTCCGATCGTGTCACACCTTTTCGAGGCGTACAGCACATTTCTTATAGTCAGGCTCTTTGCTGATGTTGTCCATCGCATCAAGCGTTACTCGGTTAATGAGCTTGGCTTCGTCGAAAAACGGAACGAAAACCCGCCCCAGAGGCATCGACCCCTTCCCGTAGATACGGGCTGGCAGCACAACCTCTCCCCGTCGACTTACGACTCGTACCTTGTCTCCTTGCTCAATCCCCAATTGTTGGGCGTCTGCGGGGTTCAACTCGACAAAAGCCTCCGGCACGGCTTGATGCAATTGTTTCACTCTTCGAGTCATCGAACCCGTGTGCCAATGTTCGAGGACTCGCCCCGTCGTGAGCCAGAATGGGTATTCTTCGTTGGGCTCTTCCGCAGCAGGTTGATAAGGACGAATCCAGAAGGCCGCCTTTTCTCCGTAGCCCTTGGCTCGGTAGAAATGGACGCCCTCTTTCTTTTTCACATACGGGTCGTGGCCTGCCGCGTAGCGATAGCGGGTTTCCTTACCGTCGATCACAGGCCAACGCAAGCCACGCGCGGCTTGCAGTTGCTCGTAGGTGGCCAAGTCCTTGCCATTGCCAATTGTGAATTTGCGATACTCCTCGTACATCTCCTGGTGCCAATTTTCCTCGGGCCAGGGGAATAGCTTCTCGTACCCCATTCGTTTGGCTACTTCCATAATCTGCCAAGCGTCTTCCTTCGCTTCGCCGGGCGGATCAACCATTTTTTCCCACTGTTGGGTTCGACGCTCCGTGTTGCCAAAAATGCCCTCTCGTTCGACCCAAACAGCCGAAGGAAGTATCAGATCAGCAACGGCAGTCGTCGGCGTTGGGTAAATGTCGCTAACAACAATGAATTTACCGTCGTTCGGTTCACGCTCGAAACGCTCCAGGTTGGGGAGCGACACCCAGGGGTTAGTTACCTGGATCCACATCGCCTTGATATCGCCACGCGACAACGCGCGGAACATGTCGACCGCGTGATAGCCCGGCTTGGGGTTGATCGTACCCGGCTCAAGACCCCAGATCGCTTCCGTCTCGGCACGATGCTCAGGTTTCATCACCACCCGGTCCGCTGGCAACCGATTCGAGAGCGTGCCCACCTCACGAGCCGTTCCGCAGGCCGAGGGTTGCCCCGTCAGGCTAAACGGATTGTTGCCCGGTCGGCTGATCTTTCCCGTAATGAGGTGGATGTCGTTGATGAGATTATTCATCCATGTGCCACGCACATGTTGGTTAACGCCCATGCACCAAAGGCTAACCGTGCCTCGCTGAGTATCGCCGTAGAGTTTCGCAAGAGCTTCGATCTGAGCCGCCGGAACTCCCGAAATCTCGCTCACCTTTTCCGGGGTATAATCGTTCAAAAACTCTTCGAGTTCTTCCAGCGAACTCTCGCGACCTTTGTCCTTAAACTTGTAATGTTCAACTTGGTCGTCGTAGCACCCGTAGCCTATTTTTTCGAGATCTTCGATGCCGCGTCGGAAAACAACATTTTCCTCGACAAATGCCGTATTCACCTTGCCGTTTTTAACCAGCAAATGCAGGATGCCGTTGGCAATCGCTAAGTCGCTATTCGGGCGCATCTCGACGTAGAGATCAGCATAGTCCGAGGTCAGTGTGCGACGCGTAGCGATATCGATAATCCGCACATGCGGGTTCTTACGCTTGTGTTCGAGAATGCGGCTAAAGAGAATCGGATGGCACTCGGCCATGTTGTTCCCCCAAAGCACAAAATCATCGGCGATTTCGAAGTCGTCGTAGCATCCCATCGGCTCGTCGCTTTGGAACTGCGTAACGAACCCCATCACAGCGCTAGCCATGCAAAGCCGTGCGTTGGGGTCGAGGTTGTTGCTCCGCATCCCTCCCTTGACCCACTTCGTGGCAGCGTAGCCATCGAACACCGTCCATTGCCCCGAGCCATACATGGCGACGGCTTCCGGCCCATGTTCTTTGAGCGTCTCAGAGAATTTGCTCGCAATCAGATCAAGAGCCTCATCCCAAGAGATCGGCTCAAAGCCCTTGCCATCGGCTTTGCGACGCAGAGGTTTGGTCAAACGGTCTTGTCCGTACATCATGCCGGGCAAGTGATAGCCCTTAGCACAGAGCAGCCCCCGATTGACCGGCGACTTTTCGTCCCCGCGTACAGCTACCACCTTGCCATCGGCAACACCGACCTCAACCCCGCACCCGACCCCACAATAGCGGCAGGGCGCCTTATTCCAGTCGACGTCTAAGTCGACGATCGGCAGGTTATTAGCCGTCGCCGTCTTACGTTCACAGCCAAGCGAAGCAGCAGTTAACGCCCCGCTAGTGAGCAAAAATTCTCGTCGGTCCAAGGTTCTAGCCCTCGCTGGTAGCCTAGCTGCTCGACTCCTCAGTCTCTTCGGCCGATTCCTCTGCCGGGGTGGCAGGTTCCTTGGCCGGAGTTTCCTTGGCTGGGGGAACTTCGGTGTTCTGAGCAGCAGGATCTTTTGTAGGTGGCTTGAGTTTGCCTTCCTCAAACCATTTGTGTTCAGGACGATCTAATATGTCTTGAATAACTTTCTCGACCGCTTCGGCCCCCGAGGCGTTGCCCTGCTCGGCAGCATGTTCGGCCAGCTCGCGTGCTTGAGGAATCAACTCTTGGTAGAACCTCTCAGCAACCTCATACATGCCGTGCCAATGGGCGTAGTCCGGTGCCATCATCGAAGCACCATGCCGAGCCCGACGGCCCTCGTGATGCCATAGATAGAACCAAGTCCACTCGATCTCTTCGTCAAATGGCGTGGCCGAGATCAATTTATTTCCCTTCAACGCAGCCATAATCTTTTTGCCTGGCTTAGCAAACTTCTCGTTGTAGTTGAGTACAAAGTCGTCGTACTGCTGGTAGAAAGCGCTGACATAGTTGTTGGTATGGCAGTGCATGCAGACATCCCTCATGCGATCTCGCTTGTTTTGCCAACTATCGTCGATAAGCCCCTGACGCTTAACCGTGTCGGTCTCTTTAATCACCGCGTGGTTGATGTCGGTATCCATCTTCATGCTAACCGGGGGACGGTTTGTCCAAGAGATTCGGCTCCCAGGATCATGAGTAATCTCGCCGCCCTTGCTATGAGCAGACATATGACAAGTGGCACATGTCGGGGCCTGGCTGTAGTCCTCCCCAAGTACCCATTTTTCGGAATCGAGGTTCATGTGTTCTTTCAGGTCGCGGAAAGCGACACCGTGCTTCGACTCTTCGTAGATCTCTTTTTGCGGATGATCCGGACCAAGATGACACTTGCCACAGTTCTCAGGCTGGCGTGCCCGGCGGGGCGAAAAATCGTGCCGCGAATGACAAGCCGAGCACGAACCACGCGACCCATCAAGATTGATGCGACCAATGCCCGTATTCGGCCAACTGCCGCTAGTAAAAACCGGTTGATTACTGTCGTTGCGTTTTATCTTAGCGATTGCTTCCAGGTTGGTGGGCTCGCCCTTTTCGTTTGGCTGAAGATCCTCGACCGTGATTTCGCTGCCATCGGTCCCCAGCAACGCCATTTTGCTGCCATGGCACTGTTTGCAACCAGAGTTGACGCTGGCCATGCCATTCACCAGATCGACTTCCATGCCCGGCGTTGGCGAATGCGGACTGAATGGAGTACGCGAGCCTTCCACCGTCTCGGCTAAAAAGTTGTCTAACGAGTCCAATATATTGCCGGCCTTGGCGTGGTGACTGTGGGTAAATTCCTTGAATTCCTTAGGATGGCAACGAGAGCAATCAAGCGGAGTGACCACCGTTGCGATCGTCGCACCAAAGTGGTGAAACGCGTCGGCGTCCTTTTTGTTGGCCTGATGACACTCCACACAACCCACGCCTTTCATCGCATGGGTCGAGCCTTTCCAGTGGTCGATAATGCCCGGCGAAAGATTGTCGTGACACTCGACACATTTGGCCGAGCTAGCCGGAATCGAAACACGCTGCACGGTTAGCCCGGCTTCCTCGCGTTTGCGAGCGACTTCCATCGCTTGGACGTATAGGAGCGAGGCCAGAAAGGCGAGCCCCAGAATGCCTATCAACAACTGTTTTACTCGTAACGACATTGTTAAAGACCTTATAAAACTTTTGATTTCAAACAGCAAAATTCAACTTAGGATCGCAACAAACGGTCTTGTTTAGTTCAGCACAACAAAAACGAAATATTCAAGCAAACCACATCATCACTCTTTAATGGGCCACGGCAGCTTCCCACACGGTCAAACCGATGATCAACAGTACCGCGACGATACCGATATAAGTGCTGGTCTCTTTCGATCGAGTGATTCGCATCAACCAACGGTCGATCCAAGGCCAAGCGAACATCAGAAAAACGATGAAGCCCATACTTAGCACAGCAAATGTTGGTCCAAACAATTTTAACCAACGGAACGTCGCATAGAAAAACCACTCCGGCTTGATAACCTCGGGGGTGGTGAGTGGATCAGCTTGAGCGCCCAGTTCGGCCGGAAAAATGGTGGCCAGAGTACTGAGGATTATCATGAGCACCAAACCAAGCATAAGCTCAGTCAGCATGTGGTCTGGAAAGAAATTGAAGTGCTTTTCTTCCTCGGTTTTGTCTTTTTCTTCGGGAAGCTGAAGTTCGGTAATCCCATGGACTCGGATGAAGGCAACGTGGACGATAATCAGCAGAATCAAAGTGACGGGGAATATCGCCGCATGTAGAATATAGAATCGCGGCAGCGTTTGCTCGTTGTAGCTCTCGCCTGCCAGCAACAGATTTTTAAGAACACCGCCCACCACGGGAACCGTGTCCGTAATGTTGGCCCCAACGGTTGCTCCCCAGTAACTCAACTGCTCGAACACCAGGCTATAGCCCGTAAAACCAAGCCCCAGGGTCACCATCAACAGGCTCATGCCAATCAACCAATTTACCTCGCGCGGACGACGGTACGCACCCGTAAAATAGACCCGCATCTGGTGCAGTACCACCGCGGCGATCATCAAAGTAGCAGCCCACTTGTGCAGACCTCGAAAGTACCAACCTAGCGTGACATCATTCGTGATATAGCGAACCGATTCGTAGGCAGTGGTCGACGACGGCTGGTAATAGACGGCCAGCATAATGCCCGTGACGATCTGAACGACGAACAGATACGCCGGCGTACCTCCCAAGCAAAACCACCACTTTTTCATGTGGTTCGGCACGGGCTCATTGGTCAGCTCGCGTAGTTGCGCACCCGATATCGGTACGCGTTCGCTCCACCAATCTACCAAACGAGACAAATTACTGTCCTCCAAATTCAATCACAACCTAGTACTTGTTTCAGGGCTCATCTTCCGAGCGGCAAAGCACTAGGGGGTTGCAGTATCTAACGTCCTACCTTTTTCGTCCTGTTTTTTTTCACGCCCTCTTGCCGATCGAAGAGATCGACATCTCGATATACAAAGCGCCCTCGACAACCTGCAGGGCGTAGTGGGGCAAGTCCTGGCCGGCTGCGGCCGGTGGCCCCCCTGTCGCCTTGCCACTCGCGTCGAAAACGCCATTATGGCAAGGGCAGAAAAAACGATTGTTGTTCGATTCCCAATGCACACGACACCCCAGGTGTGGGCAGACGCTCGAGAGTGCAAGAAAACTATCCGACCCAATTTCTGTCGACTCGTCCGACTGTCGAGTGATCACCACCGACACGCCGGTCGGCGACTTAAACGGAAAGGATTCTCCCGGCCTGATACTCGCCGCATCCGAGACAAAAATCCAAGCTCGGTTCGCGCCAGTCGGATAAAAAAAACGACCGGCCATCGCAAAGAACATCCCATACCCGCTGGCCAGCCCCGCTGCCATCACCGCCGACACGCCTGTCGACAGAAAAGAGCGGCGACCACCATCAAAGGTTTCGTTTTTCGGATTGTTAGCCGGACGCGAAAGGTCTGCGTCTTGCTGTGTTTTATCTGCCATGATTAAGGCCCGTTTACCCTCACCTGCTGATAACTGGCTTGTATTGTTAGATCTCAGCTTACTTCAAATCATAAACCGAAAATAGTGTGCTTCTTCGCACAATCGCATGACCAAACCGCACACCGCAGATTGACAATCGACGGCCGGTTTTCTGAAGCAACTCGACGAACCATCTCCGTGCATCTCGTAAACATCAGAATTTCCCTGCAAGACAAACCGCCTGCGGTTACCAGAGCATAGTTCTTAGGGCTACCCTCAGGCCAGTACCTTCTGGCTTGCCCCAGTTAACAGCAAACCAGATGCCAAGAACACGACAGACAAACTCCCAACGCGCGAACCCAGACAAACCGAAAACCCACAACTACCGTTCACAGCCGTACAGTTCATAGCCGCAAGCGGAAGCTGCGGTTCCACATCTCTGTGGAAGGCAGCCACAATCGGCAGATTGACAACTTTGCAATCCTCCCTAGCCCAGCCCAAGAGAACTGCAAAGTCATATCATTGCACAAAATAAACCGCAACAATTTGAACCACAGAGGACACAGAGGGCACAGAGAAAATCTGTTTTTTAAGGCACTCTGTGCTACTCCGTGTCCTCAGGGGTTATTCTTTTTTCTAAACTTTGGTCGAATGTACTGACTTTGCAATCCTCCTGAGCCCAGTCGGGCCTAATTGACAATTTGCGGTTTTTCGCAGTATATTCCCGGTTTCCTAATCTCCCGAACAGTACAAACCAATCGGTGCCATGACGACCACGACTAAAGACCTTGCCCAGCTAGCAATCAACACCATTCGCACTTTGTCCATGGACGGGGTCGAGGCCGCCGGCTGTGGCCACCCAGGCACCCCCATGGCGCTTGCCTCGGTTACCTACCAACTTTGGGCCGACGTACTGCGATACGACCCCGCTGCCCCGAATTGGCCCAACCGCGACCGCTACATCCTCTCCTGCGGCCACGCTTCGATGCTTATTTACTCCATGCTTCATGTGGCGGGCGTACGTCGGGCAAAAGCAGACGGAACCGTGACGGACGACCTCTCGGTCACTCTCGACGATCTGAAAAAATTTCGCCAGTGGCAAAGCGCCACCCCTGGGCATCCCGAGCATGGCCATACCACAGGCGTTGAAACCACCACCGGCCCTTTGGGGCAAGGCTTGGGCAACAGCGTTGGCATGGCGATGGCGGGCAAGTGGCTGGCCGCACAGTACAACAAGCCCGGCTTCGATCTCTTCGACTACGACGTCTATGCCCAATGCAGCGACGGCGACCTGATGGAAGGCCTTGCCAGTGAGGCCGCCTCGCTAGCTGGGCACCTAAAGCTCTCAAACCTTTGCTGGATCTACGACGACAACAGCATCACGATCGAAGGCAGCACCGACCTGGCCTTCAGCGAAGACGTCGCCGCCCGTTTCCAAAGTTTAGGCTGGAATGTCGCCACCGTAACCGATGCCAACGACCTGAAAGCCCTGTCCGCAGCCTACGACGCTTTCCGACAGTGCAACGATGCTCCGACAATCATCGTCGTGAAGAGCATCATCGGCTTCGGCTCGCCAAACAAAGCCGGCACAGCAGCTGCCCACGGGGCGGCTTTAGGGGCAGACGAAATCAGTCTCACCAAAGCCGCCTACGGCTGGCCAGACGAATCGTTCGTCGTGCCGGCTGAGGTCACCGAGCATTTCCAAAACACGATGGGCGAACGGGGCCGCGACAGTCGCGAAGCCTGGGAGGCCCAACTAGAAAAATACCGAACCGAGTACCCCGAGCTTGCCAAAGAGCTAGACCTGATCAACCGCCGAGAGCTACCCGACAATTGGCAAGCCGACGCGGTCCAGTTCCCCGCCGACGAAAAAGGCCTTGCCACCCGTAGCTCAGCAGGCAAAGCGCTCAATAGCTTTGCCAAAAACATACCTTGGCTCCTTGGCGGATCAGCCGACTTGGCCCCTTCGACCAACACGCTGCTCACGTTCGACGAAGTCGGCGATTTCGCTCCCGGCAGCTACGCAGGACGCAATCTCCACTTCGGGATTCGCGAACACGCAATGGCCGCCGCTCTCAACGGAATGGCACTTTGCGGCTTGCGTCCCTACGGAGCCACCTTCTTTGTCTTCAGCGACTACCTACGCCCGTCGATGCGCCTCAGTGCATTGATGGGCCTGCCATCGATCTATGTGTTCACGCACGACTCGATCGGCGTCGGCGAAGATGGCCCCACCCACCAACCTGTCGAGCAACTTGCCGCGGCTCGTTCGATCCCCGGCTTGGTCGTGATTCGCCCCGGCGATGCCAACGAGGCCGTCGAAGCTTGGCGAGCAGCCCTCAACGAGACGCACCGTCCAACTGCCTTGGTGCTAACTCGACAAAATCTCCCCACCCTCGACCGCAGCAAGTATGCGTCGGCCAACGGCGTAAGCCGCGGCGGCTACATCCTATCCGAAGCCGACGGCGGTTCGCCCCAAGTGCTGCTAATCGCCACCGGCAGCGAGGTGCCGTTAGCCCTAGAATCGCAACAACAGTTAGCAGCCGACGGCATCGCTGCCCGTGTGGTTAGCATGCCTTCGTTCGAGCTATTCGAAGACCAACCGCAAGAGTACCGCGACGAAGTCTTACCCCCGACGGTAACCGCCCGCGTCGGTATCGAAGCAGCCGTCCGCCAGGGCTGGGATCGTTACTTAGGCACAAACGGCGTATTCGTCGGAATGTCTGGCTTCGGCGCCTCGGCCCCGTTCAAAAAACTGTACGAAGTATACGGTTTCACCACCGACAACATCGCCGCCGCCGCCAAGAAGCAACTCACCAAGAATTGACACACACAATAACCGTTAGCGCTGGCGTGGCCGACCCGAAGGTCGAACTACATAGCCCCACCGTCTCGGTGGGCATAACGCTCAATCGTTAATCGCTCGATTGAAATATGCGCCAGGAAAGCGATAGGCCGACCAACGCGAGTGCCGGATTTTGCGAGTGAATGCTAAAGCCAAGTAAAGTTCCTGATGCACACATCAATAAATCCATCCCGTCGACCGAGCTTACAGAGGCAATACTGCTATTCGCCCCAGGCCACTCTTTTCGTAAGATACATGGGTGGCCAATACAATTTCAATCGCCGGCTTTTTCGAGCCGTTCAGTAGTCTGTCTCATTTGCTAGGGGCGTTGCTGTTTGTTGCACTGTCGATACCCCTCTTGAGACGAGGCTGGGGCAATTCGGCACGTACCGCAAGCCTATTGGTGTTTTGCTCAGGCGCAGTCTTCCTACTCATCATGAGCGGCCTATACCATCTGCTCGACCCGGCTGGCAATGCTCGTCCCGTGGTGCGCCGGCTCGACCATGCTGCCATCTTCGTATTGATTGCCTGCTCGTTTACGCCCACCCATATCATCGTATTTCGTGGTTGGCGCCGATGGGGCATCCTGCTGATCGTGTGGACCTATGCCATCGTGGCAATCACGCTCAAGATGATCTACTTTGCTCAAGTCTCCCCAATCTTAGGATTAGCAATCTATCTGACGATGGGGGGGATTGGTCTATACCCAGCCATCGCACTTTGGCGACGCTTTGGATTTGTGTTCATCCTACCAATCTTCTGGGGCGGCTTGGCTTACGCCCTTGGCGGAGTTCTCGAAAGCCTCCACTGGCCGATACTCGTCCCCGGCATAGTCCAATGGCACGAAGTCTTCCACGTAGCCGTCCTAATAGGCCTAGGATTCCATTGGGCCTTCACCTACCAAATCGCCGACGGCCGCCTCCAGCCAATCCCAAGCTAAAGCACAGCCGGACCGCCACACGGTCCAAGGCCCCCCCGCCAAGCAGCCACCCCCCGGCCAAATTTAATAGTTGAAATTAGGCCACCACTTCTGAGACAATAGCGATTAGCTTTTAGCCGTGAGCGAGCAGATTTTTCGTCATTCGTCATTCAGATTTCGTCATTCACCGCGCCCAAATGGACAATATTATCCCCTTCCGCACTCTGATTTCCGCATTCCGAACTCAATATTGTCCACCCCATGGGCCTTCCCCGCAATTCGTGCCAAAACTAACCCCACAAACACTACGATAGAAGCACCAACCACCCCAATTTTGTCCAATAACGTCTCCTGCAACGGCCAAATCAACAATCATAAATTAAACATCAAACATCCCCCAACAACCAAACAGGATTTACCATGTTTGCCAACCAAGCCCCGTGCCGCGTCCACCCAAAGTACGCCACACTGCTAATCGCCCTCGCGGCTTGCCGCTTAGCAACCGCCAACGAAGTCCTACACTACCTACCCGAAGACGCACTAGGCTTCGCAGTCGTTCAAGACCTAAACAGCTTCAACACCAAGGCTGAGCAATTGACCAAATTGTTCGAGCTACCTCTACCTGCACCGCTTGCCTTTGTGCAGTTTGCCACTGGCATCAGCGAAGGTCTGGATCTGGACGGAGATTTGCTAGTGGCGATGTTGCCCGGCACCTCGCATGCCCCTACCCCGCAGCCGATGGTGCTCTTGCCGATCGCGGATTACGAAAAATTTGCTGCGTCGGTCAACGGCGACGAGAGCGGCGAAACCTGCCGAGTAACAATCGCCGGTGAAGACGTTTTGGTGGCGAAACAAGGCCCCTATGCGCTGTTAATGAACGTCGAACATCGCGAGACTCTTGAGCTGATGATTGGCCTGGAACCTGAACCCGTTGCCGTTCTCAAGCCTCTCGAACAATGGATCGCCGACAACGACGTCACCATAACGCTGATGCCAGCAGGCCTCAAAATGCTTCTTGCTCTAGGACAGCAAAACCTCGGCTCGCAGCAGCAAATTTTCTCGGAACAACGTAACGATCCCGAAGTTGAAGAACTAGCGAAGCAGATGCAGAAAAACTTCGCCGTCTCGAAATGGATGTTAGAGATGTTCGACGCCGAGCTAAAACTAGGGGCCGTGGGGTTGGCTATCGACGAGCAACTCAACCTTCGTTTAGGAAAGCGCGTACTGATCAAAGACACCGGCATCTTGGGCAAGACCAAGCAAATCGAGGTTAGCAGCCAATCCCCGCTCGCCGGATACCCCGACCAACCGTACGTCGTTGTCGCTGGCGGGCCGTTCCCAAAGAGTTGGGGCGATGCGCTGGCTAATGTTTCTCGCAAGTTTATGGAGATAATGCCCGAAGCCTACGGCCTAGAAGAGCTAAGCAAAGAAAAGTGGCAAGAACTGGAAGAAACGTACAAGACGATGATGCAGGGACTCGATTTCTCTTCCATGATTTTGCTGCCAGGCAAAGAGGGCGACCCTCTGTTCAGCAACATCTATGGCATCGCCAAAGTTGCCGACGCAGCTGGGTACCTCGATTCCTATCAGAAAGCGATGGAAACCTGGAATCAGATCATGGCACAATCGACAAGCGATATCCAGCTACAGTACGAAGTGACCCCTACCACGGTTGGCGACGCCAAGGCTTGCGAAATCGTCGTCGACGTTGCCGCCGCCGCACAGGCTCCCAATGTGCCAGTTTTTAATTGGATGCTAGAAGCGATGTTCGGCGAAGACGGCAAACTACGTCAACTGTTAGTTGCCGCCGACGAAAAAACCATCGTCTATGGAATGGCCGAACAAGACCAACTCAAAGCGGTGATCGACAATGCCCTAAAAGGCGAGGCGGGCCTGAGCAGCACGGCCGAAATGCAGGTAACCATGAAGCTTATGCCCACCAACGCCCCTTGGAAAATGGTGGTTAGCCCCGCTGGCTGCGTGCAATGGGCAACACGATTCGCAAATGAGTTTCTTGTTCACTTACAGGGAAACACAGTAGAGATCCCCCAATTCCCGCCCTGCCCTCCAGTCGGGTTCTCAATGAACTTGGCCGACTCACGCCTAGAACTCGACATGGTTTGGTCAGCAGAAACCCTAAAAGCCCTGGCCGCCTACATTAAGAAATGCCAAGAACTATAGTCAGCAATGTTTGGGCATTCGATACAACAAGTAGATTCGTTAGCGGTGTCGGCCACGACATCCTCCCACCGAACACTCATGCGAACAGAAAAAGGCAAACCACTCTAACCCCCTCATGCACGCCACAAGAAGAAAACCAAATATCCTGAAAGAAGAGTCTTTTCGCGTCTATTCGCGTGATTCGCGGGCTCCTTTCTTTTTAGTTCGAGAAGGTTAGTTTATCCCCTGTCCACGGTTCCACGTTTTGCTTGGCATGGCAGTACCGTTAAGAATCGCTTCGATCGGATCTGGCGTCTTTGCCTCGCATGGCACGACGATCAAATTCGCCCATTTACCAGGAGTAAGACTGCCAGTCACATCGGCCAGCCCCAACGATTCAGCCCCCGAGAGAGTGCCCATTCGCAGAATTTGGTCGGGTGAGATCCACTGATGACTATGCACTATATGCCGCATCTCGCCCAGCAGACTCAGGTCGGGGTTCGAGGCACAACTGTCGGTGCCCAACGCAACACGCACCCCCGCACTTAGCATCTGCTCCAGCGGATACGCCGAGTGGCCAAAGTAGGCATGGGTTCGCGGACAATAGACGATCGACATCCGCTCACGCCGTTCCGCCACATATTCGATTTCCTCAGACGTTAAGTAATTGCCATGAACGACGATCGACCGCGGCGCCCTGGCCAGCACTTGTAGATAATCCAACGGTCGTGAGTTGGGGGCAATCGCATCGCGGTCCCACATGCTGCGTTCTTCAAGCAATTGCTGGAACGGGCCAGACCCGTTCGCCAGTAACTCAAGTTCCTCAGGCGATTCCGCCAAGTGCATCGCCACCGCAATTTGCTGATCGCAAGCAAGATCGACCAAGTGTTCCAACAGCAAAGGATGCACCGTGTAGGGAGCATGAGGGCTGATGCCCCGATGAGCCGAGACGTTGTTGCTTGCACCCAAACGTCGTGTCACCTCAGCAAGCACTGAGTCGGTTCGACCCGCCGAGAAACCGATCGCCTCCTGAAATCCCACCACATAAGGTTGAGCAGCGGCAGAATCGCTGGCGATACTTTCCGTCGCGATGTCGCCGATCAACGTAACGCCCAGCCGTTGCGATTCTTGCAAACCTGCTTGGATTGCCTGTTGCGGATCGCGCCGCGTGTGATGGCGGCTAGCAATAACCAAGCGAATCCAATCAGGAAACGCCATGCCCGGCTGCCCGAGCGGTTTTTCTAGCTCGCTAAACTCCAAATGCGTATGAGCGTTGACAAGCCCCGGCAGCAAAGCCACCTCGCCAAGGTCTTCGACCGGCCCCTCAACGCTAGTACCCACCGCAGCGATCAACCCATCGGTGATCGTTACCACCCCGCCATCAATCGGCGGTCGATCGATCGGCAACACCCAACGGGCTCGAAGTGAAAATGAAGAAGTCACGCACAGGCTCGTTGTTAAGACGTATCAATGGCCGCGGCAGTATGCCAGTTGCTATTGTTTCGTAGCGGCGCGAAATACTCAAGCGTCCACAAACTGCCGGTCGCGAGCTTCTTGCAATTTTTCTTCTGCCGTGTGTTGATAAGGCAAACGATGCAACCACCAGAGAACCGCACCTGTCCCCACCGTAGAAACGGCCAGCACCCAAGGTTGGAAGAAGAAGATTTCTCCGTTGCTTATTATCCACGCCCAAGGAGCTTCGCTGATTTGGTCGCCAGCTTGCTCCACCGCACCGCTAAGCGACAACGCCATGCCGTTGTAGATCGCATGGAAAATAATACACGGCAGCAGACTGCCGGTTTGGATGGCCAGATAGCCGATCACCACACCAACAGCCGTTGCTGCTAACTGTTGTTGCAAAATCGGATGAACAATCCCAAACGCAATGGCAGACAAACCGATGGCCCACCACTTGTGGCCAATGTGGCGTAATCCCGAAAGGACAAACCCTCGGAACGCAATTTCCTCACACACCGCAGGCAGCACCGCCATCAGAAACATCAACGACCACCAACTTGGCACAATGTTAATAGCATCGCTGAACGACTCGAGTTGCGACTGCATCTCGGCCGAAGGCGGGTACAGATGTTGAATGCCGATCGCCAACTCCATGCCCAACGGGCGAATAAAAACCGCCAACAGCACGGCTGCCACCAGCATCTGCCACTTGGGCAGTTTATCAACCAAGAGAGTGCGGCTCGGATTGCGCGTAAACAACAGCGTCAACACAGCCGCCGGAAAAGCGATACAAACCACCTGGCTGATGAAAATCGCTTGGCGGAAAAACGCATAGTCGATTGCCCCCTGCGCAGCCGCAGCCGACAGGGCTATTTTCACAAAGAACTGGATCACCAAGATCAACGCAACGCAGAATATTCCTTGCGCCAATGTTGGCGTCTCGGCACGGTCTCGCACCAGGTGCATAAGCCAACGCCCCAGGTCGAGCCGTTCACTTTCACGGAACAACACCGATTCGCTATTGAACTGCTCCTCCGCCCAGCGAATCGCCAGCAGGCAGCAGATCAAGGTGATACCCGCCACAGGCACAACGAAGTACGCCGCATGCATATACTGCCCCTCGATCAAAGATCGCAGCAGCAGGACGACGCCGGTTACGGGAATCAGGCTATTGCCCAAGTTGAGTTCAACCCCCGGCGACATGGGCAGCAGCATCAACGGCATGATCACCAACAGCAAAGGCATCAGGTAATACTGCCCTTCCTTGGTACTCCGTGCGAATGCAGCACAAGCAAGGCACAACGCACTAAACAAAGCAGCGATTGGCAGTAACGCAATCGTAAGCCAAGCAACCGATTCCAACGGAGGCATCGACAACGCCGGGTTGCCGCCCAACGAACCAAGTGCTTGGAACTGGCCCATGACAAATTTTGCTGTCAGACCCATGCTTGCTAAATTCAATAGCGCGGTGACGACACTAAAAGTCATAATCGTCAGCAACTTGCCCCAGACAATCTCTCGCCGTTGGGCGGGGCTGACCAGTAGCGTCTCAAGTGTGCCACGCTCTTTTTCACCCGCACAAAGGTCGACGGCCGGATAGAACGCGCCGGTCAAAGCCCAAACGAACAGAATGAAAGGCAAAATTTTCGACCAGACCGCCGCATGTCGCTGGTGCTCCTGAGCGACGTCTTGGGGTTGTACCTCAAATGGCTGGGCCGCATTCAGCGGCACGTTACTGTCGCGAAGATTCGTACGCATGACGCCTGTGCGCCAATTGCGCAGCACCCGTTCCACACGCAATTGGGCGATGCGGGATTTCTCGCTCGGCGAGTGGTACAAAATCTGCGGTTTAAGCAGTTCGGCGTCACTGCTGGCGACGGCGTCCTTCGAGCGAGCAATTAAGGCCTGACGGGATTTTTGTAAGCTCTCGCCAAAGCCTGGCGGAAAGTATAGCACCACCTGCACATCGCCCCGGCTTAACGCCGCTCGCGCACTCGCAAGCGGATCGGTTTCCTCTGACGCATCGGACTCGCCATTTTCAGCTTCGATTTGAAGATGGTCCTGCTCAGCTGCATTACTGAACAACCCAATCTCAAAGCGATCTCCGTCAACCAATGGCGGCAGCCAATCGTAGCCTTCCAACTCCGACGCGCCGACGATCATCACCTTCGCCGCATGGTGACGCAGAAACTGCGATAGCTGAAAAAAGCTCATCCCTAGCAACGGATAAAGCATCAACGGCAACACGGCAATCAGAAACAACGTACGACGATCGCGCAGCTGATCGCGCATTTCACGAACGAAGATCAATTTGACGTTGCTGAGTTTCATCTTTGGGGCTTTGGCCTTTTATTTCTTTATAAAACAAACTCATAATAGCTGGTCTGTTTGAAACACTTTTTTGAAGCAAAACCGCTACTCAACTACTACCGGCTAGAAGCCGGTAGGTTCGGAAATTTCGTGAGCTTCGGACTAAAGTCCTTCACTCACGAGGAGGTAACCTGAAA
>JAADGV010000062.1 GCA_013152205.1 Planctomycetota bacterium
CGAAGCCGCGTCCCCCAAGAAAATAGTCGTCCTGGCCTTTGACCCGCATCATACAGATAAAGCCGATGATGGCCATCAGCGCGAAGTAGCCCACGAGAACTGCATAATCCAAAAAAACCATCGGGAATCGTTCCTTGTAATGTTCTTACATCCCTTCGAGCCAAACTTCTCGTAGGGTCATCGTGTCTTGCTACAGTCGGGAAGTAGCATACGCAGATTCACTAAAACGGAAGGCAAGGATCGAGAGCATTGCTGAGGCAAAGCAAGTCATTACTGAGAGAGAAGGTTGTCTGTTTGCAACTGACAAATTTCTATGGCATCACGTGCCAATTCACATGCTAGTGCGCCGGCTTCCATATTGCCCTGGAGTACCTGCGAAACGTGCTCCAGCTCTGCAGAAAAAGCGTGCATCGGGTCACCGTCGCCAAGACTGGGATACTGCGCATGCCCCGCTGCATCAAACAAAGTTGGCTTGCAGAGATAACGTCCTTGTTGCTCTCCCGTGTTAGATTCCATGACGGCAAATTCAAAAACCAGAGTCGCCTTTTCCAACTGAATCTCGAAACCATGCAGGAAAGGCCGTCCCTGCTGGTCGATCACTCCGCTGGTGGCATGAACATGCAAATTGCTATCGGCGAACTCAAAAAGTGAATGCCAATGTTCGGCTAAACCGCTTCTTTGCGAGCCACGCGTAGTGACCCCAGTTGGCATACCGAACAGCAGACGGATAAAGTGGGCGTCGTGTATGTGCAGGTCTAGCATCGGGCCGCCCACAGCGTCAGCGTTCCAGAAATTCGTCAGCCAAGCCGGGTCAGAAATAATGCGTTTGAACGATCCACCCAGCAACCGCCCATGCTTGCCGGAACGTATTTCCTGAAGCGCCCAATCGTACTCGGGATAAAACGGCAATACGTGCCCGATAAGAAGCTGACGTTTGAATTCTTTAGCGGCAGCAAGCATCTGATCGCAGTCACCTACGGTCATCGCCATAGGCTTCTCACAAAAGACGTGCTTGCCTGCCCGAAGCGCCTGGATAGCAACATCGACATGCATCGCTGGGGGCAATGTAATGTCAACCAAGTCGACATTCGGATCAGCGATCAGTTCCTCTGACGATTCGTAGACGGCGATGTCCGAGAGATCCATCTGCTGACCCGGCGGACCAAAATTCCCTTGGATTCCTGTCCAGTCCCCCGCTAGTCGATCGCGATTGCTGTCGCATATTGCCACGACTTGAGTACCCGACAGCTTTTGGTAGGTCAAATAATGGACCATCCCCATAAAACCGACGCCAACAATACCTACTTTATTCATATCGAAATCTCGTGTTATTTGCGACTATCAAGCTGCTTGATTGCTTCCGGCAATCGCTTATCGACAACGCCCCATGCCCCTCGGCCTTCTTGGAAAACTCGAAGGTCTACATCCTGTTTAATATGCTTCAAATCAGCATCCCAGTATTTCCCCCACTCTTTTCGCGGAGGAGGATTCTTGGGACGAACAATTCGAAAGCCGATGGTTAACCCCTCCTCGCTCGCAAACCACCAAGGGCTTTGTGGAAAACTCGGATCTGAGGTTCGCCACTGATCATCGTCCGACTCCAGACGCGATGCTGATCGGCAGTTACTCGCCTCTTCGGTATACCAAGACCCACCGCGCAACACTCGTGGATAGAGTTCGGTTGGCCAGTTGGTTATTTTCCCGCAATCTACTGTTCGGTCAGCGAACTTAGAATAATGTCTGGCGTCAAAGGCGTCGAGTGTCCATTCCCAAACATTGCCGTGCATGTCAAACAAGCCCCAAGGATTGGGCTTCAGTTGACCGACTTTGGAAGTGGCATAGCGATCTTCTGAATTGTCGTAGACCCAAGCGTATTCGGTCAGCAACTGCGGATCGTCACCGAACGAATAAGCGGTCGTTGTTCCTGCTCGGCAGACGTACTCCCATTCTGCCTCACTGGGTAGACGGTAGAATTCACCCGTCAGTAAACTTAGCCACTTGGTGTATTGTTTGGCAGCGTACTGACTCATCGAGACGGCAGGTTGACGTGGATCGGGATCTCCGTCCGAGCCATAAGTAAAACCTGGCTCATAGAGTTTAGAGGGTGCGGTGACCGCGTCGACTTGGTTGTCTTGAGTGACCTTACGAAGGCCTTCTTCTGCAAAAGTTTCAAAAATGCCGCACAACTTCATGTACTCGTGATATTCAGCCCAGGTGACTTCGTGTCGTCCCATCCAGAGGGAGGGGACCCGCACCTGCACCTGGGGGCTTTCCTCTTGCTGGTGCCCAATTTCCTCGGGGGGACTCCCCAAGTGATAGGTACCGCTCTCAATGGCAACCATATCGAACTTCACCGGCGTGCCAGGAATCGTTTCTGTATAGTCCGAAAAAACTTGATCTTTTGCCATCAGAGATGGTGAAAAGCATACCGCGAATAGTACGAGTAAAACCGACCAACAACGTAGCGATAATTGAGAGAGAATGATCAGCCCCTTATTCAAACTTCCCTAGACTAACTTCGTGACACCTGGTGTGGCTATGGTCACTTCTGGAGCAGATCCCCACGCATAGGCCTCAGGTGTAAGGTCTTCTTGCGAGTTCATAGCCTGTTCCCAAGTGACGACTTGGCCTGTGTAGGTCGCCATTCGGCCCATGATCGCGAGCAACGTACTTTTGGACATGTACTCGCCGTCGTTTTCTGGTTTGGCACTGCGGATGCCTGCAAACAGCCTGTCATGTTCGAGTTGATAAACACTTTTCGCACCTTTTTTCTTGCGATAACGCCACTTCGAATCGGTGTAGACAAGAATCTTTCCATCGTCGAGAGTGGCACTTCCACGACTGCCCTGCACGAAGGCGTGCGTATCGGTTTCGCATCCCGGTTGTTGACGGCAGTTACTGAGCAGCCTCGTGCCATCCTCGTATTGGTAGGTGACGCTATGATGGTCAAAAATATTCCCGTATTTTTCCTCGGTACGCACTTGCCGTCCGCCCATGCCAATCGCTCGATCAGGATAGCCACCTTTGACCCAGGCGCAGACGTCGAGAAAATGCACGTGTTGCTCGACGTTAAAATCCCCTGAAAGCCAAGTGTAGTAGTACCAGTTTCGCATCTGATAATGCATATCGGTCCAGTCGGGCTGACGAGGCTTTTCCCAGATTGGGCCTCGGTAGTCGTTGGCGTAGAGGGTATGAACTTTGCCAATTGCTCCGTTGTTGATTCGATCGATCGCTTCTTTGAAACCGGGATTTTCTCGGTAACAAAGCCCCGAGACGACTGATAGCCCTTTTTCCTTGGCGCGTTGACAAGTCTCCAGAACCTCTCGAACGCCTGGGGCGTCCACTGCGACAGGCTTTTCGCAGAAGACGTGCTTCCCAGCATCGATAGCCGCTCGTAAGTGAAGAGGTCGAAAATGAGGAGGCGTCGTCAAGAGAACCACATCGACATCGCTCGCAATTAATTCCTGGTAGGCATTGAAACCAGAAAATCGTCGTTCCTTCGGAACCTCGATTTTGGCTGCTGCGTTCGACTTCTGTAGCAACGAGTTCAGGCTCAGCTCAATCCGATCCGCAAACACATCAGCCATCGCAGTAAGCTGCGTATGTGGGTCTGCTTGCAGTGCATCAAGTACCGCCATTGTCCCTCTACCACCGCAGCCGATAATTCCCACTTTGAGTGTGTCACGACCGCCAACATGCGGTGTTGCTGCCCGCATCATCACGTTGGTCGTGGCACCCGAAGCGGCGGCCGCAAGAGACGCAGTTTTCAGGAATTGACGCCGGGATGAGCGGTTTTCTCGCTTCGGTTTGATAGGTGTGGGCATTGCTGTTTTCCTAAAAGTTCCTAAAAGCAACAAAAGGTGCTAATCGTTGTCCGTCTTCTCAACGTGTGCCGAGAGGGGGTACCGAGAGGGGGGACAATTCAAAATTGCGAAAAAAAATCTCGTTATCTTCATTTTCGAACAGGATCTTTCCTGAAGACGGAAAGACATCATAACATTCATTCACAGTGACACCGTTAATTTTAACCGTAATGCGATCGTCGTTGCAGATACACTCAACAAGTGTCCACTCACCGACGGGGCTAGACACGTCCTTCTCTCCCCGAGTATCTAAGAGTTCGTGGAATCCAACTTGGTGCTCTGACCACCAAAACTGCCTCTGCGTATAAACGGTTTTATTACCACCACGTTTCCATCTTGTTCGGCCATCTGCAGCCATCATTGTATCACTTGTGACCGTAACGGGAACCGTCTTGCCAGCAGCGTCGAGCCCACGCAAGACAATAAAATCGCCTTCGCAACCCTGTGCGAGCTGACACTCGACCGACGCCATCCACTTGCCTTTGCAGTTTCCATCTGGGCCATTTGCGTGCAACAAGATTCCCGAATTACGCACATTTCCCGACCCGTCAGTCTTCTTACCCCAGCGATATTCGACGCGTAGGTGATAATTCTTGTAGCTGTTGACCGTCGCGAGATAGCCCATCCCTTCGCCACTAATACGTAGAGTCCCGTCGACCACCGAATAGACATTGTTGGGATCTTCCGTACCGAGGCCCTGCAACCAATGGCTAAAACCGGTAAGGTCTTGGCCATTGAAGGGCCTTATCACTTCGCCTAGCGAAGGAGACAACACTTCCTGCGTTTGGGCTTGCGACAAGGGTTGCTCGGCCGAAGCAATGAGCCCGCTCAACGATGCAACTGCAATCGTCGTCTCGCAAATGATCCGCCTGCCTAATTTCAGCCATTGCGTCTCGGAATGAATCATCCGTTCCCCCGCATTTGAATTCCCGCAATCACCGTTTCGAGAAAGACTCGTGCGCGGCGGGCCAACTTATCGATCTCTTCGGGCTTCGAGGGGCGCGTCACTAGCGGGGCGAAGATATTTTCGCAGCACAGGGGCATGTCTCTGCCCGTGAACGCCACGGTGTGCAATAGTTGGTAATGGTCGATTGTGCCATAACCTGGACCACAATCTTCGTCCTTGGGCCAGTTCCTGTGATCCTTAATACAGAAGCTTCGTACCACATCAGCACATTGCTGAAGATCGGAAATTGGATCGATATTCAGATAGTCCATCACGTTGCCAGCATCGTAGTTGACCTGAATATTAGGATGATCTACTTGATGAACAATTTCTGCACATGCTTGGCCAGTTCCTGTTGTTCCGCCATGTTGTTTGATGACAAGAAGCACGCCATGGTCACCTGCAATCGGTCCGAGTTGCTTGAGTCGATCGATCCATAATTGACGATTGCCGCCCTTCGTATGACCGAAAGTAAGCACTTGCCCAATACCTGCCGCACCCGCCTGACGGATACGCGAGGTCAGTATCGGCATGGCATCTGTTGCCTCTGGGTAGATGGTTGAAAACATCATCACCGGCTCTAATCCCAGATCACGGCAGCGACGAGCTAACGCCTTGGCCTTTTGCGGCGGCGCATCTATTGCAAGAAGTGATG